>CAWFSD010000001.1:0-197484 GCA_963818245.1 uncultured Planctomycetota bacterium
GTAGAAGGGATTGTCGGCCGCGGCGGGATCGCTGAGGATCAGCGCGCCCTGTCCGAAATAATTCAGCAGCAGCGCCGGAAGTACGAGGCCGAACCAGGCCGGCGCATCGCCGAAGCGCCGACATGGCCCATGTCGGCATAGAGCGCCTCGCCACCGGTGAGCGCCAGGAACACCGCGCCGATCACGACAAAGGAAATTTTTGGATCATGCATCAGGAAATGTACGGCCTCGAGCGGGTTGACCGCCCCCAGGATGGCGGGCGCCATCCAGATATTGGCCAGCCCCAAGCCGCCGAGCACCACAAACCAGACCACCATGATCGGGCCGAACAGCTTGCCGATGCTCCCCGGTGCCGTATTTCTGGATCACGAATAGTCCGATCAGGACTGCGACCGTGGCCGGCAGGATGAAATGCTCGAATTCCGGCGCGATCAGTTTCAGTCCCTCCATCGCCGACAAGACCGAGATCGCCGGCGTAATGACGCCGTCGCCGTAGAGCAGGGAGGCGCCCACGACGCCGAGCAGGACGAGCGCAGGAAGCTTCCGCGCCGTTGGCAACCTGCTCGGAGGCCCACCAGCGAGAGCAGTGCAAGGATACCGCCCTCGCCGTCATTGTCGGCCCGCAGCACGAAGACGACGTATTTCAGCGAGACCATCACGGTGAGCGCCCAGAGAATCAGCGAGACGATCCCAAGGATGTTGGCCGCGGTCGGAGGCATGGCCGACACCGATCAGCGCGACCTGGAAGGCATAGAGCGGGCTGGTCCCGATGTCGCCGAACACGACACCAAGCGCGGTCAGCGCCAAAAACCAGGGACTGCCCGTGTGATGAAGGTACTTGGCTTGATCGAGCAGCGCGTCCGACCGTTCCGGCCGGAATTGGCCACGGAACGGTCGACCAGATCGCCGACCGGAGCACTCGATGGCATATCCATACGCACCTCACGACACGATCAAACGTCCGCGCTCGTGAGTTTGGCATTCAAAGATTCTCAGGCCAGATCGGCCGGATCTGATCCGGCCGATATGGCAACAGCCTCAGTTCGCCTGCGCCGCCGGCACCTTGATTTCCTGCGGCAGGATGAGGGCGGCGACGATCACCAGCAGGCACAGCGTGCCGAACGCGTGCAGCATGGTGACAAAGCCGCCCTGCTGGTACAGCCATGCCACGAGGCCGACGGAGGCCCCGGCCGCGGTAAAGCCGACGAAATAGCGCACCGCGTAGGCCCGCGAGCGCCACTCCTCGCTGGTATATTTGCCGACCATGGCATCGTTGACGGTAACCTGCCCGAACGCCCCCATCACGATCCCGATCGAGACCAAAATCAGCGGCAGGTTCGATAGCGTGGCCGCAAAATACAGAAACGGCGCCAGCACGAACGACAGCGGCAGCGACACGGTTTCAGCGAGTAGCGGTCGAGCAGCTTGCCGATGGTGTATTGCGTCATCGCGCCGAACACATAGACGCAGGCCGCGATCACGCCGAGCAGCGCCGGGCTGCGGTCAGGTCGGCCAGCCGCTCCGCGAACAGTTTCGGCAGCGCCACCGTCACCGCGTTGAAGGTGGTGGAGATCGCGATCACCACGATCAACAGCGAACGATCACCCGCCACATGTCCTGCTTCGCCACACGCGCCTGCGCCGCGGCCTGCTTGAAACCGGAGCGGTCCTCATGAACCACCAGTCGCGCAAAGGCCACGCCGATCAGGATCGTGACAATGCCGGGAATGATGAGGGCCCAGCGCCAGCCGAGATACTGGCCGACCACGCCGGTGACCAGCGCGGACGACGCGACGCCGAGATTGCCCCAGACGCCGTTGAGGCCCATCTCGCGGCCGAGCCTGTCGGCATAGGACACGATCATGGCGGTGCCGACAGGATGATAGATCGAGGCGAACAGTGCCGATCGAGAGCAACGCCGCGCCGAGTTGCAGCGGCGTCTGCACCAGGCCGACCGCGATCATCGAGAGCGCCGATGCCGGCAAAGAAGATCACCATCATGTGGCGGCGGCTCCAGCGATCGCCGAGCCAGCCGGTGAACAGCGATCCCGCGCCGAACGCGATGAAGCCGGGCGTGGCATAAGGCAGCAGTTCGGAATAGGCCATGCCGAGCGCCGGCCCCATCACGATGACGGCGGCAGCGAAAATCAGCATCGAATAATGGTCGATAAAGTGGGCGGCGTTGACGAAGCCGATCACCCTGGTCGGGCTGTTCATGTCGATATCCTCGGCGTCGAATTCCTCTGTTTTCTGAAATAGGTTATAGGGTGTTGTCCTGACGGGATGTGGCCAATGAATATCGCCGAAACGCCAATCGCCGCCATCAAGGGCGGCCGATCGATCACCGGCGACGGCGTGCATCTGGTCGCGCGCACATTACCGCAAGGGCGTGCGGCTCGACACCCATATGCACCGCGAGGCGCAACTGGTGTATGCCGCCGCGCGGCACCATGCAGGTCACGACCCCGAAGGGACGCTGGCTGGTGCCGCCGGACCGCGCGGTGTGGGTGCCGGCGCTGTTCGAACACGCCATCGACGTGCTCGCCGATATCGAAATGCGCACGCTGTATTTCGATCTGGCGTGGCTCGCGCGGCAGGAGCGCAGCGCGAGCCTCGATGCCGAATTCGTGGTGCGGGTGTCGCGGTTGCTACATGAGACGATCCTGGCGCTGTTCGACGGCCGCAACGATCCCGACGCACCGGGTTGCTGGTCAGGCTGGCGTTGCTGGAACTGCACCAGGCCGAGGATTCCGCGACCTTCATTCCCTGCCGCATGAGCCGCGCTGCCGCCGCGCGGCCGACATCGTGCTCGGCGACCCGACCGGGTTGCACGAGATCGAGACGCTGGCGCGCGAAGTCGGCACCTCGGCGCGGACGCTGTCGCGGCTGTTCTCATCGGAGACGCAACTGAGCTTCAAGAGCTGGTGCCAGCGCGCGCGGATCGCGGCGGCGATCGAAAAACTGTCGATGGACGCCAATGTCTCGGTCAAGCAACTCGCCTCCGATCTCGGCTATGCCAGCGTGCCGGCGTTTTCGCATGCGTTTCGGCAGGTCACCGGCAAAACCCCGACCGAGTTTTCGGCGAAACAATGAGGGCGATCTGGACGTGCCGACAAGTCTGCGTCATCAGCGCACGACAAACAGGCATGCCCGGCAATGACGGCTGGGCGGTTTTGCGCTAGGCTGTCATGCGCGCTTGATTGTGACCAACTTCGCCATAAATGAAGTAACAATCCCATCCCACCCGGTTTGGATTCGACCCACCCCATGGCCAACGCCTTTTTCTCCGATCTGCTTTCCACGATTTCCGAGCGAAGCCGCACACTGCTGCGGCGCGGGAACCGTCCGACGACAAACAGGACGCCTCCGACCTGATCGAAATCTGCGAGGCGCTGCTGTCGGGCCGGGGCGAAGTTTCCCGGTACCGCGATGGCCCGCGAGGTGCTCGACCGCTATCATCACCTCGATGCGGCCGGCCGGCTCGCCTTCTTCCAGACGCTGGCGCGCGACTACGGCCCGGACCGCGAAAAGCTGTCCCATGCCATCGAGACCTGGCGCGCGCAGCCCAGCGACGACGACGCCAGCGATCTGCATTTCGCGTCCGAACCGCGGCGGCAGGAACTGATCCGGCGGCTCAACCGCGCGCCGGGCGGCACCGGCGAACTGGTGGCGATGCGAGCGGATTTGCTCGGCATCACTAAGGACAAAAAGCACCTCGCCGCGCTCGACCGCGACATCGTGCATCTGCTGTCTTCATGGTTCAACAGGGGATTTCTCGTGCTGCGCAGGATTGACTGGTCGAGTCCCGCCAACATCCTCGAAAAGATCATTCGCTATGAGGCGGTGCATGAAATCCGTGACTGGGACGATCTGCGCCGCCGCGTCGATTTGGTCGATCGGCGCTGTTACGCGTTCTTCCATCCGCGTTGCTCGACGAGCCCCTGATTTTCGTCGAGGTGGCATTGACCGAGTCCATTCCGGGCGCGATCGCGCCGCTGCTGGCCGAAGACCGCCCGCCGGTGGCCATCGAGCGGGCCCGTACCGCGGTGTTCTATTCGATTTCGAACACCCAGCGCGGCCTTGGCGGGTTTCGTTCGGCAACTTCCTGATCAAGCAGGTGGTCGAGGAATTGCAGCGCGAATTGCCGAAACTGGACAATTTCGTGACCTTGTCGCCGGTGCCGGGCTTGAGCGATGGTGAAGGGGTGCAGCGACCTTCCGGTATCTGATGAGGCCGCGCGCTGCTCGCAAGCTGGATGAACCGGATTGGGTCGAGAATGCCGAACTTGCCGGCCAACTGCGTTCGGTCCTTGAACCGCTCGCGGCGCATTATTTTCTGAAAGCGCGCACGCCGAAGGGACGGCTGATCGATCCGGTGGCGCGCTTCCATCTCGGCAACGGCGCGCGGCTGGAACGCATCGACTGGCTCGGCGACCTCTCCTCGAAAGGCTTGCGCGAATCCGCGGGCATCATGGTCAACTATCTCTATCGTCTCGACGATATCGAAAAGAACCACGAAGCCTACGCCAACCGCGACGAGATCGCCGCATCGAGCGCGGTGAAGAAATTGCTCAAGCCGGAAGGCCGGCGGTTGCTGGATATGCGGCTGTCGTGACCGATGCAAACGTGCCGTCATTCCGGTACAGCCCGAAGCAGCGCGTCAAAGACGCGCGGTGGCACATCTGCAAGTTCCGGGATTCTCGGGTCGTGTTTTCAACGTTCCCGGAATGAACCTTGGCCTTAGCTGCGTTCGCTACCCCGCCAAGGCCTTCATTTCCTTGTATAGATCGGATTTTTCCTCGAAACCAATGCCCGGCAAATCCGGCATGGTGATGTGACCGTTCTCGACGCGAACGCCATCCGGGAAGCCGCCATAGGGCTGGAACAGATCGGGGTAGCTCTCGTTGCCGCCCAGCCCAAGGCCAGCCGCAATATTGAGTGACATCTGATGGCCGCCATGCGGGATGCAGCGGCTCGGCGACCAGCCCAAGGTTTGCAGCACGCCGAGCGTGCGCTGATATTCGCAGAGCCCATAGGACAGCGCGCAGTCGAACTGCAGCCAGTCGCGGTCGGGCCGCATCCCGCCGTAGCGGATCAGGTTGCGCGCGTCCTGGTGGCTGAACAAGTTTTCACCGGTCGCCATCGGGCCCGGTAAGATCCGCCAATGCGGCCTGAAGCTGGAAATCCAGGGGATCGCCGGCTTCTTCATACCAGAACAACGGATAGTCGCGCAGCATCTTGGCGTAGGCCACGGCGGTCTCGAGATCGAAGCGGCCATTGGCATCGACGGCGAGTTGTGCCTGGCTGCCGATCTCCTTCAATACAGCTTCGATGCGCTCGCGATCATCCGCGATCGGCGCGCCGCCGATCTTCATCTTCACGACGTTGTAGCCGCGATCAAGATAGCCGCGCATTTCGCCGCGCAGCGCCGACAGATCCTTGCCGGGATAATAATAGCCACCGGCGGCATACACGAACACGCGTGGATCGGCGGCGCGACCGTGACGCTCGGCCAGCAAGCGAAATAGCGGCCGCTGAGCTACTTGCGGAAGGTGGCGCGCATCGACGCCATCGCGGCGCGCGTGCTCGCGCGCGCATCGGCGAGGCCGCGCGCCAGCGCATCGACAAGCTGAACGACGACTTCCGCGTGGTCATCACCTTCACCGGCATGGCTGACGAGCAGGTGCCGACCGCGGCGCAGTTCGTGCAGGACGCCCTGCGCGGCGAACTGCACGGCCGGCTCAGCGTCGAGCCGGCCGGGGCCGCTGCGCCCGTGGCCCCGGCCGCGCCGAAGCCCGCGGAGGCACCGGTCGCGAAGCCCGCAGCCAGTGGCGAGGCGGCCGCGCCGGCCTTCAGCGCCGCCGACGCCGAGGCCTACAAGTACGGCTTCAAGACCGCCGTCGAGGCGGTGACGCTCGGCCGCGGCCTGACCGAGGAGGTGGTGCGCGCCATCTCCGCCGCGCGCCACGAACCGGAGTTCCTGCTGCGCTTCCGCCTCAAGGCCTACGCGAAGTTCCTGACCATGGAGGAGCCGGACTGGTCGAGCGTCGACTACCCCCGGATCGACTACCAGGCGATCTCGTACTACTCGGCGCCCAAGGCCGCGGGCGCCAAGTCGCCGACCTACAACTCGCTCGACGAGATCGACCCCGAGGTGCTGCGCACCTTCGAGAAGCTCGGCATCTCGCTGGAGGAGACCAAGCGGCTGAACAACGTCGCCGTCGACGCGGTCTTCGACTCGGTGTCGGTCGGCACCACACACCAGGCGAAGCTGTTCGACGCCGGCGTGATCTTCTGCTCGTTCATGGAGGCCATCCACCAGTTCCCGGAGCTGGTCGAGCGCTTCCTGGGCACCGTCGTGCCGATCGCCGACAACTACTTCGCGGCGCTGAACAGCGCGGTGTTCTCCGACGGCTCGTTCGTCTACATCCCGCCGCACGTGCGCTGCCCGATGGAGCTGTCGACCTACTTCCGCATCAACAACACCGAGTCCGGGCCAGTTCGAGCGCACCCTGATCATCGCCGACGTCGGCAGCCACGTCAGCTACCTCGAGGGCTGCACCGCGCCGCAAGTCGTCGAAGAACCAGCTGCACGCCGCGGTCGTCGAGCTGGTGACGCTCGACGACGCGGAGATCAAGTACTCGACGGTGCAGAACTGGTACGCCGGCGACCCCGTGACCGGCGCGGGCGGGGTCTACAACTTCGTCACCAAGCGCGGCGCCTGCCGCGGCAAGCGCTCGAAGATCAGCTGGACCCAGGTCGAGACCGGCTCGGCGATCACCTGGAAGTACCCGTCGTGCATCCTGATCGGCGACGGCAGCGTCGGCGAGTTCTACTCGGTGGCGCTGACCAACGGGCGCATGCAGGCGGACACCGGCACCAAGATGGTGCACATCGGCCGCGACACGCGCTCGACCATCGTGTCGAAGGGCATCAGCGCCGACCACTCGCGCAACGTCTACCGCGGCCTGGTCAAGGTCTTCCCGAAGGCCACCGGCGCGCGCAACCACACCCAGTGCGACAGCATGCTGGTCGGCAAGCACGCCACCGCGCACACCTACCCGTACATCGACGTGCAGAACCCGGGCGCCCAGGTCGAGCACGAGGCCTCGACCTCGAAGATCAGCGAGGACCAGCTGTTCTACCTGCGCAGCCGCGGCATCGCCCAGGAGGACGCCATCGGCGCGATCGTCAGCGGGTTCTGCAAGGACGTCCTGCAGGTGCTGCCGCTGGAGTTCGCCGCCGAGGCGCAGAAGCTGCTGACCCTGAAACTGGAGAACTCGGTGGGCTGAGCGTCGCCGCGCGACCTCCGCGGCTGCCCTCCCCCGCCACGACACCCCATGCTCACCATCACCGACCTGCACGTCTCCACCAACGACCAGCCCATCCTCAAGGGCCTGTCCCTGACCGTGCCGCGCGGGCGAGGTCCACGCCGATCATGGGGCCCAACGGCTCGGGCAAGAGCACCCTGACCAAGACCATCGCCGGGCACCCGGCGTACCAGGTCACCGTCCGGGTCGCTGCAGTTCCAGGGCCGCGACCTGGCCGGGCTCGAGCCCGAGGCGCGCGCGCACTTGGGGCATCTTCATCGGCTTCCAGTACCCGGTCGAGGTGCCGGGCGTGAACAACGCCGACTTCCTGCGCCTGGCGCTCAACGCCAAGCGCAAGGCGCAGGGGCAGGCCGAGCTCGGCGCCAAGGAGTTCGCCCCCCTGCTGGCCGAGCGCATGCGCGCGGTCGAGATCGATCCCGCCTTCAAGGACCGCCAGCTCAACGCCGGGTTGTCGGGCGGGCAGAAGAAGCGCAACGAGATCCTGCAGATGGTGGTGCTGGAGCCGCTGCTCGCGGTCCTCGACGAGACCGATTCGGGCCTGGACATCGACGCGCTGCGCGTGGTCGCGGCCGGCATCAACGCCTACCGCCGCGCCGACCGCGCGATCGTGCTGATCACCCACTACGAGCGCCTGCTCGACCTCGTCCGCCCGGACGCGGTGCACGTGCTGGCGGGCGGGCGCATCGTCAAGAGCGGTGGGCCGGAACTGGCGGCGGAGATCGAGCGCACGGGCTACGACGACCTGGTCAAGGCCGCGGGGGCGTGATGACCCCGGAACTGGAACCCTGGCTCGCCGCGCGCGCGGCGGCGCGCGCCCGCGCGACCGCGCTGGGGCTGCCCACGCCCGCGCTGGAGGACTGGCGCTACGTCGACGTGCGGCCGCTCGGCCCCGATCCGGCCACCTGGACGGCGCCGGCGGCGCTGATCGCGGCCGCCGACATCGACCGCTTCCGCCTGCCGGGACTGCCCGCGCTGGTCCTGGTCGACGGCAAGGTGGTCGAAACCCCGGCGCAGCACGCCGGGGTGGCGATCACGCCGCTGGGGAAGCTCGATGAGCCACGGCGCAGCGCGCTGCTGGCGCGCTGGACGGCGGCGCTCGCCGTCGAGGACGATGTGACCGGATGCTGGTCCATCGCGGACTGCGCTGGCGGCGTGCACCTGGCCGCGAGCGGCGCCGCCCCCACGCCGCTGCACCTGCTGGTCCTCACCAGCGGTGGAACGCACGGCTGCCGCATCGTGATCGAAGTGGCCCGCGGCGCCGCGCTCGACCTGGTCGTCACCCACGTCGAACTCGCCCCGGCGCGCCTCAGCATCGCCATCGAGGCCGAGGTCGCCGCCGGCGGGCGGCTGCAGGTCGACGAAGTGCAGTGCAGCGGGCACGCCCAGCCGGCGGCCCAGCACTTCAGCCTCGCGCAGCTCGCGCTGGCGCGGGACGCCCAGGTCGCGTGGACCAGCGCGGCGCAGGGCGGCACCCTGGTGCGCCAGCGCACGGCGGCGGTGATCGCCGGGCCGGGCGCGGCGCTCGAACTCGCCGGCCTGCTGCAGCTCGCCGGGCAGCGCCAGGGGCACGTCCACACCCGCGTCCGCCACGCCGCCGGCGACGCGGTCAGCCGCCAGCTGTTCAAGACCATCGCCGACGGGCACGCGGTGGCGAGCTTCGACGGCCTGGTCGCGGTCGACGCCGGCGCCGACGGCACCGACGCCGAGCAGCGTAACCACAACCTGCTGCTGGCCCCCACCGCGCGCGTCGACAGCCGGCCGCAGCTCGACATCCTCGCCGACGACGTCAAGGCCAGCCACGGCGCGACCGTCGGCCGGCCCGACCCGGAGGAGCTGTTCTACCTGCGCAGCCGCGGGCTGGGCGCGGAGCAGGCGGTGGCGGTGCTCAACCGCGGCTTCGCCAACGCCGTCGTCGAGCGCATGCGGAACCCCGCGGCGCGCGCGCTGGCCGAGCGCGTCCTGCTCGGCACGCTGCCGCGGTGAAGCCAGGCGCCATGATCGATCCCCTACGCCATCCGCGCGCAGTTCCCCGGCCTGGCCGGTACCGCCAACGGCAAGCCGTTCGTGTACCTCGACAGCGCGGCGACCGCGCAGAAGCCGCTGGCGGTGATCGAGCGCATGGACCGCTTCCTGCGCGCGGAGTACGGCACCGTGCACCGCGGCCTGTACGAGCGCAGCATGCGCTCCACCCAGCTCTTCGAGGAGGCGCGCGGCACCGTGGCGCGCTTCGTCAACGCGCGCAGCCCGAGCCGAGATCGTCTTCACCATGGGCTGCACCGACGCCATCAACCTGGTGGCGTGGTCGTGGGGGCGGAAGAACCTGAAGCCCGGCGACCGCGTCCTGGTCACCGGCATGGAGCACCACGCCAACATCGTGCCCTGGCAGATCACCGCCGAGCTCACCGGCGCCGAGCTGGTGCGCCTGCCCGCTGCTCGCCGACGGCAGCCTGGACCTGGAGGCCTTCGACCGCCTGCTCGACGGGCGCGTCAAGCTGGTCGGCGTGGTGCACATCGCCAACAGCCTGGGCACCGTCAACCCGGTCAAGGAGCTGGTGCGCAAGGCGCACGCGGTCGGCGCCAAGGTGCTGGTCGACGCCGCGCAGTCCGCACCGCACCGCCGCGTGGACGTGCGCGACCTCGACTGCGATTTCCTCGCCTTCGCCGGGCACAAGGTCTACGGCCCGACCGGCATCGGCGCGCTGTGGGCGCGGCGCGAGATCCTCGACGCGATGCCGCCGTGGCGCGGCGGCGGCGAGATGATCGAGAAGGTCAGCTTCAGCGGCACCACCTTCGCCCCGGTCGCCGGCGCGCTTCGAGGCCGGCACCCCGCCGATCGTCGAGGCCATCGGCCTGGCCGCGGCCTGCGACTGGCTGACCGGCCTCGGCCTGGACGCGCTGCAGGCCGCCGAGCACGAGCTGTACACCTACGCCGAGCAGCGCCTGGCCGAGGTCCCCGGCCTGCGCCGCATCGGCACCGCGCCCGACCGCGGCCACCGTGCTGGCCTTCACCATGCCCGGCGCCCACGCCCACGACATCAGCAGCATCCTCGACCTGGAGGGCATCGCCATCCGCGCCGGCCACCACTGCGCGCAGCCGGTGATGGCGCACTTCTGCGTGCCGGCCACGGCGCGCGCGAGCCTGGGCGCGTACAGCACGCGGGAGGACGTGGATGCGTTGGTGAAGGGGTTGAAGAAGGTGGCGGAGTTGTTCGCCTGATTGATTTGGTCAGATATCCCAGCGCGTCCCTCCCGCGATTTCCCCGGTCCAGCGGACAGGTCCAGGCGCCAGGTGGCGAGAGCGCCGGCGGCGCGGCCCGCGAGCGCCCGGGGACGCGCGCAGCCGCGCGGTCGACTGCTCCACAGGTCCTGGAGGGGCGGACCGCTCCCCGGGTTGGAGCAGCCTCGGCGGCCCCTGCTAAGCGGCCTCGGCTCCGCAGAAGTCGCACCGCCGTGGATGTGATCAAACCCGGTTGAATCTCCCCAAATCTCCCCATCTCCCGAATTTGCGGATTCTCCTTCGGAAGACCCGCAGCAGAATCCGCAGATTTGGGGAGATTGGGGAGATTGGGGAGATTTCGCAGATTTCAGCCGAAATCGCTGACATCCAGAGCGGAAACGAGGGGACTTGTGGGTAACGGGTAGGGCGTTGCCCTGGGCTACGGTAGGGGCGCGCCGTTGGCGCACTCGAATCCGATGCATGGAGTCTGTTGAGGCGGGTCCACGCGCGGATGGTCACAGCATCACGTGACATGCGATCCGCCGGGATGGCGACCAGACCCGGCAGGACTTCAGCCGGCAGGAGCTGCGCATACGCAGCTGTGCGCGACATGAATCACGTGATCGTCGGCACCACTCCCGTCGGGCTGTCCTTGAAGTGCGCGATCTCGTGGCGGCCGCTGCCGATCTCGTCGGCGAGGCGGCGGCGCTGGTTCTGGGACAGCGACAGGCGGATGGCCTCCCAGTCGACGGCCTGGCCCTTGTCGAGCTGGACGCGGGCGATCGAGATGGCCTCGTCGTCGCTGGCGAAGTCGGCGAGCACGTCGAGCACGCGCTTGGCCTCGGCGACGCGCGTCTCGAGCTGGAGCAGGCAGATGGCGTGGCGGTAGAAGCGCTGCGCCTGGCGCTCGTCGCTGAGCGCGGCGAAGATCTCGGCGAGCTGCAGCACCAGGTCGGCGTTGCGGCTGTTGCTGGCGACCAGGCGCTGCAGCAGTTCGAGCGCGCGCTCGAACTCGCCGTGCTCGAGCAGCTGGTTGAGCAGCTCGCGGCCCTCGCTCAGCTCGCCGGCGTGGTCGCCCATGCGGCGCAGCAGCTCGACCAGCTCGTTGCGCGCCTCGAAGCCGGGGCCGCTGGACAGCGCCACGCGGCGGCGCGCGAACTCCAGGGCCAGGCCGTGGTTGGTGGTGCGCGCGCTGCTGTGCACCACGTCGCGGTAGATGCGGTCCAGCTCCGGGTCGCCCAGGCGCTGCGCGACCTCGGCGATCTCGACGCGCACCAGCGCGTCGTCGGGGCGCAGGCGGCGGATCTGCATCAGCACGTCGCGCGCCACCGCCAGCTCGCCGGCGCCGCGCGCCAGGTCGGCGGCGGCGCGGTAGGCGAGCTGCGCGGCGACGCGGTCGCCGTCGCGGTTGGCGATCTGGGCCTCGCGGATGCAGAGCGCCAGGCTGGTCGGGCAGGCGGCGCGCGCGGTCTCGCACAGCGCGCGCGCCTCCTTGATCTGGCCGACGGCGAGCGCCGCGTCGACGGCGCGGCACCAGGTGTCGCCGGCGAGCACGTTCTGCCCGAGGCGCGCGCGCACGCCCGCGAGGCGGCGCAGGGTCGGCACGTCGGGGCCGCCGAGCTCGACCATGCGCTCGAGGGTCGCGGCCAGGGCGCCGTCGTTGCCGGACTTCTCCTGGGCGGCGGCGATGTGCTGCAGCTGCTGGGTGGCGCCGGCGCGGTCGCGGCGGCGCTCGTAGGCCATGGCCAGCCAGTCGTGGGCGCTGGTGTCGCCCGGGCTGAGCCTGGCGAGCAGCTCGTAGACCGGGACCAGGGCGTCCTCGCTGGCGCCGACCGCGCTGAGCAGGTTGTTGCGCAGGATGGCGATGGCCTCGTCGGCGTGGTCGAGGTTGGCGAGCAGCTCGGCGCACTCGCGCGCGTACTCGCAGCGCCCGGGGACGATGGCGAGCAGCTCCTTCCAGGCGGAGACCGCCTCGGCGTTGCGGTTGCCGTACTGGGCGGCGTGCGCGGCGAGCTCGAGCTGCAGCGCGGCCTGCTCCTGGTCGCCCTCCGAGGCGGCGAGGCGCGCCAGGGTGAGCGCGGAGTGCACGGCGTCGGCGCCCAGCTCCTGCGCCTGGCGCACCGCCTTGGCGGCCTGGTCGAGGTCGGACTTCTCCTCGTAGAGCTGGGCGAGCTCGTGGAGGATGCGGATCGCCTCCTCGGGTTCGTTCATCTGGCGGTAGATGGTCAGCAGCTGGGTGAGCGGCGCCTCGCGGTTGGTGCCCAGGCGCAGCGCGCTGCGCAGCGCGACCACCGCGCCGCCCGGGTCGGTGAGGTGCGAGCAGGCGGCCATGTAGGAGTCGGCGGCGGCGGCGTTGTCGCCGAAGCGCTCGGCGAGCTCGGCGAGGTGCAGGTGGATGCGCGGGCTGTCGACGCCCACCGCCAGGGCGCGGCGGTACAGGCCGTAGGCGTCCTTGTGGCGGCCGTGCGCGTGCGCCGCGTCGGCGTAGACCACCAGCTCGGCGGGCGTGGCCGGGCGCACCAGGCCGAGCCGGCGCAGCAGGGCGAGCGCGGTGGTCGAGCGGAACGGCGGCAGCAGCGAGCGCTCGAACAGGCTGCCGGCGATCAGGCCGTCGCGCCAGCCGGCGAGGATGCGCACGGCGTCGGGGTGCAGGTCGGAGGGGATGGACAGGCCGGCATCGAGCACCAGCACGTCCCAGGTGTCGGGCACGTGCTGGGCGATGGTCTTGAGCTCGTCCTGGCGGCGCAGCGCCTCGAGCAGCAGCGAGCCGGGGCTGACCGAGACGCCCATCGCCACCTGGAGGTCGGCCCACGGGTCGGCGGGCACGTCCATGGTGAAGGACAGGCGCGGATCGGCGATGCCGACCAGCTCGGAGAAGCCCTCTTCGACGTAGCAGTCCATCGCGTCGAGCAGGCCGTCCTTGTTGGCGATGTTGCGCGCGACGACGGTCTGCGCGAGGTGCTCGGGGCGGAAGGTCTTGCCGAGCGTGGCCAGGCAGGCGGAGAGCTGCTCGGGTGAGACCACCTCGGACCACACCAGGGCCTTGGCGAAGGTCGAGCTGGGACCGCCGCTGAGCGCGACCAGGTTGCCGTGGACGAAGCGCAGGGTGCGCTCCTCCTTGGACTCCCTGCCGTAGCGCGCCGTCATCACCCCGCTGCGCCGCTGCGAGGTGATGGATTGCACCATCCCCGCGAGGTCGAAGAGGTTGACGGCCGGGCGATCGTACTTCGACGTCATTCCTGCAGTTTCTACACATCCGTGGCGAAAGGCCATGGCCTAACCGGCAGGGGGCGTCAGCGGTGGCGGGTGCGGTTCAGGGGACCCCGACGACCTCGCAGCGCCCGCGCAGCCCGCACAGGATGTCGTAGGGGATGGTGCCGGCCTGGCGGGCGAGCTCGTTGACGCTGAGCTGCTCGCCCCCCTGGCTGCCGAACAGCACCACGGCCTCGCCCGGGCGCGGGCGGGCGGGGCAGGTCGGTGAGGTCCGACGATGCAGTAGTCCATCGTGACGCGGCCCAGGATGGGGCAGCGCTGGCCCTGGACGAGCACGGCGCCGCGGTCGGACAGCGCCAGCGGGTAGCCGTCGGCGTAGCCGACCGGGACGATCCCGACCAGGCTGTCGCGCCGCAGCAGGCGGCTGCGGTTGTAGCTGACGCCGTGGCCGCTGGGCAGGCGCTTCACCAGGCTGAGGCTGCTGATCCAGCGCACCGCCGGCACCACGCCGGGGTTGGCGCAGCCGTCGGGGACCACGCCGGTGAGCAGCAGGCCGACGCGCACGGCGTGGGCCGGGCCGGGTGGGCGCACCAGCAGGCCTTCGGAGTTGGCGTAGTGGATCCAGCAGCCGACGGGCAGCGGCGGCAGGCGCGCGAGGAGCTCGGCGAAGCGCTGCTCCTGGTCGCCGGCGAAGGCGCCGTCGGTGGCCTGCGGGTAGTGCGAGGCGAGCCCGGCCAGGCGCAGGCCCGGCGCGGCGAGCACGGCGCGCACCATCGCCTCCGCCTCCTCGGCGCTGGCGCCGAAGCGGCCCATGCCGCTGTCGAACTTGACGTGCACCGGGTGCGGGGAGCGCGCGTCGGCGAGGTGCGCGAACTCCTGGACCTCCTCCAGGCTCGAGCAGCTGACCTCGTAGCCGCTGGCGACCACCGCCGGCCGCTCCTCGGGCAGCGGCGAGCCGAGCAGGATGATGCGCGCGTCGCCGGCGACGCGGCGCACGCGGTCGGCCTCGACCAGGGCGGCGACCGCCAGCGCGGCCACGCCGCCTTCGGCGTAGATGCGCGCGCAGCGCTCCAGGCCCAGGCCGTAGGCGTCGGCCTTGACCACGGCGATGACCTGCCGCGCGCCCGCCGCGGCGCGCACCGCGGCGATGTTGGCGCGCAGGGCGCCATAGCTGACTTCGACGCGGTTACGCCAGGCCATGGTGAGAGTCCGGAAGCAGGAAGTCCGGGAGTCCGGGAGCGCGTGCTGGTGGAGACATTGTCTTCCTGCGCGGTCGATCATGGATTCTACCGCGGTTCCACGGGCTGTCGACGTCCGGACGTCCGGACGTCCGGACGCCCGGACCCTGCAGCGCGGCGCGCTGCAGTTCGCGCTGCAGCTCCGGCGCGCTGAGCTGATGGTAGGCCGGCAGGAGCTGCTCCCACCCGGTCGCGGGCTGGTGGCGGGCGGCCAGGGCCACGCCGCGGGCGGTCAGCGCGTCGGGCGGAGCCCAGGCGCGCCGCCGGGCACCAGCGTTCCGCCAGGCCGGGCTTTGCTGTGAGCGCGGGTCCGATCGCCACCGCGCCGGCGCGCAGCGGGTGCGCGGGCAGGGGCTGCCCGTCGGGCATCGCGGTGGTCGGGTCGAGGATGCGCGGCACGCCGCCGGCCACCTCGACCAGCGCCTGGAAGGTGGTGTCGCGCTTGAGCGGTGCGAGCACCCACCAGCGCCCATCGCCCGCTTCGCAGGCGCGCGCCACCAGGCTGTCGACGCCGTGCACGGGCAGCCCCTCCAGCCAGGCCAGGGTGCGGGCCGCGACCAGGCCGATGCGCAGGCCGGTGAAGCTGCCCGGGCCGGCGGCCACCGCCAGGGCGGTGGGCCGGCCGAACTCGCGGATCAGGCCGTCGAGCAGGGTGATGAGGCCCTTCTCCGCCTCGCCGCCGGCGAGGTCGCGGTAGGCCACTTCACGGCCCTGCTCATCCACCAGGCAGGCGGAGGCGCTGCGCGCGACGGTCTCGAAGGCGAGGAGCATGGTGGGGATGATGGGTGGGGATGGAAGGTGGGTCCAGGGGGCGGGGCACGGCGCACCCATGCTCGAGTCGTGGAACAGACGCGGGGATCCTTCCTGGGGCCGCGCGCCGCTGGCGCGCTCTCCGTCACGAGCGCGCCAGCGCGCGTGGTCCCAGGACAGGTCCAGACGGCGGTCCCACCCGTCCAGGGTACGTGGACCCGGGGACGACCGTCCCGCAGGGCGGCGCGACCCGCTCAGCGCCGCAGCCAGTGCACTGAGCGGCCATCGTCGCGCGTCCGGGTCCGTGCAGGCTGGGCCAGGTCTCCACGACGGCCAGGCCGACGTCCTTGGCGAGGCCGCGATCTCCGCCGGCTCGTAGATCCGCACGCTCTCCCGCCACTCCGTCAGCACCTCGCCGGCGCGCGTCAGCGTGACGTCCTTCTCGACCCGGCTGCCGACCAGCCGGCGCCGCTCGGCTGATCACCAGCCCGTCGCACCCGCTGCGCTCGCTCGCCGCGACCAGGCCGCTGCGCAGCGCGCTGGTTCAGGCAGGTCGAGCAGCAGCCACCCGCCCGGTGCCAGCATCTCGGCCAGGCGCCGCAGCAGCGCCGCGTTGCCCGCGTCGTCGAAGTAGCCGAACGCGGTGAACAGCAGGACGATCGCCCCCCACCCGCCGGCGAGCGGCGGTGCGCGCATGTCGGCGCGCACCAGCCGGCCCTGGCAGGGCGGCCGGAGACGGGCGCTGGCGAGCAGCTGCGGGCTGAGGTCGAAGCCGAACGCCGGCAACCCCGCAGCGCGCAGCGCCTGCAGGTGCCGGCCATTGCCGCAACCGGCGTCCAGCACCGCTCCCGGCGCCTGGCGCAGGCGCGGCAGCAACCCGGCGATCTCGCCGGCGGCGGAGGCGTCATCGCGGTGCGCGTACACCTGCTCGTAACCGGCGGCGAAGGCGGCCTGCCACCACGGGATCTCGGGCATGCGCTACTTCTTGACCGTCCTGCGGAACGACGACGTCGCCCCCGGCTGGCGGTTGAGCGGCAGCAGCTCGCTCAGGCAGCGCACCATGCGGCCGGCGCCGGCGGCGATCTGCTCGGCCTCGCTGGCGTGCCCGTCGACGGCGATGACGATCGCGCCGGCGGCGTGGGCCGAGGCGATGCCGCTGGTGCTGTCCTCGATCGCCAGGCAGCGCTCGATGGGCACGCCCAGGCGCTGCGCGGCGAGGGCGTAGGGGTGGGGATCGGGCTTGTGGCGCGGAGCGCTGTCCTCGAAGCACACGCGCATCGGCAGGCGCGCGGCCAGGCCGACGGCTTCCAGGGCCAGGGCCGCGACGGCGCGCGGCGACGAGGTCACCACGCAGCAGGTCAGGCCCTCGTTCCAGGCGTGCTCGAGCAGGGCGCGCGCGCCCGAGCGCAGCGGCACGCCTTCACTGCGCAGGATCTCCATCAGCATGGCGCTCTTGGCCTGCTTCCACTCCTCGACGTCCTCGGCCAGGCCGTGCTCCCGCATCAGGTCCTGGAACAGCAGGGCGTCGCTCTTGCCGATGTTGTCGTAGAGGCGCGCCTCCGGCACGTCGAGGCCCTTGCCGCTCAGGAAGCGGCGGTGGGCGCGCACGTGGCAGGGCTCCGAATCGATGAGGGTGCCATCGAGGTCGAGGAGCACGGCGGCGAAGGTGCGCACGGACATGGCCGGCGAACGTACCAGGCAGGACCTGTCAGGCAATTGTCGCGCAGCAGGTGCGCCCAACCATGGGCTGTCGAGCGGCCTCGACCTGGGTGGCTCGGCGCGCAGCGGCGTGGACTGCGTGATCGAGAACACCGCCGACCCGAGCGCGGTGGTGGGCGCTACCAGTTCGACCTGATCACCAAGAGGGAGGTCAGCGTGATCTTCGGCATGTCGACTCGCAGAACGACTCCGCGGACGTGCGCTCCGTGGCCGAGGCGGGGCTGTGGGATGGCAGCGCCGGCTCGCCATGGGTACGACCGGCTTGCGCGGGTCGAGCTGGCAGCCATCTCACAGCCTCCGACGGCCCATGTCCGCCGATTCTTCCGATAAAGACCCCGCATGCCACGGTGCGCGCCGATGTCACGCTCCTGTCCGCGCCATCGACCGATTCAAAGACATCGGGTCAGCTCGACCGTCCCGGCGACGCCGATGGGGACAGCGACAGCACACGTTGGCCCAGCGCACGAAAAAGCCCCCTGGCCGAGGGCCAGGGGGCGAGAAGATGCGTGGTTGTCGAACCCGGCCGGGCCTAGGCGCGGATCCCGCGCTGCGGCTGGGTCTCGCGCTCGTGGATCCTGCGCAGCTGCACCGCGCACTTGTCGCTGACCACATCGATGGCGCTGTACACGGTCTCCTCCTGGTCGTGGGCCACCACATCCTTGCCGTGGGGAAGGTGCATGTCGACGTCGACGCGGTAGCCGTGCTTCTCGGAGGGGTGGATGGTGACGTGGACCTTCTGCAGAGCCGAGTGGAACCTGCCCAGGGCACCGAGCTTGTCATGCACGTAGGCCTTGACCTTGTCGGAGATCTGGAAACGGACGCCAGTGATGTGGATGGCAACCATGTTGACGCTCCTCGATCCTGGTCCTCACACTGGAGGGCCTAGTTGGCTGTGGCCGCTTGCCCCTGCCGGCGGCCGGATGGAAACGACTCAGGGGAGTACTGGCCCGATCATACGATCATCCGCCGGCTCGCGTCAACGTCCATCTTGGCAACACTGGAGAGGGTCCAGGCCCCTGCTTGAGACAATTCACACCCGGGGCCTTCCGCCTTGCCTTTGGGGCCCCGCGCCACCACAAACAGGGCTTGATGCCGGCCCGTCCCATGCCCCCAGCACGCGCACCCCGCCAGGGGTCTGGATGCCGCCGGCGGCCGCCTGACGGGAGTCCCCGCATGATGCCCGGCGGCCCGACCATGACCTTCAGCAGGCTGCTGACGGCGCGCTCGGTGGTCATCGGGTTGATCGCCTCGGCGGTGATGGCGGTGATCGCGCCGCTCAACGACTGGGCCCTGGGCAACACCCCCATCTACAACCACTACCTGCCGCTGGGTGTCACCGTGCTGGTGTTGCTGATGGGGCTGGTGGTCAACCCCCTGCTCGGCGAGCGCCGCCTGCGCAGCGGCGAGATGACGGTCATCGTCAGCATGCTGCTGGTCCTGGGTGGGGTGGCCTCGAGCGGCCTGACCCGCCTGCTGCCCGGAGTCATGGCCGGGCCCGCCCGGGTGCTTCCGGCGGAGCCGGGCCTGTCGCCATTCCTGGGCAACGGCGAACTGCTGATGCCGCGCCGCGTGTTCGTCGACCTGCCCGACCACGGACCGCCCGACCCGAACGACCCCGATCACCGCCTGGTCGTCGACGGCTTCCACAACGGCCTGCCGCAGGGCGCGCCGGTGGTCGGGCACCGCGCGACGGTCACCTGGAGCCTGGCCGACGGCAGCGAGCGCACCGCCCTGGCGCTGGCGGGCAAGCGCGCGGCCGAGATGCCCGGCTGCCTCGATCTCGACCACCTCCCGGGCCTGGCCCTGCTCGGCCACCACGTCGGCGACACCATCGCGACGGCGGGCGGACCCCTGCGCATCGTCGCGGTGGTCCCGCCGGCGGTGCCGTGGCGGGCGTGGTGGCGGCCCTACCTGGCGTGGCTGCCGCTGCTGCTCGGCGCCTTCATCGCCTGCCTGGCGATCTCGGCGCTGGTGCGCCGGCAGTGGATCGACCACGAGCGCCTGCCCTTCCCCCTCGCCAACGTCACCCTCGACTTCATGGCCCCGCCCGAGCCGGGCACGCGCCTGGCGCCGATCTTCCGCGCGCGCGGCTTCTGGCTGGGCTTCGTGGTGGTCGCCGTGGTGCTGGTCAGCCAGGGCCTGGAGACCTGGGGGCTGCTGCCGATGTCGGTGTCGACCACCTTCGACTTCCGCGACGCCTTCGCGAGCGAGCCCTGGTACCAGGTCTACACGCACTGGGCGCTGTTCCGCGTCAACGTCTACTTCAGCATCGTCGGGCTGGCCTTCTTCCTGCCGCTCGACCTGAGCTTCAGCCTGTGGTTCTTCTTCGTCGCCACCAACCTGGTGTACATGGTGCTGAAGACCCAGGGCCGCCCGGTCGCCTATGACGACGCCGGCAAGGTCGGCGTGGGCGGCTTCGCGGTCGAGTGCCTGCTGATCCTGTGGATCGGGCGGCGCCACTACCTGGGCCTGCTGCGCGCCGCCTTCAGCCGCGGCGGGGACGAGCACCAGCGCCTGCTGGTCCCCTACGTGTGGATGCTGCTCGGCGGCGTGCTCACCATGGCCATGTGGCTGGTCGCGCTCGGCGCGCAGCCGCACCACGCGCTGGTGGCGGTGCTGCTGTTCCTCGGCTTCGTGCTGGTGCTGGCGCGGGTGGTGGCGGAGGCCGGCATCCCCGCCATCGGCCTGCCGGCCGGCTGCCACCTCAGCCAAGTGCTGTTCTCGGTGGTGGGCTTCGGCGCGCCGCTCGCCGCGCTCGCGCCGCTGACCCTGCTCGGCGCGACCCTGCTCGGCAACAGCCGCGAGAACCTGCTGCCCTACGCGGTCGACAGCGAGTACCTGGTCAAGCGCACCCTGATCCAGAACACCGTGGCCAAGCGCCTGCGCTGGACGGGGCTGCTGATCGGGGTGCTGGTCCTGGGCTCGCTGGCGGCGATGATGACCCTGGTCTCGTCCGACTACCAGCGCGACGGCCAGGTCGACCGCGCCTGGTACTCCACCCTGGTCGAGCAGGGCCTGATGCCGCTCGCCACCGGCTCCGCGAGCGGCGCCGGCGCCCAGCCCGGCACCTGGTCGTGCTACGGGCTGGGCGCCGTGCTGGTCGGGGTGCTCGGCGTGTGCCGCATGTTCCTGTCGTGGTGGCCACTGCACCCGATCGGCTACCTGGTCAGCATGACCGGCCCGACCCAGGCGATCTGGTTCAGCTTCCTGCTCGCGTGGATGGCCAAGCTGCTGGTCACGCGCTATGGCGGTCCGCAGCTCTACCAGCGCCTCAAGCCGGTGGCGATGGGCCTGATCGCGGCCGAGGCCGCCACCGCCGGGCTGTTCATGCTGCTCGCCGCGGTGCTGCACTGGTGCGGCATCGACTTCCCGCGCCACGTGAGCTTCCTGCCGCTATGAACCGCGCCGACCGCCCGGTGAGCGACCGCCTCCCGCCGCCGGACAGCGGTCCCGCCCTGACACGGCGCGCCATCGCCATCGGGGCGGTCGCGGCGGTGCTGTTCGCGCTGGTGACGCCGTACAACGACTGGCAGTACACCAGCTCGTACCTGTACTGCCACTTCATGCCGCCGGGCGTGACCGTGCTGATGCTGACGCTGGCCCTCGGGGTCAACCCGCTGCTCGGCGCGCGCCGCCTGCGGCTGGGCGAGCTGGCGGTCATCGCCGGGATGCTGCTGGTCCTCGGTGGGGTGGTGTCTTCCGGCCTCAACCGCTACTTCCCGCAGGTCATCGCGGGGCCCGCCAAGCTGCTGACCACGACCCCGGAGCTGGCGCCGCTGGCGCCGGTGAACGGCGACGTGGTCCTGCCGACGCGCTTCTTCGTCGGACTGCCGGAGCACGGACCCATCCGCAGCGACGACCCCGAGTACCGCTACGTCGTCGACGGCTTCAACAACGGCCTGGCGCGCGGCGACCTGTCCGTGGGCCACCGCACGGTGGTCGGCTGGCGCGCTGAAGACGGCACCGTCCACCGCGCGACCGCCTACAGCGGCGCCCTGGGGCTGGGCGGCGGCGAGGACGTGCTCGACCTCGACGTCCCGCCGGGCCGGCTGCTCGCGGGGCACCGCGCCGGCGACGAGGTCGAGACCCCGACCGGCCGGGTGCGGGTGCTGACGGTCGAGCGCTGCGGTCTGGGCGGCGTGCCGTGGGACGCGTGGGCGGGCCCCCTGCTGCACTGGTCGCCGATCCTGCTCGGGGCCTTCGTCTGCTGCCTGGCCCTCAGCGCCCTGGTGCGCCGGCAGTGGATCGACCACGAGCGCCTGCCCTACCCGATCGCCAACGTGCTGCTCTCCATCGTCGCCGATCCCGATCCCGGCCAGCGCGTTGCGCCGCTGTTCCGTTCGCGCCTGTTCTGGACCGGGCTCGCCATCGCCGCGACGGTGCTGGTCACGCAGGGACTCAAGGCCTGGGGGGTGCTGCCGGTGGCGATCCCCACCCACTTCGGCTTCCGCGCGATCTTCAGCGAACACGCCTTCGACAACGTCTACGCGGGCTTCGCGGTCACCGACCTGGTGCTGTGGTTCTCGGTCGCCGGGCTGGCCTTCTTCCTGCCCCTCGACCTCGGCTTCAGCCTGTGGTTCTTCTTCCTGGCGACGGTGGCGGGCGTGGCGCTGCTGCGCACCCAGGGCATGCCGGTCACCGAGGACCAGGTGTCGAGCACCGGCGTCGGCGGCTTCGCGGTGCAGTGCCTGCTCATCCTGTGGGTCGGCCGCCGCTACTACGTCCAGGTGCTGCGCACGGCGCTGCTGGGCGCGGCGATCCGGACCTGCGCGAGGTCACGCCCTACGTCTGGCTGCTGCTCGCGGGCATCGCGGCGATGGCGGCGACCCTGGTGGCGAACGGCGCGCTGTGGTACCACGCGCTGCTCACCGTGCTGATCTTCCTCGGCTTCCTGCTGGTGCTGGCGCGCCTGGTCGCCGAGGCCGGGCTGCCGTTCCTGCAGATCCCGACCGGCTACTTCCTGAGCAAGGTGGTGTTCTCGATCACCGGCTTCCACCTGCCGCTGGCGGCGCTCGCGCCGCTGCTGCTGATCGGCACCGGCCTGATGGGCGACACGCGCGAGAACCTGATGGCCTACGGGGTGCACGCCGAGTACCTGGGCCGGCGCGCCGGCGCGCCGCGCCTGGCGGGCAGCGCCGTGCTGCTCGCCGTGGTGGTGGTCGGCGCGCTGCTCAGCGGCGCGGTCATGCTGGTCATCTACTACGGCGGCGAGCACCCCGCCGACGGCTGGCCGCACTTCTCGCTGCTCGAGCACAACCTCAAACCGCTCGCCAACGGCTGGAGCGGCGTCGCCACGCCCGACGTCTGGCCGGGCTACGGCCTGGGCGCGGGCGTCACCGCCGTGCTCGGCATCGGGCGCATGCTGTTCTCGGCCTGGCCGCTCCACCCCCTGGGCTACATCGTCGCGAGCTGCTACCCGACCTGGCTGAACTGGTTCAGCGTGCTGGTCGGCTGGACCGCCAAGGCGCTGGTCCTGCGCTACGGCGGACCGCAGCTCTACCAGCGCCTGCGCCCGCTCGCCATCGGCCTGATCGTGGGCGAGGCGCTGGCGAGCGTGCTGTTCATGGTCCTGACCTACCTGCTGCACCTGTGCGGTTCCGACTTCGCGACCCACCCCCAGTTCCTGCCGCGCTGAGCCGTGACGGACGGTCTCGCCATCCACGGCATCGGCTGCCCCCTGCCGCGGGGCTGGGAGGCGGTCGGCAGCGCCGGCGGCTGGCGGCGCGGCCAGGTGCTGGTCGCCGCCAGCGATGGCCCGCCCCTGCTCGCCGTCGGCTGGGAGCGGCAAGCACCGACGTCGGAGCCGCAGCGGTTGCTCGCAGCCCTCGAACGGCGCATGCGCAGCGAACTCGGCTGTGGCGAGCGCCGCGCCTGCAGCGCCATCGCCGGGGGCCTGCTGGCGCGCTGGGCGGCGCCCCCAGGCGAGCTGTGCGGTGGGGTGCGCTGCGTGCGCCCGGCGACCGCCGCGGACGCGGAACGCGGGGTGGCGCTGGTGGTGCGCGCCCTGGCCCCCGCCGGCGTGGCGGCGGCGCACGCGGCCTTGGCCGGCGCCTGGGCGCGCGCCGTTGATCAGCCCACCCCGCTGCGCATCTACGGGCTCGACCTGGAGCTGCCGCCGTGGTGGCGGCTCGACGGCATGCAGCAGCTCGCCGGCCTGGTGCGCGCGCTGTTCCTGCACCATCCGCGGGGCCGCCCCGACCGCATCGCCGGCGCCCTGGTGCTGCGCCGCTTCGCCTGCGCCGGGCGGGTCCTGGCGGGGCGCACGCCGGCGGAGTGGATCGCGGAGCAGCTCGGGCGGCGCGAGACGGTGCTGTCCAGCGCGGTGGTGGACGGGGTGACCGCCGTGCGCACCCGGCGGCCCGCCCCGGGCTGGTGGCGGCGCCTGGCCGGGGCCAGCGAGGGACGCAGCTTCCACGCCTGGCTGGAGGCGGCTGGCGACCGCCTGGTCCTGCAGGAGTGGTATGGCACCGGGACGCCGGTGATGTGCTTGCGGAGTGCCGTCCCCACAGGAAGTTAGCTCCATGGCCGCCCCCTCCGCCAGCATGCCCGGCGCGCCCGCCCCCGGCATTCCGCGGCTCACCCCCGGTGTCGAGCTGCAGCGGCTCGACGGAGGGCTCGTGCGCCTGCGCGGGGCCCCCTTCCGGCGCGGTGCCGCGCACCGCCTGGTCGCGCGCTGGCTGCGCCTGCCGGAGCGCCTCGAGGTCGAGCTGGACGAGCTCGGCGCGTTCGTGGTCACGCGCTGCGACGGCCGCGACCTGGAGACCCTCGCCGGCGATCTCGCCGCCCACCTCCGGCTGACGCGCCGCGAGGCGCGCGTCGCGCTCGCCGACTTCCTGCGCCTGCTCGAGCGCCGCCGGCTGCTGCGCGTGGTCCCGGCATGACCCGCCCGCCGCCGCAGCCGTCCGGAACCACTTCCAGCGCCCGCCAGCGGGCGCAGATCGGGCCGCCGCGCGTGCTGCCGCTGCGCGTCGCCGCGCAGGTGGCGTGGCGCTCGATCCGCGTGCGCCTGGTGCGCAGCCTGGTCAGCGTCTCGTCGGTGGTCCTGGCGGTCGCCTTCCTGCTCGCGGTGCTCGGCCAGGGCCTGACCGAGGCCAACGTCTACCGCCGCTGGCGCGCCCAGAGCCTGCCCGGCGAGCAGCTGGCGCAGCTGCGCGAGGTGCTCGCCCGTCCGCGCAGCGTCGCCGAGCTGCTGCGCCTGGTGGCGCGCGCGCCCGCGCCCGCCCAGCCGGTCGCGGACGCTGTCCCGCCCGGCACCGCGCAGACGGCGGTGCGCCTGATCGCGTGGGCCGCCGCGCTCAAGCCCACCCACGCCTACCTGCTGACGCGCAACCGCGACCTGGCGGACTGGGCGCTGCACGTCGACTCGCCGGCCGCGGTCGACGCGCTGATCGCCAGCGCCGCGGGCTTCACCGGCCGGCGCCTGCCGCTGGCGCGCGAGGAGCTGATCACGCTGTCGCGGCACGCGCCGGGCCTCGCCGCCGCGGTCGACGCGCTGCGCCTCGCCGAACCGGCGCGCCTGGCGCGCGTCGCCGCGGCCGGCGGCGTCGAGGCGGTGCTCGACCTGGTGCAGCGCGGCGCCGCGCCCGGCGACCTGCGCGAGGCCGGCCTGCCCCTCGACGAGGCGCTGCCGGGGCTGGACGCCGCGCAGACCCACGCGCTGCGCGAGCAGATCCGCATCGAGCGCCTGCGCACGCGCGCCGCCGCGGTGCTGGCCGAGGCCAACCGCATCGATCCCTCGCTGCTGCGCACCCAGGACGTCACCGACTGGGCCGCGCTGGCCCGCGCCTGGCCGGGCAACCGCCTGCTCGCCCGCCTCGAGCTGCTCTTCGGCGTCGATGGCGTCCACTCGCCCGACCCCGCGCGCCTGGTCCACGACGCGCAGGCGCAGGGCGAGCTGGTCACCGCGCTCGACCGCGAGCTGGCGCGCCCCGAACTCTACGACGAAGAGGCGTGGCGCCAGGAAACGCTGCCGGCCGAGGCGCTCGGCCTGCTCAAGCAGAACCTCGCGCGCATGGCCGAGCGCCGGCTGACGCGCCTCAACCGCCTGCTGCTCGAGCACGCGCTCGCCCCCGCGCTGACCGGCGGGCCCGCGCTCGAGACCTTCGACCTGCGCCAGATCGTCGGCGACCACCCCGACGCCACCGGTGCGCGCACGCGCGCGCTGGTGACCGCCGCCCTCGGGGCGGACGGCGCCGCCGAGCTGCGCGCCGAGCTGCTGCAGCGCGCCCAGCTCGAGGAGCTGGCGCGCACCTTCGCCGGCGACCGCGGCACCCCGGGCGGCGGGCGCACGGTGTGGCTGGTGGTGCTGTCGCTGCTGGTGTGCGTGGTCGGCATCGTCAACACCATGATGATGGCGGTCACCGAGCGCTTCCGCGAGATCGCCACCATGAAGTGCCTGGGCGCGCTCGACTCGTTCATCGTCAAGTCGTTCCTCATCGAGTCCGCGGCCATGGGCGTGGCCGGTTCGCTGGTCGGGGTGGTGCTGGGCCTGGCGCTGGTGGTGGTGCAGGCCGCGACGCGCTTCGGGGCGGTGTTCTGGGCGACCCTGCCGGTCGCCGACCTGCTCGCCGCGTGCGTCGCCGGCATGGTCGCCGGACTGGTCCTCGCCGTCCTCGGCGCGCTGCTGCCGGCGCTGGTGGCGGCGCGCATGCACCCGATCGAAGCGATGCGGGTGGACGCGTGAGGATCGTCGAGCAGCGTTGGGAGCCGCGCGCGGGGCTGGTGGTGGACTGGCGTCGCCCCAGCCGCCGGGGGGAGGCGCGAGGCGCGAGGCGCGAGGCGCGAGGCGCCGGGACGCGGTCGCCCGGCTCGCTCAGGCGGGGATCAGCGCCGCGCTGGGCGGGCGTGGCGTCGCCGCCCTCGCGCCTCGTGCCTCGCGCCTCGCGCCTTTCCTGCTGATCGCGCTGGCGCTGCCTGGCCGCGCCCGGCGCCTCGGCCGCGGAGCCGGACCTCGATCCCAACGCCATCCGCTCCCTCGCCGAGACCCTCATCGCCATCCCCGAGCGCACCATGGGCACGCCCGGCGCCGAGCAGGCGCTGAGCGTGCTCGAGCACCGCCTGCAGGCCGCGGGCCTGACGCCGCTGCGCGTGCGCACCACGGTGACGGTGGCGGCCGACCGCGGGTCGTGGCTGGAGGTCGGCGGCAAGCGCCTGGCGATCGCGCCCCACCAGAGCAACCACGCGGCCACCGCCGGCACCGGCGGGCGCACCATCTCGGCGCGCCTGGTCTTCGCGGGCCGCGGCACGCTGCCCGAGCTCGGCGGCAAGCCGATCGCCGGCAACATCGTGGTCCTCGACGGCGACGCGCGCAGCGGCTGGACCACGGTCGCGTCGCTGGGCGCGGCGGCGGTGGTGTTCCGGCGCAGCGACGGCATGGACGGCTACCACCTCGCCGGCCAGACGGTGGCGGCGAGCCTGGTCTTCCCGCGCTTCGTCGCCGACCTCGATCCGGCGCTGGACGGCCAGCCGGCGCTGCTGCAGTCCGAGGTCGCCTGGGAGCCGCGCGCCGCGAGCTCGCTGATCGCGCTGATCCCCGGCACCGGCAGCGGGCGCGAGGCGGTGGTGCTGACCGCCGGCTACGAGGCGGGCGGGCCGATCGACCACCTCACTCCTGGCGCGACCCGGGCCTGGAACGCCGCGCTGCTCGCCGAGCTGGCGGTCGCGCTGGCGAAGGCGCCGCCGCAGCGCAGCGTCCTGGTGGTCTTCAACGGCGGCCGCGCCGAGTACTTCCGCGGCCTGCGCCAGGTGATGGGCGCGCTGACCCTCGACCGCCAGTCCGACCGCGGGCTGTCCCCCGCCAACCGCATCGTCGACCTGCTCGGCGACGCCGAGGCCGCGCGCTCGCGCACCATGCTGGTCGCCGACACCCTGGCCGCCGTCGATCCCGCCGGTGCCGGCCTGGCCGAGGCGCTGCGCCGCGGCCTGCGCCAGCGCATCCCGGCCGGTGCGGACGCCGCCGAGCAGGGCCGCCAGGCGCAGCTGCTGCTCGAACTGGTGCTCGCCAACGAGGCCGGCGACCGCGCCGACGTGCTGCTCGAGGGCGTCGACCACCTGCGCGAGCGCCAGGCGGAGCTGCGCCGCGGCGGCAGCGCCGACGCCCTCGCCCAGGTGCGGAGCGAGCTCGCCAAGGAGGAGCCGGTCTACCAGCGCTGGCGCTCGCTGCAGCAGCGCCTCGACTACGGCAAGGACCTCGACGAGGACGGCGACCGCGCGCTCGGCGAGCTGCTGCCGGCGGCGCGCGCCCTGGTCGCGCGCCACCGCAGCGTGGTCGACGACCGCGCCGCCGACCTGCGCAGCCTGGCGGCGGCGCGCGCGCTGGCGGCGAAGCTCGACCCCATCCACCTGGTGGCCCTCGACTTCAGCGACGGCAACGACGCCTTCTCGACCGCCACCGGCGGCTTCTTCGTGACCTGGTCGAACGACCTCAGCTGGCTGCACAAGGCGGTGCTCAAGCTCGCCACCGGCGGCGCGCTGCGCAGCGCCTACGACCCGGCGCCGCAGCAGCTGCCCGCGGACAGCGGCGCGTTCTTCCCCGCCGAGTGGATGCACGAGGCCGGCGCGGTCGGCAACTTCCTGCCCGCGGTGACCTTCGCCACCACCAACGACGCGCGCCTGCGCGTCGGCACCCCGCTCGACACCGCCGCGGCCTTCCGCGCCGGCGCCTTCCTGCACCAGTGCGCGGGGCTGCTGCCGCTGCTGAGCGCCTACATCGACTGCCCCGACATCGCCGACCGCAAGCCCAAGACGCTGGTCTTCAAGCAGCCGCTGATCGGCGTCGAGGCGCGCGCCACCGGGTCGAAGAACGGCCGCCGGCCCTTCCCCTTCGCGCTCAGCACCATGGTCTTCGGCTGGCGCTCGGACCTGGTCGGCGACGTGCGCGCCTGGGAGACGGAGTGGGGCGACCTCGCCGGCAACGCCCAGGTGCTGTTCGAGAGCGAGTTCTCGCCCGGCATGGGCCACGGCCTGCCGCTGACCATCTACGGCTGCGACGCGCGCGGCGGCATCACCCACGTCATCGCCAGCGGCGGGCAGCAGAAGACCAACCCGGGGCTGGAGCTGGGCATCAACCAGAAGCTCGAGGACAAGCTGGTGCTGCTGTTCCGCGCCGTCCCCAGCCGCCTGCACGGCGCCTTCGACCCGCGCCTGCTCACCGAGCTCGGCGCGGTCACGCCGCTCTCGGCCTACCGCAACGCGCAGCCGAACTTCTACCACTGCGAGGCCGCCGACGGGCAGATCGCGGTGTTCACCGAGCCCGACGTGCCGCTGCTGGTCACCGCCTCGCAGGGCCGCGTCGGCAACCGCCTGGTGCTGCTCGGCGAGCCCGGGGCCAAGGCCGGCGACTACGCCGGGCGCGGCGCCGGCGGCGCGCTCGCGCGGTTGACCCCGCTCGACGCCGCCGAGGACATGTGGCACCTGGACGAGCAGCGCCTCGCGCTGCTGCGCCACAGCGGCATCGAGCCGGACAGCCTGGTGACCCTGCACGCCGCCGCCGAGCGCCAGCTGACCCTGGCGCGCCAGGCCTGGCAGCGCGGCGACATCGCCGGCGCCAGCGGCGCCGCGCAGGCCTCGTGGGCGCTGACCAGCCGCGTCTACCCCAACCTGCTCGCCACCGCCAACGACGTGGTCTACGGCCTGGTGGTGCTGCTGTTCTTCGCCATCCCCTTCGCGCTGATCTGCGAGCGCCTGTTCCTGGCCGGCGGGACCGTGGTGCGCAAGGTCGCGGGATTCGCCGGCTGCTTCACCGCGGTGTTCCTGTTCTTCCTGTGCTTCCACCCGGCGTTCTCGCTCGCCACCACGCCGATGATCATCTTCCTCGCCTTCGTCATCATCCTGATGAGCATGTGGGTCATCGGCATCATCGCCGCGCGCTTCGAGCAGGAGATGGAGACGATCCGCATGGCCGGCGAGGGCCACCACCGCGCCGACGTCAGCCGCCTGGGCGTGCTGCTCGCCACCGTCGCGCTCGGCACCAGCAACATGCGGCGCCGCCCGCTGCGCACCGCGCTGACCGCGGCGACGGTGGTGCTGATGACCTTCATCCTGCTGACCTTCGCCGGCTTCAACCCGGTCAACGGCACCCAGCGCATCGCCCTCGACGCGCCGGCCCCCTACCAGGGCGTGCTGCTGCGCTTCAACGGCTGGTCGGCCCTGCCGGAGCCCACCCTCGAGCGCATGGAGTCGAGCTGGGGCACGCAGCTGGTCGCCTACCCGCTGCGCTGGCTGCAGCCCTCGACCGAGGTGCCCAAGTTCCCGCTCAGCGGACCGGGCGGCACCAGCCAGGTCACCGGCGTGGTCGGCGTGCGCGCCGGGCGACCCCACCGGCATCGAGACCGCGCTGCTGCGCGGCCCCGCCGCGGTCGGCACGCCGCGCGGCTTCGGCAGCGAGGGCGACTGGCTGTTCCTGCCCGAGGAGATCCTGCGCCGCATCGGCGTGCAGCCGGGCGGGAAGCTGCGCTTCCGCGGCCGCGAGATGACGGCCGGGCTGATCGACGTGCGCGCCCTGGCCGGCGTCACCCAGCTCGGCGGCGAGGCCCCGACGCCGCTCGCCCTCGAGGCCCTCGAGCAGGGCCAGGCCGCCGCCCAGGCCAGCAGCGCGAGCGGCGACGCGCCGAGCGTCGAGAGCAACTCGGTGCGTGCACCTCGGCGCCGCGGCGGTGGCGGTGGCGCGCGCCGAGACCGTCGCCGGGCTGGGCGGCACGCTGCGCGCCATCAGCCTGGTGCCGCGCGACGCCAGCATCGACCTCGCCCACCTCGCCGACGACCTCGCGCAGCAGGTCGCGACCACCCTGCGCGTCGGCGACCAGGGCGAGAGCTACCTGCTGACCGGGGTCAGCCGCATCTCGGTCGCCGGCCTGGGCTCGGTGCTGGTGCCGCTGGTCCTCGGCGGCCTGGTGATCTTCTCGACCATGCTCAACTCGGTGGCGGAGCGCGGGCGCGAGATCTTCATCTACGCCTCGCTCGGCCTGTCGCCGACGCACGTCGCCGCGCTGTTCCTGGTCGAGGCCGGCATCTACGCGGTGCTCGGCGGCATCGGCGGCTACATGCTGGCGCAGGGCACGGTCTCGGCGCTCGGCTTCGCCGCCGACCTCGGCTTCGGCACGCGGCCGGACCTCAACTACTCCAGCTTCGCCGCGGTGCTGACCATCCTCATCGTCATGGCCACGGTGCTGCTGTCGGCGCTCTACCCGGCGCTGGTCGCCTCGCGCACCGCCAACCCGGGCAGCGGCGGCGAGTTCCGCCTGCCCAAGCCGGAGGGTGACAGCATCGCCGCCGCCTTCCCCTTCACCGTCGCGGCGCGCGACATCCGCGGCCTGCTCGCCTTCCTGCGCCGCTGGCTCGAGCTGCACACCGAGGCTTCGACCGGCGCCTTCACCGCGGCCGAGGCGTTCCTGACCATCGACGACCCGCGCTTCGCGGTCACCGCCACGACCTGGCTGGCGCCCTTCGACCTCGGCATCAGCCAGCGCTTCACCCTGATCGCCGAGCGCACCGACGTGGCGGCGATCTACGCGGTGCGCATCGAACTCGAGCTGCTGTCCGGCCAGCGCTCGGCGTGGCGCCGCGCCAACGTCGCCTTCATGCGCCAGCTGCGCCAGCAGTTCCTGGTCTGGCGCACGCTCGCGCCCGAGGCCATGGACCGCTACCGCGCCGCCGGTGGCGATGAGCAGGCGGGCGTGCGCCTGGCGGCCCACCTGCCCGCGCCGGCCCTGCCGACGGTCGGGGACGCCCCATGAGCGCCCTCGCCGACCGCGAACTGCAGCAGTACCGCGACCTGGTCAAGGCGCCGGGGACCTGGGACGACGGCTTCAGCTGGCGCACCCTGCTCGGCGCGGTGTTCGTCGGCCTGCTCATGCTGCCGGCCTCGATGTACATGAGCCTGGCCATCGGCGAGGGCATCGGCCCGGCGGCCAAGTGGGTGACGGTGATCCTCTTCCTGGAGGTCGCCAAGCGCGCGCGCTCGTCGCTGAAGCCGGCCGAGATCTTCATCCTCTTCGCCATGGTCGGCACGCTGGTCGGCAGCCCGATGCAGAGCTTCTTCTGGAACCAGTTCCTGGTCCAGTCCGAGGCGGCGCGCGGCTTCGGCCTGACCGACAGCTTCCCGACCTGGTTCGCGCCCAGCGACCCGGCGGTGCTCGACAAGCGCAGCTTCTTCATGTGGGAGTGGTTCGTGCCGATCGTGCTGCTGTTCATCTCGCAGGTGATCGGGCGCATCGACAGCCTGGTGCTGGGCTACGGCCTGTTCCGCGTCACCAGCGACATCGAGAAGCTGCCCTTCCCGATGGCGCCGATGGGCGCGGCCGGCGTCACCGCGCTGTCGGAGAACCTGACCGGCAACGAGGGCTGGCGCTGGCGCTGCTTCTCGATCGGCGCGGCCTTCGGCCTGGTCTTCGGCTTCATCTACGCCGGCGTGCCGGTGATCTCGACCGCGCTGGGCATGAACGCGCCGCTGCAGATCCTGCCGCTGCCGTGGCTGGAGACCTCGACCACCACCCAGGACCTGCTGCCGGCGACGCCCACCGGCATCAGCTTCGACCTCGGCAACTTCTTCCTCGGCATGGCGCTGCCGTTCTTCGGCGTGGTCGGCGCGGCGCTGGCCCTGGTCATCACCTGCATCGCCAACCCGCTGCTGTTCAAGTACCACGTGCTGACCAGCTGGAAGCCGGGGATGAGCACCACCGAGATCCTCTACAACAACAGCGTCGACTTCTACCTCAGCTTCGGCATCGGCCTGGCCCTGGCGGTGGCCGGCATCGGCATCTGGCAGTGCCTGGCGACGCTGCGGCGCGGGCGCGAACCGTCGTTCGACCGCGCCACGGTGGTGGCGGCGCCGGCGCGCCCTTCGCGCGCACGCGGCGACATCCGCACGCCGCTGATCATCGCCACCTACCTGGCCAGCTCGACCTTCTACATCCTGCTGTGCGGCTTCCTGCTGCACTGGGACTTCCGCGGCAGCCGGCTGCTGTGGGTGCTGCTGTTCTTCGCCTTCATCTACACGCCGCTGGTCAGCTACGTCACCGCCCGCCTGGAGGGCCTCGCCGGCCAGGCCCTCGACCTGCCCTACATCCGCGAGGCGGCCTTCATCTTCTCCGGCTTCCACGGCATCGAGATCTGGCTGCTGCCCATCCCGATGCGCAACTTCGGCGGCGAGGACACCGTCAACTACCGCATCGCCGAGCTGGTCGGCTGCTCGTTCCGCTCGATCTGGAAGATGACCCTGGTGGTGACGCCGCTGGTGTTCGCGCTGTCGGTCCTCTACGGCCAGTTCATCTGGTCGCTCGGCCCCATCCCCGGCCCGCAGTACCCCTACGCCCAGCAGCTGTGGGAGCTGAACGCGCGCCAGCAGTGCCTGGTCTACACCGCCACCACGGGCGGCTTCAGCCCGTTCATGGAGGCGGTCAAACCCGGCATCATCGCCGCCGGCGGCGTCATCGGCGTGGCCACCTACGCCGGGCTGTCGGCCTTCGGCCTGCCGGTCCTGCTGCTCTACGGCGTGGTCAAGGGCCTCGGCGGCTCGATCCCGCAGTACCTGCTGCTGCAGCTGGTCGGCGCGCTGTTCGGGCGCTACGTGCTCGAGCGGCGCTTCGGCTCCGAGCGCTGGCGCGGCTACGCGCCGGTGCTGTTCGCCGGCTATTCCTGCGGCGCCGGCCTGGCCACGGCGTTCGCGGTGGGCGTCAAGTTCCTCTCCGCCTCGGTGTTCCAGCTGTCGTTCTGATCCCGGGAAGCCACGCCATGAACCAGCCGACCAGCACCTACCAGACCTACTGGGACCCCGAGAGCAACGCGCGCCACCGCGAGTACGCCACCGGGCGCACGGTGATCGTGCGCGCGCGCGACGTGCGCAAGGTCTACCAGCGCGGCAACGCCGAGCCGGTGCAGGCGCTGCGCGGCGTGACCATGGAGATCTACGCCGGCGAGTACCTGGCGATCATGGGCCCGTCGGGCTCGGGCAAGTCGACCTTCTTCAACGCCATCGGCGGCCTCGACCGCCCGACCTCGGGCCAGGTCTACATCGACGAGGTCGACATCGCCCAGCTCGACGCGCGCGAGCTGGCCTGGCTGCGCTGCCGCAAGATCGGCTACATCTTCCAGAGCTACAACCTGATCCCGGTGATGACCGCGATCGAGAACGTGATGCTGCCGATGACCTTCGCCGGCACGCCCGGCGACGTGGCGCGGCACAAGGCCGCCGGGCTGTGCGAGCTGGTCGGCATCGGCCACCGCCTGGACAACAAGCCGAGCGAGCTCTCCGGCGGGCAGCAGCAGCGCGTCGCCATCGCGCGCAGCCTGGCCAACGACCCGGCGATCATCCTGGCCGACGAGCCGACCGCGAACCTCGACTCCAAGACCGGCCTGGAGATCATCCGCCTGCTGGTGGAGCTCAAGATCAAGAAGGGCGTGACCATCATCAGCGCCACCCACGACCACGAGATGCTCGCGGTCAGCGACCGCGTGCTGTGGATCAAGGACGGCACCGTCGACCGCGTCGAGCTGCGCGAGGACCTGAAGATCGAGAAGGGGTCGATCGGCTGAGCCGGCTTGCCATGATGTGAGCGGGGTTTTCGCCGCAGAGACGCAGAGGTGCAGAGAGGGCCGCAGAGGAGATGGGAGCGGACGTGGCATTGTGGAACCCGAGTGATCTCCATGTGGCGCTGGGGCAGGCCGTCCTCTGCGGCCCTCTCTGGAGCTCTGCGCCTCTGCGGCCATGAACCCGGAGCGAAGCCGGCGACCCGTTCAACAGAAGCGCTCGTGCTTGTATCGGGATATTCGCGCGCGAGGGTCACTGCGGCCACCTGTCCACGAGTCACAACGGAGCGTCCCATGCCCCTCCAATGCTGCCACCCCATCGCCTCGCACCACAAGCTGGGGGTGCCGGACTGGTACGTCTCCGGCCTGATGCTCGACCGCGCGCTCGACGCGATCATCAAGCGCACGCGCATCGACCGCCGCCACGACATCCCCTACCTCGCCGGCTACAGCGAGGACGGCAAGACCATCTACATCGACCGCCACGTGCCGCAGCTCATGCACGTCCGCAAGCGCCCGATCGCCGTCGACCGCTACCTGATCCTGCACGAGACCGTCGAGAAGACGCTGATCGACGCGCTCGGCCTGCACTACCAGCACGCGCACCAGATCGCGCTGCGCGCGGAGGAGGCCGCGGTGCTCGCCGACAAGGTGCCGTGGGACGCGTACGACAGGTTCATGCAGCGCTACATCAAGAACCTGGGCGATGAGCGGCTGACGAAGCTGCCGCCGGACCTCGACCTGAAGCCGTACCGCGATGAGCACGACACCGACCTGCTCAAGCGCATGCGCAAGGCGATGGCGAAGGGGCACCTGCCGACCAGCAGGGTGGCCAAGAAGGGCACCACGCCCCCGGCGAAGCCGACCACGCGCGCGCGCTGAAGCCACCGGGTCCATCGCGGCAGGGGCAGGAACAAAAAGACCCGCTCCGGTTGGAGCGGGTCTTTTTCGTGGGCGCAGCCGCAGCCGCTGCTCACCTCACGACATGCACTCGCCCGCGCCCAGCTCGTCCAGGCTGAACAGCTTGTCCGTGCCCAGGTCGTGCAGGTCGGCCTCGGTCGCCTCGGTGATCGAGGTGATCGGGGTCAGGCGCTCCTTGAGCTTGGCCTTCGCGGCCTTGGCCCCCTCCTTGTCCTGGCCCTCGCCGACCAGGCGGCGCAGGTACTGGGCGAAGGTCTCGCTGCCGGTGCGCTCGGCCTGGTACCAGCCGGCCAGGGCGGCGACGGCGGGCACGGCCTTGCGCGCGGGGATGCGCGCGACCATGGTCGCGTGGAAGATCTTCGCGCCTTCGTCACCACCGCCGACGAACAGCACGTAGTGCGGGACCAGCTTGTCGCCGATCTTCGAGGCCGCGCCGTGCAGGCCGATGGTGCCGATGTGGTGCTGGCCGCAGCTGTTCGGGCAGCCGCTGATGTTGATGTGGCCGTTCAGGGTGCGGGCGTCGGCGCCGATCGCCTTCAGCGCGACCTCCAGCTCCTTGGCCAGGTTCTTCGACTGGGTGATGCCCAGCTGGCAGGTGCTGGCGCCCGGGCAGCTGACCACGTCGACCAGGCCGTGGGCCTGGCGGGTGTAGCCGAGCTTCTCGAGCTCCTTGTAGAGCTGCGGCAGGTGCTCGTGCTTCACGCGGCGGAACACGATGTTCTGGTCGTTGGTCGAACGCGCGTCGCCGGCGCTGAACCACTCGCAGAGGTCGGCCAGCACGCGCATCTCGCGCGCCGGGACGTCGCCGCGCGGGACGCAGACGCTGACCACGGCGAGGCCCGCCTCGCGGTGCGGGCGGCAGTTGTCCGCGCGCCACTGGCCTTCCGCGCCGGTGGCGGCGGGGATCGGCGTCGGGTTGGCGGCGGGCAGGCGGTCCGGGAAGGCCTGGCCGCGTGACGCCGTCGGCCTTGGCGAGCGCGAGCTGCTCCTCGAAGAGCGCGCGGAAGCCGGCGTCGCCCTTGGCCTTGAGCACGAACTTGAGGCGCGCCTTGGCGCGGTTGGTGCGGTCGCCGTGGACGTGGTGCACGCGCACCAGGGCGTCGCACACCGGGATGAGCTGGTCCTTGGGCAGGCAGTCGTAGAGCTTGATCGGCGCGACCGGGACGGCGCCCAGGCCGCCGGCGGCGACCACGCGGAAGCCCTCGACGCCGTCCACCTTCACCGCGGTGATGCCGACGTCCTGGATGTTGACCTGCTGCAGCGGATCGCTGTCGGACGAGGACAGCGCGATCTTGAACTTGCGCGGCAGGCTCGCCGAGCGCGGCCCGCGCAGGAAGTGCTGGAACACCGCCTCGCTGTAGGCGTCGATGGCGAACGGCTCGTCGTGCAGGATGCCGGCGTTGGCGCTGCCGCACACCGCGCGCACCGCGTTGCCGCAGGCCTCGCGCGTGGTCAGGCCGGCCTCCTCCAGCTCGCGCAGCAGCTTGGGGGTGTTGTCGAGCTGGACGTAGTGGTACTGGATCGCCTGGCGGGTGGTGATGTGGCTGACGCCGTTGGCGTACTTCTCGGCGCAGGTCGGCCAGCGCGCGCATCTGGTCGGGGGTGACCACGCCGTACTTCAGCTTGATGCGCACCATCTGGTTCTCGCCGGCCTGGCGCTGGCCGTAGACGCCGTGGACCAGGCGGAAGGGCTTGAACACCTTGTCGTTGTCGATCGCGCCGGCGTGCAGCGCGTCGAGGGTGCTCTGGTACTTGGCGAGCTCCTGCTCGACCGGGGTGGGCAGGGGCTTGATGGCGCTGGCGGTGGGAGGATTCATGGCTGCGGCTCCGCGGTCGGGACGTTGGCTGGAGGGCGCACCATAGGCCATGCCGCGGCGGGGCAACATACGGCCCTGCGGCAGCTGCTCATGCAGCAGGCGTATGGGGAGGGCCCCCGCAGATCCGAGGCGCGGGACGCGAGCGGCAGCCGACGGCCCTGTCCTCACCAGCGGATGCGGATCGAGGCCTCAACCATGGCTACCGGGCGCGGCGGTCAGGAGACCTCACGAAAGCGGTCGCAGGCGGCCTTTTCGCCGCCGGAGCCGACACCCGGGGATTCCGGCCGCGCGGGCTAGAGCAGGCGCCGCCGCCAGCCGACCACCGCCAGCATGCAGGCCAGCACAGCGAAGCCGGCACCCCCACCGCACTTGTGGCCGCCATCGCCGCTCGCCGGCGGTGGGGTGGTGCCGGAGCCGCTCCCGGACCCGATCCACGCCGCGACCATGGTCGTACCTGCGGTGTCCACGGTGTGGCGGTTGACCGGCGCCTTGGGCATGCTGAAGGTCGGGTCGGTGGTGTTCATGCGCAGGTAGAGCATCGACAGTTCCGGGTGGCCCATGACCACGACCTTCGCCCCGACGATGCCGCGCGTGTCGTTGAGCGGACCGTCGACGATGCCCTGGCTGGGGAGCGGGGTCAGCAGGCGCGCATCGAAGTGCGCCGAAGTCACGCCGGGGCGATGGCAGTAGGCGCAGTTCACATCGATGTACGAGCGCGCCCGGGTCTCGAGCGCGACACTGGTGTCGGTGGGCACGGCGATCTTCTGCAGCGTCGGGATGGCCGGCTCCGACGGCGGATTGGAGAACATCCCGAGGTGGCTCCAGGTGCGCAGCTGGTTGTCGGTGCGGCCGCTCGCCGCGTACGTGTAATCGCCGTTGAGCTGCCGCGTGGTCACGCCCAGCACGCGGCCGGCGGCGGCGTTGTGGCAGATCAGGCAGTCGGACCGTGCCGGGTAGTACCAGCTCTGGGTGCGCGTGCTGCCGTCGCCGGCGGTGATGGTCAGGTCCTCGGTCGCGCCTGCGGGGGCCACCAGGGTCGCCTCGGTTCCGGCGCTGTTCCACTTGTAGGTCACGCCGTAGACGTCCCCATCGGCCTGCACCACGATCAGGCGCGTCTCCAGGCGGCGGCGCTGGCTGCTGTCGCGCTGGTCGGTGTTGAACTCGAAGTGCTTCACGAACACCGTGCCGGCCGGGAAAGTCCAGAAGTCGGTTGCCGCGAAGCCCACCGCGGGGTCGTTGGCCCCTGCCGCGTGCGGCACCGCCACGAACCGCGTCTTGATCGCACCGTCGGAGAAGAAGGCGAGGTTGACGGTGTACGGCAACAGCGCCGCGCTGGGCGTGAGCGCACCCACGTCACTGAAGGCGCCCGTCGCGCTCAGGGTCCCGGGAAGGCTCCCGGAGGCCGTGGTCGGCATCGCGCCACCGAGGAAGGGTCCACCGACCGGCCGGGTCGCCAAGCCATAGTCGCCGACCGTGATGGTGAACGACTGGGTGGCATCGGGAGCGGTCCCGTTGGCGGCCTTGACCGTGACGGCGGCGCTGGTTCCAGCTGGCGATGGCCAGGTGATCACGCCGCTCGCAGCGTCGATGGTCATGCCGCTCGGCTTGGTGGTGAGCGTGAAGGTCGGCGCCGGCGAACCGGTCGCCTGCACGTCGTAGGTGTAGGCGATCCCCAGATTGGCGGTGGTGACCGCGGTCGAGGTGATGGTCGGCGCGGTCGTGCCACCGGCATCCAGCACGTGGACGGTCAGGCTCTTCGTCCCGTGCGCGCCCACGCTGTCGGTGACCGTGGCGGTGAACGTGACCGTCGCCGCCGCCGTCGGGGTGCCGCTCAGCACGCCGGCACTCGAGAGGGCGAGCCCATCCGACAACCCGCTCGCGCTCCAGGTCAGCGCGCCGGTGCCGCCACTGGCCGCCAAGGTGCGGTTGTAGCCCGCGTTGACCGTGGCGTCAGGCAAGGCCGACGCCGAGGTGACCGTCGGCGCCGGGTTGACGGTGAGCGTGAAGGTCTTGAAGCCGGTGGCCGACCCATTGGTCACCTGCGCGGTGAAGCTGATGGTGCCGGCGGCGCCGGCCGTGCCGCTCAGCACGCCCGCCGCGGACAGCGTCAGCGGCGCGGTGCTGCCACCGCTCACGCTCCACGTCTTCGTGCCGCTGCCGGTCACGGCCAGGGTCTGGCTGTAGGCGGCCCCGGTGCTGGTCGCCGGCAGGGGCGAAGCGCTGGTGATGACCAGGTTGGGCACGATCTTGAACAGCTCGCCGTTGCCGTAGGAGCAGATGTAGAGCTCGCCCGCGTCGTCTTCGGCGAACGCGCTCGGGCCCGAGGGGTGATCGGCCCCGGCCACCAGCGGCGCAGTGACGTCGGTGATGGCGACGGGGCCTGTGGGGTTCGCGACGGTCCAGAAGTGTGTTCCACCATTGTCGCCATAGAGGTATTGCCCCTGCAGGTCCGGAATGGCGCTGCCGCGGTACACGTATCCGCCAATGATGCAGTTGTTGCCACCGCTGTGCGGGTAGTCGAGGATGGGGTCGGTGGTGCCGGTCGGGTGCTCGTCCGGGTACGAGGTGTTCTGGCTCATGCCCTCGCGGGCGCGCCAGCCATAGTTCTTGCCCGGTACCGCTCCAGCGTTGAAGTCGACCTCTTCGTGCTGGTTCTGTCCGACGTCGCCGATCCAGAAATCGCCGGTCTGGCGGTCGAAGCTGCAGCGCCACGGATTGCGCACGCCGATGGCGAAGATCTCGTGCTTGCGCGCGCCGTCGCTGGCGAACGGGTTGTCGGACGGGGATGGTGTAGGAGCTGCCGGCGCTCACGTCGATGCGCAGGATCTTGCCGAGGAACACCGTGGCGTCCTGGGCGTTGCCACCCGGCTCGGTGTGGCCACTGCCGGTGTCGTCGCCATTGCCGCCATCGCCGACCGAGATGAACAAGCGATGGTCGTTGGCGTGGCGGCTGAAGCCGATCCAGCCGCCGTTGTGGTTGGTCTGCGGCTTGTCCCACTGCTGCAGGACGGCCTTGCTGCCGGCATTGCCGGTGCTGGCCGCGGTGAACGGCGCTGAGCCGTTGGCGGTGTAGGTCTGCACCTCGGAGTGGCCGCTGCCGAAGCTGCCGCCGGTGATGCTGGCGAAGACGTAGAAGCGGCCGTTGGTCGCGTACCCCGGATCGAAGGCAAGTCCGAGCAGTCCCTCCTCACCCGTCGCATTGATGTTGGCGACGGTCATGAACGTGCCGGTGATGGTCTTGCTGTCGAGGTCGACGACCTGGATCTTGCCGGAGTATTGCTCGAGCACGAACAGGTGGTGCGGATCCCCTGGGATGGCGGTGGCGAACGTCGGGTTGCTCAGTCCGCCTACGACCTTGACGGTGGTCATGTTGGGCACGGTCGCCGCCCAGGACTGCGCGATGCCGGCGATCAGCAGCGCTACGGTCGCGATGGCATTCGACCAGCGCCGCCGCCGCGTCCTGCGTGCAGTGATTTCCGAGCCGGAGTGGCGAATCCCGGTGAGGTCGAGCATGGTGTTGCCTTGGATCCGGAGGACGGTGGCGCTCGCACCACTGGCGGTGCATCGAGCGCTAATGGCGCCGTGCATGCCATCCTGTCGCGGCTTCTGGCTGCACTCTCCAATGCCAGTCTGCTCAACCCGTTGCGTGGATCATCCGAGAGCGCCCCATTCCGGAATCCACTGCATTCTGCACAGCTTGCGCTCCAGCGCCCGCTCTTCGGCAATTCCGCAGGTGGACGCAAGCGCCACGATGAACGGTGAAACGGAGCGGCCCAGGGCGTACACCCTGGGCCATCTCATCAGGCCGGCCTCGCCGTCCCGCTCGCTCCCACCGTCACGCGTCCGTCACCGCTCCCAGCGACGCCGACGTCACCTGGCGCGCGTACTTCGCCAGCACCCCGCGCGTGTAGCGCGCCTTCGGCGCCTTCCACAGCTTGCGGCGCTTGGCCAGTTCGCGGTCGCTGACCGCGACGTCGATGCGGTGCTTGACCGCGTCGATGGTGATCAGGTCGCCGTTCTTCACGAGCGCGATCGGACCCGCCCACCGCCGCTTCGGGCGTGACGTGGCCGACGACCAGGCCGTGCGTGCCGCCGGAGAAGCGGCCGTCGGTGATCAGCGCGACCTCCTTGCCCAGGCCGCGGCCCATGATCGCGCTGGTCGGCGCCAGCATCTCGCGCATGCCGGGGCCGCCCTTGGGGCCCTCGTAGCGGATCACCAGCACCTCGCCCGCCTTCACCGTGCCGTCGAGGATGCGCTTCAGGCACTCCTCTTCGCTGGCGAAGACGCGCGCCTTGCCGGTGAAGCCCAGGCCCTCCTTGCCGCTGATCTTGGCGACCGCGCCCTCGGGGGCGAGGTTGCCGTACATGATCACCAGGTGGCTGTCCTTCTTCAGCGGCGCGGCCAGCGGGCGGATGATCTGCTGGTCGGCGGGGTAGGGCTTCACGCCCTTGAGGTTCTGCGCGACGGTCTTCCCGGTCACGGTCAGGCAGTCGCCGTGCAGCAGGCCGCCGTCGAGCAGCATCTTCATCAGCGGCTCGATGCCGCCGATGCGCGACAGGTCGGCGGCGTGGTACTTGCCGCTCGGGCGCAGGTCGGCGAGCACCGGCACGCTGCTTGCCGATGCGGGTGAAGTCGGCGATCGACAGCTTGACCCCCGCGGCGTGCGCCATGGCCAGCAGGTGCAGCACGGCGTTGGTCGAGCCGCCCAGGGTGATGATCACGGTGATGGCGTTCTCGAACGCCTTCTTGCGTCATGATCTGGCGCGGGGTGATGCCCAGGCGCAGCAGTTCGACCACGGCCTGGCCGGCGCGCGTGCAGTCCTCGGCCTTCTCCATCGACACCGCGATCTGCGAGGACGAGCCGGGCAGGCTCATGCCCATCGCCTCGATCGCGGTGGCCATGGTGTTCGCCGTGTACATGCCGCCGCAGGAGCCGGCGCCGGGGATGGCGGTCTGCTCCACGGTCAGGAACTGCTCGGGCGTGATCTTGCCCTGCGCGTTGGCGCCGACCGCCTCGAAGACCGAGACCACATCGGTGTTCTTCGCCTCGCAGCCGTCCTCCTGCGGCGTCTTGCCGGGCAGGATCGAGCCGCCGTAGACGAAGATCGCCGGGCGGTCGAGGCGCGCGAGCGCGATCAGGCAGCCGGGCATGTTCTTGTCGCAGCCGCCGAGCGCGACCACCGCGTCGAAGCCCTGGCCGGCGACCACGGTCTCGATCGAGTCGGCGATGACCTCGCGCGACACCAGCGAGTACTTCATGCCCTCGGTGCCCATCGAGATGCCGTCGCTGACGGTGATGGTGTTGAACAGCACCGCCTTGCCGCCCGCCGAGTCGGCGCCCGACGGCCGCGGCCTTGGCCAGCCCGTCGATGTGCATGTTGCAGGGCGTCACCATCGCCCAGGTCGAGGCGATGCCGACCTGCGGCTTGGCGAAGTCGGCGGCCTTGAAGCCCACCGGGTAGAGCATCGCGCGGCTCGCGGCGCGCTCCGGCCCGTCGACGACGATGGCGGAATGGGGGCGGGGCAGGTTGGCTTTGGGCTTGGGCATGGGACGCGCCATGATGTTGGCCGCGCTCCGGCGGCAAGGCCCCGGTGTCCGTCCTGCGCAAATGGGCTACAATTCGGATAAAACGGGAGGGCGCAGAGGCGCAGACGGAATCGAGGACGGGTTTGCTGCGAACCGCTCGACTGGCACCGCACTCGATCGGCCCTCAACTCCCCAAGCCCCCGAGCCCTCCGCCCCTCGCGCCCTCCGGTTTTGTCGTCCAGTCTGCCGATCAGGCCGGCGCCGACGCCGTCGACTGACGGACGACCAGCTCCGGCATGAGGCGCTCGACGATCGGCTGGTCCTTCGCCAGGCGGCCGGCGCAGCGGTCCAGGACGATGCGCGCGGCGCGCAGGCCGATGTCGTAGGGGTGCTGGCGGACCGTGGTCAGGCCGAGGTGCACCGAGAAGTCGAGGTCGGCGAAGCCGATCACCGACAGGTCGCGCGGGACGCTCAGGCCGACGCGGCGGGCTTCGGTGTAGAACGGCGGGGCGAAGTGGTCGGCGCCCAGGAACACCGCGGTCGGCTTGAACGGGTCGGCGAGCAGCGCCTGCGAGCGCGGCGTGATGGTGGTCAGGTCGCTGAGGTCGACCTCGTGGGTCCGGCACTCCGCGCCCGCGGCGCGCACCGTCGCCTCGAACACCTGGCGGCGGTCGGCGAACGGCCCGACGCGCAAGCGCGCCGGCGAGCTGGGCGAAGCGCTTGTGGCCGAGCGCGAGCAGGTGCTCGGCGGCCAGGCGCCCGCCCGCGGCGTCGTCGGTGCCGACGAAGTCGGCCGAGCTGCGCTTCAGGAAGCGGTCGACCGCGACCAGCGGGATGTCGCGCTTCCACACCTCCTGGAAGTGCAGGTCGAAGACCTGGTCGTCGCTGGGCAGGAAGATCACGCCATCGACGCGCCGGTCGAGCAGGCGGTGGATGACCTCCAGCTCGGCGGCGTGCATGCGCTCCGGGGTGGCGCCGCCGGGCACCGGGTTCTGCCAGTGCACCAGGGGCAGGCTGCCGTCCTTGACCAGCTCGTCGTGGACGCCGCGGATCAGGTCGTAGGCGAAGCTGCTGATCGGCGGCACCACCACGCCGATGTTCTGCGAGTGCCCCGTCTGCAGCGCCTTGACCAGCAGGTTGGGCCGGTACCCGAGGCGGTTGGCGACTTCGAGCGCGCGCTGCAGGCTGGCTTCGGAGACCTCGCCGCGCAGGCCGCGCAGGGCCCGGGACACGGTCATGATGGGCAGGCCCGACTCCTCGGCGATCTGCTTGAGCGTCACCCGCCCGCCACCCTGATCCCCGCGCCGTCGTCTGCCCGTCATGGTCCCATCCTCAGGCCAGGGAGGGGTCTGTGTCAATGTGAAAGACGTCAGGGAGGCAGGAGGTCCGGGAGTCCGGAAGTCTCGTCGGACCCGATCGTTCGGCCTTCCAAGCCGTAGGGACGGCGGCAGCGACCCGCTCTCCCTGGACTTCCGGACTTCCGGACTTCCGGACTCCCGGACCCGAGCTAGCATGCCGCGCCTTCCGATCGCTCCGCCCCCGGTACAGCCAGCGCCAATGCCCCATCCCCAGCACCTGATCCGCAATTTCTGCATCATCGCCCACATCGACCACGGCAAGAGCACCCTGGCCGAGCGCCTGCTGCAGGCCACCGGGGCGATGAAGGAGCGCGAGGACAAGGACCTGACCGTGCTCGACGGCATGGACCTCGAGCGCGAGCGCGGCATCACCATCAAGGCCAAGGCGGTGTGCCTGTGGCACACCCACAGCGACGGGCAGCTCTACCAGCTCAACCTCATCGACACCCCCGGGCACGTCGACTTCAGCTACGAGGTGACGCGCTCGTTGCAGGCCTGCGAGGGCTGCCTCCTGGTGGTCGACGCTTCGCAGGGCGTGCAGGCGCAGACCGTGGCCAACTACCTGCTGGCCACGGAGCAGAACCTGACCGTCATCCCGACCATCAACAAGATCGACCTGCCGAGCGCGCGCCCCGATGTGGTCTGCGAGGAGATCGAGGAGTCGCTGGCGCTCGACGCCAGCATGGCGATCCGCGCCAGCGCGAAGCAGGGCATCGGCATCGCCGAGATCCTCACCGCCGTGGTCGAACGCATCCCGCCGCCGGTCGGCGACCGCGCCGCCGCCACCCAGGGCCTGATCTTCGACGCCATCTACGACGATTACCGCGGCATCATCCTGTACGTGCGCCTGGTCAACGGCGCGCTCGCCAAGGGCGACAGGATCCGCCTGATCCGCTCGGCCAAGACCTACGAGATCAGCGACATCGGCCGCCTGCGCCCGAAGATGGTGCCCTCGCCCGACGGCCTGGTCGCGGGCGAGGTCGGCTACATCTGCGCGGCGATCAAGGCGCTCACCGACGTGAAGGTCGGCGACACCATCACCCTGGAGAGCGACCAGGCCCAACCGCTGGCCGGCTTCCGCGAGATGAAGCCGATGGTCTACTGCGGTCTCTACCCCTCGGGCGAGACCACCTACGACCAGCTGCGCGAGGCGGTCGAGAAGCTGTCGCTGAACGACGCCTCGTTCCGCTGGTCGCCGGAATCGGGCGGCGCGCTCGGCCACGGCTTCCGCTGCGGCTTCCTGGGCATGCTGCACATGGAGATCTGCCAGGAGCGCCTCGAGCGCGAGCACGACCTCGACATGGTGCAGACCGCGCCGACCGTCACCTACGTCGTCAACCTGCGCCACGCGAACGCGCCGCTCGAGTTCGAGAAGGACGGCACCCCCAAGCCCACGCGCATCGAGATCACCACCCCCGGCGAGCTGCCCCGCGACGGCTACGAGTCGATCGAAGAGCCGCTGGTGCTGATCCACTTCATGCTGCCCGCCGAGAAGATCGGCCCGGTCATGCAGCTGGTCTCCGACCGCCGCGGCGAGTTCCAGAAGCAGGACTACCTGGGCATGCACCGCTGCGTGCTGACCTACAAGATGCCGCTCGCCGAGGTCATCTACGACCTCTTCGACAAGCTCAAGAGCGTCACCCAGGGCTACGGCACCATGGACTACGAGTTCTGCGGCTACCAGGTCGCCGACCTGGTGCGCGTCGACATCCTGGTGCACAACAACCCCTGCGACGCGCTCGCCTTCATCTGCCACAAGACCCAGTCCGAGTACCGCGGCCGCGCCATCATCAAGTCGCTGAAGGAGGAGATCCCCAAGCACCTCTTCGAGGTCGCCCTGCAGGCCGCGATCGGCACGCGCGTGATCGCGCGCGAGACCATCAAGTCGATCGGCAAGAACGTCACCGCCAAGTGCTACGGCGGCGACGTGTCGAGAAAGCGCAAGCTCCTCGAGAAGCAGAAGGAGGGCAAGAAGCGCATGAAGATGGTCGGCAGCGTCGAGGTGCCGCAGGCCGCGTTCATGGCGGTGCTCAAGAGCCGCAGCGCGGATGAGTAGCCGCGGCGGCCTGAGCCATGCGCATCGCCCTGTTCGGCGGCTCCTTCGACCCCCCGCACCTCGGGCACGTGCTGGCGGCGACCTACGCGCGCGTCATGGGCGGCGTCGACGAGGTGTGGGTCGTGCCGGTGGCCCGCCACGCCTACGCCAAGCCGATCGCGCCGTGGGAACAGCGCTGGGCGTTGTGCCAGGCGGCCTTCGCGGGCCTGGGCTTCGTGCGGCTGCGCGATGATGAACTGCGCAACCCGCACGGCTACACCTTCGGCCTGCTCGCTGCGCTGCGCAGCGGCCACCCCGGCCACACCTGGTTCCTGGTCGGGGGCACGGACACGGCCGCCGACCTCGGCAACTGGCACCGCGGCGCCGAGCTGCGCCGGCATGGTCCAGGTCATCGCGGTGCCGCGGCGCGGCTATGACGAGGACGCGACCGCCCTGCCGGCGCTCTCGAGTTCGCTGGTGCGGTCGCGGCTGGCCGAAGGCGGGCCGGTGACGGGCATGGTTCCACCGGCGGTGGCCGCCCTCATCGCCGCGCACGGGTGGTACCGTGCGGTCGACGGAGGCGCGACGCCCCCCGGGCCGTTCGCGACGGCGAGCGACGGAACGGCGGGGTTGCCCTCCTCGTCGTGAATGGCCGGCGCGGGTGGTGAGTGGCGCGTGGTCGAGCAGGCGCTCGACCCTCCCGGGGGCTGGCGCCGGGGCACCACGCGCAGTGCAGGACTCGCGCGCCGTCGCTGGGGAGGGTCGAGCGCCAGCTCGACCCTACGTCGAGCGGCCCGCCCGAAGCGCGCAGGTTCAGCAGTCCTGGATCCCGACCAGCTTGCCCCGCTGCACCACCACGCGCCGGCGCTGCACCGCGTCGGTGCCGGTGCGCAGCAGGGTGAAGTCGATGTCCATGCCATCCTCGTCCAACCGGGACTCGTCGGCGGCGATGACCTGCCACTGCTCGGGCTGCTCCCCGCGTTGGAAGAGGTCGCGCATGAGGAAGTCGAAGTGCTTCGGATACTGCTCGCGCGGATGCACCGCGCGGCTGAGCGGATTGACGGCGTGTCCGGGCGGCGGCGTGGCCGGGCGCTCCGTCTGCGGTGGCGGCGCCTGCTGCGGAATGGGAGCGGACTTCACGCGGCGGGAGAACAACGGCATGGGGGATCCTCTGCTGCAGCTCGCGAAAAGCCGGCCACCGGTCATCATCGCAGCAGGGCGCGCAGGTCAATACGCCAAGCTCGGGATCCTGCACCGCGACGGTGAGACGCTGGGCGTCTTCAACGCGATGGTCCGTTCGCCGGGCGGAGACAGCTTGCCGATCGGTCCGCTGAACGCCTGGAGCAGCGTCTGGAGGACCCTGGAACGGCGCGCCGCTCGCGTCGTCCGCCGAGGGCACCCGCGGCGCGCGGACACGGAACAGTCCCCCGCGTCGAGATCCCGGCCCGGAGACCGGGGACCAGGGACCGCCCGTCACCCCAGCCAGCGATCGCAGAACGCCCGCGCCGCGGCGGCATCGCCAACGCCCTGGACGATCACCCGCCCGTCGCGGAAGCAGGTCGCAGTGATGGCGCCGTCGCTCCAGCGCACCAGGTGCTCGTTGGCGGTTCCGAGCGCCGCTCCCAGCTGCGTGCGCAGCCGCACGAGATCGACCGGCCCGCGCGCCACCTGCACCGCGTCGCGTCCGCACAGCACCGCGCTGGCCGGCACGCCGGCGTTCAGCAGCGGGTACGTGGGTGCGGGTCCGCAGGCCAGGCAGCGCGGATCGCGCCACCTGGCGACGTCGAGGCGCTGGAAGGTGCCCGCCCACAGGTCGCTGGCCCACAACTGCGTGCGCACCGCCGCGCGGTCGCCGACCAGCAGCTTGAGCGCCTCGGCCACCTGCCAGGCGGCGACCAGCTGCACCGCCGGGGCGATGATCCCGACGGTGTCGCAGGTCGGACTGTCGCCGGCCGCGGGCAGTTCGTCCTGCAGGCAGCGCAGGCACGGCGTCTCGCCCGGGCACGATCGGCAGGGACACGCCGTAGGCGCCGACGCAGGCACCGTAGATCCACGGCACGCGCGCGCGGCAGCAGGCCTCGTTGAGCAGGTGCCGGGTGGGGAAGTTGTCGGTGCCGTCGACCGCCAGGTCGCAGCCGGCGAGCAGCTCGGCGATGTTCGCCGGCCTGCACGTCGGCCACCACCGCCTCGACGCGGCAGGCGCTGTTCACCTGCGCCAGGCGCAGCGCGGCCGCGATCGCCTTGGGCCGCGCGAGGCGCGCGTCCTCCTCGCCGTACAGCGACTGGCGCTGCAGGTTGCTCGCCTCGACGAAGTCGCGGTCGACCAGGCGCAGCGCGCCCACCCCGGCGCGGCACAGCTGCTCCGCCACCGCCGCGCCGAGCGCGCCGCACCCCAGCACCAGCGACGCGCGCCCGCGCCAGGCGCTCCTGCCCGGCGGCGCCGATCGGCGCGAAGCGCACCTGGCGGGAATAGCGCTGCGCGTCACCGCTTCACGGTGCGGCCTGCCGCGGCGGCGGGTGCACGACGGTCTGCGGGTACGGGATGGCGATGCCTTCGCTGCGGTAGCGCGCGTGCAGGCGCTTGATGAAGGCGTGGCGCACCGCGCTCTGGTCGGTGAAGGCCTTGGCGCGCAGCGAGACCGTCGCGGTGATCGCCGAGTCGGCGAAGGCGTTGAAGCGCAGCACCGGATCGTGGCCGGGCACCGCGCTGGCGGTCTCGAGCCTGGACCTCGCGGGCGACCTCCAGGCTGACCCGCTCGACGTGCTCGAGGTCGCTGCCGTAGTCGACCCCGACCGCCACGTTCACCACCACCTCGTGGTCGGGCATGCTGTAGTTGGTGACGATCGCCGAGGCGAGCTTGGCGTTGGGCACCAGCACGGTGTTGTTGAGCCCGGTGACCACCGTGGTGTAGCGCCAGGCGATGTCGGTGACGGTGCCCTCGTCGCCGCTGTCGAGGCGGATGCTGTTGCCGATGCGCACCTTCTTGGCCGAGAGGATCTGCAGGCCGGCGAAGAGGTTGCTGAGGGGGTCCTGCAGGGCGAGCGCGACCGCCAGGCCGCCGACGCCGAGGGCGGTGAGCACCGGCGTGATGGAGATGCCCTGCGACTGCAGGATGACCAGCGCGCCCAGCCCGAAGATGACCAGTCGCACCAGGTTGACGAGGATCGACGAGGTCGCGTGCGCGCCGGCCAGCCCGCCGGTGGCGATGCCCATGCCGCCGGTCGCCAGGCGCACCAGGACCAGGGTGATCGAGGCGGTGCCGGCGACTGAGCTGGATGCGCGCCGATCAGCTCCAGGGTCGCGGGCGCGAAGGGGCCGAGGTGGGAGGCCACCGACACCCCGAGCATCAGGCACCAGAAGAAGGTGATGCCGCGCAGGGCCTGGAGCACCACCTGGTCCCAGCCGGTGTGCCCGCGCTTGGCCACCCAGGCGCGCAGGCGGGCCAGGACGATGACCTCCAGGCCGAGGCCCAGGACCAGGCCGCCGGCCAGGCCGAGGGCGGCGTGGAGGTAGGATTGCGTCTCGTTGGTCATGCCTTCTCTCCGGTCCCGGCCGGCGGAGCATTCCCATGGCGCCGGGGCGGGCAAGGCGTCCTCCCCGTGCCGGGGGGACCCGAGACGCGAGACGCGGGACACGAGACCGGAGTATGGGGCGGGAACCACGGGGGGCGCCTTGTGGAAGCCGAAGGACCGTTTATGCATCGAGTCTCACGTCTCAGGTCGCGCTGCGTCGCTAGGCTCTGCCATCCACGGGCTTGACACGATGGGGGTGGACCTCTAGCTTGTCCCGCCCATTCGTTCCCCCGTTCAAGTCGATCCCAGAGGTCACCATGGCTGTTCCCAAGCGTCGCACCTGCCCCAGCCGTAAGGGCATGCGCCAGGCCCACCAGGCTCTCAAGCCCCCGGGCATCTCGATCGACAGCAAGACCAAGAGCGTCCACCGCCCGCACCACGTCGACCTGCGCACCGGCATGTACCGCGGTCGCCAGGTCCTCTTCCGCGAGGAAGAGACCGGCGGCGACACCAACGCCTGAGCGCGTGAAGCGCATGCGCCTCGCCCTCGACGCCATGGGCGGCGACGATGCCCCCCGCGCGATGGTGCAGGGGGCCATCGACTACGCTCGCAAGCATTCCGACCACGAGGTCGTGCTGGTCGGCCGCGAGGCCGACATCCGCGCCTGCCTCGCCACTGAACTCAAGTCGGCGACGGCGCAGCTCCCGAACGTCAGCATCGAGCACGCGGCCGAGATCATCGGCATGGCGGACAAGATCCAGGCGCTGAAGGACAAGCCCGACGACAGCATGAACCGCTCGGCCCAGCTGGTGAAGCAGGGCAAGGCGGACGCGATGGTGCTGTGCGGCAACACCGCCTGCAGCGTGGCCGCGGCCCAGCTCCACCTGCGCCGCATCCCCGGCGTCAAGCGCGCCGGCCTGCTCACCCCCCTGCCGACCCCCAAGGGCCACACCTGGCTGTGCGACTGCGGCGCCAACGCCGTGGGCAAGCCCGAGCACCTCGCGCAGTTCGCGGAGATGTCGTCGGCCTTCCTCGAAGTGGCGATGGGCGTCAAGCGCCCGCGCGTCGGCGTGCTGTCGATCGGCTCCGAGGACGGCAAGGGCGACGAGCTGACCCTGGAGACGCTCGAGCTGCTGCGCCGCACCAACCTCAACTTGATCGGCAACGTCGAAGGGCACGACATCTACACCGGGGACGTCGACATCGTGGTCTGCGACGGCTTCACCGGCAACGTCGTGCTCAAGGCCAGCGAAGGCGTCTACGAGGCGATCGTGACCATCCTCAAGGAGGAGATCTACAGCAGCATGCGCAACCAGGTCGGTGCCAAGCTGATGAAGCCCGCCTTCGACGGACTGCGCCGGCGCACCCATTGGAGCCTGGTCGGCGGCGTGCTGCTCGCCGGCGTCGACGGCGTGACCATCATCGGCCACGGACGCAGCAACCGCGTCGCCGTCTACCACGCCCTGCGCCAGGCCGCGCGCTGCGTCGAGACCAAGGTCATCGAGACCATGCGCGCCCGCTTCCGCGCCCGCCCCGCCGAGGCCGCCGAAGCCGGTTGAGTCCCCGGGCCTTCCAGTGCGCCTGTGCCGCCACGGCGCCGAGGTGTCCGGAATGCCGAAACCTGGAGGCAAGGGCAGGATTCAGGCTTTTTCCATCACCCGCATCCTGCGATTCCCTTCCCCGCTCCCCAAATCTCCCCCAAATCTCCCCGAAATCTGCGGATTCTTCGAGAAACCACTGAAGAATCCGCAGATTTGGGGAGATTTGGAGAGATGAGAAAGTTGGAGAGATTTGCTGATTTCTGCGAGTTCGCCCCTGAGGTATACAGTGCCGCAGCGGCGCACTGACAATCCCCTGGCGGGATGGCGCTGCGCGGATATGATCCCCTGCGTATGAAGACGTCCTATCGTTTTTGGTTTACCCCCACGGCCATCTCCGACTAGGGACGCGCCTTCAACGGCTCGCCATACCCCTGGTCGGACGACCGGGGGTTTTTCGTTGGCGCCACCTCCCGCCGAGCACCCCATGCGCAAGACCCAAGACCTCCACATCGTCGAGACCAGACCCTTGCTGACGCCCGCGTCCCTCGCCCGTGACCTGCCCATCACCGACCGCGCCAGCGAACTGGTCGCGGGCACGCGCGACGCGATCCGCGCCATACTGCGCGGCGAGGACCGCCGCCTGCTGGTGGTGGTCGGACCGTGCTCGATCCACGACGTCGCCGCCGCGCGCGAGTACGCCGCGCTCCTCAAGCCGCTGCGCGACGAGCTCGCCGACGAGCTCGAGATCGTCATGCGCGTGTACTTCGAGAAGCCGCGCACCACCACCGGCTGGAAGGGCCTGATCAACGACCCGCACCTGGACGGCAGCTACGACATCAACTCCGGGCTGCGCCTGGCGCGCGCCCTGCTGCTCGACCTCGCCGCCAGCGGCGTGCCGGCGGCGACCGAGCTGCTCGACCCGATCATCCCGCAGTACATCGCCGACGCGATCGCCTGGACGGCGATCGGCGCGCGCACCACCGAGAGCCAGACCCACCGCGAGATGGCTTCCGGGCTGTCGATGCCGGTCGGCTTCAAGAACGGCACCGACGGCGGCCTGGGTGCGGCGGTCAACGCCATGGTCGCGGCGGCGCACCCGCACCGCTTCCTGGGCATCGACGCCGCGGGCATGGCGAGCATCGTCGCCACCACCGGCAACGCCGACACCCACCTGGTGCTGCGCGGCGGCAAGCACGGTCCCAACTACGCGGCCGCCCATGTCGCCAAGGCGGCGACCCAGCTCGGCGAGCACCGCGTGTGCCCGCGCCTGATGGTGGACTGCAGCCACGACAACGCGGCCAAGGACCACCTGCGCCAGGCGGCGGTGCTGGCCGACATCGGCGCCCAGGTCGCGGGCGGCTCGCGCCACCTGCTGGGGGTGATGATCGAGAGCCACCTCGTCGCCGGCCGCCAGGCCATCCAGGCGGAGCGCGGGCGCATGGTCTACGGCCAGAGCATCACCGACGCCTGCGTTGACTTCCCCAGCACCGCTTCGATGCTGCGCTCATTGGCGGAGGCGGCGTCCAAGGGTCGCCTGCAGCCGAATTGAGCCTACTCACACGACCGAACGCAGGCCCGCCAGGCCTGCGTTGGTCTTTGCGTTTCACCACATCGCGCCCGGGAATGGAACCATGAGCAGCATCCCTGTGACCGCCGAAGGCAAGCGCAAGATCCAGGGCGAGCTGGACGAGCTCCAGGCGCGCGTGCCGATCATCTCCAAGGCCATCGCCGACGCGCGCGAGAAGGGCGACCTGCGCGAGAACGCCGAGTACCACGCGGCGCGCGAGGAGATGTCGATGATCAACGCGCGCATCCAGGACTTGAAAGGCAAGCTGTCGCGCGCCGTGGTCGTCGACGAGAGCCAGATCGACCACAACCGCGTCGCCTTCGGCGCGAAGGTCAAGCTCGAGGACCTCAAGGACAAGAGCGTCGAGGACTGGGAACTCGTCGGCGAGGGCGAGGACGACCCGCTCGAGAACAAGATCCTGACCTCCAGCCCGATGGGCACCGCGCTGATCGGCAAGAAGGTCGGCGAGACCATCATCGTCAACGCGCCGGTGGGGCAGCTCAAGTTCAAGGTCAAGGCGATCGCGTACTGACCGCCACGGGAACCGCCTCGCCATGACCGACGCCGCCACGCCCCCCGACCTCGACGCCGAACGCCAGCGCATCGACGCCCTCGATCGCCAGCTGGTCGACCTGCTCTCGCAGCGCGCGCGCTGCGCGCAGCGCATCGGCCAGGCCAAGGTCGCGCAGGGCGCGGCGGTGTTCGTGCCCCACCGCGAGAGCGAGGTCTTCCGCAAGATCGCCGGCCTGAACCCCGGCCCGCTGCCCGAGGGCGCGCTGCGCGCGATCTGGCGCGAGATCATGTCGGCGAGCTTCGCCCTCGAGCAGCCGCTGACCATCTGCCACTTCGGCCAGGCCGGCGCCTTCACCCACCTCGCGGCGCGCCTCAAGTTCGGCGCCAGCGTCACCTACGCGCCGGTCGACGGCATCGCCACGGTGTTCGCCGAGGTCGAGCGCGGCCACGCGGACTACGGCGTGGTGCCGATCGAGAACAGCACCGACGGCTCGATCACCGACACCATCGACGCCTTCCTGGCCACCCACCTGCGCATCGTCAGCGAACTCCACCTGAAGATCCGCCACCACCTGATGGCGACCTGCCCGCGCGACCGCATCAAGCGCGTCTACTCGCGCCACACGGTATTCGGCCAGTGCCGCAGCTGGCTGGCCGCCAACCTGCCGGGCGCCGAGCTGGTCGAGCTGGTCTCGACCACCAGGGCCGCCGAGCGCGCCGCGCAGGAGGCCGACGCCGCCGCCATCGGACCGGAGGAGGCCGCGGTCAATTGCGGCCTGAGGATCCTCGCCTCCGACATCCAGGACAACCCCAACAACATCACGCGCTTCGTGGTCATCGCCAAGCCGGAGCGGGCCGCGAAGCCCTCGGGCAACGACAAGACCAGCCTGATGTTCGGCGTCCAGGACCGCCCGGGCGCGCTGTACGACTGCCTGCTGCCCGTTCCACCGCTCCGGCATCAACCTGTGCCGCATCGAGAGCCGGCCGAGCCGCCGCCGCCCGTGGGAGTACCTGTTCTTCATCGACCTGCTCGGCCACCAGCAGGAGCCGACGATCCGCGAGGCACTCGCCGAACTCGGACGGCACACCTCGACCTGCGAGGTGCTCGGCAGCTTCCCGCGCGCGGAGCGGGCGCTGAACGAGTAACCGCGCTCCAGTCGTGGGCGGTGCCTCCGCCGCCCCCAGCAAGCGCGCATGCGGCCGATCCGAGGACGGCTGCACCTGTAATCGGACGGCACACCTCGACCTGCGAGGTGCTCGGCAGCTTCCCACGCGCGGAGCGGGCGCTGAACGAGTAACCGCGCTCCAGACGTGGGCGGTGCCTCCGCCGCCCCCCGCAAGCGCGCATGCGGCCGATCCGACGACGGCTGCCCCTGTAAAACGCATTGAGACCCGGGTGGCCGCGCTGCAGGCTGCCGTCCAGCAGAGCCGTCGCATGATGGTGCGAGGCACCTCCGGCGCCCACGGGCGCGGCGCCGCTGGGGCGCACGGCAATGGCGCATGTCGCGGAAAAATCGACATAAACGCCGGATGCGCGGGTCGCAGGTGGGCCACTCCGGGGTCCGCAGCGCGCGCCATTGGCATGCGCAGTGCTTTGTTTTTGACAAATACGCTTTTCCCTACATCACCAATGCCCTCGTGAGGATCCCATGAACCACCTGACCGCTACCTGCTGCGCCATCGTCGCCGTCTCCGCCCTCGCGCTCACCGCCTGCGGCGAGCGCGCCAGCAAGGCCGCCTACCCCAGCGTCTCCAGCGAGGAGTTCGCGCGCGAGGCGAAGGACGGCCAGGCCACCCTGCTCGACATCAGCGGCACCAGCGCCTACCGCGAGCACCACATCGCCAACGCGATCGACTACCAGGCGCACTCGGCCGACCTGCCGACCGTCCTGCCCAGCGACCGCGCGAAGCCGATCGTCGTCTACGGCGCGGACTTCGACTCCGGCCACTGGCAGGACGTCATGGATCAGCTCGCGGCCCAGGGCTACACCAACGTCAAGCACTACAACGAGGGCATGCGCGGCTACACCGACCGCCACGGCGCCGTGGTGGTGGGCGACGGCGCCGTCGTCGATGCCAGCAGCATCAGCAAGGACGAGCTGAGCAAGATGATCGCGGAGGGCGGCGACAAGAACCCGTTCCTGCTCGACATCAGCGGGAGCAGCGCCTACCGCGCCGGCCACCTGCCGGGCGCCGTCGACTACTCTGCGCACAAGACCGAACTGGCGCGCGTGCTGCCCGACCACAAGGAGCGCCCGGTGGTGGTCTACGGCCAGGGCTTCGATTCCGGCGACTGGCGCAAGGTCGTCCGGCGAGGTCCAGGCGCTCGGCTACTCGAACATCCGCCACTACAACGAAGGCTTCGCCGGCTGGAAGGCCAGCGGCGGCCCGGTGGTGCTCGAGAGCAACGAGACCGCGGTGCACTGAACCGTCGACGACGGTCCACTCTCGGGGGCCGGCATGCGCAGGCATGCCGGCCTTTTCTGGATCTGCGGTCAAGCGAGTGGGACAGGCAACGGCAACGAGTCGACCAGACAGGCTCACAGCGAGACGGAGGGCAGGCCTGGAGGAGGGCGTCGGTCGGCGGCTGGACCTTGACCTGAGCAGCCGCTGTCGTGGCCCGTTGCCTGTCGCGACTCAGAAGCTGGAGGACAGCCCGGCGCTGAAGACCGCGCCCGCCGCCACGTCGATGCCGTTGCCATCCGCGTGGTTCCAGGTGGTGCCCTCGCGGATGCGCCGGCCGAAGGCCCAGCCGTACTGCACGGTGGCGCGCAGCGGCGGGCCGAGGCTGGCCGCGAGGCCACCGAGGACCCGCGATTCGCGCACGAAGATGCGATCGCGCGCATCGTCGCGGTCAGCTCGCCGCCAGGTCTCGGTCGACCACACGTAGTCCGCGGTCAGCGACAACCACGCGGCCGCGGCGGGCGCCGGCATGACGGCCGACGCCGAGGCGGGCGTTGCCGAAGACCGATCCGCCGACGCTGCCCGAGATCCACGCGTTCGGCGCCCAGCGCGCGAACAGGAAGGGCACGCCCAGCAGCAGGTTGAGCTCGGTCCCGTGGTTGTACTGCCAGGCGACGCCGGGGATCGGGACGAAGTTGGCGAAGGCGCGGTCGCTGCCCTCGTTGACGAACAGGATCCAGGCCTGCTCCGGGCCGCTCGGGATGCGCCAGAAGGCGGTGGCGTTCAGCGCCACGCTGCTGCGCCCGCGCAGCGGCTGGTCGGAGACCGTGCCGAGCGCGACGCTGGCGCCCCAGATGGTGCCGTCCGCCGCGACGTGGCGGTAGAGCGCGCCCAGCGAGAGGTCGTAGAAGCGGTCGGGGATGGGGCCGGTCGCCGGCAGCACCGGCGCGCCGAGCACGTCGACGGTGCGCGCCGACAGGCTGAGCTGCACCTCGCTGCCGGCGTCGCGCCAGGGCTGCGTGCGCAGGCCGAGCGCGCCACCGCTCTGGCCGAAGTTCCCGGTCGGTGCGCTGGTGCTGCGCTCCGGTTCCAGCGAAGAAGACCGGCGGTGACGCCGAGGGTCAGCGGGCGGATCGTCGGGATGAACCAGCCCAGGGGGCCGGCGTCCTCGGCGCGCAGCGCGTCGCCTGAGGCGAGGAGCAGGCTCGACGAGGGCGGCGAACAGAAGCGGCGGGAGCCTTGGCCATGGGCGCCGACTCTCGGGCCCCCTGCCAGCCTCCAACCGATTTCCCGGTGATGGCTGGGCGCCGGGGCGCGGCCTCGACGCGGTCCCTCCTCCCTGGCCCGCCGTCCGGGCTTTCATCGCCAGCGCGCCGCCTACGCTGCCGGCATGGACCCGTCCTCCGCCATCACCACGGTCATCCGCGCACGCCGCACCCACAAGCAGTTCACCGGCGCGCCAGTGAGCCGCGTGGAGTTGGACGACCTGCTCGAGCTGGCCTCGTGGGCGCCCACCCACCGCCTGAGCGAGCCGTGGCGCTTCGCGGTGCTCGATCAGGCGGCCATCGCCCGCCTCGGCGAGTACCTGCGTTTCGAGCCCGCGATCGCCGCCGTCCCCGATCCGGCCAAGGGCGCCGCGAAGCTGGCCAAGCTGCTCGAACGTCTTCCCAGCCTGGGCGCGATGGTGCAGGTCACCTGGATCCGCGCCGGCGATACCGCCATCGACCTCGAGGACCACGCCGCCGCCGCCGCCGCCGTCCAGAACCTGCTGCTCGCCGCCACCGCGCGCGGCCTGGGCAGCTTCTGGTCGACCAACCCCGCCCTGGCCCACCCCAAGACCCTGACCTGGTGCGGCTGCGATCCGCACCGCGAAGGCTTCCTCGGTTCGATCTGGCTGGGCGTCGCGGCCGACGCGCCGCCGCCCCCGCCGCGCCGGCCGGCGGCGGAGCGCGTGCGCTGGGTATGACCCGGGCTCGGTGCGCCTTCTGGGTGACGGCCGACGCGTTCCGCGGTCCACCACGCCCGACATCGACCAAGACGCACTCGGCGTTGACTCGACTACGCACTCCGCATCTCCCCCACTCCGCACCCTGCACGCCGCACCACTCAGCATCCACCATCCCATCCAGATCCTGAAAACGACCCATGCCCACCCTGCTCATCGCCGGTCCCCTCGCCCTCGACGACTTCCCGGGGGCGCCCGGCCTGCTCGGCGGCGTCGGCGGCTACGCCGCGATGGCGGCGGCGCCGCTCGCCACCACCCAGTTGTGGGCGCGCGGCGGCACGCGACATCACTCCCCAGGTGCGCGGCATCCTCGAGCGCCGGCACATCGACCTCGCCGGCGTCGCCTGGGAAGGCCGCACCCCGCGCGGCACCCCGACCGGTTTCGAGCCGCACGGCGACGTCCTGCCGTCGATCGAGCCGACCTCGGCCGATGATCTCGGCGGCGTGCTGCTGATCGGCCTGCCGCCGGCCGAGATGCGCCGCGCCTTCGCCGTGGTCGGCGCCCTGCCGGGCGCCGCCGCGCGCACCCTGGTCATCTCGCCGCGCCCGGCCGACCTGGCGGCCGACCGCGCCTACCTCACCGAGGTGTGCGCGCAGAGCGACGTGCTGGTGCTGTCCGTGGCCAAGGCCCAGGAGCTGACCGGCACCGGCAACGCCCTGGACGCCGCGCGCGCGCTGCAGAAGAAGGGCGCCAAGGCGGTGGTGCTGACCGCCGGCCTGCTCGGCGGTCTGATCGCCTACAGCCAGAAGGTCACCACCTACCAGACCCTGCCGCTCGAGACCACGGACAAGGCCGGGGTCAGCGCGGTCTTCCCCGGGGTGCTGGCCGCGTGGTGCGCCGGCGCGGGCAAGGCCGACTTCCGCGCCCTCAAGCGCGCCTGCGCGATGGCCAGCGCCGTCGGCGGCATCTGCGCCCAGGGCCAGGGCCCCCTCAAGCTGCTGGCGGCCGACCGCAAGGAGTACCTGGAACGGTTCAACCGCCTCCGCCGGGCCGGCAAGTACTGACGGAGGGTGACAAGCGCGCCGAAACTGGGGTATAGTCCAGCGCGTCCTGGTAAGTGCCACAGCTGCACGGGCCTGAGAGCCCGGCGTTGACACCCCGGGACGGCTTTGGTCAGCTACGGACGCGCGGCACGGGAGCTCGGTGATGCAAGAGATCCAATACCTGACCTCCTACCAGATCGTGAAGAAGATCGCGACTGGCGGCATGGGGTCGGTCTACCTGGCGGAGCAGCTCGGCGCCGAGAGCTTCCGCAAGGTGGTGGCGATCAAGACCATCAAGAAGGAGTTCCTCAAGAACAAGGAGAACGTCGACCTGTTCGTCGGCGAGGCCAAGCTGGTCGCCGACTTGATCCACGAGAACGTGCTCCAGGTCTACCAGCTCGGGCAGACCAAGGGCATCTACTACATCGTGATGGAGTACGCGCACGGCAAGAACCTCGCCGACGTGATCCGCGCGCACAAGGACCGCCACAAGGTCACCAACGTCGAGATCGGCGCCTTCATCATCAGCCGCGTCTGCCGCGCCCTGCACTACGCGCACGAAGCCAAGGACATGTCGGGCAAGGCGCTCAACATCGTCCACCGCGACGTCACCCCCTCGAACGTGATCATCACCTACGGCGGCGTGGTCAAGCTCACCGACTTCGGCATCGCGAAGGCCGTGATCATGAACACCCCGGACGAGGCCGAGGTGATCATGGGTAAGCTGCCCTACATGAGCCCGGAGCAGGCGAAGTTCCAGGGCACCACCCGCCAGAGCGACGTGTTCTCGCTGGGCCTGGTGCTGTACGAGCTGCTCACCAACACCTCGGTCTACAACGTCAACGACATCGACGACCTGGTCGACAAGATGGACAACTACTCGATCAAGACGCCGCGCCGGCTGAACCCGCACATCCCCGAGAAGCTCGAAGCGATCATGATGAAGGCGCTCGAGGTCAACCCGGCCAACCGCTACCAGACCGCGCGCGAGTTCTGCCAGGACCTCGAGCACTACATGTACGATGGCGGCTACGGCCCGACCAACGAGAAGCTCAGCCGCTACCTGGGCCGCCTGTTCCCCGAGGACAGCCAGATGCCGATCACCGGCAGCACCGCCCCCGGCGGCAACGTCACGGTCTGAGCCGCGCGCCCAGGCGGACTTGCGCCGGTGGCTGGGTGGATACGCTCCCGCCCAGCCTGCACTCATAGCTCAGCTGGATAGAGCGTCGCCCTCCGAAGGCGAAGGTCGGTGGTTCGAATCCACCTGAGTGCGCCAAAAGCAACCGCGGCACATGCCGCGGTTTTTCGTTTTCATCGGGCCTGCCGAATCCTGGGCGATGGCCCGCGCACACCAGCCGCCACTCCAAGGATCCCTTGGATCGATGTGGCGATGGGGCCGTTTCAACCTATCGGGTTCCCCGCGAAATGTCCCTTGGCGGACGCTTCAACCGCCTTTGCAGTCTGAGCCGATCACGGTACGCTCGGGTCATGTGCGTCCGGCTTTTGTTCAGCACAACCAAGGCATGCGCCCTGATCGTCGCACTCTGTTGCTGTACTGGCTGCGAGGTCGGAGAGTACGTCGGCCCCTTCAGTCGCGAGCACCCCTCAGCACGTCCGAACGAGGTGGAGCAGAAGCCCGACCCGGCGCTCGGTTTCCTCACTGATGTGGCTAGGGCGGTCATTCCTCACCACTGAACATCAGTCCCCCCACCGGAGCGGACATTGCTACGCCTGCCGGCCCCCACATGGTTGTGGGCCGACGCAGAGGACGCGGATGTTGGGTTTGAATGCGGGGTGCAGGGTTGCGCTTCCAGGTGCCCATCGCCGCCCATCTGGCTACCAGCGCAACGCTGCTGGTGACATCCCACGTGATCGAATGGAAGGATCCCAGCCGGGGCGCGCTCGGCACCATGATCCTGATCGACCCGGCGGCCAGCGTGGTCCTCACCCCGCTCGGGACGGCCGGGTACTCCTACCTGGAGTGGGCCGCGCTCTTCCGCTCGAAGCCGCTGGTCGTCGCGATCTGCTGTGCGCCCCTGTTCCAGAGCGCCGGTGATTTCCTCGTCGGCTTGGCGATCTCCCTGCACGGGTGCTGATTGCGGCCTCGCGCCGCGGTGCTGCAGTTCGACCAAGTCGGATGGCCCCGGCCGGGTTCAATCGGAGTGCGGCTGACGGTATCCTGACACGCGCCGCCCTCCCTGGACCTGCCGGGGCGCGAGTCAGGCCCGCGGTGGCCAGACGGTCTCCGATCCGACCGCTGAAGGCCAATCGACGCACCTGCGCCAGGATTTGATGCAATCCATTCAAGTGGCTGTTGAATTTGGCCTTACAGGAGGGCGGGTGGGAGATACGCAGGCGTTCTCAAGAACCGGAAGCGCGAGAGGACTCTAGCGGGTTCCGCACCGCGACGCATACTCGCAGGAACTTCCGGGGTACCGCATGTCCATTCCTGAAATCCTGCTGATCGAAGACCGTCGTGACGATCGCGACCTCTTCGAAGCCGCGGTCCTGGTCAGCGGCCTGCGCGCCAAGGTCACCTTCGCCGCGGATGCGGTCGAGGCGGTGGTCAGGCTCAACCGCCTGGGGTCGGTGCACGGCTCCACGCTGCCCGCGCTCATCGTCCTGGATTTGGGGTTGCCCGGGCTGAAGGGGCAGACCCTGCTGCAGGTGATCCGCACCGCCTATGGGCCGCGCGACGTCGCGATCATCGTCTTGACGGGGTCGCAGCGGCCGGCCGACAAGGCGACCTGCAGCACCTGGTCGATCAGCGATTACATGGTCAAGCCGCAGGACTACGCCGAGCTGGTGCGTTGGGTGAAGACGCTCGCGCGCTTCCTGCCGAGCAGCGACGACAGCCACGACGCGCGCCGGGGCCTCACGACCCAGAGCGATGGCTCGCCGTCGGAGAGCCGCTCGCCCTGAGAGCGATGGTGATCAGCTCCGTGGCGTGCGTCACGACTGGGAGGTGCGGACGTCACCGCATCGTCAGGTCTGCTTCATTTCAAGGTATCGGCTGCAGGAGGCGGTCATGACCGCGCTGTCCACGCCGTGCGCGTTCAGTCCGAAGCGGCCATGGCCTCGGACTCGGCGATCATGCGCCGCATCCGCTCCCAGGACATGCGTTCGAGTTGACGGCTGGTGAAACCGGCCTGCAGCAGCCAGAGGTGGTCGCCGAGCTGCTGCGGGCTGCTGCCGAGGTCCATGCCGCTGAACGTGTGGCGGTTCCGAGCCAACGAGCACGACCTGACGCTGAGGCCACGCCGGCCACGCTCCCTATCACTATCTCCATCACTATCACAATGGAGCATACGTACTGAACGGGCCTTCATGCTGGACTCATCCCGGTGAAGCTAGCAACGGCGGAGTCGGGCGCAATCATGACCTGAGCGGATGTCGGCAAGGGCCATCCTTTCACCGGCTCGTTGGGGCCCATGATCCGACCAACCAGCCAGTCTTTCCGGGAGCCCCATGATCCGCCTCGCCCTGACCCTGCTCATCCTGCTCGCGGTCGCGCCAGGCCGGCTGCCGGCTGAGGAACCGCCGCGGGAGTGCCGCGATCTGATCGCCGGGTTCTTCTCGAGCCTGCGCGCCAACGACGCGACGCGGGCGGTGACCGACCTGATGGCCGACAAGGCGAAGTGGGGCGTGCAGGCGGAATTCCCTAAGATCATCGGCGTCCTGCAGGGGATGAACCAGACCACCGTCGGCGCGCTGCACGACCACCAGGTCGTCGCCAGCGGGTACCTCGGTACCGACTACCTCATCGTCGTGGTCATGGCGCGCTACGAGCGCCAGCCGTTGTTCTTCCGCTTCGCCTTCTACCGCGCCGCGGACCACTACGCGACCGACGCCCTGAACATGAACTCCAATGTCGGCGAGGTCTTCGGCGAGTGGATCCGGCCGGCCAACCTGACTGTGGTCGTGCCGGGCACCCAGGCGCACGGCATCGTGCCTTGAGCCGGTGGAAACGGAGGCGGGGGATCAGGGGTTCGGGGTGAGATTTCGCTTCCGTCCGCCGGCTGAGGCCATGGGATCCCGCGTCCTTCGAAGGCCTCCGCTGGAGCATCCGTGAGCGCATCCCCGACCATCGTCCGCCCCGCGCTGCGCGCCTGCCTGGTGATCGGGGCGGCGGTCCTCCTCGCCGTCGTCACCGGGTGCGGGTCGCATGGCGGCGGTTCGACGAGTTCGTCGGTGGAAGGCGCCCTGACCTACACCTGGGCCGCCACCGACGCGCCGGCCATCAGCTCCGGGGCTGCCGACCGCGGACGATGACGTCACGCTCACCGGACGGCTGCGGTGCTCCTCCGCACTGACCATCGCCACCCCGGTGCGCGTGGTGGTCGCGGTCGGTGGGGTCACCAAGCTCGACACCACCGTGGTCCTGGTGCTGACGGTGGCGCAGAGCCGTGTGGTGCCTGACAATCTCTATACGATCGACCTGAGCCTGCCGCTGGGAAAGCTGAGGGCCGGCACGGACCAGACCGTGACCGTGACCGTGGATCCGGACAACACCTTTGGCACGCCGGTGCAGAACGTCAGCACCAAATCGTTCAGCTTCCTGGTCACGGTGGCACCTGGGGCTAACGGGTAGGACCAGGCCAGGGCGATCTGCCGTGGTCCTGCGGTGCCCCTGGTTGGGCTCGACCCTGTGCATCAGACGTTCCCGTGCCTAGGGCTATTGTTAATATAAACGCTGAGCGCATTCGCCGGTATCATCCCGCATGCCCACCACGCGCCAGCGCCCCCAGCCGACCCACCTCATCCTCACGACCCTGATCCCGCTGCTCGCCCTGGCCTGCACCGCCGGTCAGGCCAAAGCGGCCGAACCCGTGCGCGACTGGCCGCAGGCCGGTGGGCCGGACGGCTCATGGTCGCTGGCGGTCGCCGATGCCCCCCTGCGCTGGAGCGTCGCCCTCGATCAGCATCTCGCATGGCGCACCCCCCTGCCGAACGGCGGCCAGGGCAACATCGCCATCGCCGCGGGTCGCATCTACCTGACCACCTTCGCGCCCTTCGCTGGCAAGAAGCAGAGCAACGCCATCCTCGGCCATGCGATCGACCAGAAGACCGGGAAGATCCTGTGGTCGGTGCCGCTGCAGGCCGGCCGGGCCAGTCCGCTGCTCTACGCTTTCAGCGACTCGACCTCGTGGACGCCGATCTGCGACGCCGCGCACGTGTGGTTCTTCAACTCCTCAGGCGAGATGGGCTGCTGGACGGTCGACGGCAAGGAGGTCTGGCGCCGCCAGTTCCGCACCCAGCCCGACCACTTCCCGTTCAACCGCCAGTGCGAGCCGATGCTGGTCGGAGGCGACCTGATCACGGTCGAACCGCTCGCCAAGGAGGACGCCGGGTACCGCGCCGACCGCGACGAGTGGAACTACCTGCGCGGCATCGACAAGCTCACCGGCAAGACCCGCTGGATCGCCGAGGACGGCACCACGTTCTACTGCACGCCGGTGGCCGGTCGCCTGCCCGATGGGCGCCCCGCCGTGCTGCACGGCCGCGGCGGCCCGCACGGCGTGCCCGAGACCCCGATCGGCTTGAGCATGACCAGCCTCGCGCCCGGCGAGGAGGGCAAGACCATCTGGCGCTTCTCGCCCGCGGCGGAACCCGGCGGCCCGCTGGACGGCACCACCTGGATGGCGCAGTACAACGCGACTTTCGACCAGCAGCACGCCTACTGGTTCAAGAACGCCCCCGAGGAGTCGCAGGTCGTCCTCGATGTGATGACCGGCGCGCTGGTGGCGACGCAGTCGCTGGTCAAGAACGTCGATGTCCGCCAGTGGGACGAGGCCGCGCACGCCTACCACGCGACCCTGCACGCCAGCCTGCGCGACGTCCCCGACGTCCCGGCCTACGCGCTCAAGCCGGGCGAGGTGCTGCACGTGCTGCCGGAGTGGCACAGCAACATCGTCAGCCACGGCCACACCTGGTTCCTGTGCACCACCAACAACCGCCGCAACGGCCACGCGCCGAACGGCCACAGCGGGCCGTCGCACAGCGTCGGGCGCGTCGACGACACCACCGGCGCGGTCGAGTACCTCGAACTGCCGGTCGGCGTCGAGCGCAAACCGGGGCAGGAGGAGAAGCGCATCTATGGGCGCTCGCTGAAGACGCGCGCCGAGGACAGCCAGGGCCACGACATCGCGGACGAGGACCGCTCGCGCACGGATGGCTGGGAGGTCGACGCGTTCTTCAGTTCGCCGGTGGCGCTGGGGGACCACGTCTACTTCAGCACGCTGCTCGGCGTCACCTACGTTCTGGACGCGAACGCCAAGGTCCTGGACGAGCACGCGCTGACCGCGGTGAACGACCTCGGGCCGCTGGGCGAGACCTGGAGCCTGAGCGGGCCGGGGTACAGTGACGGGATGCTGTACCACCGCAGCAGCAAGGAGCTGGTGGCGATCACGGGGAAGTGAGCGGGGGCGCGAGGCGCGTGTTCCCTCTGCTTGTCCTGGTTTGTCACTGAAGACCCGGACCAGGATTTCGAGAGCGCCAACGGCGCGCCCCAATCCCAGCCCAGGGCGACGCCCTGGGAACCAGGTCCCTCATGAAACCATTCGAGAGCCCTGCAGGGGCGGCCCGATCCGCGAACCGCCAGCGACGATTGGGCCGCCCCTGCAGGGCTCGATTTCCATTTTACCGGTCAACCCAGGGCGTTGCCCTGGGCTGGAATCGGGCCGCGCCTCCGGCGCTCTGGATAGGAGGAGCAGGTCGCTTTCGAGCACGGTGCGTAAATGGTAGAAATCGTCCTGGGCCGGAGATCGGTGTCGCGCCGTTGGTGCTCGCTCGAGCAGAGCGCGTGATCGCGACATCGGCTGGTCTCGCGCATATGCCGCAAACCGCGCCGGCGAAACCCTTTCGGCCGCATGTACAAGGTCGCTGTGCCTCCCACCGGGCGGTCGCGTTACAGCGCCGACGAACTGCGGGTCGACAAAGCGCGTTAGATGGGCGCCGTCCATCCATAACACTGGCATGCTCCTGCATCCGCGGTCGTGCCGTCATCGCCGCGCCGGACTGGCGCCGGCGGGGACGGTAGGCGCGGGGCGGGACATGCCTGCCGCCGCGGAGCCCCGTCATGACCGATGAACGCCACCTCGTCGCACTCGCCAAGCAGGGTCAGGTCGAAGCCTTCTCCGACCTGGTCCGGCTGCACCAGGCGCGCCTGCGCGCCCTCGCCGCCCGCTACCTGCCGGACGCGGATGACGTGTACGACGTCGTCCAGGACGCCTTCCTCGACGCTTTCCGCGGCCTCGCGGGCTTCGACGAGGCGCGCGCCTTGGGTCCGTGGCTGCGCACCATCTGCCGCAACCGGGTGATGGGCTTCCTGCGCGCGCGCGCAACCCAGCGCGCCCACCACCTCGCCCTGGTCGACGCGGCGCTGGTGCGCCAGGCCGAGGCGGACGCCGCCGCCAGCGAGGCGGACGAGGCCGGCGACCGCATCGCCGCGCTCAAGGACTGCCTGGGCGGGCTGCAGGACTCGCAGCGCGCCCTGGTCGACCTGCGCTACCACCAGGGGCTGGGCGTGAAGGACCTGTCGCTGCGCTTCGGCAAGAGCGAGGCGGGCATGGCGATGACCCTGATGCGCCTGCGCGAGGTGCTGATGCGCTGCGTGCTGGCGCGGGTCGCCGAGCGGTGAACCGGGAACGGCTGTCGCTGCTGATCGAGGCCTGGCGCGACGGCGACGTTGCGCCGGATGACGCGGCGGCGCTGGCGGCGGTGATCCGCGACCCTGGAGCGGACGGCGCGTTGGTGCGCGAGCAGCTCGCCGCCATCGGCCTGATCGCCCAGGCGCTGGACGATGCCGACGGGGCGGCGATGGTCGCCTCCTTGCGCGAGCGCATGCGCGCCGAGGCCAACGCCTCGCGGTTCGTGCGCAGCGTCGGCGCCCGCCAGGCCCGCACGGCGCGCCCATCGCGGCGCAGCGCAGCCTACGCACCGCGCCGGCGCGGCCCGTGGCCGGTGGCCTGCGCCGCCGCTCTCGTGGCGGCCGTGGCCCTGGGCGCCTTCGTGCTGCTGCTATCGCGCGGCGCGGGCGGCCCGCGTGGCACGGACCTGGCGACCCTGCGCGGTGTCGACGGGACGGTCACCTGCCAGCGCGGCGGCAAGAACCTGACCGGCACGGTCGGCATGCGCCTCGGCCAGGGTGACCGCCTGGTGCTCGGCCAGGGCGCGCAGGCGCGCTGGACCTACGCTGATGGCAGCGACCTGCGCGGCGACGAACGCGCCGCGATCGTCTTCCTCGACGACGGCAGCCCCGGCAAGCGGTTGCGACTGGAAGCGGGCACGCTGCGCGCCGAGGTCGCCCACCAGCCGGAGGGCCAGCCCTTCACCATCGCCACAGCGCTGGCCGAGTGCACCGTGCTGGGCACGCACCTGACCCTCACCGCTGCGGCGGACAGCACCGTGCTGAGCGTCGCGCAGGGTCGCGTGCGCCTGCAGAGCGGACTCACCGCGGAGCGCATCGAGGTGCCGGGCGGCTGCTCGGCGACCGTCGCCGCCGGCGTGCCGCTGGTCGCGAGCGCGCCGGCGCCGGCCACGGTCGCGCCCCCGCTCGCCGCGCGGGTCGCGCCGGCGGTGATCGCGCGAGTGATCGATGATCACGAGGGCGAGCTGCGCTGGTTCCACGAACCCTACAGCGCGCCGCTCGAATTCGCCCTCAGCCGCGCCCAGGCGCACGGCGGCGCGCAGGCGCTGCGGGTCGCGTACCGGATGGTCGCGGGCGACGCCAGGCCCTACGCCCAGATCTTCCATCCCGTCCATCTCGCTGCGGGCGATCGGCGCATCCACTTCTGGGTGTGGGTCGAGGACGCCCAGCCCGACAGCCGGTGGCAGGTCCAGGTGTGCGACGCGGCCAACTGCTACTGGAAGCAGGGCCTCGGGCGCTGCGCCGACTTCAGGCCCGGCTGGAACGAGGTGACCGTGCCCCTCATCGACCAGCCGGAGAACGCTTACACTCCCGACGGGGTGACCGCGCCGGTCTACCAGCGCGAGCGCGTCAACGCGGTCGCCATCAACCTCTATGGCGGCGACGTCGCGCTCTACGTCGACGACCTGGAACTGCTGCCCGCGCCGTAGCGCTCCCGTCAGGACCGCGTCCTCCCCCTCCGCCTGCCGCGTCGCAGCCACCCACGGGCCGCGCACCCCGCGCCCCCTCCAGGAAGGTCCCTCGCCATGCACCGCCGTCGCACCGCGTCCACGGTCATCGCCACCCTCGCGGCCGCCGTGGCCCCCTGCGCGCTCTGGGCCGCGAACGCCACGCTCGCCGTCGACGCCGGCGCGGCGATCACCACCCTCGCCCCGCACGCGGTCGGCATGAACGTCGACCTGTGGGACGACAACCTCGGCGATGGCGGCAACGCTGCCAAATTCAGGGATGCGGGCCTGGCGCTGTGGCGCTACCCGGGCGGTTCGACGGGCGACCAGTACCACTGGCAGATCAACCGCCGCTTCTACGACCCGCCGAGCCAGACCTTCCGCAACGACCTGGGCACGGTGGTGGGCTTCGCCAACCAGTCGGGAGCGAAGCCGCTGGTCACGGTCAACTACGGGACGGGCACCCCCGAAGAGGCCGCGGCCTGGGTGCGAGATGCCAAGGACAACCACTACGGCGTCACCTACTGGGAGATCGGCAACGAGATGTACGGCGGCGGCTACTGGCCGGACTGGACCTGGGAGCCCAACGACAACGCCGACAAGTCGCCGCGCTTCTACGGGCAGCGCTGCCGCGATTTCATCACCCGGATGAAGGCGGCCGACCCGACCATCAAGGTCGGCGTGGTCGTCACCATGCCCTTCAACGAGAACAGCCAGGACGGGAAGAACGGCTTCCAGAGCTGGAACGCGGAGGTGCTGGGCGCGTGCGGCGACCTCATCGACTTCGTCAGCCCGCACTGGTACCCGTTCAGCCCCGGCACCGAAGGCGATGACCTGCTGCTCTACGACAAGGTCGGCGGCATCGCGGCCATGGCCCAGACCATGCGCAGCCAGATCAACGCCTTCTGCGGCGCGAACGCCGCCCACGTCACGATCATCGTCTCGGAGACCAATTCCGCGCACAACCAGGCGACCAAGCAGACCATCGGCGTCGTCAACGGCATCTTCGCCGCCCTCGACTACCTCGAGTTCTACAAGAACGGCGCCGAGAGCGTGATTCTGGTGGGGCCTGCGCGAGGATCCCAACACCAGCACCAACCGGCCCGACCTGTTCGGCGACGCCAGCTACGGCTCGCTCGGCCTGCTCTCGTACGGGCGCGGACCGGAGCCGGCGGTCGATACCCCCTACTCCACCTACTACGGCGTGGCGATGATGACGCGCCTGGCCAAGGCCGGCGACACGCTGGTGGCGGCGACCTCGAGCGATGCGAGGGTGCTGGGCTACGCGGCCCGGCAGGCCAACGGCGACCTCGCCATCCTGCTCGCCAACCGCGACCGCGACCACGACGTGGCCGTCGACGTGCACCTGTCCGGCTTCAGCCCCGCGGCGACCGCCAGCGTCTCGACCTACGGGAAGACCAACCTCGGCGGCATCGTCAGCGCCAGCCGCAGCGGCATCGCCGGCACCTTCACCATCACCGCGGGCGCCTACTCGCTGACCACCGTCGTGATGACGCCGGCCGGGGCCACGACGCCGCCACCGGTCACGCCCCCGCCCACCACGCCCGAGGCGCCGTTCACCACCGCCATCGCCATCCCCGGGGTGATCGAAGCCGAGGACTACGACCGCGGCGGCGAAGGCGTCTCGTACCACGACACCTCCGCCGGCAACAGTGGCAGCGCGCTGCGCAGCGACGACGTCGATGTCGAGAACGGCGGGAACGGCGTCACCGACGTCGGCTGGACCGCCTCTGGCGAGTGGCTGAAGTACACCGTCACGGTCGCCGCCAGCGGTTCCTACACCTTCGCCTGGCGGGTCGCGAGCATGGACGACCAGGCGGTGCTGCACCTCGAGGACGAGCACGGCGCGCACCTCGGCGCCGACGTGCGCATCCCGGCGACCGGCGGCTGGCAGACCTACGCCACCGTGACCACCACCGCGGCGCTCACGGCTGGCGGCCACGTCCTGAAGGTGGTCGTCGACCAGGCGACGGCGGGCGGCAACATCGACAAGATCACCGTCAGCGCGGCCGGGACGGTGCCGCCGCCGCCCACCCCGGCCCCCGGGGCGTCCGCGGGCGGGGGAGGCGGCAAGAGCGGGTGCGGGTTCGGGTCGGGGTTGGCCGCGCTGCTGATGGGCGTGGTGCTGGCGCTGCGGGCGATGGCCGCATGGCTCGTCCCGCGCCGGCGCCCAAGGGGCTGAGCGGCGCGGCTGGCACGGCAGCGGCGCGCGCCTAGGCTGCGCGCATGCCCGATCCGAACCCTGATCCCGATCCCCAGGATCCGAGCCGCCTGCTGCGCGCGTGGCTGCCCCACATCGCGCTGTTCGCCCTGACCGCCGGGGTGGTCGCCTGGCTGGTGGTGGTCATCTGGCCGGCGCTCTCCGCGCTGCTGCTGGCGGCGTCGCTGTCCGCGCTCACCTATCCGGTCCTGTTCGCGCCCATCGACTCGGCGTGCGCGCGCCTGCTGCCGCGCTGGAACGCCGCGGACCGCCGCTACCTCAGCGCCCTGGCCGCGACCATCGCGCTCGGCGCCATGGCCGTCGGGGTGGTGGTGGTGGTGCTCGGCAGCCTGATCGGGTCGATCCAGGGCACCCTCCACGCCCTGCTCGGACTGGCCATGCACGATGCGCACGCGCGCACCTGGATCGTCGACCTGCTGATCGACCGCGCCAACCAGGTCTCGGTGCTCTATCCGGACCTGCACCTCGACCTCGCCGCGATGCGCCAGTTCCTCGAGCACATGCTGGAGCAGACCGCCGTGGGTCCGGCGTTCTTCGGCTACCTGGTCAGCGGCACCGGGGGCTTCCTCGCGCGCTCGGCGCTGACGCTGGTGACGCTCTTCTACCTCTACAGCGAGGGCCCGCGCCTGGTCGAAGCGCTCATGCAGTGGCTGCCGCTCACCGACGAGCAGCGGCGCGGACTGCGCCAGCGCTTCGCGGCCACCGCGACGCACCTGCTGACCGTGACCATCGCGCGGGCCGTGGCGCACGGCCTGGCGCTCACCGTGCTCGCCTGGTTCATCGGCGGCTTCCACCCGGTGGTGGTGATGGTGATCGCGACCTTCATCGCGCTGCTGCCGGTGGTCGGTCCGGCGGTCATTCTGGCTGCCGCTCGCCAGCCTGCTGTGGTCGCAGGGCGACCCGGGACTGGCCTGCGGGCTGGGCGCGGCCAGCCTGGCCGCCACCTGGCTGATCGAACGCGGGTTCACGCGCTTGGCCCGGCACCTGCGCAACGACGACCTGTGGCTGGGCTTCCTGCTCTTCCTGGGCGTGGTCGGCGGCATCCTGGGCAGCGGTCCGCTCGGCATCATCCTGGGCGCGGGCGCGGTGCTGACGTTCACCTCGGTGCTCGGCTTCCTGCGCACGCTCTACGGCGGCGACGGGGTCGACCAGCCCCCCGCGGACGGGCTGGTGGTCGATGCCGTGAAGCCGGAACCGGCATCGCTCCGCCCTGAAATGGACCCGACGCTAGCTGCCCTCACGCCGCAGAGGGGCGTATGGCGGCGTCTCCCCCTCGACATCCTCTGCGGCCCTCTCTGGACCTCTGCGTCTCTGCGGCTGTGATCGTGGTCGCAGCAACAGCGGGCCAGAGGCTGGAGCCGCCTTTAGCCCCCCATGACGGTGGCTGACGGTGCGCGCGCCGCCCTGGTCGCGGTGCTCGCCCAGCCAGATGCCCTGCCAGGTGCCGAGCGCCAGGCGACCGGCGCGCAGCGGGATGGTCAGGGCGGTGCCGAACAGCGCCGCCTTGACGTGCGCGGGCATGTCGTCGGGGCCTTCGGCGTCGTGCGCGAAGTACGGCGCGCCATCCGGGACGGCGTGGCGCGCCCATCGTTCGAGGTCGGCGCGCACGTCGGGGTCGGCGTTCTCGTTCAGGCACAGCGACGCGGAGGTGTGCTGCAGGAAGAGCTGGAGCAGCCCGGCCGCGATCCCGTCGAGCGGCGGCAGGCCGCGCACGACCTCGTCGGTCACCAGGTGGAAGCCGCGCGGGCGGGCGGCCAGGCGGATGACGGACTGCCGCCAGGCCATGCGCGCGTGAGCTTTCAGGCGCCCGCGGCGGGGCGCTTGGCGCCGGCCTGCAGCGGCACGCCGATCGGGTAGATGGTCAGGCCGTGCTCGGTGCCGCGCGCCTCGTCGTACTGGTTGCGGCCGTCGAAGATCGCCTTGCCGGCGAGCTGCTTGCCCAGGCGCGCGAAGTCCGGGCGGCGGAACGGGCGCCACTCGGTGATCAGGCACAGCACGTCGGCGCCGGCGGTGGCCTCGTACATGTCGTCGTGGTAGGTGGTGCGCGGCAGCGCGCCGATGGCGCGCTGGAACTCGTGGATGGCCTTGGGGTCGTGGGCGCGCACGGTGGCGCCGGCGGCGATCAGGTCGCGGACCAGCTCGAGCGAGGGCGCGTCGCGCACGTCGTCGGTGTTGGGCTTGAAGGCCAGGCCCCACACCGCCACCGTCAGGTCGGCGACGCGCTTGCCGTGCAGTTCGCACCACAGCGCCAGCTTGCGCCTGATCAGCGCCTTCTGGCGCTGGTTGACGTTGTCGACCGCGTCGAGCAGTTCGGCCTCGTAGCCGGCCAGCGCCGCGGTGTGGACCAGGGCGCGCACGTCCTTGGGGAAGCAGCTGCCGCCGTAGCCGACGCCGGGGTGCAGGAACTGCATGCCGATGCGCTGGTCCGCGCCGACGCCCTGGCGCACCTGGCGCACGTCCGCGCCGACCAGCTCGCAGATGTTCGAGATCTCGTTGATGAAGCTGATCTTGGTCGCGAGCATGGCGTTGGCCGCGTACTTGGTCATCTCGGCCGAGCGCACGTCCATCGAGAAGATGCGCAGGCCGTTGCGGATGAACGGCGAGTACAGGTCGCGCAGCAGCGCCTCGGCGCGCGCCGAGCTGACGCCCACCACCACGCGGTCGGGCTTCATGAAGTCGTCGACCGCCGAGCCCTCCTTGAGGAACTCGGGGTTGCTGGCGACGTCGAAGGGCAGCTTCGCGCCGCGCTTGTCGAGCTCCTCCTGGATCCAGGCGCGCACGCGGTCGGCGGTGCCGACCGGCACGGTGCTCTTGTCGACCACCAGGGTGTAGCCGGCGAGGTGGCGGCCGATGTCGCGGGCCGCCGACTCGACGTAGCGCAGGTCGGCCTCGCCGTTGTCGGACATCGGCGTGCCCACGCAGATGAAGGCGATCTCGGCGCCGCTCAGGCCCTGCTTGGCCGAGGTGGTGAAGGAGATGCGCTTGCCGTGGATGTTCTCGCCGAGCAGCTCGGCCAGGCCGGGCTCGTAGATCGGCACCTCGCCGCGCAGCAGGGTGTCGATCTTGGCCTGGTTGACGTCGACGCAGGCCACGGTGTTGCCCATCTCGGCGAAGCAGGTTCCGGTGACGAGCCCGACGTAGCCGGTGCCGAAGATGGTGATGAGCATGGAAGGCGCGCCCCCTTGGTGCGACGGGCATCGTGCCGCCCCTGGAGCCGGTGTTCAAGGCGCGAACCGGGTCGGTGCCCTGGGACCAGGAGCCACTTGGCCGTCGAGGCCTCCCGACGCCTTTAACCTTCGTCGAGGGGACCGTACCTTCACGCCATGAGACTCCATCCCCTGCTCGCCAGCGCTCTCCTCCTCGCCATCGCCGGCCCGCTCGCGGCGGCCGACCACGCCGGCGAGTTCGCCACCCTGGTCGCCCCGGGGACCACCGTGGAGAAGCTCGCCGGGGGCCTGCGCTTCACCGAGGGCCCGGTGTGGCTCGCCCAGGACGGCGGCGTGCTGGTGTTCAGCGACATCCCCGCCGACGAGTTGAAGAGCTGGTCCCGGGCCAAGGGGCTGGGCACCTGGCGCAAGCCCAGCCACGCCGCCAACGGCAACACCCGCGACCCCCAGGGCCGCCTGGTGACCTGCGAGCACGGCCTGCGCCGCGTCACCCGCACCGCCGCCGACGGCACGGTGACCGCGATCGCCGAGCGCTTCCAGGGCAAGCGCTTCAACTCGCCGAACGACGTGGTGGTGAAGAAGGACGGCAGCATCTGGTTCACCGATCCCCCCTACGGCATCCCGCAGGGCGAGCAGGCCGAACTCGAGCAGAACGGGGTCTACCGCATCGCCGCCGACGGCACGGATCACCCTGGCCAACGATAGCTTCGACCATCCCAACGGCCTGTGCTTCAGCCCGGATGAGACGTCGCTCTACATCGCCGAATCGGGCAAGGCGCCCTTCGACATCCGCGTCTACGCGGTCGGTGCGGACGGCGCGCTCAGCGATGGCCGGGTCTTCGCCAACCTCGACGACAAGCCCGTCGCCGACGGCATGCGCGTCGACCAGGACGGGCGCCTGTGGACCTCCGCCGGCGATGGCGTCCGCGTCTACGCGAGCGACGGCGTCCTGCTCGGCAGCATCGCGGTGCCCGAGGTGCCCGCCAACCTCTGCTTCGGCGGCGCTGACGGCCACACCCTCTTCATCACCGCGCGCACCGGGCTGTACGCGCTGCCGGTGCTGGTGGGGCCGCCGCGGTGATCATCGGCGCGGCTCAGGCTCGCGACTGGTGATCTCCAGTTTGCCGGGGTCGTGGGGGCGACCTGCGGTCAAATTCTAGGCTCTTCGGCAAGATCAGTGGGTTGTTGCCTGGCAAGCGGCCCCAAGAAGCTATGCCACATGGACACCAACCCACTCTTTTCCGCAGCCCTTGGCCTGATAGCTCCGTGGACCGTGGTCGAGACGCGATTCGATGCGGCGGCCAAGCGGCTGGAGCTGAAAATCGACTTCGCTCCAGGTTCTCGATTCGCCTGCCCGGAATGCCAGGCCGCAGCGTGCCCCATCCACGACACGAGCGAGAAGACGTGGCGGCATCATGACTTTTGGCAGCATCAGACCTATCTCACGGCACGCGTGCCTCGGGTGCGCTGTGAGCGGTGCGGCACCCGCCAAGTGACCGTGCCGTGGGCCCGTCCTGGGAGCGGCTTTACGCTCATGATGGAGGCACTGATCCTTGAGCTGGCGAAGAACATGGCGGTTTTGCCGATCGCACGCCTATTGGACGTGGATGATAAAACGGTGTGGAGGGTGCTGGAGCACTACCTTGAGAAGGCGATCAAGCGTATCGACGCCTCGTCGGTCCAGCAGGTCGGTGTCGATGAGACGTCAGCCCGCAAGCGTCACGACTACGTGACGCTCTTCTTCGACCTCGATCAGCGTCGTCTGCTCGACGTCGCTGATGGCAAGGACCACCGCACTATTGCGCATTTTACTGCGTTTTTAGAGCAGCATGGCGGCTCGCCCGACGCCATACGTGAGGTGTCTTGCGACCTCTCGCCGGCCTTCCAGAAGGGCATCCGTGAGCAGCTGCCCCAGGCGGCGGTCACCTTCGATCGGTTCCATGTTGCCAAGATCCTCGGTGATGCGGTCGACGCCGTCCGGCGCAGCGAGTGGCGCACCGACAAGACCATCAAGGGCACGCGCTACCTCATTCTCAAGAATCCCGATCGCCTTTCCGACAAGCAACGGAACCTCTTGCACGAGGCACTCCAACGTAATGCCAACCTCGCCGAGGCCTACCGGCTCAAGGAGACTTTCCGCGACCTCTATCAACAGTCGGACTGGCACGCGGGGCGAGGGTTCCTCAAAGCATGGATCGCCATGGCGCTCGACTCCGGCCTAGCGCCCATGCGAAAGGCGGCTGAGACCATCCGCTGCCATTGGAAGGGCCTCCTCAGGTGGTTCTGCTCACGGCTGAACAACGGCATCATGGAGGGTCTCAACAGCCTCATCCAAGCCGCCAAACGCAAGGCCAGAGGCTATCGCAACCATGCAACCTTCCGCCTCGTTGCCTACCTCATCGCCGGCAAGCTCGACCTCGGGATTGCTCGTTGAGTTTTAGGCACCCACTCATCTCGCCGAAGAGCCAAATTCTAGACCCTGGACCCTAGACCCTAGACCCTAGATGCCGCGACTGCGGTTAGAGTCCCGTCGACCACCCTGCTAGGGTCTAGGATCCAGGGTCTGTTGAATTCAACTCTCGCAGGATACGCTCCGCCTGGACGGTGCGGTCGTCCGGCAGCATCACGAAGGCGCCGGCGAGGCGCGAGCGCCAGTGGCCGAGGAAGCGCAGCACGCCGCGCGCGTCGTCGTCGACGTCGGCGGCCAGGCGCGCCTTCAGGCGCTGGGGTACCGACAGCGCCGGCAGTTCGTTGTCGAGTTCGTCGGCGGTGGCGGCGTCGGGCAGGACCAGGACCTCGGCGAAGAGCGGCAGGTCGCTGCGCAGGCCGGCCATCAGGGTGCGGAACAGCGCCGGGTCGTAGACCGGCTGCAGGGACAGGAAGCGCGCCCCGGCCTCGGCGTGGGCCGCGGCCACCGCCCCGGCGTCGGCGGCCAGGCGCGCCGAGGCCAGGCGCACGCCGGCGGTGAAGCGCGTCGGCTCGTCGAGGCGTGTGCCGGCGAGGTCGCGGCCCGCGTTGAGCTGACCGACCAGGCGCAGCAGTTCGCCGGCGTCGCTGCCGGCCGCGACCGCGTCGGCGCGGGTCTCGGCGCTGAACACGCCATCGTCGATGATCACCGTGCGGATGCCGAGCAGGTGCGCCGTGAGCAGCGCCTCCTGGGCCTCGCGCAGGGAGGTGTCGGCGGCGAGCAGTTCGAGCACGGCGGGCACCCCGCAGACATCCTGCAGGTGGCGGAGCTGCGCCGGGAGGCGCGTCCCGCGCGCGCTACCCGGCCAGCCGCTGAGCAGGCCGACGCCGGCGGCTCCGGCGGCGGCCAGGCGCTGCAGGGCGGCACCGGCCGCGAGCGGCGGCAGGCGCCCAGGCAGCAGGGCGACGATCGGGAAGCGCCCGGCGAGCGCGGCGCTGAGCAGCTCCGAGGCGGGCGGCGCGGCGGGGGCCGCCGCGGCCACCGTGTCCACGGCGGTCGCGCGCGCCGGTAGCGGGGCCCCGGCCAAGGCGGTGGCCAGCGCGGCGATGTGATCCGGGCCGATGCCGCAGCAACCGCCGATGATGCCGGCCCCGGCCGCCACGTAGGCGCGCGCCTGGGCGACCAGGTAGTCGCTGCGCAGGTGGTAGCGCGGCCCGCCGTCGCCGCGCGTCGGGAAGCCGGCGTTCGGCCGCGCCAGCACCGGCAGGCGCGAGAGCGCCGCCAGGCGCGCGACCACCGGCAGCAGGGTGCGCGGCCCGGCGGCGCAGTTGACGCCCACCGCGCTGGCGCCGCCGGCTTCCATCGCCCGGGCGAACTCGCCGAGCTCCGCCGCGTCGTCGCGCGCGATGCTGCGGCTGACCAGCGCCGGCAGGCGCGAGACGCGGCGCACCCCGGCGAGCGCCGCCGCGGCCTCGGCCGTCGAGGGCATGGTCTCGATGGCGAAGCCGTCGACGCCGGCGTCGGCGAGGGCGAGGGCGATCTCGGCGAAGGCGTCCTCGGCCTCGCCGCGCGCCAGCTCGGCGCCGACCACGGGGCCGAGCGGACCGATCGAGCCGAGCACGAACAGCGCTTCGCTGCCGCGCCGCGGAGCGCCCTGGGCGGCGAGGCGGGCGAGGCGCACGCCGGCCTGGGCGAGGCGCGCCACCAGCTCGCGGTCGCCGTGCAGGCGCAGGCGGTTGATGCCGAAGGTGTTCGCGGTCAGCGCCTCCGCGCCGGCGGCGACGTAGGCGCGGTGGATGTCCTGGACCAGGTCGGGGTGGTCGAGGTTGGCGCGCGCGATGGCACCGGCCGGGACGCCGCGCACGATCAGCTCGCTGCCCATGGCGCCGTCGAGCACCAGCACGCCGCGCGCCAGCCGGCGCTCGAGCGCGCTGCGCAGGGCGCGCGTCCCCGGCACCGCCACCAGGTGGCGCGCGAGCAGGTTGGCGATGCGGTCGGCGACCTCGGGGGCGAGATCGAGGCCCGGTGCACCGAGCACGCGCGCCAGGGCGCTGCCGTCGATCGCCGGGCGCGCTTCCGCGAGGCGCTCGGCCGCCGCCACGGTGGCCTCGAGCAGGATGGTGGTGGTGAGCGCGCCGACGCCGCCGGGCACCGGCGTCAACGCGCTGGCGATGCCGGCCGCCGCCGCCGCGACGTCGCCGGTGATCTCGCTGCGCCCATCGGGCAGGGCGACGCGGTTGATGCCGACGTCGATGACCACGGCACCCGGCTTGACCAGTTCGGCGCCGATCAGCCCGGCGCGGCCCACCGCGGCCACCAGCAGTTCGGCGCCACGCGTGTGCGCGCCCAGGTCGCGGGTGTCGATGTGGCAGGTGGTCACGGTCGCGCCGGCCGCCAGCAGCAGCTGGGCGGTGGGCTTGCCAACGGTCGTCGAGGCGCCGACCACCACCGCCTCGACGCCGCGCAGGTCGCGGCCGTGGACGTTGGCGAAGGCCCACTTGGCGAGCTCGACCGCCGCCACCGCCGTGCACGGCGCGGCCACCGGGCGGCCGGCCAGGACCATGCCGAGGTTGGCGGGACTGACCCCCTCCACGTCCTTGTCCGGGCTGAGCTGGGCCTGGGCGTTGAACTCGCTGAGCCCGGCGCTGGAGGTCCCCGGCGCACCCAGGCGGTTCTGCAGGATGATGCCGTGCACCGCGCCGTCGGCATTGAGGGCCTCGATCGCCTCGCTGAGGTCCTCCTGCGAGCTGCCGGCGGGCAGCTCGACGCTGCGGTGGGCGATGCCGACCGCAGCGCAGGCCGCCGCCTGGTTCTTCAGGTAGACGCTCCAGCCCGCGTCGGCGTGCACCGACACCGCCGCCAGGCACGGCCGCAGCCCGCGCGCGGCGAGCTGGCGCACGTGCTCGGCCAGGCGCGCGCGGCGCTCCTGGGCGATGGCTTTGCCGTCGATGATCCGGGCTGGCATGGCTGCAGACTAGGGGCGTGGGGGTGGGGCGGAAGAGCCTGGAGACCCTAGACCCGACCCCAGACCCTAGACCCTAGACCCTAGACCCTAGAGAGATGTGCGGCTTCGCTCGTGCTGCGACGCGGGATGACGATCTAGGGTCTAGGGTCTAGGGTCTAGGGTCTTCCAATGGCCCCCCTGGCGCGCACTGCCACCCCGGCCATGCTCCCCCCATGCTCGCCTGGCACCTCGGACTCCGGTACCTGCGCAAGCGCCGGGCGGCGTGGCTGGCGCTGGCGGCGATCACCCTGACCGTGGCGGTGCCGGTGGGCGTGGTCGGGGTCATGCACGGCTTCGTCGAGGTCACGCGCAAGCAGGTGCGCGCCAACGAGGCCGACCTCACCCTGGAGGCCGGCTACCGCGACCACGTCGTCGACCGGCCGCAGGACCGCGCGCTGCTGCTGGGCATCCCCGGCGTCGCCGCCATCGCGCCCTTCGTCGCGACGCACGCGATCATGACGCCGAAGCAGGGCGGCTCGGAGCGCGACAACCTGCCGTGCCTGGTCGATGGCCTGGATTGGGCCGCCGACAGCGCGCTCGGCCGCATCGCCGTTCCCCAGCTCCACCCCGCGCCGGTGCTCGACCTGCACGCGCTGCCGATCCCGCCGGACAAGCGCGGCAGCGGGTTCCTGACGCCGGCGTGGCGCGACCACCTCGCGCTCAGCGGCCTGGACCTGGTCGCCGGGCTGGGCCTCGGGCCGCTGCCGCTGCCGCCGCGCCAGCGCCCGCTGCCCGGCGTGGTGGTCGGGCGCGAACTCGCCTACATCAACTGGCTGCGCCCCGGCGACGACGTGCAGCTGATCGTGCCCAACGGCATGAGCGGGGCGACGGGCCAGATCAGCGCCACCGTCAGCGACACCATCGGCACCGGCGTCTACGAGACCGACCGCTACGTCTGCCTGGTGCCGCTGCCGCAGGCGCAGCGCCTGGCGGGGATGGCGGCGAAGGAGGGCAGGCCGGCGCGGCTCAGCGGCTACCGCCTGCAGGCCGCCCCGGACCAGGAGCTCGGCGCGCTGGCCACGGTGGTGAGGGAGCAGACCGGTCGGCGCGTCGCCACCTGGATGGAGCGGCGCGGCAGCATGGTCAAGAACATGGAGGTGCAGCGCAACATCATCGCCCTGGTGATGATCGCCATCCAGATCATCGCGGTGTTCATCGTCTACGCGGTGTTCAGCACGCTGGTCGCCGAGAAGCGCCACGACATCGGCGTGCTGATCGGCATCGGCGCGCCGCCGCGCGCGATCGCCGGCGCCTTCCTGCTCGCCGGGCTCGCCGCGTGCCTGGCGGGCGGCCTGCTCGGCTGGGCGATCGGCTGGGGCGCGCTGGCCGCGCTCAACCCCTTCAGCCGGCTCACCGGGCTGGTGCTGTTCCCGCAGGACGTGATGTACACGCCCGAGGCGCCGATCAGCTGGAACCCGCTCATCCCGCTGCTGTTCCTCGGCATCATGAGCCTGGTCGGGCTGCTGGCGGTGGCGCTGCCGGCGTGGCGCGCGGCGCGCATCGACCCGGTGGCCATCCTGCGCGAGGGCGGCTGATGAGCGGCGGCCCGGGGCTGGAGGTCGCGGACCTCGCCAAATCCTATCCCGACCTGCGCCTGCTCGATGGGCTCGAGCTGCGCGTCGCCCCCGGCGAGGTGGTGGCGATCCGCGGCGCCAGCGGCACCGGCAAGAGCACCCTGCTGCACTGCCTGGGGCTGCTCGACCGCCCCGACCGCGGCAGCATCCGCATCGCCGGCGAGGAGGTCACCGCCCTCAGCGATCGCGCGCGCGGCCGCCTGCGCGCGCGCGCCATCGGCTTCGTCTTCCAGGCCTTCCACCTGCTGCCCGAGTTCGACCTGCTCGAGAACGTGCTGATGTCGGCGCGCACCGCCGGCCTGCCGCTGGAGGCGGCGCGGGGGCGCGCCCGCGACCTGCTCGCGCGCGTCGGCCTGGTCGGGCGCGAGCGGGCGGACGTGCGCACGCTCTCCGGCGGCGAGCGCCAGCGCGTCGCGCTGTGCCGCGCGCTGCTGCCGCACCCGCGCCTGCTGCTCGCCGACGAGCCGACCGGCAACCTCGACCCGGCGACCGCGGCGCTGGTCCTGCAGCAGCTCGTCGACCTCGCCCACCAGGACGGCGCCAGCGTGGTGGTGGTGACGCACGACGACGCGGTGGCGGCGCGCGCCGACCGCCGGCTGGCCCTGCGCGAGGGCCGGTTGTTCGAGGCCGGTGCGGCCTGAAACCCCAGCCGGGCATTGCAAGCCTCGTGTCCGGGGACGGGGATCCCGGCGTGGCATCGGCGGCCAAGCCGGCTATTCCGGAGCCCTCACGGGGAGATCGTCCATGCGCTTCGTGATCACCGCCAGCCTCGTGGTCCTGGGCATCTTCGGCGTCACCATCGCGGTCTCGACCGGGAAGGTGGCCGCGGCGCGGGCCGCTGAAGCAGCCGTCCGGCGCGCCCAGGCGGAGCAGGCTGCGGTGGACGCCGCCGAGCGCGAGGCCGCGACCAGGGCCGCCGCCGCGGCCGCCGCCGTCGCCGTCGCGAAGGAGGCCGCGGACAAGGCCGCGGCGGAGAAGTTCGCGCGCCAGGCCGCGGCCAGGGCCGCGCAGGAGGCCGCCGAAAAGCAGGCTATCGCGGAGAAGGCCGCCCAGGAGGCGGCGGAGGCAAAGGCGGCGGCGGACCGCGCCGCCGCCGAGCAGGCGGCCAAGGCGGCGGCCGAGCAGGCCGCGCTCGAGCAGGCCGCAGCGGACAAGGCCGCAGCTGAAAAAGCCGCCGCCGAAAAAGCGGCACGGGAGGCCGCGGATCGCGCCGCCGCCGAATTGGCCGCCCGGCAGGCCGCGGAAAAAGCCGCGGCCGAAAAAGCCGCCCAGGAGGCCGCAGCTGCGGAGAAGGCAGCGCTCGAGAAGGCGGCGGCGGACAAGGCCGCTGCCGAGCTGGCCGCCCGCCAGGCGGCCGAAAAAGCCGCGGCTGAACGCGCTGCGCAGGAAGCGGCCGAGCGGGCTGCCGCGCGAGAAGGCCGCGGCGGACAAGGCCGCGCGTCTGGCCGCTGAAAAGGCGGCGGCCGAACAGGCGGCCAAGGAGGCGGCGGACAAGGCGGCCGCTGAGCGCGCAGCGCGCGGGGCAGGCGAGCGGGCAGCCGCGGACAAGGCGGCCGCAGCAAGGCGGGTGCCACGGATCAGGCCAAGGATCCGGCGGACGGCGGCGCGAAATGATCCTGGCACGACCGCGCCACTCACCACGCACCGCGGTCGGCCGTCTTTCTGCCATAAACGCCTCTGCTCCAAGGCCGGATCCCTGCCGTGGGCACGGATATCGTGGCCGCCGACCGGCGCCACCTGGGCCGTCGGACCGGGATCTGCTGGTGGCATCCGCACGGGAGCCCGATATCCAGGTGCCCTCCCAGGAGCATCCCATGCGTTACGCCATCATCGCGGTCGTCATCATCCTGAGCATCGTCGGCGTGACCGTCGTGGTCTCAGGCAAGAGGGCCGCCGCCGAGCAGGCCGCGCGTGAACTCGCCCAGCGCGAGGCCGCCGACAAGGCCGCCAAGGACGCCGCCGAGAAGGAGGCCGCTGCCAAGAGCGCCGCCGCGGCGGCCGCCGCGGCGAAGGAGGCCGCCGACAAGGCCGCCGCCGAGAAGCTGGCCCGTGACGCCGCCGACAAGGCCGCGAAGGACGCCGCCGAGAAGCAGGCCGCCGCCGAGAAGGCCGCCCAGGAAGCCGCCGCTGCGAAGGCTGCCGCGGACAAGGCCGCCGCTGAGCAGGCCGCCAAGGAGGCCGCCGACCGGGCAGCCAAGGACGCCGCCGACCGGGCAGCCTCGGAGCAGGCCGCCAAGGATGCCGCAGCCAAGGACGCCGCCGACAAGGCTGCTGCCGCCGCGGCCGCGGCCGCCAAGGAGGCCGCTGAGCAGGCCGCCGCGGCCAAGGCTGCCGCCGATCAGGCCGCCAAGGAGGCCGCCGACAAGGCTGCGGCGGAGAAGGCTGCTGCCGACAAGGCCGCTGCGGACAAGGCTGCGGCCGACCAGGCCGCGAAGGAGGCTGCCGACAAGGCCGCCGCGGACAAGGCCATCGCCGACAAGGCTGCGGCCGACAAGGCCATCGCCGAGAAGGCTGCTGCCGAAAGGCCGCCGCGGACAAGGCCGCCGCCGACCTCGCCACGAAGGAGGCCGCCGAGCGCGCCCAGCGCCCCTACACCATCGGCGCCAAGGGTCCGGTCACCGGCTGGGACAAGTGAGGCGGCCGGCCCCGGGCCCGGCCGCTGCCGATGCGGCCCGCAACCACGCGGCAAGGGCCCCCGCTCCTCCCGCGTCGCTGATGGTCGCGATGGCTGAACCGATGGCGTAAGCGGCCATGAAGGCCTTCAGTCCCGCCAGGGCCGGGGTGTGGACGGCGTCGCACACCAGCGCTTCGCGGAAGCGTCCGAGGGCCAGGAAGGCGCAGAATTCCCAGGGCCTGGCCCGCACGGCACGATTCCGGGATCGCGCAGCCTCGCGCGCAGCAGGTCGTGCGCGCTGTGCGGCGTCACCGTGGCCGCACCGCCGGAGCGTTGCTCCACGGCCGCTGTCCACCACGCGAGGTCGTCGCGCGGGCCAGGATGGGCGGCGATCGCCGCGCGCATGGCGGGACTCCCGCGCCGAGCATACCCGGCACCGGGCGGAGCACGGTCACGACCCGGTAACGGACAGGGCGGGTGTGTGCGCGGGCGGCGCGTCGCGGCGCCGGCCGGCTCAATCGCGGAACACCCCGCCGACCCCCTTGCCCAGGACCGCCGCCGCGGCCAGCAGCGAGGCGGCCAGGAAGAGCATCGCCCACACCGCGAAGGCGCAGGCGATCGACGGGCCGGGGCCGAGGATGGTGACCAGTTCGAGCAGCACGCGCGCGACCGGGAAGAACTCGTGCTTCTGCGCCAGGATCAGCGAATCGCTGACCTCCAGCATCGAGAAGCTGAACGTCAGCAGCGCACCGGCGATCAGGCTGCCGACGATCAGCGGCAGGGTGATGCGGCGCAGGCGCGTGGCGAGGCCGGCACCGAGCGAGGCGGCGGCCTCCTCGTAGACCACCGGAACCTGGGCGAGGCCGGCGTGCGCGGAGCGCACCACCTGCGGCAGGCGGCGCACCGCGTAGGCGATGATCAGCAGGACGGTCGGGTTGCGGATCGGATCGAGCCAGGCGCGCAGCCAGGGGATGCCCATGGCCATGATCAGGTACCCGAAGGCGAGGATCACCCCAGGGATGGCCAGCGGCAGCATCGCCACGCTGTCGATGGCCTGCCAGCCGCGCGGCTTCCAGCGCGCCGACATCCACGCCAGGAAGACGCCGAGGGCCAGCGCGAGCGCGGTCGCGCCGCCGGCGTAGACCAGGCTGTTCAGCACTCCCGGCACGACCAGCGGGTGGGCGAGCGCGTCGTGGAAGCGCGCAAAGGTGTACGACGACGGCAGCAGCGTGCCGTACCAGTCGCCGGCCACCGCGATCAGCACCACCGCCAGGTGCGGGGCGGTGGCGGCGACCACCACGGTCCCGAACAGCAGCCAGGGCAGCGCGGCGCGCCAGCCGCGCAGCGGTGTCGGCGCCGCGGCGCCGGTGTTCTTGCTTATGAGCGCGTCATGGCGGCGCATGAAGATGCGGCTCGCCACCAGGTAGAGCGCGGCCGAGATCGCGATCAGCACCACCACCAGGGCGTACGGCATGGGGTTCGCCCCCGAGGCGATCTCGGAGAGGCCGCTGAAGATCTGCACCGGGGTGGCGCGGTCGTAGCCCAGGACCAGCGGCGTGCCGAGTTCGGTGAAGCTCCACACCGCGATGACGATGCCGCCGCCGAACAGCCCCGGCCGGATGAGCGGCAGCACCACGCGGCGGAAGCGCGTCCACGGCGAGGCTCCCAGGCCCTGCGCCGCCTCGAGCAGCGACGGGTCGAGCCGCGCCAGGCTGGCCGAGGTGTTCAGGTAGAGGATGGGATAGAGGTGGAGCGCCTCGATGACGCACACCGCCGCGAAGCGGTGGTCGCCGAGCCAATCCGGGCCCGCTCCGCGCGCCCACAGCCCGAGCGCCGCTCCGAGCGCGTTGGCGGTGCCGTACTGGCCGAAGAGCTGGGCCACGCCGAGCGCGCCGACGAAGGGCGGCAGGATCAGCGGGGCGAGCAGCAGGGACTCGGCCACGGTCTTGCCGCGGAAGCTGTAGCGCGAGGCCACCCAGGCGAGCGGCACCGCGATCAGGAATGTCAGCAGCGTGCTGACCACCGCGATCGCGGCCGAGCCCAGCAGTCCCTGGCGGTAGACCGGGTTGGCGAACACCTCGATCAGGTAGCGGGCCGTCAGCCCCTCCTTCGCGAAGTTCGGCGCCACGCCGCCCGCCAGCGTCACCACCAGCGGCAGCACCACGAAGAGCCCGAGGAACGCGCGCGACCAGGACGAGCGCGCTCCAGCCCAGGATGGTCATGGCGCGGTGGCTCATCGCGGCGCCGCTCCCGCCGCCACCGCGGCCTGCCCCGCCGCCGCCAGGCGCTCCGCCGCCTGCGTAGTGGGCGAGCGCGGCGCTGCTCCAGCGGCGCAGCGTGCCGATGCGGTCGTCCGCCAGGGCCTGGCGCGCCGCGGCGGCGTCGCGGAAGGCATAGGGCATCCACGCCAGCTCGGCCATCGCCTGCGGGCAGCGCTCCGGGCCGCCGGCTGCGACGATGGCCCGCCAGGCGGCGACCAGCTCCGGGCGCGGGTCCAGGACCAGGGCCTTGATGGTGGAGCGGATCAGCTCGAAATTGGCCGCGGTCCACTCGGGGTGCAGGTGGAAGCCCTGGGCCAGCGCGAAGGGGTCCTCGCCGGCATCGGCGAAGTGCGCGGTGTGCTCGGGCGTGTAGAGGTCGCGGCGCACGCTCAGGCGGTGCAGCGCGTAGCGCGCCGGTCCACCGGGCTCGCCGACGCGGTAGAGCCACAGGCGCTGCGCCTCGGCGGACAGCACGTAGCGCATGAAGGCGCGCGCCAGTTCCGGCTGCGGGGCGCCGCGCAGCAGGCCGATCGGGTCGGCCGACAGCGAGGTGCCGCCGACGGCGCCCGCGTAGAGCAGGCGGTCGCGACCGGATTCCTCGTGCGTCCACTCGCGCTCGGCGCGCCCGTAGAAGTCGATGCACATGCCGACCGCCGCGTCGCCGCGCCCGACGTCGCGCACCACGCGCGACGCCGAGTCGGTGACGTAGCGCGCGTTGGCGCCGATGCGCTTGATCATGGTGAAGCCCGCCGCCCAGCCGGCGTCGAGGCGCCGCGCGTCCTTGAGGCCGTCGTCACCCGCCGCCTTGGCCATCTGCTGCTGCACCATCATCACGAAGCAGGTGTTCACCGATCCCGACTTGGTGGGGTCGGCCATCGCCCCGGCGGCCGAGGAAGCGCGGGCGCGCGAGGTCCTCCCACGTGGTCGGCGGCGTCGGGTCGGCGAGCAGGGCGAGGCGGTCGGGGTTGGCGCACAGCCCGAAGCTGGACAGCGCGGTGCCGTAGTAGCGGCCCTGCGGGTCGTAGATGGTCTCGCCGCCGAGGGTCTGCGGGATGACGTCCTCGCGCAGGACGTCGGGCAGCGCCTTGGCCAGGCCGGCGTCGACCAGGTAGCCCTTGTTGGCGCACTGGCGGAAATCGTACTCGCCGCCGCCCCAGAACAGGTCGACGCCGATGCCGGCGTCGCTGGCCAGGAACGCGCGTCGCGCGCGGCGCGCTCCGCCTCGCTGGACTTCGGATCGGACCCGGCCTTGGGGTCGTTGAACGCGGCGCGCGCCGCCTTGGGCAGGTCGCTGTGGTCGTTGGCGAAGCGCGCGCTGAACTGCGCCTCGATGGCGCGCACGATGTCGCTGGTGCCGCCGGGGGTGCGCCAGTCGATCTCGACCTCGCGGCCGAGCTCGCGCCGCGCCCAGGCGGCGAAGCCGCGCGCGAACTCGCCGCGGATGGTCTCGTTGTTGGGCGTGAGGATGACCAGGCGGGCCGCACCAGCGGGCACGACCGCCGCGGCCGGGCGCAATGCGATGGGCAGGGCAACCAGCAGCGCGGGCAGCAGCAGGACCAGGGCGCCGCGGCGCAGGGCGCTGGCCGGGGTGCTCATGCCGGCAGCACCACGAGGTCCTCGGCCGCGACCTGCACCTGCACCGTGGCGCCGATGGCGCGCGGCGGGGCGGCGGCCTCGTTCACGGTCAGGGTCAGGCCGCCGGCGGACAGCGTCCACTGCGTGGACTCGCCCTGGTAGCTCTGGCCCGTGACGGTGGCGGGGAAGCGGTTGACGGCCGGGGTGGCGCCGTCGGCGACGATGCGCAGGCGCTCCGGGCGCACGCACAGCAGGACGCTGGCGGCCCCGTCGATGCCGATCGGCACCGGCGTGGCCAGTTCGCCCAGGGCGCAGCTCACCCCATCGCCGCTGACCACCACCGCCGGGATGAAGTTGGCTTCGCCCACGAACTCGGCGACCGCGCGGCTCCGCGGCTGCTCATAGAGGTCGCGCGGGGTGCCCACCTGCGCGAGGTGGCCCTTGACCAGCACCGCGATGCGGTCGGCGGTGGTGAGCGCCTCCTTCTGGTCGTGGGTGACGTAGACCGCGGTGACGCCGGCGGCCTTGCACACCCGGCGGATGCTGGCGCGCATCGCCGCGCGCAGGCGCGCGTCGAGGTTGGAGAGCGGCTCGTCGAGCAGCAGCACGCGCGGCTTCACGACGATGGCGCGCGCGAGCGCGACGCGCTGCTGCTGGCCGCCGGACAGCTCGGCGATGCGCCGCTCGGCGAAGCCGTCCAGCTCGACCAGGGCGAGCGCCTCGGCGACGCGCCGGCGGCGCTCGTCGCCGACCACGCCGCGCAGCTCGAGGCCGAACGCGACGTTGCCGCCCACCGAGAGGTGCGGCCACAGGGCGTAGTTCTGGAACACCATGCCGATGCCGCGCTGCTCGGCCGGCTGGCGGGTGACGTCCTCGCCGCCGAACAGGATGGCGCCGGCGTCGGGCTGCAGGAAGCCGGCGATCATGCGCAGCAGCGTGGTCTTGCCGCAGCCGCTGGCGCCGAGCAGGAAGAAGATCTCACCCGCCGCGATGTCGAGGCTGAGCGTGTCGAGGATGCGCTTGGTCCCGTCGTAGCTCTTGGAGACGCCACGGATGGAGACCGGCAGCATTGGTGGGGAGCATGCTGCGGGCGGGAAGCGGTCAAGCGGAGGGGAGAAGTGGATTCCCCCCTCGGTGCGCCTACCCTGGCCGGCTCCTCCACGCCCGCCTCCGGTGACCGCCCCCCTCCCCTCCGCAGCGTCCGCGACGTCCTCCGCCCAGCTGGTGCGCCGCCTGGTCGGCATGGCCTGGCGGTACCGCGGCGCCTGCGTGCGCGCCATCGCCATGCAGGTGGCGCTGCTCGCGCTCGGGCTGCTGCTGCTCACCATGATGGGACTGGGCGTCGACATCATCCGCCACGCGGTCCAGCCGGACTCGCCGCCGCCGCGCTTCCCGTTCGCCTGGACGCCGCCGCCGGACTGGACGCCGCGCACCCAGGTCGCGGTGCTGGCCGCGGGCATGGTCCTGGCCGCCCTGCTGCGCGCGCTGCTCGCGTACGGCTACGGCATGGTCGTGGCGCGCCTGCTGCAGGCCGAGATCGTGGTCGACCTGCGCCGGCGCGTCTACGACAAGCTGCAGCGCCTGAGCTTCCGCTTCTTCGACGCCAACGCCTCGGCCGGGATCATCAACCGCGTCACCGGCGACGTGCAGAACGTGCGCCTGTTCGTCGACGGCGTGATCATCCAGGGCATGGTGCTGGCGCTGTCGCTGCTGGTGTTCCTCGCCTACATGCTGCACCTGCACTGCGGCCTGACCCTGGTGTGCCTGGCGAGCACGCCGGTGCTGGTGCTGTCGTCCCTGGTCTTCGCCGCCTACATGAAGCAGCCGTACGCGCACAGCCGCGACCTGGCCGATGACCTGGTCGGCACGCTGTCGGAGCACATCCAGGGCGTGCAGGTGGTGAAGGGCTTCGCGCGCGAGGACGCCGAGGTCCGCAAGTTCGCCGCGGCCAACGCCGCGGTGCGCGACCAGCAGCGCGGCATCTTCTGGCGCATCAGCCTGTTCGGACCGGCGATGGGGTTCCTCACCCAGTGCAACCTGGTGCTGGCCCTGGCCTACGGCGGGTACCTGGTGATCGGCGGGGAACTCGCGCTCGGCACCGGGCTGATGGTGTTCACCGGCCTGCTCCAGCAGTGGTCGGGCCAGGTCGGCAACATCGTCACCATCACCAACTCGCTGCAGCAGAGCCTGATCAGCGCCCGCCGCGTCTTCGAGGTGCTCGACGCCCCCATCGAGATCGCCAGCCCGCCGGACGCGCGGCGCCTGGGCAAGGCGCGCGGCGAGGTCGAGTTCCGGCAGGTCGATTTCGCCTACACGGCGGACGCGCCGGTGCTGCGCCAGGTGTCGTTCAGCGCGCGCCCCGGCCAGGTGGTGGCGATCCTGGGCGCGACCGGCGCGGGCAAGACCTCGTTGATGGGCCTGATCCCGCGCTTCTACGACCCCACCGCGGGCAGCGTGCTGGTCGACGGCATCGACGCGCGCGCGATTCACCTCGACGACCTGCGCCGCAACGTCGGCATCGTGTTCCAGGAGAGCTTCCTGTTCAGCAACACCGTGGCCGCGAACATCGCGTTCGGCCACCCCGAGGCCACGCGCGCGCAGGTCGAGGCCGCGGCGCGCACCGCCTGCGCCCACGACTTCGTCACCGCCCTGCCGCACGGTTACGACACCGTGCTCGGCGAGGCCGGGATCGGCCTGTCCGGAGGCCAGCGCCAGCGCCTGGCGATCGCGCGCGCGCTGCTGCTCGAACCGAGCATCCTGCTGCTCGACGACCCCACCGCCGCGATCGATCCCGAGACCGAGCGCGACATCCTGCTGGCCATGGAGCAGGCCATCGCCGGCCGCACCACCCTGATCGTCGCGCACCGCGTCAGCACGCTGCGCCGCGCCGACCTGATCCTGGTGCTGGAGGACGGCGCCATCGTGCAGCGCGGCACGCACGCGGAGCTGCTGGCCCAGCACGGGCCGTACCAGCGCGTGGCGCGCCTGCAGCTCAGCGACCGGGACGCGCTCGAGACCGGCGCCGCGGCGGAGGCGCGCCCGTGAGCACCCCATCATCCCGGTCGACGCCGGCCGGCCCGGGCCGCGACGTGGTGCTGCTCACCCACCTGCCGAAGCGCCGCGACGACGATGACGTCGACGAGCGGCCGCATCGATTTCGCGGTGTTCCGCCGGCTGTTCGGCTTCGCGGTCCCGCACCGCCGCACCTGCGCGTGGCTGGCCGGGCTGGTGGTGCTGCGCTCGCTGCAGCTGCCGCTGCTGACCTGGGCGCTGGCCGCGGTGATCGGCGGACCGATCGCCCGCCACGACTGGCCGGGGACGCTGTGGGGCGCCGCCGGCTTCGCCGCGCTGGCGCTCGCGACCGAGGTCACCTTCCACTTCCGCCAGCGCCTCGCGCTGCAGCTCGGCGAGGCGGTGGTGCACGACCTGCGCGGCGCGCTGTTCGCCCACCTGCAGCGCCTGACCCTGGGCTTCTACACGCGCACCCGGCTGGGGCGCGTGCTCGGGCGCTTCACCTCCGACATCGAGGCGGTGCGCACCGCGGTGCAGGAGGTGCTGTTCGTCAGCATGGTGCAGGTCGGGCAGATGCTCGGGGCGGCCGCGTTCATGCTGTACTACGACTGGCGGCTGTTCCTGGTGGTGGCGCTGGTGGCGCCGGTGCTGGTGGCCGTCGACCGCGTCTTCCGCGTGCGCATGACGCGGGCCTCGCGCGCCGCGCAGGAGAGCTTCACGCGCGTCACCGCCAACCTCGCCGAGTCGGTGAACGGCATCCGCGTCACCCAGGGCTTCGTGCGCCAGGAGGTCAACGCCGGCCTGTTCGCGGCGCTGGTCGAGGACCAGGGCCGCTACAACCTCGAGACCGGCCGCGCCTCGGCGCAGTTCGGCCCGCTGCTGGACCTCACCAGCCAGGGACTGCTCGCCGACCCTGCTGGTGGTGGGCGCCTGGCTGGTGCTGCGCGGCGCGCCCGCGCCCGGCGAGCAGGCCGCCCACCTCGCCGCGCTCATCCAGTTCGTGTTCCTCACCGGCATGTTCTTCGGCCCCATCCAGATGATCGGGATGCAGTACAACCAGGCGCTCAGCGCCATGGCCGGCGCCGAGCGCGTGTTCCGCCTGCTCGACACCAGGCCGGACTGGGAGGACGCCGCGGACGCCCGCGACCTGCCGGCGCTCGCCGGCGCCGTCGAGTTCCGCGACGTCACCTTCGCCTACGAGGCCGGGAGGACCGTGCTGCACGGCGTCTCCTTCGCCGCCACCGCTGGCCAGACCATCGCCCTGGTCGGGCACACGGGCTGCGGCAAGAGCACCATCGCCAACCTCATCGCCAAGTTCTACATGGCCGACAGCGGGGCGGTGCTGATCGACGGCCACGACCTGCGCGGCGCCACCGCCGCCTCGCTGCACCGCCAGCTCGGCATCGTCGCGCAGAGCAACTTCCTGTTCACCGGAACGGTCATGGAGAACATCCGCATCGGCCGCCCGGGCGCGAGCGACGAGCAGGTCATCGAAGCGGTGCGCCGCCTCGGCGTGCTCGACCTGTTCGCGACCATGCCCGCCGGCTTCGCCACCACGGTCGGCGAGAAGGGCGTCGGCGTCTCGCTCGGCCAGCGCCAACTGATCTGCTTCGCGCGCGCGATGGTCGCCGACCCGCGCGTCCTCATCCTCGACGAGGCGACCTCGGCGGTCGACGCGCTGAGCGAGGCGCGCCTGCAGCTGGCGCTCGCCACGCTGCTGGCCGGGCGCACCAGCTTCGTGGTCGCGCACCGCCTCTCGACCATCCGCCACGCCGACCAGGTCCTGGTCCTCGACGAGGGCCGCATCATCGAGCGCGGCACGCACAGCGCGCTGGTCGCCCAGGGCGGGGCGTACGCGGAGCTCTACCGGCAGTTCGTGCGCAGCGGGGACTGAGGGCCGACGGCGGAGCTCGACGAGGCCGGATGGGATGGTGCCCGGAACCGTCCAGGACGATGGGCCATCTCCGTCTCCTGCGTCTGCCGCGATGCCCAGGAAGGCGGTCCAGGGGCGAGGCCAGCATGTCCAAATCTCCTCTGGTCCCTCTGGTGCTCTGTGTCCGCTCGGCCGTCGGTCCCACACCCACCGTTCCGATTGGGATGACCGGGAGAACAGACAGCAGGATGCAACACAGAGCACCAGAGGGGACCAGAGGCGCGAAAAAGACGACGCCAGGCCATCGAGGGAACGGCCTTGAAAGGCTGGCGCCATAGCATCGCCCAGCGGGCCGCGGTCTCGCGTCAGCCCCACCGCCCGTGCGCGATCGAACGCCGTGCGGCCGGCCGCGCCTTCCGCAGCGCGGCCCGCTGGGCCATCTCTTCATTTTCGCCCGATGCCCAGGGAGGGCGCTGGGCGTCCTCCGCGCTCGATGCCCCGCTACCCCCCTACCCCCCGCCCGCCGCCGCCGCCGCCTCACGCAGCTCGACCAGGGGCACCAGCACGACCCGCAGCGATGGCGTGCCGGAGACGCGCACCGGCGAGCTGACGATGCACCACACCCGGCCGGCGTCGCGCACGCGGTCGTCGGCGACCATCACGCGCCAGCCTTCGCGCAGCACGCCCAGGCCGTTCGGGTGGTAGGCGAAGGTGTACTTCCCGTACGGCCCGCCGGTGCCGAGGTGGGACTGGTCGAGCTCCACCAGGTCGCGCGGCGAGTGGCCGACGGCGACCTGGAAGGCCTGCAGGTCCTCGGCCAGCGCGTCGAGGACGCGCGGGCTGCCCGACTCGGGCCAGGGCAGCGACTTGGCGGAACTCCGCGAGGAACCGCCGCAGCCCGCCATCAGCAGGGTGACGGCGAGCGCGAGCAGCAGGCGGCCCGCGCTCATGGCTTGACCGGCGCGGGCGCGGGGACGGCCTGCTCGGGCGCCGGCGCGGCGACCGGCGCCGGCTGGCCCGGGACCGCCACGGGGGCGGCGCCCGGCGCCGGCAGCGGCTCGCCGACCTTGAGGTTGGCGAGCTGGTCGAGGTGGCGCTGGAGCAGCCCCTTCTCCACCGCCTTGTCGAGCAGCTGCATCTCGTTGCGCAGCTGGCGGCCGAGGTCGGCGAGGACGTCCGGGCTCTCCACCACCTGCGGGGTGAGGAAGACCAGCAGCTCGGTCTTCGCCTTGGTCTTGCTGGTCGAGCGGAACAGGTAGCCGAGCAGCGGGATGTCGCCGAGCAGCGGGACCTTGTTCTCGCTGCTGGTGAGGGTGTCCTCGACCAGGCCGCCGACCACCGCGGTCTGCCCGTGGTCGACGATGATGCGCGTGGTCATGGTGCGCTTGTTGATGATCGGGGCGTTCACCCCGGGCGCGACGAGGATGCTGGCGTCGGACAGCGCCGACAGCTCCTGGTCGACGTCCAGCACCACCCGCCCCTCGTTGTTTATCTGCGGGGTCACGGTGAGGATGATGCCGACGTCGCGGCGGTCGAAGGTCGAGGTGACGTTGCCGAACTGGTCGGTGCGCGAGCCGTTGATGACCGGCACCTCCTGGCTGACGTTGACGATCGCCTGGCGGTTGTCGGTGGTGAGGATGTACGGCCGGGCCAGCACGTCGAAGTTGGTCCTGGTCGCCAGGGCGCGCACCGCGGCGCGGAAGTTGCCGCTCTGCAGCAGGTAGCCGTTCATGCCCAGGGTCGAGTCGAAGAGGTTGAAGTTGCTGAAGACCCGCGTGCTGGTGGTGCCGAGCGGGTTGGGAGCGCCGCCGACGGTCGCGCCGCCGGGGGCGTTGGTGCTGACGTTGATGCCGTCCAGCTCGACGCCCAGGTCGAGGCTGTCGGACAGCGTCACCTCGGCGACCAGCACGCGCACCAGCACCTGGCGCGTGGGCTGGTCGATGTCCTCGAGCAGCTTGCGCAGGCGCGCGAAGTTGCGCTCCGGCGACAGCACCATCACCGAGTTGCTGGTGGTGTCCGCGACCACGCGCACCTGGCCGCTCAGGTCGAGCGAGTCGGAGCTGCCGCCGGCGGGGGCCGCGACGCCGCCGCCCGCCCCCGCGGCCGGGGCGTTCGCCGCCGCCGCGCGCGCCCCGGCCGCGGGCGCCGCGGACGAGCCGTTGATGGTGCGGTTCTGGGTGGCGCGCTGGTTCGAACTGGTGGTGACGCCGCCCTGGCTGCCCTGGAACAGGCCATTGAGCGAGATCGCCAGGTCGGTGGCCTTGCCGTTGCGCACGCGGTAGAGCAGCACGCCGTCGCGCGCCGAGTTGTCGACGTCGAGCTGCTCGATCACCTGGGCGAGCATGTCGAGCGCGCCGGGCGAGGCGCGGATGACCAGGCTGTTGGTGCCGCTGTCCGCCGCCGCGACCACGTCGCCGCGCGTGGCGGTCGCGCCGGCGGCGGCGCCCGGCGCACCGCCGCCGCCGCCGCCGAAACCGCCGCCGAATCCACCACCCCCGAACCCCCCACCGCCACCGCCGCCGCGGCCGCCGCCGCCGCCCTGCTGCTGGCCGCCCTGGCGCTGGCCCGAGGTCTGGCGGTAGAGCGTCGCGATGATCTGCGCCGCCTTCTCGGCGTCGGCGTGCGCGAGGTGGAAGACGCGCACGGTCTGCTCGCCGCTCACCGACACGTCGATCGCCTGGATGATCGCGGCGATGCGGTGCACGTGCGCCTGGGTGTCGGTCAGGATGAGCACGTTGCTGCTCTCGTTCGCGGTCAGCGTCGCGGAAGCGCTGCTCAGCAGCGGCAGCAGGTTCTCGGCCAGGTCCTTGGCGGTGGCGAACTGCACCGGCATCACCTGCGTGACCATGACGTCGGTCTCGGGGATGCGCGCCGGGTCGGAGCCGACCAGCACCGGCAGGTTCTGCTGGCGCGCGCTGCCCAGCGCGACCACGTGCAGCGTGCGGCCGCGCACCAGCGCCACGTAGCCGAGGTCGATGAGCACGCCGTTGAGCGCCTCCACGGCCTCCGCCGGGCTGAGCGGCTGCTTCGACACCAGCGTGATCGGCGCGGCCAGCTCGACCGGGTTGGCGATGACGAAGCCGGCCTCCTTCGACAGGTAGTCGAGGACCTGGCCGAGGCGCGCGCCGCGGAACTCGAGCACCAGCGTGCCGGGTGGCGGCGCGACCGCGGGCGCGGGCGGGGCCGGCGGCGCGGGTGGCGCCGCGTCGCCATCGGCGGCGGCCAGCGGCGACGCGCAGGCGAGCAGCAGCAGGAGGGGCGAGAGCATGGGGATCTTCATGGAGGAGCTCACGGGGAACGGTTCCGCTGCTGGCGGAGGCGCTGGAGGATGGCTTCGCGATCGGGATCGGTGACGGTGGTGGGCGCGGCGCCGGGGACGGCCGGCGCGCCGCCGGCGGGAGTGGCCGCCGCGGTCGCCGGTGCGGAGGTCGAGGTGCCGACCGCGGCCGTCGGCGCGCGCGCCGCACCCGCCGGCCTGCCGGTGAGGTCGCTGCCGACGGTGACGAGGTGCTCGCCATCGGCGCTCTTCAGGCGCAGGCCACCGGCCTCGACCGCGACCATGCGCTGCCCGTCGAGCTCGTCGCCGGGGTGCAGGACGCGCTCGGTGCCGTCGGCGAGGTTGCGCAGGAAGGCGCTCGGGACCTCGGAGGTGACGGCGAGGCCGACCAGCGCCCAGCCGGGCGGGGCGCTGGGGTGCGCGGCCGCGGCTGCGCTGGCCCCACCCTCGGCCGCTGGCGGTGCGGTGCGCGCCGGGCGGCGGTCGACGAGGAACGGCCGGCTCGCCAGGATCTCCTTGTCGAGGGCGCCATCGCGGGGCTCGGGCGTCCACGGCGGCGTGCCCTCGGGCACCGCCCGGCCGGCGCGGCCGGCGGCGTTGACCACGCGGGTCGACATGGTCATGGCCAGGTCGACGCGGTCCTTGCGCCCGTCGCCGGCGGCGAGCTCGCAGCGCTCGATGCGCATCGGCATGGGGGCGGCCTCGATGGCGGCGATGAAGGCGGTGGCCTGCGCCAGGGTGCCCTGCCCGGCGACGGTCAGGCGCAGCGCGTCGTAGGGCTTCTCGTGCGCGGCCGGGACGAGCTGGCCGCCGCCGACGTTGTCGATGGTGAAGCCGCTGCTGCGCGCGCCCGCGGCCAGCAGCTGCTGGATGCGGAAGCGCGCCGCGTCGCCGTCGTCGAGCAGGCCGGCGGCGTGGCGGCCGCGCCACTCGGCGGCGATGCGGTCCTTGCGGTCGATCAGCACCTTGGCCTCGGCCGCCTCGCGGTGGGCGTCGGCGGTCTCGGTGCGCACCTTGGCCAGCCACGCCAGGGCGGGCTCGATGGCGAGGCTGTCGAGCAGCCAGCCGCCGAGCAGCAGGCCGGTGCCGAGGGCGAGCAGGCGCTCACGAGGACGCATGGTCGCCTCCCTGCGGCTTGGTCGGGGCGGGGGCGCCGGCGGAGGCACCACCCGGCTCGACGAGGCGGAAGACCAGCTCGAAGACCACCGCGCGCGATTCCTTCGACGGGCTGCGCGAGGCGCGGATCTCGGCGAAGGAGATGCGCTTGTCCTTCCGCAGCCGGGCGAGGAAGCCCATCATCTGCGCGCGGTCGCCGGCCTGGCCCTCGGCGATCGCCTCTTCGCCGGGGGTCTGGCGCACGCGCGACAGGCGCACCTGGTCCTCGGACCCGTCGCCCGGCAGCGCGATGGCCAAGGCGTCCAGGCCGGGCGCCAGCGACGGCCGCGCCTCGAGCCACGGTGCGACCTCCTTCATGTCGGCGCGCTTGTCGGCGAGCGCCTTGGCGAGCGGGCGCTGCCTCGCCGCCTCGTCCAGCGCCGCGGTGCGCTCGTTGAGGGCGTCGGAGACGCTCAGCGCGCCCCACAGCACGAGCAGGCCCGCGATGCCGGCGGCGAGGATGCCGGCGCGCACCGCCGGGCGCTCGAGCAGCGGCTGCGCGGCGGACAGGGTCGGCGCCAGGAAGTCGAGCGCGGCGCCCAGCACCGGCGCGGCCGGCTGGTCCTCGTCCACGCCGGTGCGCAGGCGCTCGCGCGCCAGGCGCACCGGCAGGTCGGCGGCGTCCGCGCGACCGAGGGCGACCAGCTCGCGCGCCACCGCGCCATCGAGCGCCACCAGGCAGGCCTCGCCCCCGCAGCGCACCACGCCGCCGCGCGGGACCGCTTCGAGCAGTTCGGCGACGCGGATCGCCGCCACGGTGCGGCCCTGCGCCTTGGCGGCCGCGGTGATGGCGGCGATGGTCGGGCGCGGCAGCGCCATGAGCAGGGCCACGCGCCGGCCGACCAGCACCGGTCCGAGCAGCATGTCGATCGCCACCGGGCCGAGGGCGATGAAGGCGCGCTCGGCGCGCAGGCGGATGGCGGACTTGAGCAGGGCCTCGGCCGCGGGCGGGAACTCCTCGCGGCGGAAGGACACGAAGCGCGCCGGCACCGCCACCGCCACGACCCGGGCCGCGGTCTCGCCGCGCAGCGCCTGCCCGTCCCAGTGCAGGACCGGCGGCGCGGTGGAGAGGCGGAAGCGGGGCTTGGCGGGCATGGGCGGGCTCAGTGAGGGGCGGCGGTGAGGAGCGTGGGGATGGTGGCGGGGTCGCTGCCGCGCAGCTGGGCGGGAGTGACCCAGGGCAGCGGCCAGCCCTGGACTCTCGAGCGGCTGGAGGGTCTCGACGACGGCGGTCCCGCTGTTGCAGTTGATGGTCGCGGCCAGCCGCGCCCAGCCCGAGCCGTCGTTGCGCACGGCGAGCACGTCGGCGGTGAACTGGTAGGAGCCGCTGGTGAGCTGGCCGCACAGGCGGGCCTCGCCGGGCGTCAGCGTGCTGGTCAGCCAGCCCGGTCCGCTCGGCGTGGTCGTCGGCCGCGCCGCGATGATCTTCGCCGCGATGTCGCTGGTGACGACGGCGTTCAGCAGTTCGCTGCGGCACGACCAGGCGTCGATCAGGCCGACGCGGTTGTTGCCGTCCTGGGTGTTGGCCCACAGCAGCGCGGCCTCCGCATCGGTGAGGGTGAGGGACGCGAAGAACTCGAGGCGGTTGGCGAAGCCGCCGGGGCCGACCGCCTTGTCGGCCTCGCCGATGAGGTCGGCCTCGCGTCCGGGCAGGATGGCGCTGATCAGGTTCTGCACGGCGGTCTTCGCGCGGGCCCACGGTCCGGTGACCCGCACCCGCTGGCTGCCGTCGGGCGCCAGCGGCGGTTCGCGGATGGCCATCAGGGTGAACAGGTCGCGCAGGCCCGGGGTCAGCTTGCCGTCGCGGTCGGTGTCCTCGCCGGCGTCGAGCACGCCGTTGCCGTTGACGTCCTCGCCGAAGTAGAGCGCATCGGTGACGCCCCGCACCATGCGCAGCTCCGCCATGGTCTCGAACGGCGCGTTGCGCGGTGCGTACGGCACCGCTGCGCCGGCGTAGGTCGGATCGGTGCGCTCGGCCCCGCCGTAGGCGTTCACGACGTCGTCGCTGTCGACCCAGTCGAGCAACGCCCCGGCGACGTCGCTGGTCATGCCCGGGAGCGCCATCAGTACGTTGTATTCGTCGTTGAGCCCCTGATCGTTCGGCGGAATGACGTTGATCGGGAACTTGCCAGCCTCCGAGACCAATCCGAAATTCGCGGTCAGCCCCTGCGGATCGCGCCCGATCAGCACCACCGTGCAGTCCCCGATCTGCTCACCACCCGGCAGCACCGTGGTCAGCTCCGGCAGCCCGAGCAGCAGCGACGCATTCAGGTCGTTGACCACCGCGCGCAGCATCCCCAGCGCCGCGGCGCGGCAGTCGGCGCGCGCGGCCACCGCGTTGCCGGCCTGCAGGCGCATGCCCGCACCGCGGCCCATGACCATGGCGATGGCTCCCGCCACCGTCACCGCCAGCAGGGCGATGAGGTAGACGAAACCGGCGCGGTTGGCGCCGCCAGCTGTCCTGCGCGCGGTGGCCATCAGCTCGTCGCCGCCTTCGACGGGTCGAGCTCGACTTGGGGCAGGTCGATGATCACCACGTGCAGCGGCCCCGGCTGGTCGTCGTCGCCGGTGACGTAGGCATAGGTGACGCGCAGCGCGGTCGGCAGCAGGTCGCCGTGCAGGCTGCTGTCGAAGGTCGGACTCCAGGTGGTGACGACCAGGCACTCGACGGTCAGCACGGCGAGGTGGTCGAGCATGATCTCGGACGGCACCGCCGGGGGCGCGTCGACCGCCAGCAGGTTGGCCTGCCGGCTGCGGGTCAGCGCCATGCCGTGCCCGTCGGCGGCCGGCTGGCAGGCCCAGGTGATCGTCGCCTGCCCCAGGTCGGGCGCGCGCACCGCCAGCGACGGGTGCAGCGGCGGCGGCCCGTTGGACAGGAACTGCAGGGTGTTCGCGGTGAAGCGGTCGACCGGCGCGGCGACCACGGTGAAGTTCTGGATCACCGTGCCGGTCAGCGCGGGCACCGTCATCAGGTCGTCGCGCAGCGTGGACAGCGCGACCTGCTCCGCGGCCAGGGGTTCGAGCAGGGTGCGCGCCTGGCGCTGCGCCCGCACCGTGCCGATCAGCGCCGGGCCGACCACCGCCATGATCAGCGCGCTGACCGCGAGGGCGAGGATCACCTCGAGCAGGGTGAAGCCAGCGGCGGGGCGGGCGCGGCCGGTCACGGGGTCGCTCCGCCGGTCGTGGCGCCGGTAGCCGTGGTGGTGGTCGTTGGCGGCGTGACCAGGCTGGTCAGCACCACCGCCTGCCCGGCCTCGACCGCGCCCCAGCTCACCGTCAGCGCCAGGACCTGCACGGTCGGATCGCGCCACGGCGTCATCACCAGCGTCCACGCGAAGGCGTCGGCGTCCTCGCCGTCGAGGGTCGGATCGAAGGTTCCGGACAGGGCCGAGGTCTGCCACGAGCCATCGACGACCAGGCGCGCGAGGCGGGTCTCGGCGAGGCGCCGCGCCACGTCCTGCTTGTGCGTCTGGCTGGCGGCGCTCAGCGCGTGGCTGACGCCGGACAGCGCGATCGGCATGATCACCGCGATGACCACGATGGCGATGAGCGCCTCGATGAGGGTCACCCCGCGGCGCGCTGACGTGGTGCGGACCAGGCTCACGAGTGGTTGCCCGCGCTGGCGGCCTTCGGCGTGGACGCGGCCGGTGCCGCGCCCTTCAGCTGCACGGCCTGCCCGGCCTGCGACGTCTGTCCCTGCGGCTGCCGCTGCGCCTGCTGGTCCAGGTCCTTGGCCAGCAGCAGCGTCGGCGGCAGGCCGTTGCCGTGGATCCGCACCGCGGTGTCGCGGGTGCTGTTGGACAGGGTCAGCTGCCCCGGCGTGTCGCAACGGCCGTCGGGCAGGAAGAGCAGGTCGAGCGGATCGGTCGCGGCGACGCCATCGTCGCGCACGAATGTCACGGTCAACGCGTCGACGCCCTCATAGAGCAGCACGTCCGGCACCGCCCCGTCCGCGGGATCGTGCGGTCCGTCGGCGAGCAGTTCCTGCACCGTCGCGGTCAGCGCCTGGCGGTCGACGCGCAGGCGCACCGCGTGGCCGTTGCGGGCGGCGAGCTCCTGGCAGCGCAGCGCCTGGTCGTGCACCTGCTGCGCGGCCTGCTCCACGCCCTGGGTGGCGCGCATGCCGCCCAGGCGCACCGCGGCGATCGCCGCCAGCACGCCGATGACGACCAGCACCAGCAGCAGTTCGAGGAGGGTGAAGGCCGGGCGCATGGCGTGATCCGCTCACTCCGTCCAGTTGGCGATGTCGTCGCCGCCGCCCTCGCGGCCGTCGGGACCGTCCGACCACAGGTCGAAGCCCTCGGGGCGCTGCTGGCCGGGCTGGCGGTAGTTCCACACGTTGCCCCACTGGTCCAGCGGCACGGCGTTGCCGTCCAGGTACGGCCCCTGCCAGGCCTTGCCGTTGTCGCCCGGGCGCTCGACCAGGGCGCGCAGCCCCTCGCTGGCGCTCGGGAAGCGGCCCATGTCGACCTCGAAGCGGTTGAGCGCGAGGGTGAAGTTCTCGAGCTGCGTGCGCGCCGCCTTGATCTTCGCCGACTGGCTCTGCCCGACGAAGCGCGAGCCGACGATGCCGGCGAGGACGGCGAGGATCACCAGCACGAGCAGCAGCTCGAGGATGGTGAAGGCGGCGGTCAGGCGCGCGGCGCGCGGCGCGCGGCGGGAGGTGGGGGAAGCGGAGGTGTTCATTTGATGGCGCTCCAGAGATCGAAGATGGGCATCAGCATGCCGACGACGATGGTGCCGACCAGCGACGCCATCAGCAGCAGCATCAGGGGCTCGGCCAGCGCCACCAGGGTGCGCAGGCGGCGGTCCAGGTCGCGCTCGCTGCCGTCGGCCAGGCGCAGCAGCTCCTGCGGCAGGCGACCGCTGCTCTCGGCGACGGTCAGCGCCTCGAGCGCGGTCGGCGGCAGCATGCGCCCCAGGCCGCCGAGCGCGGCGCTGAGCGGCTCGCCCTGGCGGATGCGCTCGGTGGCGGCGGCGAGGCTGTCGGACAGCACCTTGTTGCCGATCGCCTCGCGCGACACTTTCAGAGCGGGCAGCAGCGGCACGCCCGCCTTCAGCAGCGTGCCGAGCATGCGGCAGAAGCGCACGCGCGCGAGCGTGCCCTTGACCTCGCCGACGCCGGGCAGGCGCAGCTGCAGGCGCTCCCACGCCGCGGCGCCGCCGGGACTGGCGATCAGCGCGCGCCCGCCGAGGAAGGCGCCCAGGCCCAGCACCAGCACGATCCAGCCCTGGTGCACCAGCATGTCGCTCGCTTTCTGGATCATGCGCGTGATGAGCGGCAGCTCGCGGTTGAAGGACGCGAACAGCGTGGCGAAGCGCGGGATGAACCAGATCAGCAGGAAGGTCACCACCGCGCTGGCGATGGTCGCGAGCAGCGCCGGGTAGATCAGCGCCGCGCCGACGCGGCCGAGCAGCTCGCGGCTGCGCTCGAGGTAGTCGGCGACCTGCTCCAGCACCAGCTCGAGGAAGCCGCCGGCCTCGCCGGCGCGCACCATCGCGATGAACACCGGCGGGAACAGCCCGGCGTGCGCGCCCATGGCGTCGGCCAGGGTGCTGCCGTCGCGCACGCGCGCGTGGATGGACGCCCACGCCTGGCGGGCCGCCGGGTGGGTGGCCTCGCGCTCGATCACGGTCAGCGCGCGCGACAGCGGCACGCCCGCGGCGATCAGCCCCCCCAGCGAGCGCGCGAAGGCGAGCACCTGCGCCGCCGGCACGCGCCCGCCGCCGAGCAGGCCGCCGGTGGTGGCGGTGCGCACCTCGGTGGGCACCAGGCCCTGGGCTTCGATCGCGCGCTGCGCCGCGGGCTGGTCGTCGGCCTCGACACGCCCCGCGCGGGAGCGGCCGTCGGCGGCGAGGGCGACGTACTCGAAGGTGGGCATGCGGGCTACCGGACCAGGGTGCCGCTGTGGGTGTTGCGCAGCACCTCGGCGACGCTGGTGCGGCCTTCGCGCACCAGGCGGAACCCGTCCTCGCGCAGCGAGATCAGCCCCTCGCCCTCGGCCGCCTCGCGCAGCCGGTGCGAGGGCGCGCGCTCGCCGGCGAGGTGGCGCAGCGGCGCGCTCAGCGCCATGATCTCGAAGATGCCGGAGCGCCCGCTGTAGCCGCTGCCGCCGCACTCGCGGCAGCCGATCGGCGCCGTAGACCTCGGCGTCGTGGCCGGGCAGCACCGCGAGCGCCTCGGCGCGCTCGGCGCCGGCGAGCGGCCGCTTGCAGTGCGCGCACAGCAGGCGCACCAGGCGCTGGGCGATGACCAGCTCCAGCGTCGAGGCCACCAGGTAGGGCTCGATGCCCATGTCGATCAGGCGCGTGACCGCGCCCGGCGCGTCGTTGGTGTGCAGCGTCGACAGCACCAGGTGGCCGGTGAGCGACGCCTGCACCGCGATCTCGGCGGTCTCGCGGTCGCGGATCTCGCCGATCAGCACCACGTCGGGGTCGTGGCGCAGGATCGCGCGCAGGCCCTTGCCGAAGGTCAGCCCGGTCTTGGTGTCGACCTGGATCTGGTTGATGCCGTCGAGCTGGTACTCGACCGGGTCCTCGATCGTGACGATCTTGAGGTCGGGGGTGTTGATGCGCGCCAGGCCGGCGTACAGCGAGGTGGTCTTGCCGCTGCCGGTCGGGCCGGTGACCAGCACGATGCCGTGCGGCAGGTCGAGGGCGCGGTGGAAGAGGTCGAGGTCGCGCCCGCCCATGCCCGAGCCGCTCAGGCCGACCAGCGCCGCGGAGCGGTCGAGCAGGCGCAGCACCGCCGCCTCGCCGTGCAGCATCGGGATGATGCTGACGCGCACGTCGACCTCGCGCCCGGCCAGGCGCAGCTTGATGCGCCCGTCCTGGGGCATGCGCCGCTCGGCGATGTCCAGACTGGCGAGGATCTTCAGGCGCGAGACGATCGCCGCCTGCAGGCGCCGCACCTCGGCCGGCAGCTTGGCCTCCATGAGCATGCCGTCGACGCGGTAGCGCACCGCGAAGCGGCCCTCGAACGGTTCGAAGTGCACGTCGGTGGCGCGCCGCTCGAGCGCCTCCTGCAGCACCTGGTTGACCAGGCGCACGATGCTCGCGTCCTCGGCGGCCTCGGCGAGGTCGACCTCGGCGCGCGCACCGGTGTCCTCGGCGCGCCCCTCGACCAGGCTCTGGATGGTGTCGGCGCCGACGCCGAGGTGCTCGCGCAGCGCCTCGTGCAGCAGCTGCCGCGGCGCCACCACCACCTCGGGCAGCAGGCCGCCGCAGGCGACGCGCACCGCGTCGATGGCGGCGGCGTCGAGCGGGTCGGCGACGGCGATCGCCAGCGTGGCGACCGCCTGGTCCGCAGCGGTCTCGCCGGAGCAGCGCAGCGGCAGGGCGCGCGCGGCCGCCCACACGCGCAGGGGCACGCGCGCCAGCCAGGCCGGTTCGGGCAGCAGTCCGGCCGGACTGGTCGCCAGGCGCAGGCCGAGCACCTCGGCCAGGGCGGTGGCCACCGCCACGTCGTCGCCGACCGTGGCCAGGGCCTCGCCCAGCGAATCGCCCGCGGCGACGCGGCCATCGAGCGCCGCGCGCTGGTCGGGACCGAGGTCGAGCCGGGAGCAGAGTCGGGCGGTGAGCGGACTGGAGGTCATGACGGGGTCACGGGGTCCCGAGGGAGCTGGAGGGGTGGGACCGGGCCGGGCGCGAAATGGTACCGCGCGGCAGCCCCGCCGCTGAGGCGGCGCTGCCACCACCGGACGGGCGGTGGCGGGTCGGTAGCGCGGAGCATCCTCATCGGCTCCCCCTCCTTGGGAACCGGGCATGGCGCGCGTGGATGACGCGATGATGATTCGCCGGGCCACCGCGGGCGCGGCCCGGAGTCAGCCGGCCGTCACTCGAGGGTGCCGCGGTCCAGCAGGATCGCTTCCTGGCGCTGCGACAGCACCGCCTTCAGGTCGTCCTGCGCCTTGTTCAGGACCGCCGCGAAGGCCTCGCGCGCCTTGCGCACGCGCGCGATCGCCGCGGTGGTCTCGGCGGCGTTGGCCTGGGTGTCGTCGATCAGCGCCTTGAGGGCCTTGTTGGCGTCCATGATGTCCTTGACGGTCGGCTCCATCGGGGTGTCGCCGAGCATGAGCTGCGGGTTCACGTTCAGGCCGCCGAAACCACCGGGGCCGCCGGGGCCGCCGGGGCCGCCGCGCCCCTGGCGCCCGCCGCCGGCGCGGTCGACCAGGCCCTTCTGCATGCGCAGGTTCTCCACGCGGGTCAGCAGGGGTTCCACCGCGGCGAACTCCTCGCTGCTCATGGCGAACTGCTTGCTGATTTCGGTGTGCGCGGCGGCCTGCTGGTCGGCCATGCGCTGGCGCATGCGCGGCGCGTTGGCCTCCATGCGCTTCTGCATGACCTCGCGGATCTTCTCCTGGCCCTCGGGGGTGTTGGGGTCGACGTCCTTCAGCTCGGGATTGTCGGCGATCATGCGGCGCATGAAGCCGTTCTGGCGGTTCCCGCCAGTACCGCCGTTGGCGTTGCCATCGGCCGGCGCGGGGGTGGTCGCGGCCGGCGGCGTGGCCGCGGGCGGGGTCGCGTCCTCGGCGCGCAGCACGGGCGCGGCCAGCATCGCGAGGAGGAGGATGGGGAGCGCGGTCTTCATGGGGTGTTCCCGTCGGTAGGTTTTGGCGACCGGACGTGGCGGCCACTGGTCCATCCGTCGTCACCGTCCCGGTCTTGCATGGTATTTGCAGTGGCTGACGGACGTTCCGGGGATTTCCAGGTCAGGACCCTGTCAGATTCCCCGTTGGGGGAAGGGCCGGGTACACGCACGGTCACGGAAACGGCCGCCGGTCGCGGCAGGTCGTCAGCAGCCGCGCGTAAGTCCCTTCATCGACCTCGAAAGCGCCGAAGCGCTGCATGTGCGGGGTCTGCTGCTGGCAGTCGAGCACGGTGAACCCGTTGGCGCGCAGGCGCTCGACCAGGTGCATGACGCACAGCTTGGCGGCGTCGGGGGCGGTGTGGAACATGCTCTCGCCGCAGAAGCACCCGCCGATCGCCAGCCCGTAGAGCCCGCCGACCAGCGCCCCCGTCGGTGACCACGCCTCGACGGAGTGGGCGTGGCCGCGCTCGTGCAGCGCGATGTAGAGGCTCTCGATGTCGGTCGAGATCCAGGTGGTGGAGCGCTGGGCGCACCCCCGGATCACCGCGGCGAAGTCCGCGTCGATGGTCAGCCGGTAGGGCTTGCGGTTGCGCGCGACCTTGTCCAGGCTGCGCGGCACCGTCCAGCGGTCCCAGGTGATGATCGCGCGCTGGCGCGGCCGGTACCAGCGCAGCCGGCCATTGCGGTCGTCGGCCATCGGGAAGCAGCCCTGACCGTACGCTTCGAGCACCAGGTCGGGGGTCACCAGGAAGCCGTCCGCATCGCGCACGCCGTCGCTCATGGCGGCGTGGCCGGTTGCGCCGCCCGGCCGAGGAGCACCGGCAGCAGCTCTCCAGGGGTCGCCACGTCCGCATCGACGGCCAGTCCATCGCGCAGGCCGAAGCCCCAGCGGCAGAACGCCACCCGGCAGCCGGCCGCGCGCGCCGCGCCGATGTCGGTGCGGTGGTCGCCGATCATCCAGGTCGCCGCCGGTGCCGCCCCCGCCGCGGTCATCAGGGCGGTGAGCTGCCCCGGGTCGGGCTTGCGCGGCCCGTCGCCCCCGCGCACGCCTGCGAACCAGGGCGCCAGTCCCAGCCCGTCCAGCAGGGTGCGCGTCATGGCGTCGGGCTTGTTGGTCGCGACCGCCAGCGCCCAGCCGGCGTTCCGCAGCGCGCCGAGCAGCGCGGTGATGCCCGGGTAGACCACGGTGTCCACGCAGCAGTGCGCGCCGTAATACGCTTCGAAGGCGGCCAGCGCGCGCGCCCGGCCCGCCGCGCCCACCTCCGGCGTCATGCGTTCGATGAGCTTGGCCGCGCCGTCGCCGACGAAGCCGACCACGGTGCCCAGGGCGTGCGCCGGCAGGCCGAGCGCGGCGCGCGCGTGGTTGGCGGCGCACGCGATGTCGGCGCGGCTGTCGACCAGCGTGCCGTCGAGGTCGAAGATGGCGAGGCGGGTCACGGCCTCAGGCGCGGGTGTCGGTGTCGTTCTCTTCCCACTCGCCGCTCGCCGCCATGTCCTCCGGCGGCGGGATGACCGCCAGCGCGAAGATCGTCAGGTCGTCCTCGAGCAGGCCGCGCACGTAGGTCTGCACGTCCTTGGCGACGCCGTCGACCAGCTCCTGCAGCGAGCCGTTGCACTGGCGGAAGATGCTGCTGTAGAACCCGGCCTCGCCGAACTCGACGCCCTGGGTGTCCATCGCCTCGGTCACGCCGTCGGTGTACTGGACCAGCAGGTCGCCGGACTGCAGCTGCACGGTCTCGACGTGGATGCTGCCGGCGAACACCGAGCTGGGCGCGAGGCCCACGGCCATGCCCGGGCGGCCGACGCGGCGCATCACCGTGTCGTTCTCGAGGTTCATCAGGATGCCGGAGTGGTGGCCGGCGCGCACGCACTGCAGGGTGCCCGCCACCGGGTCGAGCTGGCCGGCGAACAGCGTGATGAACTGCCCCGGCAGCAGGTCGGCGCGGATCTCGTCGTTGAACTGGGTGAGCAGGCCCGTGACGCTGGTCGCGGTGCGCGCCAGGAAGCGGATGGTCTTCAGCGCGGTCGCCACCACCAGCGCGGCCTGCATGCCGTGGCCGCTGACGTCGCCGACGAAGAACAGCAGGTCGCCGGTGCGCATGGTGATGACTTCATAGAAGTCGCCGCTGACGCCGGCCTGCGGCGTGAAGTGCACGGCCAGGTCGTAGCCGTAGATGGCGGGCAGCGCCGACAGCATGTTCTGCTGGACGTTGCGCGCCTTCTCCATGTCGATGCTGAGGCCGGTGTCGGTCGACTTGCCGACGCTCGGATCGCTGCGCGTCAGCCCCAGGGCCTGGACCTTGCTGGCCAGCGACTGGCTGTCGAGCAGGCGGCCGCTCGCCGCCGGCGCGCAGGTGCACAGCACGCGCGCCATCGCGGTGATGGTGGTCGCGGTGATCTTGCCGTCCTCGCGCACGATGTCCGCGACCAGCTCGCCGTTGAAGGGGTTGAGCCAGCGCCCGTCCTTGCCGAAGATGCGCAGGCGCGGCTCCGACGGCAGCAGGCGCATCAGGTCGATGCGCCAGCGCACGATCTCGAGCTGCATGCGCGGCAGCGGATCGCGGTCGCGCCACGACCCGCTGTCCATCAGGTGCGCGCGCGCGGCTTCCAGGCGGCCCTGCGCCGCCGGCACGGCCTGCCCGGTGTAGGGGTCGATCCAGTGGTTGTCGCCGGTCATGACCATGAAGGCCGGGTCGGTCTCGAGGCGGCGCAGGATGTCGGTGGTCAGCGGCCGGCGCTGCAATGGGATGGTCTTGGCCTGCACGGGCGCGGGCGGACCCGGCCGGCGGATCTGCTGGTGTGTGCCCGACGTCCGGCCAGGAGCATAACGGCTCTGTGGCCGTCCCATGGGCTGCGGTCTGCGGGGTTTGATCGACATCAGGGTTTCTTGCCGATCCTGTTTACCTCCCCCCTCCAGGCGGTCAATGAGCCCGTAAGCGGTTGCGGCTGCACTGTCCATCGCTGTCGGGCACGCCACCCGGTGCGGCCGCCTCCCTCTCGGGCGAAGCACACGAACGCTATCCCTCACCCCATGCCTGCCGCCCTGCGGAGACGGTCATTGATGCCCAGGCCGAGTGCAACATCTGGAACGCTTTCTGCCACCATCGCCCGCGCTCCGCTGGCATCGAGCCGGCGCATCGCCGCGAACAGCCCCGCTGCGGCTTCGGCCAGATCGCCACGGAGCGCTGAGGACCTCGACCCGCGTCGCACCCGCCGGCAGACCGTGGCCGCGCCAACTCAGGTAGGCGAGGCCATCCCCCTCCGGCCACGGCTGGCCGGATTCCTTGAGGGTGAGCGGGATCACCGGGGCGTAGTGGCTGGCGAGCAGGCCCGGCGCCGGCAGGGCCAGGCTGGCATCGCGCGCGGTGCGGTCGGCCACGGCGACCGGCTCGCCGAGGATGGCCTGCAGCGCCTCGCGCGTCAGTCCACCCGGGCGCAGGATCACCGGCGCCGGGTCGGGCAGCAGCACGGTGCTCTCGATGCCGACCCGGCACGGGCCGCCGTCGAGGACCAGCGCGACCGCGCCGGCGAGCTGCTCGCGCACGTGCGCCGCGGTGGTCGGGCTGATGCGCCCGAAGCGGTTGGCGCTGGGTGCGGCCAGCGGCAGGCCGGCGGCGCGGATCAGCGCCAGGGCCAGCGGGTGGTCGGGGCAGCGCACGCCCACCGTGTCGAGGCCGCTGGTCACCGCGTCGGGGACCTGCGACCGGCGCGGCAGGACCAGGGTGAGCGGGCCCGGCCAGCAGCGCTGCGCGAGCAGCCGCGCGCGCGGACTGGGCTGCGCCACCGTCCACGCCTGCTCCGCGTCCGCCACGTGCACGATCAGCGGATCGAAGCTCGGCCGTCCCTTGGCCGCGAAGATCGCCAGCACCGCCTGCGCGTCGAGCGCGTTGGCGGCCAGGCCGTAGACCGTCTCGGTGGGCATGCCGACCAGGCGCCCGGCGCGCAGGGCGGCGACGGCGGCTGCGAGTTCAGGGGGAAGGTCGGACATGGCGGCAGTCTGGCTCCATGGCGCGCCTGCCAAGTCCCCGCTGGCCGCGCGATAGCCGGTGCCAGAATCGCACGCTGCGGACTCTTCTCGAGGGGGAGTCCGCAGATTCGCGCGCAGATTTTTTGGGAGACCGCGCAGCCTGCGCGGGATCGCTGTCCCCGGTCGGCGCGACCTAGTACGCGTAATCGAGGACGATGACGTCCTCGATGTGGGCGCGGAAGGTCGCGACCGCCTGCTGGTGGGCCGGGTGCGGCAGGTAGGCGTCGCGGGCCGCGGCGTCGACGAAGGTCACGGTCAACCCGGTGTGGAAGCCCTTGCCCTTGCCTTCAGGGCTGTTCTGCGCACCCACCGTCAGGGCGACGATGCCCGGGATGGCGTTGCGCAGAGCGCGCAGCGCCGCGCACGCCGCGTCCTGGTCGGCGGCGGTGGCGGTGGGCTTCCACTTGAACAGGACCAGGTGCTGGATCATGGCCGGCCCCCGATCACAGCGCCGCGCGGATGCGCTTGAGCGCCTGCAGCATGTAGGTGGTGGCGATGTGCGGCACGCCCTCGCCCCAGCGCTTCTCGCTGTTCATCCAGATCGCGCCGGCCGCGGGGTCGCCGCCGACCTTGGCGGGGATGGCGGTGGACTTGATCACGGCGAAGAGGTCGGCGCGCCAGTCGACGTCCTTGCCGTCGGTGGTCTGGAAGTCCTTGGTGCCGAGCAGGCCGAAGGTGCGCGACATGATGCCGTGGTAGTAGATCAGGCCCTGGCGCTCGAGCCCCTTGCTCATGCCGGGGTTGACGTCGTAGCGGTAGTGGCCCTTGACCCAGCCGTAGGCCGCGGCCACGCGCGGGTCCTCGGGCTTGAGGTCGAGCGACAGGTAGGCGGAGATCAGGGCGTAGGTCATGCTGCCGTAGCTGTTGAGCACGCCCTTGGCGGCCTGCTCCTCGCCGGCCTTCTTGTCGGCGTCGCTGGCCCACGAGCCGCCCGCGTGGCTCTCCTTCGGGCTGTAGGACGCGCCGCCGTCGTTGCTGCCGTTCTTCGCCCACGGCTGGTCGTTGACCGAGGACAGGTTCTGGCAGCGCTCGAGGAACTTCAGCGCGGCCTGCAGGTGCGGGTCGCTGGACGGCACGCCGCTCGCGCGCAGCGCCTGCACGCTGATCACGGTGGTCTCGACGTTCTCGTCGCCCGGCTTGTCGTCGCCATAGCCGACGCCGCCGACGGCGGTGTCCTTGGGATCGTGGTTCTGGATGCCGAACAGGTAGTTCTGCGCGGCGGTGAGGGTGGCGGCGTCGTCGGTGTGGGTGGCGAGCAGCGCCAGCATGGTCAGCGAGGTGCCGTAGTCGCCCAGGCCCTCCGCCTTGTCGTAGAAGCCGCCGTCCTTCTGGCGGAAGGTCTTGAGCAGGGCCAGCGCCTTGACGATGTGCGGGTCATCGGCGGCCACGCCACCCGGGGACTGGACCAGCGCGGTCACGGCCAGGCCGGTGAGGCCGACCACGAACTCCTTGCCGGGGATGAACGAACCGCTCGGCTGCTGCTGCTCGAGCAGCCAGCCTTGAGCCTTGGCGATGAGGGCATCGACCTCGGCGGCGGTGGGCAGCGGCTCGGCGGCGCCGACGGGCGCCGCCAAGGCGAGCAGCGCGGCGGCGGGCAGGGCCAGGCGGGCGAAGGACGCCCGGACCGCGGTGGCGAGCGTGCAGAGGACGAATGGCATGGGCGTCTCCGGGGCCGGCGAGCCTAGACCGGGGTGCATTCCCCGTCCAGCCCCGGCATGTCCGTCATGTAGCGCGGAACGCGCCGGTCGCAGCGGGGCCGCGGGCTGCGTCCTGTCGATGCTCCACGCAGGCAGCGCCGGCCCTGCGCACGCCTTGGGCACCGGTCCGCGTCCGCTCCCGCCGCGTTCAAGCGCTCATGGCGGGCAGCGTGCCGGTGCGGACCGCCGCGTCGGGCGGCTGGTATCTGCCCCGGGCGGTGGCCACCGCAGCGCGGAGGAGGATCCTGCGCGCGCCGCGCCACCATTCTGGTCCCCAGCGCCGGTGGCAGGCGCGGGCACGCTGCGTCTGCCGCCCCCGACGCTGCCATGCCCTCCGCCCGATGAACGGGGACGGCCGTGGCTGGGCATCGGCAGGCCGGACAGGGAGCATCGGTAGGCGGCCGCGCGACGCGAGGCCAACATAACCGCGCTCGACAGCGGAGAGGGCCGATCCGGCATCCATGGACGCTCTGCACCGGTCGAACGGGCGGGAATGGCGTTGGTAGCCACGGGATCCGGTCGATCGCGCAGTGGGACCCCGGCCGGGGCAGCGCAGGGCAGCGGGCACCCCGAACCCGCGGCGCCGGTCAGTGCGCGACCAGCCGGCGCACGCGGCCCAGGACGCGGTCGGCCAACCCCGGCACGAAGGTGGCCAGCGCGGCGACCCAGCGTGATGGTGCGTGGCTCCACAGCTCCGGGGCGGGATGGACGATGCCGCGCACCATGCAGGCGGCGACGGTCGCGGCGCTCTGCCTGATCTCGAAGCGGCCGGGCGGCAGCATGGTGCGCGCGCTGCGCTCCTGGGCCACGGCCTTGAATTCGGTGTCGGTGCCGACCGGCAGCATCGCCGAGGCGACCACGCCGGTGCCCGCCAGTTCGACGCGCAGCGCCTCGACCAGCGACAACTGGGCGGCCTTGGTCGCCGCGTACGCGCCCAGGTCGGGCAGGGCACGGCGCGCCAGGCAGGACGAGACCACCAGGATCTGCCCACGGCAGCCCTGGCGGCGCTCCTGGGCGAGCATCAGCGGCAGCGCCGCGCGGACGCAGTCGGCGGTGCCGCCCAGGTTGATCGCCAGCAGCTCGCGCCACTCCGCCGCGCTGGTGTCGGCGATGCTGCGCAGGAAGGCGAAGCCGGCGTTGCACACCAGCGTGTCGAGGCGGCCGAAGCGCGCGTGCGCGGCGGCGACGAAGGCCGCGCAGTCCCCGGGCTGCGCGACGTCGGTGCGCACGCACAGGTGCCCGCCGCCGAGTTCGCCGTTCAGCTCCTCGAGCAGTTCCAGGCGGCGCGCACCCAGCGCCAGCCTGGCGCCGGCGCCCGCGAGCGCGACCGCCAGCGCGCGGCCGATGCCGGCGCTGGCGCCGGTGATGGCGACGACCATGCCGTCGAGATCGCGGGGTTGCTTGATCATGGGCAGGTCGCCGGGGTTCGGGGCGGGGTGCGACGTGGCGAAGGGGTGATGGCGACCACACGCGATGGATCGCCCGGGTCAACCGGCAGTCTCGTCATGGCGCCCTTGAGCCTGGTGGTTCTCGTGGCGACCGGGAGCGGAACCCCGGGCCGCGGTCGCGGGCGAGGCGGCCAACCGCAGGCCGACCCCGATGCCGCTGCGCCCAAGCACCTCTCCCGCCGCCGCGGCCCGCCGGGTGGCCCCCGGACATTCCCGGCGGGGCCGCCGCGACAATGGCCGTTCCACCCCACCGACCGGGGAATACGTTCCGCGTATGACCGTCCCAGACCTCTCGCCGCACGCCCTCGCCAGCCTCATCGCCATCGCCGAGCACGGCAGCCTCAGCGCGGCGGCGCGCTCGCGCGGGTTGACCCAGCCGTCGATCACCCGCCAGATCCAGGACCTCGAGCGCCAGCTCAAGGCGGTGCTGGTCGAGCGCACGCCGCAGGGCGCGCACCTGACCCCGGCCGGCGAGATCCTCGCCGAGGGCGCGCGCGAGGTGCTGACCAGCCTCGCGGTGCTGCCGGAGCGGGTGCGCAGCCTGCACGGCGAAGTCAGCGGCAAGGTGCGCCTGGGCACCGTCGACTCGATCGGCATCTACGTGCTGCCGCCGCTGCTCTCGCGCTTCATCCAGGCCAACCCGCGCATCGAGGTCGAGGTGGTCTGCCAGTCCAGCCCGCAGCTCGTCGCGATGATCCTCGCCGACGAGCTCGACGTCGCCGTCGGCACCACCGAGCACCCGCGCCTGTCCTGCGAGCGGCTCTTCCAGAACCCGCTGATGCTCGCCTTCCCGACCAACCTGCCCGCCAAGGACGTGCCCACCACCATGGCCGAGCTGGCGCGCCGGCGCATCGTCACCTTCGCCAAGGGCCTGACCATGCGCACCCTGCTCGACCAGGCCTTCGCCAAGGCCGGCCTGCCCTTCGCGCCGGTGATGGAGCTGGCCAACGTCGAGGTGATCAAGGCGATGGTGCGCTCCGGCCTGGGGCTGGGCATCATCCCCGACGGCTGCGTCCAGGGCTTCGAGCTGGGCAGCGCGCCGATCCGCGACCTCAAGGTCGCGCGCACCATCCGCCTGCTGTTCCGCCCGCAGCACCAGTCGCTGGCGACGGAAAAGATGATCGAGTGGCTGCGGAAGCTGCGGGCGCCGTGAGGCCATGACCGAGGTCCGGCCGGTGGGACGCGCCGGCTGCGCGGGGGCCGCCCACCGGTCGAGCTCGGCTCGTCCCGGGCATCCCCGGCGAGCGCGCCGCGACATTACCGCGGGCCGCGCCGAATCCCCTCGGTAGAGCGCCCGCTGGTCGTCGCCGGGTGGGGTCGTGCCCCAGCTCGACCACCGTGCGGGTGTGGTGACCGCCACCTGACCGTCCGCTCGCGACATCCGCTCGCGACATCGAGCCGGTCAAAAAGGGGCCGCCCGGGTGTTCCCGGGCGGCCCTGCGGCCTCCGCGCCGCGCAGACCTCAGCCGTTGCTGAAGATGTAGTCCGCGAAGGCGTTGGTCAGGCTGGTCGCGCCAGCGTCGCGCGCGCTCAACGGCGACAGGCCCCAGCGCTGCTCGATGAACTTCAGGATCGACAGCGTCTCGTACTGGGTGTGGTCGACGAAGCCGCGCTTGGCGTAGGGTGAGATGATGATCATCGGCACGCGCGTGCCCGGCCCGAAGCCGTCGATGACCGGCGGCGCGACGTGGTCCCAGCGGCCGCCGTTCTCGTCGTAGGTGATGATGATCGCGGTGTCCTTCCAGGCGCTGCTGTTCTGGATCTTGTTCACCAGGTCGGCCACCGCGGCCTGGCCGGTGGCGACGTCCGAGTAGCCGGGATGCTCGTTGTTGGAGCCGAGCTGCTTGATGAACGAGACCGCCGGCAGGCGTGCCGGTGGCGAGGTCGTTGGCGAAGTCCTCGACGTCGGCGAGGTGCACGCGGCCGGGCTTGCCGGGCGCGAAGTTGGCGAAGAAGTTGAACGCCTGGTGGTGGAACTGGAAGGTCGCGTCGGGGTTGCCGGCGACCGCGTTGTTCCAGCCGCCGCTGTACCACTTCCAGCTCACGCTGGCGCCGCTCAGGCGGTCGCCGATCGTCGGCAGCGTCTGCAGCGGCAGGAACGGGCCGCCCAGCGAGAACGGCCACGAGGACGGCTGCATGGTGTTCACGGCCAGGAAGTTGCCGTTCACGTCGACGGCCGAGGTCAGCTTGCCGTCCGGGGCCTTGCGGTTGGGCGTGCCGTCCGGGTTCAGCACCGCCGGCCAGTCGTTGCCGGTGGTCGGGACCGGCCCGGTGGCGTCGGCCGCGGTGGCGGCCAGCCCGGCGGAGATCGCCGGCGTCGGCAGCGTCGCCGGGATGGACGACGCCATCGCGGCCGGGAAGCCCTTCAGCGTCGAGGCGGGCAGCGGAGCGTTGGTCGGACCGTAGACCGGCGGCGCGGCGGCGATCAGGAAGATGTGGTTGAGGAACGACCCGCCGAAGGCCGAGTGGAAGCAGTTGTCGCACATCGCGTACTGGTGGGCGAGCTGCCCCTCGGGCATGCCGGTGGCGTCGAAACCGGTCATCACCAGGCCGGGGTTGTCGCTCCAGGCCACGAAGCGGTCCATCGCGCCGCCGTCGATCTGGCCCTGCTCGTTGTAGTAGTTGTGCACGATGTCGCCGGTCAGCAGCGAGGCCGAGGGCAGCGCGAACGGCGCGGCGAGGATGTTCGAGAACTGCATGGGCGCGCCGGCGCCGGGGAACGCGGCGAAGTTGGTGGTATCGACCGCCCCGGCCGCCGTTCAGGGGCGGCGGGATCAGGGTGAGCGGCGTGCCGTCGATCTTGGTCTGGGCGACGGCGGTGCCGAAGGCCTTGCCGTTCGCGCCCGGGAACTGGCTGTAGAGGCCGTCGAAGGACCAGTTCTCCTGGTAGATCACCACCACGTGGTTGATCTTGTGGATGTCGAAGGCGTTGCCGGTGGCGGTGAAGTTGTCGCTGTCGAAGGTCGACGCGGGCGGGCCCTGCGGTCCGGTGTCGCCCTTGTTCGCGGTGCACGCGGAGAAGGTGACCATGGTGCCGGCCGCGGCGAGACCGGCGGCGATCATGAGCAGGTGGGGAGAGCGCGGGACTGCGGGCATGGAAGCTCCTTGGTGGGTGCCCTCCGTATCGGGGGCGGCGTGTGTCCGGTGTGAAATGGCCATTAATGTTGGGTGGCGACGTCCGCGTCGCCGATCCCGGCGGACGCCGCCGGCGGCAGCGCGCCGGTGAACTCGCGGTCGGTCAGCGCGCGCAGGAACGCCACCAGGTCGGCGATGTCGCGCTCGTCCAAGTGGGGCCGGTCACCACGGTGCAGGTCACCGGGCACCTCGACGGTGTTGACGCAGTCCTTGAGCGCCGTCGGCAGGTCGTCGAACGCCGCGCCGCCGGCGTACCAGCGCTCCGGGGCGGTGTCGCGGGTGGCGTAGAAGGCGACCACGTCCTCCAGGCGCGTGAACACGCCGTTGTGCATGAAGGCCTGCTTCACCGCGATGTTGCGCAGCGTGCCAGCCTTGAACATGCCGTTGAACGAGCGGTCGCGGAACGGCAGGTCGCGCTTGGGGCCGCCCAGGCCGAGGTCGAAGAACGCCGGATCGGCGTTGGCCGGGATGGCGCGGTTGCGCGGCACGCCGAGGTTCTCGTAGACGCCGGAGGTGAACAGCGAGGCGGTCGGATCGGGGACACCACGGCCGCGCCGCGTGGCAGGTCACGCAGTTGCCGCGGCGCACGTCGAAGAACAGCGCCTTGCCGCGCTCCTCGGCCGCGGTCAGGGCGAGGCGTCCGCGCAGCGCTTCGTCGTAGCGCGAGGAGAACGGGTGGAAGGGCGCCGTGCCCTCGAAGGCCTGCAGCGAGGCGCAGACCGCCGCGAAGGCGCGCGCGGTGTCGCTGAAGATGTCCTGCCCCCACGCGGCGCGGAACTCAGCCGCGTACGCGCCGGCCTCGACCTTGGCGACGACCGCCGCGGCGTCGGGATTGTTCATCTCCAGCGGCGCCAGCAGCGGCCCCCGCGCCTGCTCCGCCAGCGTGTCCGCGCGACCGTCGAGGAAGAATCCTCCGCCGGGCGCGGGCGCGCCCTCATCACCCTCGTGATCGACGGCGAAGAAGGCGCCGAAGCTCGCATAGGTCAGCGTGGGAGTGTTGCGCAGTCCGAACGCCTCGGGCCGGCTGCCACGGGCGATGCCGCGCGTCGAGCCGTGGTTGCCGGAGAACGCGCGCGCCGGCTCATGGCAGCTGGCGCAACTGGTGCCGCGCGGCTCCGAGAGGGACTCGTCCATGAAGAGCGCTTCGCCCACGTGCTCGCGGCGCGCGAGCCGCGCACCTGGATCCCCGGGTACGGAGCTCGCGGCGCGCAGGGAACCGGCCACCGCGACGCAGACTCCGATCGCCAGGACCCCAGCCACCACAATCCGCATCATCGTTCATCCTCCGGGTGCCGCTGCTCCGCCCAATCCTGTGGTCGCGGACGGTCGTCATGAGCGGTGAACGCACGATGAATGGGCTGCGAAGCCGGGATGAGGGAGGAAGTCCCTGCGCCTGATGCCGCTTCCCTTCCTGCTTCACAGAGTCCATATTGACAACGGTCCGTAATGCCCCATAAGCAGACCCATGAGCCGCCAACTCCCCCCCCAACAGTCCAAGATCCTCGCCTTTTTCGCCGATGCGGAGGATTCCGGCCACCAGCCGAGCCGGGCCGAGGTCGCCGAGGCCTTCGGCTACGCCTTCCCCTCCGCGGTCAGCAAGCACGTCGAGGCGCTGGTGCGCAAGGGCCTGCTCGCCGCCGACCGCGAGAAGAAGCGCAACGTCCGCCTGACCGAGACCGGCTGGGCCGCGATCAACCGCTCGCCTGGCCGCCAGGGCGTGCCGGTGATCGGTGCCATCGCCGCCGGCGTGCCCATCCTGGCCAGCGAGCAGCACGCCGGCTACCTCAAGGACATCCAGCCCTCGCCGGGCCGCTTCGCCCTGCAGGTGCGTGGCGACTCGATGATCGATGACGGCATCCTCGATGGCGACTACGCGGTCATCCAGGCGGAAGGCAAGGTCACCGACAACCAGGTGGCGGCGGTGGTGGTGGATGGCGAGGCGACGCTCAAGCGCGTGCGCTACTACCCTGACCGCATCGAACTCATCCCCGCCAATGCGAAGTACCAGCCCCGCATCATCTCGAAGGCCACCGCCAACGAGGTGCAGATCGTCGGCCCGCTGTGCTTCGTCTACCGCACCGTCGTCTGAGCCGCCAGCGTTGACGCGCTTTGCGGGCTGCGAGGATCGCAGAGCACCACCCGCGCGCCGCCCGGCTGCACCCCCTCCCATACCTACCGCAACCCACATCACACCAGGACCAACCCCCATGAGCCCCCCCGAAGCCGCCTCCGCCCGCCAGTCCTCCCGCTCCGACGAGAAGCCGGAGAAGAACGTGAACCTCTCCAACGCCACCGACCCGGCGAAGAAGAAGGCGCTCGAAGCGGCGCTCGACCAGATCGACAAGGTCTACGGCAAAGGCTCGATCATGCGCCTCGGCCAGTTCGAGAAGGTCGACGTCGGCGCGATCTCGACCGGCTCGCTGAGCCTCGACATCGCGATCGGCGTAGGCGGCGTGCCGCGCGGCCGCATCATCGAGATCTACGGCCCGGAATCGTCGGGCAAGACCACCCTGGCGCTGTCCATCGCCGCGCAGGCGCAGAAGGAAGGCGGCGTGGTCGCCTTCATCGACGCCGAGCACGCCCTCGACCCGACCTGGGCCGAGCGCCTGGGCGTCAACCTCAACGACATCCTGGTCAGCCAGCCCAACTACGGCGAGCAGGCCCTCGACATCTGCGACCTGCTGGTGCGTTCGAACTCGGTGGACGTGGTGGTGGTCGACTCGGTCGCCGCCCTCACCCCCAAGGCCGAGCTCGACGGCGAGATGGACGAATCCCAGGTCGGCGTGCAGGCGCGCATGATGTCGAAGGCCATGCGCAAGCTCACCGGCGCGATCAGCCAGTCGAAGGCCACCGTCATCTTCATCAACCAGATCCGCGAGAAGATCGGCGTCATCTACGGCAGTCCCGAGACCCAGCCCGGCGGCCGCGCGCTCAAGTTCGCCGCGTCACTGCGCCTCGACATCCGTCGCGTGACCTCGATCACCGACGGCGACAAGGTGGTCGGCAACCGCACCCGCGTGAAGGTGGTGAAGAACAAGGTCTCGGCCCCCTTCACCAAGGCCGAGTTCGACATCATGTTCAACGAGGGCATCAGCTACACCGGCGACCTGCTCGACCTCGCGGTGCTCAGCAAGGTCGCCAACAAGTCGGGCGCCTGGTTCACCTACGGCGCGGTCAAGCTCGGCCAGGGCCGCGAGAACTCCAAGCAGTTCCTGAAGGACAACCCCAAGGTCTGCGAGGAGATCGCCGCCAAGGTCAAGGCCAGCACCATCAACCTGCTCGATGCGGGGGCGGCTGCCGAAGGGGAGTGATATCCAGGGTCCGGGCCTGGGCCGGAACAGTGTTTCCCACGACACCCGCGAGCCATGCTCGCGGGTGTCGGCGTTCCTGATCGGACCGACCGGCCTGGTATCGCCCGCTGGACATGCCAGGCACGCGCACGTGAACGCGTGGGCATTGAGCCTCAGGAATCCTCTGCCATGCGCACCCTCATCACGCTCCTCCTGCTCGCTGTCCTCGCGAGAGGAGCCCAGGCCGCGGTCGCCACAGGAGATGTCTTCACCTTCGACCCGAAGACGCAGACCTACGTGGCCACGGCGGACGTCATCCTCGGTGATCGGACGTTGAAGATCCGCACCAGGATCGGTCATACCCCGGGTGGAGATGCTCTGACCTACGACCTGCTCACCAGGACGACGGGCCTGCCAGAGCGGAAGAACACGATCCAGGTCTTCCTGCGCTGGTCCCTGACGAGCACCGAATACGCCGCCCTGGGTCAGACCATGCCTTCCGCGGAGCCGGTTCGCGGCAGGAACGACGTCATTGCTGACGCTGAATTCGACGCCATTCAGGGCTCCGACATCAAGGAACTGCATCCCGCTCGACCCGTTCCTTGACCACCAGATCGCGCACGCCGCGCAGCAGGCGTGCGGAGCCATGCGGGGCGCAACGGCCTCACTGGGTTGGCCAGGTTGCAGGCTCATGATGCCGAAGGGGCGTCAGGATCCTCGATACCCACCCGGTAGAGAAGTCGACACGCTGGGCAGGCCTCACCTGAAACGCGGAACCGCTCGCACACCCGGAACCATCCGTCGCGCGGAAGTCGCAACCGGACGCCGAGTTGCTGCGCCTGAGCGACCATCGCCACCGCTGCGTCCCGATCCAGGTCGACCCAGAACAGTCCCACCGGGCCCGAACAGCTGGGGCAGCGCGAAACGGCTTGTCTGATCGACTGGCCGATCCCCACGGCGAGGAGCGCGGCGACGATCAGGAGCGCCCGGGCCGGAACTCCTTCGACGAGCCAGCAGGCGATGATCGCCGAGACAAGCCGCCCGCGAGCAGGCACCACGCGACCGATGCCCAGAGCGGGTAGGCCATGTTCCCGCCGAATCTGCCGCACCAGCTCATCCGGCGTCATGCTCAATCGCGATTCTTGATGTAGGTCCACGGGCCGATGGTCTGGACCCATTGAGGATCGGGTCGGGTGATGTGCGCATGGTGATCACCCTTCTCGACATCGCCGGGATCGTAGATGAGCACCCGCGTCGGTCCGTCGAAGACCTCGAGTCCGTAGCTGAATACGACCGTCCCATCCTTGTTGTCCCAAACGGCATTGATGCCGAGCGCCGCGAGCCCGGCTGGCGGGGCATAGTCCCGGTCCTGGTACCTGGGAGCCAGCTTCTTCGCCAGCACGCTGTCGGCGGTCGCCTGGAATTCGGCGATGTGCCTGGTGAAGGCCCTGACATCGTCGTGGGGATTGCCCGGTAGTCCGAACATGAATAGGAAGAGGATCGCGCCCAGGATGGCGGCCATCAGTACCATGCCCAGCCCGAGGATGAGCAGGGCTTTGCAGAGGCTCGTGGCATCGCGCAGGAGGCGAGAAGACATTCCCATGTGGATGACCCGTCTTGCTGGGGCGAGCATAGGGGCTGCGACCCTGCCCGCCAACGAGCAGCGTTTTCCCGTTTTCCACGGCTTGGCCGCCAAAAAAGACGCCCCCTGCGCTGACCAGCGCAGGGGGCGTGAGAGCATCGCACTCCGACCGCGGCCATGGCCGCAGCCAAAGCCTCAATCACGGCGGTTGTGGCGGATGTCCCGGCGGTCGCGGCCGATGTCGCGCTCGTCGCTGCGCACGTCGCGGCGGTCGGCGTGGATGTCGCGGGTGTCGCGGCGCTCGTCTCGCCGGTCGGTGCGGCGGTCGGCGCGATCGTGGCGGATGTCGGCGCGCATGGCCTTGGCGTCGGCGGTGTCGCCGTCCTTGCGGTCGGCGCGCAGCTCGGCCTCGTCCTTGCGGATGTCCCGGGTGTCGGCGTGGGCGTCGACGCGGTCGGTGTGGCGGTCGGCCTCATCCTTGTGGATGTCCTGGCGGTCGGCGTGGATGTCGACGCTGTCGGTGTGGATGTCGGCGCGGTCGGCGCCGGTGCTCTCGGCGAAGGCCGCAGGAGCCAGGGCGAGGGCGGCGGCGAGGGCGAGGATGGTGCGGGTGAGGTGCATGGGAGGCGTCCTTGGGTAGGGGTGACGACCGCATTATAGACACGGGGGTGGGCGGCGCGCCTGGGGGAAGGGTCCACACCCGCGGAGCGCGAGCGCGCCGACCCCGGAACCGTGTAGGAAAGCCACACACACCGCAGTACGGAAGTACGCGCCCAGCCCATCGAAGTCCCTATCACCGGCGGAGATTCCGACATTTCCCGGCTTGTGGGATGCCTGCGGCCGCTCACCGACCCGAGCGTCATGGCGCCGGCGGACCGGCCCTTGGTCCTTCCGGCCTTGCCGGCAAGCTCCAACGCGAGACCGAGCCCAGCATGTCACCCGAGCACTCCCACCGCGACGACCATGGCCACCACCACGGCCACGATCATGGCCATGGCCACGAACGCGGCGCGGTTGCTCGCGCGGCTGAGGCGCAGGCCCGCGGCGAAACCTCCGGTCACGGTCACGCGCACGCCGGCCACAGCCACGCACCCGCCGATTTCGGACGCGCCTTCCTCATCGGCATCGTCCTCAACACCGCCTTCGTCGTGGTCGAAGGCGTCTATGGCGCGCTCTCGCACTCCCTGTCGCTGGTCGCCGACGCCGGCCACAACCTGGGCGACGTCGCCGGGCTGGCCCTGGCCTGGGCCGCCGCCTGGCTGGGGCGCCGGCCGCCGACCCCCGGGCGCACCTACGGCCTGCGCCGCTCGTCGGTGCTGGCGGCGCTCGCCAACGCCATCCTGCTGCTGGTCGCCATCGGCGCGATCGCCTGGGAGGCGGTGCTCCGCCTCCTCCATCCGGAGCCGGTCGCCCCGCTGACGGTGATCGTGGTCGCGGCCATCGGCATCGCGGTCAACGGCGTCACCGCCTGGCTGTTCATGGCCGGGCGGCACGGCGACCTCAACATCCGCGGCGCCTACCTGCACATGGCCGCCGACGCGGCGGTCTCGCTGGGCGTGGTCGTGGCGGGCGTGCTCATGCTGGGTACCGGCGCGCTGTGGATCGACCCGCTCGTCAGCCTGCTGGTCTGCGGGGTCATCCTGGTCGGCACCTGGGGCCTGCTGCGCGATGCGCTGCGCCTGGCCCTGGACGCCGTGCCGCCTGGCATCGATGCGGGTGCGGTGCGCACCTGGTTGGCGGGTCTGCCCGGCGTGACCGCCGTCCACGACCTGCACATCTGGGGCATGAGCACCACCGAGACCGCGCTCACCGTCCACCTGGTGATGCCCGCGGCCGGCCCGCACGACGCCTTGCTGGCCAGCATCGGGCAGGAACTCGCCGCGCACTTCCACATCGGGCATGCGACCGTGCAGATCGAGTCTGGCGACGCCGCGCATCCCTGCCGGCTGGAAGGTGAGGCGGTGGTGTAGCCGGGTCGACCCGGACGACCGCGAGGATCCTTGAACGCGAGATCGGGAGTCCGATGATCGCAGGCAGGGAAGCCAGACGATGGATGTGCAATCGAGATCCCATGGTCGGATCGTGTTGCGTCTCGTCCTCTGCCCCCTGCTCGCGGCCCTACTCATCGTCCCGGCTGGTTGCGGGCAGGGCCGGGCGGAGCACGCACCAGGCAACCTCAGCATCACCGTCGAGCGGGGTTTCGTGAAGCGCCAGGCGGCCTACGGGGTCTGGCCCCACGGGGACGACTCCCTGTTCTCGTCCCACGGCGGCGGGGGCGGGGGTGGGGGCGGGAACTGGAATTTCGGAGGAGGCGGTGGTGGCAATGGTGAAGGCGTGGTCGTCCTGATCGCCATCGTGGTCGCCGCGGTGGTGCTCGCCGAAACCATCGACGTCACGTACCACAATGTGCATGGCCTGCAGCTCACCGTGACCATCGAAGGCGAGGCCGTGTACCAGTCCTTCCCGTTGCGCTGGGGTGAAAACCACCTGCAAATCTCGCCATTTTCGCTGGCGCGCCTGGCGGACGGCAGCGCCGCGCTGTTCCTGAGCGGCACCGGAACCCGGCACCTGCGCCTCCTCCTGCCCACCGCCGGACTCGATTGGGAGCGCGAGACCCACACCATCGCCTTGCTCGGATCCGGCGAACTGGTCGCGGACGGACGGGCGGTGGCGATGCCGCCTCCGCCCCCGATCGTGCGCGTGGACGATGCCGCCACTCGCGGTCGGCGGTGAGGCTGGTCGCGATCGGACCGATGCGCGCCCCGAACTGCGCTCGATGCAACGATCGCCCCCCTCCAGGACGGCATTCCCCGTCAGGCACATTGCACGATCATCCGCAGCCGACTGGCGAGGGGACGTCCAAGAGCGCTCACCTGGTTCTCGACTTGGCACCGCGCTTCACTAAGCTCGAGGTGAATCGTCCTGACCCGCTGGAAAGGGACGTCATGGCCGCTCCCGAGATCCTCATCATCGAAGACCGCAAGGACGATCGCGACCTGTTCACGGCCGCGGTCTTCGCCAGCGGCCTGCACGCCACCGTCACCCACGCGAGCGATGCCACCGAAGCGGTGGTGCGCCTCAACCGCCTCGGGGGCTATGCCGGCAAGCCGCTGCCGGCGCTGGTCGTGCTCGACCTCGGACTGCCCGGGCTGAAGGGCAAGACACTCCTGCAGGTCATCCGCACCGCGTACGGGCCGCGCGAGGTGCCGCTGGTGGTGCTGACCGGCTCGCGCCGGCCCGATGACAAGACGATCTGCGCCTCGTGGGGGATCGATGAGTTCATGGTCAAGCCACAGGACTTCGCGGAACTGGTGCGCTGGGTGAGATCGCTGGAGCGGTTCCTGCCGAGCAGCGATGAGAGCGGGGACGAGCGGCGGCGGGTGATGGGGGTGGCGGACGATGCGGAGGGGCGAGTCGTTGAGGGACGGTAGCGAACGCGTGCCGGCGATTGTCATTGACCCTCGGTGCGCTGGCTGGCACTACTGCCTGGACCGTGCACGATGTGATCCCCTTCTGGGCGAGGTCGCGATACTTGTGATCGTTGCCATAGGCGCGCTCACCATCGCGGATCTGATCAGAGGCGACTTCCCAGGGGGCTTCACGCCCGCTTGGCTGTCCTGGCGGCCCTCTGCTGCATGGCTTTCGGCAGTCCGTACCCGTTTTCGTCCCGACACGCGCCCCTTGTCGATCCGTACTCTGCGGAGGTCTTCGTCGTCTCCGCGGTGGGCCTCGCACTCCTCCTAGCCGCGGCCGTGCCCATCCTCACCACCAGGCGCCTCGGTGAACTGTGGGAACGCCGGATCTGGGCGGCGATCGCGCTCGGGATCCTCATGCAGGTCCCCTTCGCCATGGCCCAGCTGGTGGACCGGCGCACCACCGCCATGCGTCCCCTCGCCACGCTGGTGATCGTCGGCCTCGCCCTCTCCGCCATGCTGATCCTCTGCCGGCGCAGCCTCAAGGCGCGGCAGGAGCCGCGCACCTGGGTGTTCATCGCGCTCGCGCTCTGGCCCTTCTGCTTCCTCCTGGGCCTGCTCTGGTACGCCCTGACGCTCTGAGGGACGGCGGCGGAGCACTGCGTAACCCGCGAAGAGGCCTACCAGCGCAACGATTCCTCCGGCCATCAATCCCCGTGGACGATCTGCTCGACCTGCCATTCGTAGAAGCGGCTCAGAAACCGGACGTGGTCGCTCAGCCATATCACTGGGGCGAAGAGCGTCTCGGCCGTCCTCCCAGGGTTCATGCGATCGAGGTGGCCGGTCTGGATGAGGATGCCGAGCACGAAGCCGGGAAAAACGAGGTAACCAGCAGGAAGCCGATGATGGCCAAGCCGATGGTGACGAGCCAATGGCCACCCCGAGCTCCCTCGCCGCGTGCTGGTTGCGTCGGCATCCTCTCTCCGTCCAGGTCCGCGCGCGGCTCGAACACCGCGACGGTAACCACCCCGACCCCGGCCGCAAACGCTCGCGCGCGGCGCAGGGCGGGAGCGCAGCGCTTGTCCGAGGCCCGCAAGGCGCCTACCGTGCCGCTCCCCGCCGCCCCGCTTCAGGAGCCCCCCATGGAATTCCGCTCGCTCGGCGGATCCGGTCTCAACGTCCCCGTCCTCGGCTTCGGCACCGCGACGTTCGGCGGCGGGGGCGACTTCTTCAAGGCCTGGGGCGACACCGACGTGGCCCAGGCGTCGCGCCTGGTCGACCTCTGCCTCGACGGCGGGCTGAAGTTGTTCGACACCGCCAACATCTATTCCGGGGCCGTCCGAGGAGATCCTGGGCCAGGCGGTCGCCGGCCGGCGGGAGCGCTGCTGGCGACCAAGGCGACCTTCCGATGGGCGACGGCCCAACGCGGTCGGTTCGTCGCGCGGCATCTCATCCGCGCGTGTGAGGCGAGTCTACGCCGCCTGAACACCGACCACGTCGACATCTACACCATGCACGGCTTCGACGCGCGCACCCCCGTCGAGGAGACGCTGCCTGCGCTCGACGCTGGTGCACAGCGGCAAGGTGCGCTACATCGCCTGCTCCAACTTCTCGGGCTGGCACCTCATGAAGTCGCTGTCCACCTCGGATCGCTACGGCTGGTCGCGCTACGTGGCGCACCAGGCCTACTACTCGCTGGTCGGTCGGAGTAGAGTGGGAGTTGATGCCGCTGGCCTCGACCAGGGCGTCGGCACGGTGGTGTGGGGCCCGCTCTGCAGGGGCGCCTGAGCGGCAAGTCCGGCGCGGCCAGCCGGCGCCGAAGGGCAGCCGCGCTCGGCGCAGGCGAGGGGCCGGTACGAGGAGAGGTTCTACAACGTGGTGGACGTGGTCGACGCCGTCGGCGCGGAACGGAGAAAACGCCCCGCAGGTCGCGTTGAACTGGCTCTCGCAGCGCCCGACGGTCGCGACCGTCGCGGTCGGCGCGCGCGACGAGGAGCAGCTAAAGCAGAACCTCGGCGCCGTGGGCTGGATCCTCACCGCGGAGCAGGTCGCGCGGCTGGACGCGGCGAGCCAGAGCGATGATCTATCCGTACTGGCACCAGCGCGGGAATCCGCAGCTGGTGCCGCCGCTGCCCGCGGTGGCGCAGTAAGGCACGGAAAGCGGATTGACGGTCCCCACCAGGCGCCGCGGTGGGACGGGTCGAGGAGGTAGGACCACGTTCCACACCACGCGAGCGTCCACATCGTGATGTAGACCAGCGTGGCGAGCAGCAGCGCGGTGCGGCCGACCGTGGAACGGCCCGCCCACGTGCGCATCAGCGGGACGCCGATCCCCAGCGCCAACAGCCCGCTGAGGACATTGCCGGTGAAGGACAAGGCGGGTCCGCGAGGAATCACCTTTCCGACGACGATTGGCCCGAGCACCAGGAAGAACGGCGCGAGCATCACGTACAGGGCCAGCAGCGGCTGGACGGATGGAACGCGCAGGTGTCCTTGCGCGTTGCGAGGGCGGTAACCCGACTTCGGGACCGTCATACCCCCGCCACCACCCCCTGCTTGAGCAGCCGCCAGCGCAACGTCACCTCGCCATGCCCGCGCGGCGGCAGCGTCACCGTCCACGCGCACATGCCGTCGGCGTCGGGCGCGGTCTTCGGCAGGGTCGCCGCCGCGTCCAGCTCGACCTTCACCTGCTGCAGCTCCGACACCGGGATGCGCTCGACCACGCGCAGGGTGCGCGCCTCGCCCGAGAGGTTGCTGAAGGCGAGATCGACCAGGTGCAGCTGCGGCGTCCAGCCGCTCAGCAGGCCGGCCTTCTCCTCCTGCGTCCAGGCGTTGCGCCGCACGCGCACGGCCGCGTCCGGGCCCCAGCCGAGCGTGAACTGCGCGCCCGGCGCCACGTAGAGGATGCTGGTGCGGCCGACCAGGCCGCCATTGCGGATCAGGTCGACCGGACCCGCGAGCAGCGGCTGCGCGGCGGCGTTCGCCTGGACCGTCTTGAGGACCGCCGCCGCTGCGAGTTCGCCCTGGACGAGCAGCTCGGCCTGGGCCGGCGCGGTGAAGGCGAACAGCGGGAAGCGGTGCGGCGAGCCGTCGCTGGGCACCGTCGCCGACCCCTGGATGGCGAGGACGCGCACCTCGCCGCCATCGTCGATGCCGGCACCTCCGCGACGGGCCCGGTTGCCGCACCCGTGCGTGGTCTCGATCCGCCTGGTCGCGCACCTCGACCACGACCGCCCGGTCCTTGGCGCGCAGGGTGAGCGGGTCTTCGCTCAGCCGCGGCGGTTCCACGCCCAGGCTGGGCCGGTCGGTGCTCAGGCGCAGGGCGGCATGCTCCTGTCCAGTCCTCGCCGCAGCGCTGCCAGACGCAGGCCTCGCTGGTGAACTCAACCGCGCCGCCCTGCATCCGTGCGCGGTGCCACGGGCGCCAGCAGGCGCCCGGCACCACGTAGGCGATGTGCACCTCGGCCGGTCCGGCGACCGCGTCGACGGTGATGAGCAGGCGGGCAGCGAGGTGCACCGGACCGGCGCCGGCGACGTGCGCCGGGTGGCGCAGGTCCGCGACGGCGAGGTGGGCGAGCGCGTGGCGCTCGCCCAGGGCGACGGCCTCGAGCGCGGCCGCGGTCTGCTGCGCAGCGAGCTGCTCGGCGGCCGCGTTCCAGCCCTCGGGGTCGGCGCGCCCGGCGGCGGCGTCCTGGTCGATGTCTGACGCCAGCTGCTCCGCGCACCCGGCCAGCAGCTCGCGCGTGCGCTCGGCGCGCGCCATCGCCTCGGCCAGGCGCTCGACCTCGCGCTCCGCCACGCGCAGGCGATCCTGCGCGGCCGCGTCGCCGCGGCGCGGGTCGACCGGGCTGACCCGCTGCTCGCGCTCGACGCGCACGCCGACCACGCGGCTGCCGGGGACGCGCACGGTCACGGTCTTGTCGGCGAGCACCGGCGCGACGCCGGACACCACCAGCTCCACCAGCCCGGCCGGCAGCGTCGCGCCGCCGCTGCGCAGCACCTGGGCGCGGTCCTCCAGCAGGGTGGCCTCGCGCACCGGCGCGTCGATGTCGATGCGCTCCATCTCAACCCCCTTCGCGGCGGTTGCCGCCGACGATCTCGTGCTTGGCCGGGAAGGTGACGGTGTAATCGGCGGCGAGCTCGAGTTCCGCCGCCGGCGCGATCGTCACCTGCCAGCGGTGGCCGCCATCCAGGCGCGCCGCGGTTGTTCGTAGGGCTGCCAGGCCGGGGCGACCGCGCCGACCTTCACCGCGCACTCCTCGCTGCGCGAGACCGGCAGGCGCTCGCGCACCTCGATCGCGGCCGGGGCCTGCAGCTTGTTGGCGATGCGGATGCGGATGCGGTGGTCGACGTTGAGCGTGCCGCCGAGCAGGCCGCCGCTGCGCTCCGCGACGGTGGTGTTGCGCGCGACCGCCAGGGCGGGCTCGACGCCGAGGCCGATGGTCACCTCGCCACCGGCGTCGACGCCCGCCAAGGGCACGGTCATCAGGTAGCGCTCCCCCGCGTAGCAGTCGATGGGGCCGGCCGGCAGCGGCGCCGCCAAGGTGTTGGCGAAGCGCGCGCTGCGGAAGACCTCGCGCGCTTCGCGCGGCACGCAGACGTGGCCGATGGAGACCGCCACCGCCTGCTCGGCGACCGGCACCACGTGCCAGGCGCCGTCGGAGGCGAGCGAGACCGGCACGTCGGCGGGATAGACGTGCGCGAAGTGCGCCTCCTGCGGCGCCTGCGCGTACGCGCCCGGCGCGGGCAGCTGCTGCGGCGCGCTGGCGCGGCGACCAGCCTCGCGCAGGACGCCGGCCACCGGCACGGGCAGGCCCACGCCCTGGGCGGCGAGCAGCACCAGGTACTCCTCGTCGCTGCGCACCGGGCGCAGCCGGCCGCGGTGGGCGTCGTCGGGACCGCCCAGGCGCAGGTCGCCGAAGGCCAGCCACGCGGAAGGGTCATTGGAAGGCTCAGCCGGCTCCGCCGGGGGCGCTCCACCCGGAGCGCCCCCGGCGGCGGGGCCTGAACCGAATGATGGCGCATCCGCTTCGGCTTCGTAGAGGTCCTTCTTCTTCTTTTGCTCCTCGCGGTCGGAGCGGTCAGCCATGGCCATCGGCGCGGGAGATGGTGGCGGCGCCATGCTGGCGCTGACCTCTGCGGAATCGGCCACCCGCCGCGATTTCCGCCCCTCGTGGGCGGGGGCGGCAGGCCTGGCCAGGGCAGAAAGCTTGGCGGCGGGTGCGGGGCGCGGGCGCGGCCGACGCTCGCCGGTGCCAACGCGGGTTCGGCCGGGGCCGGCGCGCGCCGCGCGCGCTGGAGGTCGTAATCGGAATAGAGCGCCTCCGCGCCTTCCGGCGCGCTGCGCCAGCCGCGCGCGGGCGGACGCTCCTTGGCCCGACCGATGCGCTGGCTCGCCAGCTCGGAGAACTCGTGCCAGGCCAGTCCGGAAGCCGTGCTCAGCGTCAGGCGCACCCCGTCCCAGTCCTCGCCGCTGGCCTGCGCCACCGCCGCGCGCATCGGCAGCGTTGCCTGGCGCATGCCCGCATCGAAGCGCAGCACATAGGTCGGCACCAGCCGCTCCCGGCACTCTGTATTCCACCTGCAGCGAGCCGGAACGGGCCCCCTCGCCCTGCCAGCGCAGGGTCACCACCGCGCTCTTGCGCAGTTCCTCGCTGCGCGCCTGGCGCGCCGTGGTGGCGGCGGCGGAGCGGGCCTCGAGCGCCGCCAGGTGCTCGGCCAGGCCGGTCTGGGCGGCCTGCGCGGCGGCGAAGCTCATCGTTCAGGCGGGCGCTGCGCGCCGCGACGAAGCCGACCAGGGTGAGCCGCGCCGCGGTCGGCGAGGCGGCGGGGGGCGCACCGCGCGCGGCGCAGGCCGCGGCTGGATCGACGACCCGGCCAGGGCGGCGAGCTGGGCCTCGAGCACCGCGCTGCGCGCCGCGCCGGCCTCGACCGCGACGCGCGCGGCGCGCAGGTCGGCGTCGTGGGGTGGTGGCAGCGCGGCGTCGGCCGGTGGCACATCGAAGGCGACCTGCACGTCGCTGACGAAGGCGGCGTCCCCAGCGATGGTGACGCGCAGGCTGCTGTCCTCGAGGCAGAGCGGCAGGCCGCTGAGGCGGATCCGCTCAGGCCGTCCGGTCAGACCCGATAGATCCGCCTGGCGGGTGACGATGGCACCGTGCGTGGAAACGGTCACGGCTGCGATGCGCGAGGCGAGCGGGGGAGGGAGCATGCCCTCACCATACCTCATGAGCGCGCTTTGGCGACCCCCACCCGTCCCCCCACGTGGAGGACCGCCTTGTGGCTGGCCCATCGACCGCTGCCGGCATGCTGACGGGCGTGATCGTCCTGCCGACCGCCTGGATCACCGCAGCGGATGGACCCTGACGGCACCGGAGCGCATCCGCGGCAGCGGTTCGGCACGCAGCTGGTTCATCCTGGCCGGGAGGGCACCAGCTTCTGGGACGGTGCCGGCGACCGCGGCGACGCGGCGATGTACGCCTATGGCTGCGCGCGCTTCTGCCTGGCGCGCGGCGATCGCGCCGTCGCCGAGGAGTTGTGGCCGGGCATCGCCTGGTGCCTGGAGTACTGCCGGCGGCAGGCCACGCCGGAGGGCGCGATCCGCTCGCGACCACGACGAACTCGAGGGGCGATTCCCAGCCGGCGCTGCCAACCTCTCGACCATCAGCCTGACTACGGCGGGCTGCGCTCGGCTGCGGACCTGGCCCGCGCCCTGGGCCGGACCGCCGAGGCCGCGGACTGCGACCAGCGCGCCAGCGGCGTGGCCCAGGCCCGCGAACGCTGCTTCGGCGCCACCGTCGAGGGCTTCGCGACCTGCCGCTGCTTCGACGGCTGCGACGTGCTGTGCTCGTGGATCTGCCTGCCGCTGTGCATGGGGCTGATGGAGCGCCGCGACGCCACCATCGCCGCGCTGTGCTCGGCGCCTCTGGACGGCCGACGGCCTCGCCACCCAGGCCGGCAACCGCACCTTCTGGGACCGCCCCACGCTCTACGGGCTGCGCGGCGTCTTCCAGGCCGGGGAGACCGCGAAGGGGTTGCGCTACCTGACCGCCTTCAGCCAGCGGCGCCTGCTCGGCGACCACGTCCCGTACGCGGTCGAGACCGGCGCGCAGGGCAACCAGCTGTCATCCGAGAGCGCGCACTCCTGCCGCATCTTCAGCGAAGGTCTGTTCGGGATCCTGCCCACCGGCCTCGACCGCTTCCGTTGCACCCCGCGCCTGCCCGACGGCTGGCCGCGCATGGCGCTGCGCAGCGTCCGCGCCTTCGGCCGCGAGTGGGACCTGGTGGTGGAGCGGCAGGGCGCGCAGTTCGCGGTCACCGTCGTGGTGGTCGGCCATGCGGCGCAGACCAGCACCATCGCAGCCGGTGGCGGCATCGACGTCGTCCTGCCCCGATGCGCCACCCCGGACCACCCGTATGGCGTGGTGGTTGGGCCCTGTGGTGATGGGGGCGATCGCTGGCCCCAGCCGGTAATGTAAGCACTTGCGCCCTCGCGCCGTCCACCGTTACTGATCGCAGAGGGCTCGTTCATGGCGTTCCGCACTCGCATCGGCAATTTGTCCAAGGATCACCAGACCGCCGAGGCCGCCAAGAACCACGTGATCGAAGCCATCAAGTCCGGCAAGACCACGACCGGCATGGCCGAGAATTCCTTCGGCTCGCACATCGTCTTCCGCGGCGTCAACAAGAACGGTGCGGTCGAGATCAAGGAGACGCCGAAGGTTGGTCGCATCCCGCTGTCTGGTTGAAGGACCTGCGGAGGCGGTCCACAGACGCGAGGCTGCTGCTAGCGGCGCTCGGCGTGCAGCGCGACCAGCAGCCGGTTGAGCGGCAGGTGGAAGGCCTCGGCGGTGTTGCACTCGACGAAGGCCAGCTTGCGCCCGCGGCACAGCTTCTGCAGGTGCACGCGGTGGCGCGCGACCTCCGCCGCGTAGGCCACGCGCAGGCTGCGCGGCTCGGCGGTCAGGGTGCCGTCCTGCTCCAGGCCCTCGAAGCGGCTGACGGTGGACACCCCCAGGTCGAGCTCGTCGGGATCGAGCACCCAGATCAGGGCGATGTCGTGGCCGCGGTGGCGCAGGCGGTCGAGGGTGTCGCGGATGGTCTCGGGATCGGCGAGGAAGTCGCTGAACACCAGCACCAGGCCCTTGTGGTAGGCGGGCGCGACCAGGTGCTCGAGGCCCTTCACCGCGTCGGTGCCGGCGGCGGGCTGGTGCGCCTCGAGCGCGCGGCAGATGCGCGAGAGCTGGTCGGTGCGCGCGGGCTTGTGCTCGATGGCGACCTTCTCGGCGAAGATCACCAGCCCGGCGCGGTCCTGCTGCTGCAGGGTCAGGTAGGCCATCGAGGCGGCCAGCCCGGCGGCGTAGGCGTACTTGCTGAGCGCCGAGCGCTCGCCCTGGTAGCCCATGCTCGCCGAGCCATCGACCGCCAGGGTGCAGCCGAGGTCGGTCTCGGCCTCGTAGCGCTTGAGCACCAGGCGGTCGCTGCGCCCGAGCACCTTCCAATCCAGGTGGCGCAGGTCGTCGCCCGGCGACGTACGGCCGGTGGTCGGCGAAGTCGACCGAGTGGCCCTTGTGCGGGCTGCGGTGCGCGCCGGTCTGCAGTCCCTCGACCACGATGCGCGCCGCGACCTCCAGGCTGTGCAGCCGCGCCAGGTCGGCCGGCCGGATGAGCGGTGACGCGGTGCCGTGGAGCATGCCGCGACCATACTCCCCGACCGCCAGGAGGCCAGCTTTGCCATCCGGACTCGAAGGAGTCGATCCAGCCTGGCTCGCGACGGGGATGGCTGAGACCCCTCGACCGCAGAGGGCGCGAGGCGAAGAAGCCAAGACGCGCAAGACGCCATGGCGGTGGGCTCCGGATCACCGGGTAGTGGTCCGCCACGGCCGGTCCTCTGCGGCCTCCCCGTCGTCCTCCTCCTGAGCCCTTTGCGCTCGCCGTGGCTGCCTCCTCCGCTTGCTTCCTTGCCTTCCTGCTTCATCCCGCCTTCACCGAATCTTCGGATTGCGGGGGTTTGCTGCCCCCCTACAACCTGCGCACCCCGGACGGCCCCTGCGGCCGCGGACCGGTCCCACTCCCCAGGAAATCCCATGTCCCGCTACATCGTCGAGCGCCTCAACCCCACCTTCGGCTACTTCTACAAGGCCGGCAAGACCCTGCACCAGGGCAAGACCAAGTGGCAGAAGATGGAGATCGTCGAGAGCGAGGAGTTCGGCAACGTGCTGCTGCTGGACGGCGTCACCCAGGTGACCTCGAAGAACGAGTTCCTGTACCACGAGCCGATGGTCCACCCCGCCCTGACCGCGCACCCCAAGCCCGAGGACGTGCTGATCATCGGCGCCGGCGACGGCGGCATCCTGCGCGAGGTGCTCAAGCACAGCACCGTCAAGAAGGCGGTGATGGCCGAACTCGACGGCGGCGTGGTCGACTTCTGCGAGAAGCTGATGCCCGAGATCAACGCCGGCGCCTTCGCCGACAAGCGCTACCGCCTGGAGGTGGGCGACGGCCGCAAGTTCGTGCAGAAGACCAAGGAGAAGTTCGACGCGGTGATCATGGACATGACCGACCCCTTCGGCCCGTCGGTGATGCTGTACACCAAGGAGTTCTTCAAGGAGGTGAAGAAGACCTTCAAGGACGACAACGGCCTGTTCGTGATGCACACCGAGAGCCCGGTCTCGCGCCCGAACACCTTCAAGCAGTGCCACGCGACCCTGCGCGAGGTCTTCAAGTACCGCCGCACGTTCTACCTGTACATCCACATGTACGCCGTGCTGTGGTCGGTGACGGTGTGCAGCGACAAGCTCGACGTCGCCGAGCTCAGCCACGCCGACCTCGCCACGCGCCTGAACGCGCGCGGCGTCAGCGGCCTGAAGGCCTACAACGCGGCGACCCACCACAGCATGCTGGTACCCTTCCCGTTCGTCACCGACCTGCTGGAGGACCTCGACAGCGTGCCGGTGATCACCGACAAGAAGCCCAAGGTGCTCGACGACATCGACATCAACCAGGGCGGCCTCAAGCTCTCCGACGCCTGACCCGCGGCGGCGCGCCGGATCCCGGACGCGCCGCCCGCGAGCGGCGATGAGGTGCCCGTGAACCAGGCCTGCACGAACGCGCCCGCCGGCAGCGGCGGCGCGCAGGCCGCAGCCCGCAGCTGAGCGCCCATGTTCCCCGATCCCGCCCGCATGCGCGCCCTGGCCGCCGAGCACGGCACGCCGCTGCTGCTGCTCTCGACCCAGACCATCCGCAGCCAGTACCGCACCCTGCAGCAGGCGCTGCCGGGCGTGCAGCTGCACTACGCCCTCAAGCCGCTGCCCCACCCCGCGGTGGTGCAGGCGATCAAGGACGAGGGCGGCTGGTTCGACCTCGCCACCAGCGGCGAGGTCGACGTGGTCCGCGACGTCGGCGTCGACCCGGCGCGCACCATCCACACCCACCCGATCAAGCGCGACCAGGACATCCGCTACGCGCTCGACTACGGCTGCCGCACCTTCATCTTCGACAACCCGTACGAGCTGCCGAAGTTCCTGCCCTACAAGGACCGCATCGAACTGATCATGCGCCTGAGCTTCCGCAACAAGGAGGCGCAGTGCGACCTGTCGCTGAAGTTCGGCGTGCAGCCCCAGGACGGCCTCGACCTGCTGCGCAAGGCGGTGGGCATGGGCCTGAAGGTGCGCGGACTGAGCTTCCACGCGGGTTCGCAGCTGCTCAACAACTTCAAGTACATCGAGGCGATCTCGTTCTGCCGCCAGCTCTTCAACCTCGCGGCCCTCGACGGCATCCGCCTCGACACCCTGGACATCGGCGGCGGCTACCCGGTGCCGTACACCGACCAGGTGATGCCGATCCACTACTACTGCCACCCGATCGCCGCTGAGCTGGAGCGCCTGTTCCCCGGCGTGCGCCTGATCGCCGAGCCCGGTCGCTTCATCGCCGCGCCGGCGATGACCCTGGTCGCGTCGGTGATGGGCAAGGCCGAGCGCCAGGGCCGCTTGTGGTACTACCTCGACGACGGCCTGTACGGCAGCTACTCGGGCAAGCTCTACGACCACTGCGACTACCAGTTCATGCCGCTCGCCCGCCTCGAGGGCAAGGCCACCGGCGCCGAGAAGCTGAGCGTCGTCGCCGGCCCCACCTGCGACTCGATCGACGTCATCTACAACGACATCATGCTGCCCGAGCTGGAGTGCGGCGAGCTGGTCACCAGCCCGATGATGGGCGCCTACACCTCGGCCAGCGCCACCGACTTCAACTTCTTCCCGCGCGCCAAGATCGTCGTCGTCGACTGAACCCCTCCCCATGGCGCCTCGGCGCCTTGGCGGTCAAAATCCCGGGATCCCGATCATGTCCAACGAGAACCTGAACCTGTGGCTGGAGGACCTCTACGGCGACAGCGCGGGCCTCAAGCTCAAACTGCGCGAGTGCCTGTTCAGCGGCACCTCGCCGTTCCAGCGCATCGCGGTCTACGACAGCCACGCCTTCGGGAAGGTGCTGACGCTGGGCGGGTCGATCGCGCTGACGGACTTCGACGAGGCGCTCTACTCCGAGTGCCTGGTCCACCCCACGCTCAGCGTGGCGGGCAACGCCGAGCGCGTGCTCATCCTCGGTGGCGGCGATGGCGGCGTGGCGCGCGAGGTGCTGCGCTACCCCGGAGTGAAGCGCGTGACCGTGGTCGAGATCGACCGGCAGGTGGTCGACGTGTGCGGGCGCTACTTCCCCACCGCGGCGAGCTGCCTGAACGACCCGCGCGTCGAACTGGTCATCGACGACGCGCACCGCTACCTGCGCGACTGCCCGCACCAGTTCGACGTCATCATCGTCGACGCCTGTGAGCTGACCAACGCGGCCAGCGACGTCTTCCACACGCTCAGCTTCGCCGACTCGGTGTTCCGCCGCCTCAAGGACGGCGGACTGCTCGTCGCGCCGCTCGGCTGCCCGACCTTCTCGGGCGACGAGTGCCGCACCACGGTGCGCAAGCTGGGCGAGCGCTTCCCGGACAACGCGGTCTACCTGATGACCATCCCCAGCTTCCCAGGTGGGCAGTGGGCGGTGGCGCGCTGTCGCAACGGCACCGGCGAGACCGCACCCGCGCCGCAGCCGTGGCACAAGGATCTGCGCTGCTGGCACCCAGGGCTGCAGGCGGGGATGTTCGCGCTGCCGCGCAATGTGCAGGTGCAGTTGGGCCTGCCGCGCGGCTGACTGCGCCCACGCATTCCGCATTCGGCGACCGTCATCGATGGCGCCTTCCGGTCCGGTGGCCCGAGGACGGATCCGCGGTGGGGACCCCGAATCGAACCGGACGATGGGTCTTTTCAGCCCCATGCGCACCCAGGGTGTGAAATCGACTGCCCTCTGGTTTTTCCGTGAGTCCGGGCTGGACCCGCGCATAGGTGTGCGTCGCTTTACGCACGACCCTGATCGTTTTGAGCACCAGCCGGGTTCCCATGGGCCGCTTGCGGTCTTGAAGGCCAGGACGCGCATCGCCACGATCACGGCGTCCACCTCCCTGGGAGCCGCCTCCGTCGGCCACCGCCATGAACACCATGTCCGACGAATCGTTCACCTCGGCCACGCGTCCGTCACCGGGCGCCGAGTCCGCGGACCCCGACCTGGGCACCCGCCGCATGACGCGCATCCTGCGCCGCGCCGGCGCGCTGCCCTGCCTGCAGCGCGAGCAGGGCGGCGGCGGGCGGCGCGCCCAGGTGCGCTGGACCCCCGAGCACGAGACCTACCTGGGCCTGGCCAGCGACGGCCAGCTCGCCCGGCTGTGGAACGTGCCCATCCCCTGCGTCTACTGGCGCCGCCGCCGGCTCGCGCTGCCGCCCTACGGCGCCTCCAGCGCGGGCATCACCTGGACGGCGGAGATGCTGCGCGAACTCGCCACGCTCTCCGACCACCAGTTCGCGCGGAAGCACGGCATGGCCGCGAGCACCGCCGCGCACAAGCGCCGCGCCTGCCGCATGCCGGCGGCGACGCGCTGGAACACCGTGCACTGGACGGGCCCGATGCTGCGCCAGCTCGGCAAGCTGCCCGACCTGGAGATCGCGCGCATCCACGGCCTGGCGCCCATGACAGTGACCACCAAGCGCCACGAGCTGGGCATCCCGCGCCTGGTTCGCACCAAGGTGGACTGGACGTCGCCGCGCATCCGCGCACAGCTGGGCACCATGCCCGACAACGAATTGGCGACCCAGCTGGGCGTGAACCCCGAGACCGTGCGCCTGCAGCGCTCGCTGGCCGGCGTCCCGCGGTACCGCCACGACCTGTGGACCGCCGCGGTCATCGCGCGCCTGGGCGGCGAGCCCGACCGCGCCATCGCCGACGAGATCGGCATCTCCACCGACGCGGTCGCCTGGCAGCGGCGCCGCCGCGGCATCGCGAGCTGGAGCCAGCAGCGCCAGGAGCGGGCGGAGCTCTGCGTCGCGGCCGGGTGAACCGGCGGTGCCGCGGGGCACCTCAGCAGTGCATGTTCCAGCGCACGCAGAAGAGCAATCCGCCTCCGGCGAGGTCGATGTAGACATCGGTGGTGCGTGTGCCGAACAGTTCGATCGGCCCCAGGGCGTCCATGACCATGCGCTCGGGATCCGGGTAGACCAGCTCCAGCACGTTCTCGTTGGCCATGGGATGGTCGGGTTCCCGCTCGCACGGTCCCAGCAGGGGCTGCGCCTCCGCCGAACCCCACCTGCAACGCTCCGGGGCACGACGTGGCGCGTGCGCACGGACCCAGGATCCGCTCCACCTGCGCCCGGGTCATGCCCTGGCGCAGCTGGGACAGGCGCTCCTGCCAGTCCTGCGCGGCGAGTCCATCGGCAGGAAGCCCACTGGCAGCGGCATCGACGCAGCCGGCTTCCCGGGAGCAGGCGATTGCTTCCACCACGGGGGGCGTGGATGGCCAGACCGTGGCAGCGAGCGTCAGAACCAGGGCGGTGGCCAGGGCGAGGGTGAGCATGCCGGAGCATGCCACCGTCCACGTGACGGCTCGTAACGGCCTGGTAACGGCGGAACCGCCGCCCTCAGCCGTACGCGCCGAACTGCTCCAGGCTGCGCAGGTCCGCGCCATTGAACACGCGGATGTCCGCGATGCCGTGGCGGATCATCGCCAGGCGCTCCAGGCCCAGGCCGAAGGCGAAGCCCTGCCACTGCGCGGGGTCGATGCCGCCGGCTTCCAGGACGCGCGGGTGGATCATGCCGCAGCCGAGCAGCTCGACCCAGCGCGCGAAGCGGCTGCCGGGCTCGGCGCTGGTCAGGCGCACGTCGACCTCGAAGCCGGGCTCGACGAAGGGGAAGAAGCTGGGGCGCAGGCGCACCTCGACGTCGTCGCGGCGCAGCACCGCGGTGAGCATGGTGCGGATGGTGCCGATCAGGTGCGCGACGGTGATGTCGCGGTCGACCACGAAGCCCTCGACCTGGGTGAAGGTGTTGTCGTGGGTGGCGTCGACCGCCTCGTAGCGGAAGACCTTGCCGACCACGACGCGGCGGAAGGGCGGCTCAGGTCGCCGAGCCCGACCTGCTGGTAGGTGCGGCTCTGCACCGAGCTGGTGTGGGTGCGCAGCAGGCGCTTCTCGGCGGTGCCCGGCAGGTCGACCCAGAAGGTGTCCTGGCTGTCGCGCGCGGGGTGGTCGGGCGGGATGTTCAGGCGGCCGAAGTTGAACTCGTCGGCCTCGATGTGCGGGCCGTCCACCACGGCGTAGCCCATGCTGGAGAAGATGCGCTCGACCTCTTCGGCGACCTGGCTGAGCGGGTGGACGCTGCCGACCGGGCGCGGCCGCTCCGGCAGGGTGAGATCGATGGGGACGTCGGTCTCGCCGCTGCCCGCGACGCGCGCCTGGGCGGCCGCCAGGGAGGTCTTGAGCGCCTCCATCACGGTGTTGAAGAGCGGTCCGAGCTGGCGCTTCTCATCGGGACTGGCGGCGCCGAAGCCCTGCTGCAGCGCCTTGATGCGCCCGCTGCGCCCCAGCCAGGCGACGCGCACGGCCTCGACCGCGGCGGCGTCGGTGGCGGCGGAGAAGGCCGCCAGGGCCTCGGTCTGCGCCTGCTCCAGCTCGTCCTGCAAGGCCATGGATGTCCTCTCCCGTAAGGGTCCGGCAGGGTAGGTCCCAGGCGGCAGCGCGCAACGCGGCGGCCCCCACGCGCATTGCGCCTCAGTCCCACCTCCCTACCCTGCGCCGACCCCGGATCAGCGCTCCAGCCGCCGGGACCCGGCCGCCGGCCCGCGGCCGGGTGAGAAAGCCACGCAGGAACCCCCGTGCTCGCCATCCCCAGCCCGGTCGTCACCCAAATGCAGGACCACGCCCGCGCGTGCTATCCCGACGAGTGCTGCGGGCTGGTCTTCGGGGTCGGCGCGGGGGACGGGCTGCGCGCGACGCGCTGCGCGCCCCTGGAGAACGTCACCAACCGCCTGCACGCCATGGACCCGGTCGAGTACCCGCGCACCGCGCGCGACGCCTTCAACGTCAACGAGGCGAAGCTCGGGCGGCTGGTGCGCGAGGCCGAGGCCGCGGGCGAGCGCTGGCTGGCCTTCTTCCACAGCCACATCGACTGCGGCGCCTATTTCAGCGCCGAGGACCGCAAGTACGCCGCGCCGGGCGGCGTGCCGGTCTACCCCGACCTGCTGCAAATCGTCATCGACTGCCAGCCGGACCGCATCGTCGAGGCCAGGTCGTTCCGCTGGGACGGCGCGGAGTTCGCCCTGGTCCAGACCTTCCCCGAATTCGCCCGGAGCGGCCGCTGATGGCCTGTTCCGCTCTCGTCCGCTGCACCGCCCCCCTTTCCCCGCCGGACGCCTGAGCAATGGCCCGTTCGATCGAAACCCTGTCCGTCCACGCCGGCGAGCCGCGCGACAAGGCCCACGATTCCCTGGTCACGCCGCTGATCGTGGCGACCGCCTACCCGTTCGAGGACACGGACGAACTCACCGCTACTTCCGCGGCGAGCACAAGCGCAGCGAGGAGTACGGCCGCTACGGCAACCCGACCCAGGAGGTCGCCGAGGCGAAGCTCGCGGCGCTGGACGGCGGCGAGGCGGCGCTGCTGACCTCGACCGGGATGAGGGCGATCGTCACCACCCTGCTCGCGATGGTGAAGCCGGGCACGCACATCGTCATCACCGCCGACAGCTACCGCAAGACCCGGGTGTTCGTGCGCGAGTTCCTCGCCAAGTTCGGCGTCGAGCACACCAGCTGCGAGCCCTCGGTCGCCGGCATCGCCGCGGCGGTACGCCGAAGACGCGGCTGATCATCACCGAGAGCCCGACCAATCCGTACCTGAACTGCATCGACCTCGAGGCGCTGGCCAAGCTCGCCAAGGCGCAGCGCATCAAGACCCTGATCGACGCGACCCTGGCCACGCCGTACAACCTGAACCCGCTGTCGTACGGCATCGACCTGGTCATCCACTCGGCGACCAAGTACCTGGGCGGGCACAACGACCTGATGGCCGGCGTGGTGGTCGGGCGCAGCGACCTGATCCAGGCGATCCGCGACCACCAGGGCATGTTCGGCGCGCTCGCCTCGCCGTTCACCGCCTACATGCTGATCCGCGGCCTCAAGACCTTCGCCGTGCGCATGCGCCACCACAACGAGAGCGGCCTGCGCATCGCCGCGTTCCTCGAGCGCCACCCCAAGGTCGAGCGCGTGTGGTACCCGGGCCTGGCCAGCCACCCCGCGCACGCCATCGCGGCGAAGCAGATGCGCGGCTTCGGCGGCCTGGTCAGCTTCACCATCAAGGGCGACCTGCCGGCGGGCAGCCGGATGATCGACGCCTGCGAGATCCCCTACCTGGCGCCGAGCCTGGGCGGGCCCGAATCGCTGATCGAGCAGCCGGCGCTGATGAGCTACTACGACAAGACGCCGGCCGAGCGCTCGCGCTCGGCATCCACCCCAACCTCATCCGCATGAGCGTCGGGCTCGAGGGCGCGGACGACCTGATCGCGGACCTCGACCAGGCGCTGGCGAAGATTTGACAGGCGCTGAGTCAATCGCATTCGACCCCATCAGGACGATCCCAGGCTGGGCCGCCACCGGTAGCGGAGTAGGGTCGGACACGGAGCCGCCATGCCTGCCGCGCGACGCGATGTCCCTTGGAGCGACCTGCGCGGCCAGTGGATCTGGCAGGCCGCGGCCGGTCCGGCGGACACCTGGCTGTGCCTGCGCCGCGCCATCGACCTGCCGGCCGCGCCGGGTGGACGGGCGGCGCGCTGCCGCATCGCGGTCGATTCCAAGTACTGGCTGTATGTCAACGGCGCGCTGGCGGTCCGCGAGGGCGCGCTGAAGCGCGGGCCGACGCCGCAGGGCACCTGGTGCGACGAGCTCGACCTCGCGCCGTGGCTGGTCGCGGGGCGCAACCAGATCGCGGTGCTGGTCTGGCACTGGGGGAAGAGCGGCATGTCCCACCGCGACAGCGGCCAGGGTGGCATGCTGTTCGACGCGGACCTGGCCGGCACGCCGCTGGTCAGCGACGGCGCGTGGCGCGTGCGCCCCCATCCCGCCTTCGGCCACGCCGCCGATCCGCAGCCGAACTGGCGCCTGCCCGAACACCACGTGCGCTACGACGCGCAGAGCGCCCTGGAGGAGTGGACCGCGGCCGCCTACGACGACCGCGGCTGGGCGCTGGCGGCCTGCAAGGGCGCGGCCGGAGCGGCGCCGTGGGGCCAGCTGTGGCCACGCACCATCCCGCAGTGGCAGGACGCGCAGGTCGCCGCCTACGTGGACGCCCCAGCGCTGCCGCTGCGCAGCGCGGGCGGGACCATCACCACCACCCTGCCCTACAACGCCCAGTTCACGACGTGGTTCGACCTCGAGGCGCCCGCCGGGCTCGTCATCACCGTGCGCACCGACCATTACTGCGGCGGCGGCAATGGCCAGGACTTCAACGTGCGCGCCGAGTACGTGACGCGCGCCGGGCGCCAGCGCTTCGAGAGCCCGGGCTGGATGAATGGCCACGCCGTGCACCACGACCTGCCGGCCGGGATCACCGTGCACGGCCTCGGCTGGCGCGAGACCGGGTACGCGTGCGCGTTCACGGGCGACTTCACCTGCGACGACGACTTCTGCACCACGCTCTGGCGCAAGGCGCGGCGCACCCTGTACGTGACCATGCGCGACACCGATCTCGACTGCCCGGACCGCGAGCGCGCGCAGTGGTGGGGCGACGCGGTGATCGAGCTGGAGGAGGCCTTCTACGCCCTCGACCGGCGCGCCGACGCGCTGGCGCGCAAGGGCATCCTGGACCTGGTGCGCTGGCAGAAGCCCGGCGGTGCGCTGTTCTCACCCGTCCCCGGGAACTGGGAGAAGGAACTGCCGCCGCAGATGCTGGCCTCGATCGGGCTGGGCTTCGGCACGTACCTGCTGCACAGCGGCGATGACAGCTTCGTGGCCGAGGCCTACCCGCGCATCGCCCGCTACCTGGCGCCGTGGGCTCGATGCCCAGGGCCTGGTCGAGCACCGCGCGGGCGACTGGGATTGGGCGATTGGGGCCAGCGCGTGGACGCGCGGCTGCTCGACGCGATCTGGCTGCACTCGGCGCTGGAGCACGCCTGCGCCTTCGCGCGCATCGCCGGCGCCGATCAGGACGTGCCCGGTACCGCGCGCTGATGGCCACGGTCGCCGCCGCGCTGCAGGCGCATTGCTGGACGGCCGAGGGCTACCGCTCGCCCGGCTGGAGCGGGCCCAGCGACGACCGCGGCAACGCCCTGGCGGTGGTGGCGGGACTGGCCGCGCCCGAGCAGTTCGAGACCATCGCCGGGGTGCTGCAGAACACCCTCGCGGCCAGCCCGTACATGGAGAAGTACGTGCTGCAGGCGCTGTTCCTGATGGACCGCGAAGCACAGGCCTTCGCGCGCATGCGCAGCCGCTACGCGCCGATGGTCGCCAGTCCGCTGTCCACGCTGTGGGAGTTCTGGACCACCGGCGGCTGGGGCTCGGCCAACCACGCGTGGGCGGGTGGTCCGCTCACGCTGCTGTCGCAGTGCGCGGTCGGGATCATGCCGACGTCGCCGGGGTACCGGACGTTCCGCATCCGCCCGCGGCCGGGCCGCTGCAGCGGTTGGCCGCGCGCGTGGATTCGGCGGCCGGGACGATCGCGGTGCGGATCGAGCGGGATCATTCCGGACTCGAGGCTGACGGCCACGGTGCCGGTGGGCGCCAGCGCGGTGATCGCGCTGGCGCCGGCGCTCGGTCCGCTCGGGGCTGTGAGCTTGAATGGAACCGGATTCGAGGTGCTGCCTCGCGCTGACGGTGCGATCCTGGTCGGGGCGCGGCTCCACTCATCGAGCTCGCAGTCGGGCCAGGGGACTGGGCGGTCGAGGCTCCCTTCGCAAAAGCCTGAACGCGCGCGCAGCGGTCGCGACCGCACGCATGAACCGCCTCGACATGCATGGACCTGTCCCAGGACCGGCCCGTGACGGTGATGGCGATCCCTCAGGATTTCCCAAAACGCCCTCCCATACGTCGACCGGGCAGTTCCGGTTCAGGGGGCCGGGGCCGGTGGCACCGGTGCGCCCGCCGCCACCGGCGCCACCACCTCGGGCTTCGCCCCGCAAACCCCCTGGCACCAGCCGCGCCACTTCTCGACCGCCGCAGCCCGGCCCGCCTTCGCCGCCTCCGGCTTGTACCCGAAATTCATCGCCTCCGCTTTCGCCGATTCCAGTCCCGCCAGTGCCAGCGCGCGCACCCCGCCATCCTCGTCGTCGAGCGCGTCGACCAGCGTCCAGATCGCGCGTGAGAAGCGGAACGAGCCCTGCAAATCGATGCGCACGACCTTGCCCAGCCCGGCCGCGACAGCGCGCCGCTCGGCAGCTGGGCGCTTGGCTTCTGCGAGGAAGTCGCACAGCGCGGCCTGTGCGCCGGGTTGGTCCCACTCCGCCTGGGCGGTGAGGGCGGTGACGCCGAGCTCGCGCAGGGCGGGGCCCTTGGCGTCGAGCAGCGGCACCAGCGCGGCGACCACGCGCCCGTCGAACATGGTGGCGGTGCAGGCGGTCGCGGCGTTGCCGCGCGGGCCGTCCTTGTCGCTGGCCAGGCCGGCGAGCACGGCCGGCGCCGCCTGCGGGCCGCCGATCTGCACCACCCGCGCCCACGCCGGCGCCGAGCCGAGCACGCGCTTGGCCTTGTCCGCGTCGGTGAACTGGTCGACGAAGGCCTGGTCCTCGGCGCCGAGCGCCAGGCGGCGGTTGCGCAGCGCGCGCAGGAAGCGGAAGGCGTCCTCCTGGCAGGGCTCGCGGCCGGTGTCGTGGCCGTAGTCGCGCATCAGGCGGTAGATGCAGTGGTGGCCGCGCTTGACGAAGTCGAGCATGCTCGGGCGCCACTGCTCTGCGGAAACCGTCTTGTCGAGCATGCCGCTGATCCAGTACAGGTCGGCAGCGGTCTCGGGGTGGGCGTCCGGTTTCAGTCCGAACTGCCCACCGACCCAGGTGACGGCCCCGGCGAACAGGTCGGAGTGGTTGGGCGCGTAGCGGTTGAGGTAGAACGCCCCCGAGGAATAGCCGATGCCGTAGACGCGGCGCGGATCGCTCGGCCAGTGCTTGAGGGCCCAGTCGATGAACGCGGTGACCGGCGCGTCGTCGGCCTCCTCCCAGCCGATGTCCTTCGACTTCAGGCCGATGACCACGTAGCCGTCGCGCATCACCGCCTTGTCGAGCGCGGCCACGGTCTGGCCGAGCAGGCTGCCACTGTCACCGGTCCGCCCGTGGAAGCAGATGATCAGACCGAGGCGGCCCGGCTGCGGCTTCGCCGGGGCGCGCACCTGGTACTGGATGACGTCCTTGCCGGCTTCGTCCTTGTACCAGACCGGCCCATTCTCGGCGGGATCCCGGCCGGTGGGCGCCGTCGCGGCAGTGGCGGCGTGGAAAAGCCAGGTGCAGGACAGCAGCAGGGTCAGCACGGCACGCATCGCTCACCTCGTTGAGGAGGATGACGCCGGAACCGCCGGGATGTTGGCCCTTCTGCATCCAGACGCGGAACGCGGGCCCGGACCGCCGATCCCGGCCAGCATGTCAGGACTGGACAGCCTCGCACAAGCTCCCACCGTCACCCGCGCATGTCCGAGACGCGTCCCCAAACCGAGCTGCACCCCGCAACGGACGCCTCGGCCGAGCTGCGCGCCCCCCTCACCGTCCTGGTCTGCCTGGTGCCGCTGGCGGTCGCCGGCGAGCTGCTGCGCTGGCAGGGCTTCGGCATCGGCCAGCAGCAGCTGCTCGCCGACCCCATCCTCGCCCACCTCGGCGGCCTGATCGGCCTCACCCTGCCGGTGCTGCCGCTCATCGCCCTGATCATCGGCGCGCTGCTCGCGCAGGTCTTCGGCGGCTGGCCCTGGAAGCCGCCCACGGCCCGCACCCTGGGCCTCGCCCTGGCGTGGAGCCTGGCGTGGATCGCGGCGCGCGTGGCCCTGGCCGGCGCCTGGCACCGCTTCGGCCCCGACCAGCTCGCCGGTCCCGCCGGGCTGGCGCTGTGCGGCGCCTTCCAGGAGGAGCTGATCTTCCGCGCCCTGGTGCTCGGCGGCCTGGTGCTGCTGCTGCGCACCCTGCACGTCCCCGCCATCCTCGCCGCCCTCGTCGGGCTGGCGGTGAGCGCGCCCCTGTTCAGCCTCGCCCACACCGTGGTGATCAACCACTTCCCCGGCGCCGAACCGTTCGCCTGGCCGGTCTTCATCGAGCGCACCGGCGCCGGCGTGCTCTACGGCATCGCCTTCCTGCGCCACGGCCTGGCGGTGGCCACCGCGGCGCACGCCGGGTTCAACGCGCTGCGCGTGTTCGCGCCGCAGGAGTGGCTCGACTTCGCGGGGTGAGGGACGCGACTGGCGATTGTCGCCGCAGAGACGCAGAGGGAGAGGCAGAGAGGGCCGCAGAGGACTGCGAGCGGATAGCCGGGTCTGCTCGATCCGATGCGAGCGCTCTTCTCTGCTGCCCTCTCCTCCTCTCCCTCTGCGTCTCTGCGGCGAAAACCCCCGCGCTCGCGGCTTCGCCTGGTCCAGATCATTCCACCAGCGACCAGCGGTAGGTGCGGACACCGGGGTGCGCATCGAGGATCGTCGCGATCCGCCGGGCGGCCTCCGCGTCCTTGGCCAGGATGCCCATGAACCCGCCTCCACCGGCGCCCGCGAGCTTCGCACCGCACGACAGGTCGGCGACCCCGGCGATCAGGTCGTCGACCGCCGGGTTGCTGCAGTGCGGGTCGAGCTGCTGGTGCGCGTGCCAGGTCTCGCGCAGCACGCGGCCGAGGCCATCCAGGTCGCCGAGCGCCAGGCAGCGCTGCCCCTCGCCGGCGAGCTCGACCAGGCGGGTGATCGCGCCGAGCACGCGCCGGTCGCGCTGCAGGTACCGCGCCACCACGATCTGCAGCACGTTCTTGGCGAGGCGCTCCTGGCCGGTGAAGGTGATGACCAGGCGCTCCTCCAGCTCCTGGCGCACGCCGGCGATCAGCGGCACCTGCTCGACCGTCAGGCGCAACGGGTGGGTGGGCACGCTGGTGATGCACTTGACGCCGGGGTAGAGGCCGCCGATCTGGTCCTGCCACCCGCCGCCGGTGGTCATGCGCTGCTCGAGGGACAGCACCAGCTCGCTGACCGTGCGCGGGTCTGCGGCGCGCCCGGCGGCACGCTGCAGGGCGGTGAGCAGGGCGGCGGCCAGGATGCTGCTCGCGCCCAGGCCGCTGCCCTTGGGCACGCGCGACCAGGTGCGCACGCGCATGCCCTGGGTGATGCCGCCCGGACCACCGCACCCGGCGATGCCGAGCGCGGTGAGGAGCAGCACGTGCGGATCGGTGAGGTCGGGCGGACCGACCAGGGCGCGGGCGTCGGCGACCACGCGCTCCGGCCCATCTGCGAGCTGCAGCACCCAGCGCGGCTCGTCCAGGGTCTCGACCTCGGCGCCGATCGGCAGCGCACCGTCCAGCGCGATCGCCAGGTTGAGCACGCGCGCGGGCCGCTCGAGGCAGTAGGGCGGGGTGTCGCTCCAGCCGCCGGCGATGTCGAAGCGCGCCGGCAGCGAGACGCTGTGGCGCTGGCCGGGCGCGCGCCCGGAGACCGGCTCGCCCTGGCGCAGGTCCAGGCCGGCGGCGACCTCCGCCTGCACCGCGGCGAAGGCGCGGGCGGCGCAGGCGGCGGCGACCGCCTCGCCGCCGCTGGCCACGCCTGCGAGGTCGGCCTGCAGCTGCAGCAGGCGGCTGCGCGGCGGCTGGCCGAAGGCCGGGGGCGCGTCGACCGGCACCGACTCCGCGAGGGCGGCGACGCGCTCGCGCTGCTGCTCGCCGCCGAGCTGCACGGCCATGCCGGCGAGGTTGTGGTCGGCGGCGCCGTCGAGCGCCTGGGCGATGGCGTGGCTGATGAGCTTGGCGGTGATGCCCTCGCGGCGCGCGAGCAGGGCGACCGCGTCCATGCGCTCGTGCAGTTCGGCGAAGCTGCGGCGCAGGCCGCCGCGCCACTGCTCCGCCAGGCGCGATCCGGCGGGCCGCGCCGCGAGCATCCAGGCGACGATACCGAGGTTCGCCGGCGCGGGCTGCACCGGGAAGAGGCGTGCGCTCCACAGCGTGCGCGCCTCGTCCTCACGCCACAGGTCGGCGGGCGCGACGCCGTGGTCGTCCAGCCACTGCGGGAACGCGCGGTTCAGGAAGGTGCCGTCGCCGGCCGCGTCCTTGGGGTTGTCGTCGACGCCGCAGCAGACGCTGGCGACCAGGGCCGGGCCGCCGGCCACCGCGAGCTGCGGCACCTGCCACAGGCAGCAGTGGTCGGGCACCTGCAGGCGGTCGTCGGCCGCATCGAGGCCGGAGACCACGCAGCGCCGGCCGACGCGGACGCTCGCGCCGAGCAGGCTGTCGGCCACCAGCGTGCCGGCGCCGACGCGCGCGGCCGGATCGAGGTGCGAGGCCACCACCACCGCGTCCTCGGCGACGCCCGGCCCGCACTCGGCCAGCACCCGCCGCGCGAAGCGGCCGTGCCAGGAGCTGGCGAGGTGGTGCATGATCTCGGCGTTCGACCCGAGGTGGATGAACTGCAGGTCGGCGGCGAGGTGGTGGCGCAGCGCGAACGGACCGAGCGCCGCGCCCAGGCGCGCGCCCAGCGGCCGGTCGCGCAGCCACGCCCGCTGCGACGGCACCAGCGCGGCGGCGACCTCCTCGTAGAGGCTGCACTCGCGGCCGTCGGCGAGCAGCTCGCGCAGCGGGTCGTCAGCCGCGCAGGCCAGTCCGGCCAGGGCGGCGAAGGCCGCGCCGCAGAACGCGTAGATGCCGGTGTCGAGCAGCGCCGCGCCGCCGGCGACCAGCACGCCGGCGGCGACCAGCCGGCTCGCGTTCGCCTTCTGCAGCAGGGCCGTGACGGTGCCGTCCGCCGCGGCGCCGATCACGCCGTGGCGCTGCGCGACGTCGAGCGCCACCGGCGCGGTCACCACCACGCCGCCATCCGCCGGGAAGGTCAGGCGCGCCGCGTCGAACAGCGGCAGCACGTCGCCGGTCAGGGTGAGCAGGCCACCGCCCGGCAGGTTGCGCGGTACCGGCGCGGCCAGGGCCAGCAGGTGGTCGAAGAGGGTCGGCACGGTCTCGTCGGTGGCGAGCAGCGGGAAGGGGATGAACGGCTTGCCGATGACGTTCGCCCACGGCACGCGCTTGCTGTCGCCACCGGCGTGGATGAGCAGCACGCGCATGCCCGCCAGGTCGCGGCCGGGACAGGCGGCGGCCAGGGCGCGCAGCGCGCCCAGCGTGGCGCCACCGCTGCCCACGCGCCGGCCCGCGGGATCGGGGACGACCAGGGCGAGGGTGCGCGGCGGGATGCGGCCCAGCCGCCGCGCCTGGGCGACCTGCAGTTCGTAGAGCCGCGCCTGGTGGGCGCTGGCCGCCGTGAGCACCACCGCATCCCACACCGTGACGCGCTCCGGCGCGCGGCTGGCGAGGTGGAGCAGCGACCAGCCCTGGGCGAGGCGGTCGAGGTGCTCCGGCGTGATGCCGTCATCCTGGAAGGGGCTCGCGGGCATGCGTCCCGTCATGGGACCAACCCCGCGGGCGGGCAAGGGGGAAGTGGTGCAGGGCTCCCGGCTGGTCCTGAATAGGCCCCGGCTCCGCTCCGACACCCTTCCAGGAGCACCGATGCCGTTACCGATCCGCGGGCGCTCACGCCGCGCCATCGCCGCGTTATGGGCCCTCGCCGCAGCGTCCGCCCCCCTCACCGCAGCCGAGACCCGCTTCATCGCCAATCCCCTGGGCCAGGCGTGGCCGTGGGAACTCGTCTCGATGGACTTCCCCCCCGGCGCCGTCCGCTCCGACTGGGTCGCGACCATCGCCGGCGTGGACGCGCCGCGACCCCTCCAGATCGAGGTGGTGACCGTCGACGGGCGGCCCTGCGACCGCGTGTGGTTCATCGCCACCATCGCCGCGAAGCGCACCGAGGCAGCGGTGACCTTCGCCCCGGGTCATGCGGCCACGCCCCTCAGCGTGCAGCGCGATGGCCCCGCCACCGTCATCGACACCGGCGTCGCCGAGCTGCGCCTGCGCCTGGACGCCCCGGCGGCACCGACCGCCCTGGCGGAGGTGCCGCACTGGCTGGACGGCGTGCGCGTGCGCGGCCAGTCCATCCGGGACATGCATGCGCGCTTCGCCGGCGACGCGCGCGTGGCCGGCGTGCAGGTCGAGGAACTGGCGCGCGGCCCGGTCTTCGCCGCCTGGCATCTCACGTACGTGTTCGCCGAGCCGGGTACCTCGGGCACCGCAGAGGCCGTGCCGCTGATGCTGGGGAAGCAGAGCTTCCGCTTCGCTCCGGACCGCATCCCGCAGGAGACCATCGCGCGCCAGCAGCGGCGCTACGAGGTCGCGGTGCGCGCGGTGATGGGCGACCCGTGGATCGAAGTCGTCGAGCGCTACCACCTGCCGCGCGAGGACCCCGCGACCGCGTCGGGCCGCCACCAGTACACCATCGCCCTGGGCACGGACGCGGCAGACGGCGGCGTGCCCCTGGACACCGCGCTGTGGTCGCGGTGGTTCGAATACGACGCCTTCGGTGGCAACAACGAGCAGCTCGCCATGCCCGCGGAGCCGCGTCCCGCGCAGCAGGGCCGGCCCTTCGCCCTCTTGCAGCCGCGTTGGAGCCAGGGCGGTGGCGCAGCGCAGGAATGCCTGTTCACCAGCGGTGGCGCCAACCCCGCGGAGGCCGCGCTCGCCGCCCCGGCGCTGGGCGTGGTCGCCGCCTACCCCAGCAAGTGGGTCGGTCCCTACGACGCGGTCATCGCCGCGCGCGCACCGGGCGGTGGCAAGGCCGACTTCACCTTTCCGCTGACCGATGGCGGCCACGACGCCGCCACCGGCCGGCCGCAGTGGTACGGCGGCCGCTGCTGGGCGCTGCTCGCCGCGCCGCGGCGCCTGGTGCAGGGCACCGCCACCATCGACGCGCTGATCCGCCGGCACTGCGACTGGACGCTGACCGCGCTCATCAACCGCTACCACCTGACGTGGCCGGGGATGGGCAAGGGCGGCGCCGGACCGGACCCGGGGCAGTACCTCGGGCGCCGTTACCAGTGCGACGACGTCAATCCCACCAACTACGGCAACCGCCGCATGGTGAACGCTCGTTTCGAGCAGGACCTGCCGCGCCGCGCCGAGTTCGGCGCCCTGGCCGCAGCCACCGGCTACATCTACACCGACCTCGACGCCTGGCCCGGCTGGCACAGCGGCTGGGGGCCGGGCAACCCCAACTTCCACACCGACAAGTACCTCGCGGCGATCTTCGCCGCGGTCGCCCTGCGCGACCACCCCGACGCGCCAGCGTGGCTGGCCTTCGGGCGCTCGTGCCTGGACGCCGATCTGGCGCGCATCGTCACCGCGCCGGACGGCGTCGGCATCGAGTGCCCGGGCTACGCCGGCTACGCGCTGTCCCTGCAGGCGAAGATCGCGCGCGCCCTGGTCGAAGGCGGGTTGGGCAACCCGCTCGCGGAGGACCCGCTCATCGCGAAGACCATCACCTGGCACCGCAAGCTGCTCACGCCATTCGACCGCCGCCTGGGCCTGCGCCACGAGGCGCCGATCGGCGATACGCACCGCTGGACCAGCGGCGCGGACTTCGCGGAGCTCATCCCGTTCTACGCCGCTTCCGCGCCGGCGGTGGCCAGCGAGTTGCGCCTCGCGGACGCGCTCACCCACGCGACCGGCCCGGGCGCGCACGGCGCGCAGGACCTCGACTGGTCGAGCCAGGCCTTCGCCGGCTTCGGCGCGGTGCTGCGCGACCGCTTCGGCGTGGACCAGGAGTCGTTCCTGGCCTTCAAGGCCGGGCCGGTGCAGGGGCACTACCACGACGACGACCTGTCCTTCCACTGGTACCACCGCGGCACGCCCATCGCGCTCGACTACAATTGCAGCTACCACCCGCGCGGCGACCACGCGGCGCTGCACAACGCCGTCACCCTCGGCCACGCCGGGACGGTGCTCAACCACGCCAGCGGCGCGGCGGTGCCCGCGCTGGAGCAGCCCTTCGGCCCCGCGGGGGTCACGCGCTTCGCGACCACGCCGCTCGGCGACGCGCTGGTGGCTGAACGCCACATCCGCGGCCTGGCGCTGTGCCCGGTCGAACCGGACGACAGCGAGTTCGGCCGCGACTACCCCAGCCGCGCCGTGAGCGCGGAGCACCGCCGCCTGCTGCTGATGACGCGGCACGGCGCGGGCTCGCCCTTCAGCGACTACCTGGTGCTGCGCGACGAGTTCGCCACCAGCGAGCCGGAGCAGGTCAACCTGCACCTGCTGGCCCGCGATGCGCGCGTCGCTGGGACGCGCGTGCTGCTCACCGGCCAGTGGGACCAGGACATCCTGGTGCAGGTGGTCGAGGCCACCGACGCGGCGGTCGGGGCGAGCCGGTGGGGATACGCCGACGAGTGGCTGTCACCGCCCACCGCCTTCCTGCCGCACCCGGGTGAGAGCGTGGCGGACTGGGACAGGCGTCTGCCGGCCGAGCGCCCGGCGCGCGGTTGGAAGCCCGAGAGCGTGCCGCGGGAGCAGACCGGGGCCAACCTCGCGCGCTGGCGCGCGCTGATCGCCAGCACCGACGGCGCGGCCATGATGCCGCCGCCCGGTTGGACCGGGACCTGGACCTTTGGCGAGTGCCAGCGCTGGCTGCGCGTCTCCAGCCGCGCCGGCACGCCGGTGGCGATGGTGATCTACCCGTATCCGCGCGGCGGGCAGCCGCCCGTCATCACGCGCGAAGGTGCGGACATCACCATCACTCTGGCTGATGGAACGGCCGAGCGCGTCGCCCTGTCCAGCGCCACCGGAGCGATCATCGGCGCGAGGACGCTCCTCGCGCCGATTCCAGGAACGCTGGGGGAGGGCACGGCGAATGGGCCCTAGCGGAGGCCTTCGCGCAGCGCTCGTGAGCGGGGATCGCCGCAGTTCTCAGCCGTCCTTTGTACGAGGGCCTGCTTCTGCCCCGGGACTGCGGCCCGCTCCTCATCAGCATGTCCGGTGTGGTGGAGGCGTGGCGATCGCAGGGTCCATGGCACCGTCCACGACAACGCGAAACGCGGCCCAGCGGGCAATGCCATCAAGCTGAGCTCTTCCCTGGTTTCTCTGGTCCTCTGTGTCCGATCGGCTGTCGGCTCCACATCCACAGCTCCGACCCGCATCGAAAGGAAGGCAGGACATCCAGATGGAACACAGGTACCAGAGAGCCCAGAGCAGCGCGAATGACAGCTGCAGCCCGATCTGGGACGACGTGGGGACCTCGGCTTGATAGCATTGCCCAGCGGGCCGCGGTCCCGGGAGGAGTCAGCCCGGGAAGAGGTCGGTCGAGCGCTCAGCGCGCGCTCTGCTCCGCCTCCTCTTCGACGCGCGCCGAGACCTTGTCGAGGATAGCGACCTCATCGGCGGCGAGCCGCAGGCGCGTGGCGGCGAACAGTTCGTCGAGCTGCTCGGGCGTGCGCGCGCTGGCGAGCGGCGCGGTGATGCCGGGCTTGGCGAGCAGCCAGGCGAGCGCGACGGTCGCGTGGGACGCGCCGCGCGCAGCCGCGACCCTGCCCACGGCGTCGACCACCGCCAGGCCGGCGACGCTCACGTAGCGCCCCGCCTGGCGCTCGCGAGCCTTGCCGGCGAGGTCGGCCTGGGTGCGGTACTTCCCGGTGAGGAAGCCGCTGGCGAGGGCGAAGTAGGGGAAGACGCCGAAGCCGTGCGCCGTGGCCAGCGGCGCCAGCTCGCGCTCGTAGGGCTGGCGGAAGACCAGGTTGTAGTGCGGCTGCAGGGCGATGGGCAGGGCCACGCCGTGACGCGTGGCGATGGCGATCCACTCGCGGATGCGCGCGGCGCTGTAGTTCGAGACCCCGACGTGCCGCACCTTGCCGGCGCGGACCAGGGCGGCGAAGGCGAGGACGGTCTCCTCCAGCGGCGTGGCGGCGTCGTCGAAGTGGGCGTAGTACAGGTCGATGGCGTCGGTGCGCAGGCGCGCGAGCGAAGCGTCGGCCGCGGCGGCGATGTTGGCGGCGGACAGGCCGCGGAACTGCGGGTGCTGGCTGACCTTGGTCGCGATCACCACGCGCGCGCGGTTGCGCCGCTCGGCCTGCCACGCCCCGATGATCGACTCCGACTCGCCGCCCTGGTTGCCCGGGGCCCAGGCCGAGTAGGCGTCAGCGGTGTCGATGACGTTGCCGCCACCCGCGACGAAGGCGTCCAGGACCCGGTACGAGGTCGCGCTGTCCGAGGTCCATCCGAAGGTGTTGCCCCCCAGGGCCAGCGGGAAGGCCTCGATGGAGGAGGCGCCGATCGTGGGCATGGTGGTCCCTTTCCGCCGCGTGGGCTGCGGCGGATGGTGTTCGGCGGGAGCCCGCGGGCAAAGCGCATTCGCAACGGTGCTCGGCAGCCCTGCGACCGAGGGACGGTTGCGAGTTGCGAGCTTCGAGCCGCGAGCACGGGCTTCTCCACCGCGCGGTGGATGGTCGTCGCTCGAAACTCGGAGCCCGTCAGCGTGCGAGCGCGCGCGCCGCGTCGAGCGCGCCGTAGGTGAAGATCAGGTCGGCGCCGGCGCGGCGCATGCCGAGCAGGCTCTCGAGCAGGCAGCGCTCGTAGTCGAGCCAGCCGTTGGCGGCGGCGGCCTTGAGCATCGCGTACTCGCCGCTGACGTGGTAGACGGCGACCGGCAGCGCGGTCGCCGCGCGCACCGCGCGCACCACGTCCAGGTACGGCAGGCCGGGCTTGACCATCAGCCAGTCGGCGCCCTCGGCCTCGTCCAGGGCGACCTCGCGCAGCGCCTCGCGCACGTTGGCGGGGTCCATCTGGTAGGTCTTCTTGTCGCCGGCGCGCGGCGCCGAATCGAGGGCGTCGCGGAACGGACCGTAGAAGGCGGAGGCGTACTTCACGCAGTAGCTGCAGATCCCCGTGTCGGTGAAACCCGCCGCGTCCAGCGCCGCGCGGATGGCGCGCACGCGCCCGTCCATCATGTCGGAGGGCGCGACCACGTCGGCGCCCGCGCGCGCCTGGGCCACCGCCATGGCGGCGAGGATGGGCAGGGTCTCGTCGTTGACGATCTCGTCGCCGCGCACCAGCCCGTCGTGGCCATCGCTGGAGTACGGATCCATCGCCACGTCGGTGATCACCACCAGCGCCGGCAGCGCGGCCTTGAGCGCGCGCACGGCGCGCTGCAGCAACCCCTCCGGGTTCACGCTCTCCTCGGCGCGCACGCTCTTGCGCGCGTCCTCCAGCGCCGGGAACAGCGCCACCGCCGGCACGCCCAGGGCCAGCGCCTCGCGCGCCACCGCCACGATGCGCTCGATGCCGAGCCGCGAGCAGCCCGGCATCGACGCGATCGGCGTCGCGCTCTGCGGCCCCTCCTGGACGAACAGCGGCAGCACCAGGTGCTGCGCGGACAGCGTGGTCTCGCGCACCAGGCCGCGGATGCCGGCGGAGACGCGGTTGCGACGGGGGCGGGTGGGCATGGGATCTCGAAGAAGACCCTGGACCCGAGACCCTAGGCGCCAGGAAGGCACCTCGTACTCAGGTCTCGGGTCTGGGGTCTCGGGTCTGGGGTCTCGGGTCTACGGGACGACGGGCCCGGCGTCGACCTGGGCCTTCATCTTGGCCTCGGGCTTGGCGGCGGTCTTGTCCGTGGCGCCCTTCGCGGGGACGGTGCCCTCGCCCCACAGGCGCAGCGGCAGGACCTCGTCGACGTCGTCCTGGTCGATGGCGACGATGCGCACCGAGTTGGCGCCCGGCTTGAGCTGCAGCGTGGTGGTGAACAGGCCGTCCGCGCCGAGCTTGGCGGCGGGCAGCAGCGCGGTCTTGTCCTCGTCCTGGAAGACGGTGAGGAATTTGAGCGCCGGATCGACCACCTTGACCGTCACCGTCGCCGCGTTGTCGGCGCCGACCGCGCTCTTCACCAGCTGCAGCGACGGCTGTGCGATGGGGTGCGGTACCACCGGCGCGTTCACCGGGATGGTCAGCGTGTTGAACATGGTGGCGCGGTAGCGGCCGTCCACGCCCTCGTCGAAGCGCTCCTCGGCGCGCACCAGCAGCTTGATCTGGTCGCCGGTGAAGGGCATCACGGTCTTGTCGCTGCGGATCCACTCCTTCTTCACGGTCAGCGGGATCTTCACCGTGGCGGTGCCGTCCTTGGCGAGCGGCTCGAGCTTGCTGCGCGTGTCGCTGAGCTGCACGAAGTGGTCGTCGCCCTCCTTGAAGACGCGCAGGTCGATCTTGGCCGAGGCGCCGTCGCCCTCGTTCTTCAGCGTCAGCTGCAGGGCCGCGGCCTCGCCGGGGTTGAGCTGGCCGTCGCCGCCCGGCTCCTCCAGGCGCCAGGTGTAGCTGAAGCGCGGGCGCGGCGCGGCCTGCACCTGCACGCGCACCGGCACGCTGGCGAGGCGCTCGGAGCGGCCGTCCTGGAACAGCTCGAGGTCGAAGCGCTCCTCGCCGCCGTAGAGGCGCGGCGGCACCTTGAAGCTGAGCGTGCCGGTGGCGCTGCCCTTGGGCGGGACCTGGCCGATCACCACCTCGTCCTCCCACAGCGGGCTGAACTTGTCGGCCTTGACCACGCCGTAGAGGCGGCCGAGGTCGACGCCGGCGGCGTTCGCGACCTGGAAGGACAGGCTGGCGGTCTCGCCGGCCGTCACCGCGGCCGGGCCGCTGTAGGTCAGGGTCAGGGCGCCCGCGGGCACCGGCGTCGCCGGGCCCCAGGCCACCGCCGGGGCGCGCCCCGCCAGGGCCGCCGCCAGCGCGGTCGACTCGACCTCGGCGCGCGCGCCGACCGGCGCCTTGAGCTGCTCGATGAGGAACTTGCGCAGGCCGCGCACCTTGGCCGCCTGCTCGGCCGCCGCCGCGATCTCGTCGCCGCCGGCCACCGCCTGGCCGACCAGGTCGATGACCAGGCTGGCCTCCTGGTCGGGCACGAAGTCGCGCGCCGAGATCGCCGACTTCTTCAGCGTCTCGCGCTCCTGGAAGTGCGACAGCCAGCCCAGCTCGAGCGCGGCGCTGTGCTCGTAGAGGTGGGTGTTGACCAGCGCGAACTCGTCGTCCTCCTCGCGCTGGTTGGTGAACGGCACCAGGTCGATGACGCCGTCCTTGCGCACGGTGTGCTGGATCAGGCGCAGGTCGGGGGTCACGCCGACGTCCTGGATCGAGACGCCGCCGGGCAGCTGGTACTCCTGGATGGTGAGCTTGAGCCGGCTGCCGTCGCCCAGGTCCTTGATGGTCTGCACCGAGCCCTTGCCGAAGGTCGTCGAGCCGACGATCACCGCGCGCTCGTCGCGCTGCAGGGCGCCGCTGAGGATCTCGGCCGCGCTGGCGCTGCCGCCGCTGGTCAGGATCGCCATCGGCACGTCGAGCAGCTGGCGCGCCGAGCTCTTGTAGATCTGCGGCTGCCCGTCGCTGGTCACGGTGCGCACGATCTCCTCGCCCTTGGGCAGGAAGATGTCGCTGATCAGCCGCGCCTGGTCGAGCAGGCCGCCGCCGTTGAAGCGCAGGTCGAGGACGAAGGCCTTCATCGGCCCCGGCTTCTGCAGGTCGAGGATGTCCTTGCACAGCGAGCGGAAGGTGTTGGCGTTGAACTCGTCCATGCGCACGTAGCCGACGTCGCCGACGCGCTTGGCGCGCATGGTGATGACCTGGACCAGGTCGCGCGTGACCGGGATGTCGACCGGTGCGGGCGAGCTCTTGCGCTCGACGGTCAGCGTCACGGTGGTGCCCTTGGGGCCCTTGATGCGGCGCACCGCCTGCTCCAGGCTCAGCCCGGCGGTCTTCTCGCCGTCGATGCCCAGGATGATGTCGCCGTCCTGCACGTCGGCCTTCTCGGCGGGCAGGCCGGGCATGACGCGCTCGATGGTGATGACGCCCTCCTCCTGGTTGAGGAAGGCGCCGATGCCGTAGAACTCGCCGCGGATGTCCTCGCTGAACTCGCGCGCCGGCTCGGGCGGCATCAGCACGGTGTGCGGGTCGAGCGAGGCCAGCGTGCCGTTGACCAGGGCGTAGCCGAGGTCGCGCTTGCGCTCCTTGGTCAGCCCCGGCGCCTCGTCGAGGGCCAGGCGCACGACCTCGACCAGGGCCATGGCCTCGTCGATGTCCTTGGGCTCCTTGGCGGGGATCTGCTTCACCACCGTCGCCATGGTCAGCGTGATGACCCCGTCCTTCCAGGCCGTGTCGATGCTGACCTCGGAGGTCTCGAGGGCGCGCAGCGCGCGCTCGACCATGGTGTGCGGGTGGAAGCGCGTCTGGTCGTAGTAGTCGCTCTTCAGGTACTCGCCGACGGTCGGCGCCAGGCGCGGCAGGGCCTCGCCGTCCTCGGCCCGGACCAGGCCCACGGCGGCGAGCAGGACCAGGCTGGGAACCAGGCAGCGGTGGAGCAGGGCGACGGGCAGGGTGGAGATGGCCAAGGGATGCCTTTCCGGCTGACGGATGCAGGAACTATGCGTACCACGGTCGCCCGCCAAGCACCAGCGGCCTTCCCTGTATGCCCGACAGTCAGACGGGGCCCTGCGGGGGCGACGCGAGACGCGGGGTGGAGGACAGGGCGTGGCTCGGGAGGTATGACGAGGCTCGCGGGGCTGCGTTGCAGGTGTTGCGACCAGGACCCGGCGCGCGGATGGCATCCCGACCGGGCACCCGTCGAGGAGGACCGGCGTGGCGCCACCACCTTTCCTGCCGTGGCCATTTCCCTCGGCGGACGGCCCACCCGCCCGCCCTCGCGTCTCGCGCCCCCTCACCCGGGCGCGGAAGCCGCCACCTGGACCACGACCATCGTCAGATCGTCCTCGTGCTTGTGCCCCGCCGACCACAAATCGACTTCGGTCGGTGATGAGGGCGACGGTCTCGGCCGGGCCCATGCCTTCGCGCCAGGCGATCAGCGCCACCTCGGCGAAGCGCTCGTCGCCGTAGACCTCGCCGGCGGCGTTGACCGCCTCGACGAAGCCGTCGGTGTAGAGGACCAGCATGTCGCCGGGCGCGAGGCGGTCGCCGGGCGGCGGCGGGAAGTCGCCGACCGGGACGATGCCCAGCGGCATGCCGCAGCTCTCCAGCCAGCGCACCGCGCCGCCGTGGATCCACAGCAGCGGGTTGTGGCCGGCCGAGACGTAGGTGAAGGCCAGGGTCTGCGGCTCGATCTCGACCAGCGCGGCGGTCATGAAGCGACCGCTCTGGGTGTGGAACAGGCCCTCGTTGAGCACGCCGAAGGCCGGTTCGAGGGCGGCGCCGGCGCGCAGCTGCTGCTGGATGATGGCGTGCGCCATGGTGGTGTAGAGCGCGGCGCCCAGGCCGTGGCCGCTGACGTCGCCGACCATCGCCAGCACGCGCCCGTGCGCGCGTCAGGTAGGCGTAGTAGTCGCCGCCGGTCTCGTCGCACGGCTGCGAGCGGCCCTCGACGTTCAGGCCGCCCAGGGACAGCCCGCCATCGGGGTACATCTGCTCCTGGACCGGAGTGCGCGAGGTCGAGCTCGCGCTGCATGCGCTCGCGGTCGAGGGTGCCCTTGACCAGCAGCGCGTTGTCGAGGGCGATCGCGGCCAGGCTGCAGACGGTCTCGGCGATGCGCCGCTCGCCGGCGTTGAAATCGCCTTCGGGGTTGGCGAGCAGCACCACGCCACGCCCGCGCCCGCGGATGGTCAGCGGCAGCGCGAGCAGCCCGGTGAGGTTGACGCCCTGCGCCTCGAGCGCCGTCAGGTCGAGGCGCTGGCGCACCTCGTCGGCGCCCACGCAGATCGCCACGCCCCCGTCCTGCACCGCGGCCGCGATGCTGCGCCCGTCGCGGCCCTGGATCGCGGCGATGTGCTGCTCGCTCAGGCCCAGGGCGGCGCCGACGGTGAGCTGGTCCTGCTCGTCCGCGATCAGCACCGCGCCGACCTGGGCGCGCACGGCGAAGATCGCGGTCTCCAGGATGCGGCTGAGCAGCACCTCGACGTCGAGGTGGCGCAGCAGCTCGCCGGCGGTGACCAGCTCGCGCACCTCGCGGCCGAGCTGGGTGACCTCGTCGATCAGCCCGGCCTGGCGGTGCACGGCGATCAGGGTCGGGCCCAGCAGCGCGGCGAGCAACGCGACGAGTTCGCTGTCGCAGGGCTCGGTGGCGAGGATCTCGAGCAGTCCGACCCACTCGCCGCAGCTGCGCAGGAGGTGGTGGTTGGCGGGCGCGGCGTCGGGTCTGATCAGCGGGATCTCTGGCGCGGCCCGGGTGCAGCCCAGGCCGGCTGCGGCGTAGAAGCTGCCGCTGTCGGCGTCGAACAGGTAGAGGCGGGCGGGGAGGGCGCCGAGCCGGCCGAGCAGGTCCTCCAACCGGGCGAGCAGGGCATTGCTGCTTTCCACCCCCATCAGGGCATCGGCGATCTCGGCGACGGTGAGCGGGCGGACGACCGTGCTGGGCGGGGGCATGGGGGGAGTGTACCCGATCCCCCCGGCGGGGCGCAAATGCCTCATCTGCTGGGGGCTACGCTGGCAATCGCCGGAAAGTCCCCGATGCTCGCCATACCCATGCCCGAACTCCCTGAGGTCGAAACCGTGCGCGCCGGCCTGGAGCGCCTGCTCGGCCGGGATGCCGCCATCGCCCGCATCCAGCTCACCCGGCGCGACTTGCGCGCACCCATCCCCGCGCGCCTGCCGCGCCTGCTCGCCGGCCAGGCGCTGACCGGCATCAGGCGGCGCGCCAAGTACCTGCTCTTCGCCACCCCGGCCGGCAGCATGCTCTGCCACCTCGGCATGACCGGGACGTGGCGACTGGCGCCAGCCCGGCGATGAACGCGACCACGACCACTGCTATCTGCACCTGGCGGACGGGCGCCGCCTGGCCTTCCGCGATCCGCGGCGCTTCGGCCTGCTGGATTACATCGCGCCCGGCGAGGAGGCGGCCCACCCGCGGCTGGCCGATCTGGGACCGGAGCCGCTCGATCCCGAGGCCTTCACCACCGTCTACCTGGCCGCCGCCTGCCGCGGCCGGAAGATCGCCCTGAAGGCCCTGATCATGGACCAGCGCGTGGTCGTCGGGGTGGGCAACATCTACGCCCAGGAGGCGCTGTTCCGCACCGGCCTGCGCCCCTCCCGCGCCGCCGGTCGGGTACCGCGCGCCGCCCTCGAACGCCTGGTCGGCCACATCCGCGCGATCCTGGCCGAGGCCATCGCCGCCGGCGGTTCGACGATCAGCGATTTCCGCGCCGCCAGCGGTCAGGACGGGTACTTCCAGCACAACTTCCAGGTCTACGGGAAGGCCGGCGCGCCCTGTCCAGCCTGCGCCACGACCCTCTCGGGAGGGGTGGTCGGGGGACGCGGGACCACCTGGTGCCGGAGCTGCCAGAGCTGACTTCGCTGCTACCCGCTTGACAGCGGGACTTTGGGCGGAAGATCCCGCACCCGCACCTGGAGCAGGTCATGCACCTCAAGATTCGCAGAAGTTCCACCAAGCAGCGCAAGATGAACGGCTTCCGTCGCAAGATGAAGACGAAGGCCGGCCGTCAGATCGTCAACCGCCAGCGCCGCCGCGCGTCGGGCAAGGGCAAGAAGCGCTGATTCCTGCCGGCCCCACGGGCCGGGAGATCGCCTTGCAGTCCACCCTCGTCCTCCGGACGGGGGTGCTTCGTTTTCCGGGGTCGGGGGCCACCGGGGCGATCTCCGCTTGCGCTATGGGCCCTGTCAAATTTTCCTCGCGCCTCGCGCCTCGCGCCTCGCGCCTCGCGCTAGTCGATCCGTTCCCCCCGCTCATCGCCTGTCGGTGGCTGCTCCGCCGACTTCATGGGCTTCGACACTGGTGCGGGTCTGGGCGCCGGCACCTCCGGCCGCAACGGCCCGTTGAACCGGCACGACACCGCCAACCCGTCGCGCAACCAGCCCTCCACGCAATCGGCCGCCTTCGCCACCATCGCCTGGGCGTCGGCCTGCTCGTCGGGAGCGAACCCGCCCAGCACGAACCCGACCTGGTCCTGTCCGGGACGCGGACGCCCGATCCCCATGCGCAGGCGCGGATACAGCGGCCCGAGCTTGGCCTCGACATCGCGCAGACCGTTGTGGCCCCCAGCGCTGCCGTCCGGGCGCAGGCGCAGGTGCCCGAAGGCGAGGTTGAGGTCGTCGACCACCACCAGCAGGTCGCTGATCGGCAGCTTGTAGAACGCGAGCGCGGCCTGCGCCACCCCACCGCTGAGGTTGACGTAGCAGCGCGGTTTCAGCAGCAGCGCCTTGCCACCCCCGAGCGCGGGCGGCACGGCCCACTCGCAGACGTCGGCGTTCCAATCCTTGCGCCACGCGGTCAGGCCGTGGCGCTGCGCCAGGGCATCGACGACCAGGAAACCGCAGTTGTGACGAGTGCCGGCGTACTCGCGTCCGGGGTTGCCGATGCCGAGGATGATGCGCATGGCGGGCATGCTGGTGCCGACCCTTGCTCGGGCAAAGCCAAACGCGCGGCGGCCCCTGGGCGTAACCTCTGCGTGGCGTCATCCGGATCTCCCACGTGCCCATCGCGGACCCGTTTTGGCTTGTCCCCCTCCCGCCACCCGGCTATCCCCACTGACCTCCAGGAGCCCGCCATGCGCCCAGCCACCTCTATCGCCTTCGCCCTGCTCTGCGCGCTCAGCCTGAGCTGCGGCGCGGCGCTGCAGGCGCTCGACGTCGGCCAGGACGCGCCACCGCTGACCTCCGTCACGTGGGTCAAGGGCGGCGCGGTGGCGCCGACCGGCAAGATCACCGTGGTCGAATTCTGGGCAACCTGGTGCGGACCCTGCAAGCAGTCGATCCCGCACCTCACCCAGTTGCAGAAGCAGTACGGCGAGCAGGTGCGCATCATCGGTCTGAGCGACGAGGACGAGCCGACCGTAAAGCCCTTCGTCGCGGAGATGGGTGATAAGATGGACTACCGCGTCGGCCTGGCGGACAAGGCCACCCATCAGGCCTACATGGCGGGTCGCGACGGCATACCGCAGGCCTTCCTGGTCGGCGCCGACGGCAAGGTGATGTGGGCCGGCCACCCCATGACCATGGGTCCGGTGCTGGCGCAGGTCGTCGCCGGCACCTTCGATGCCGCCAAGCAGAGCAAGGTCGCCGCCCTCCAGGAGCAGCTCAAGCAGCTGCTCGGCGGTCGCCAGCCGCAGATCGACAAGGCGGTCGGGGTCATCGACCAGATCCTCGCCCTCGACGCGGTCGACGGCCAAGCCCTGCACATGCGCCTGGCCATCGCCAATTACACCAAGAACCCGGCGATGGTGCGCGAGACCCTGGCAAAGATCCCGCTCGAGCAGCTCGACGCCGAGACCGCGGACGACCTGGTCGCCGAACGCCTCGGCGACGACAACCTGGTGCAGCGCAACCTCGACCTCGCCCTGGCCTTCAGCGACCGCGCCCTGCGGGCGGAGCCCGCGAACGCCGCGGTCTTCGCCACGCGCGCCCGGCTGTTCGCCACCCTGGGCCTGATCGACGAGGCTCTCGCGCTCGCCCAGAAGGGGGTGGCGCTCGCCCCGGGCGACACCGCGCTGGCCGGCGACGTCGCCTACTACCGCGACGTGAGGGCCCTGCGCGAGCGCGCTGCGGCGGGCGGCACCGCTACCTCGCCTGCCACGCCCACCGCAGCCGTGCCCGTGCCGTGAAGCGGGCGCGAACGTCGCGGCGCCGGTCCCATTGAGCGGCGCGATGAGCGCGACCACGCGCCTGGCCGCGCACGATGCGCTGCCGCTGACCTGCACGCGCGCCGGCACGTGCTGCCACGGCAAGCAGGTGTGGCTCAACCCATGGGAACTGGCCCGCCTCGCCGCAGCGCGCGCCGTCGCCGCGGCCGATTTCCGCGCCCAGCACACCGAGGCCGGCGGCATCCGCCTGCGCTTCGCCGGGGCGCCGGGCTGGAACGGACTGCCGGCCTGCAGCCAGTACGAACCAGCGCGCGGCTGCGTCGCGCACGCCGGGCGCCCGCTCGCCTGCCGACTCTACCCGCTCGGTCGCGAGCGGCGCGGGTCACGCGTGACCTACATCCACGAAGGCCGGCGCTTCCCCTGCCTGGCCGGCTGCCCGCAGGTCACGGACCTGCCGCGCCTCACCGTCGGCGACTACCTCGCCGGCCAGGACGTGGCCGCCGGCGAGAGCGTGCAGGACGCCTACCTCGACGTCATGCAGGACCTCGCCGACGGCGCGCTGGTGCTGGTCATCGACGGTGGCCTGGCCGCGGCCGGCGACGCGCTGGTGCTGCCGCGCTGGCGCTCCGTCGCCAAGGCCAGCGACGAACAGCGCGCGGCGGCGATCCCGGCCGCCTGGCTGGACCTGCTGACCGTGCCGGAGCTGGACCCCGGCGCACCGGCCGCCTTCGTACAGGCGCACCGCGGACTCCTGCAGGAGCGCGCGCAGCTGGACTTCGCCGGGCTGCGCGATGCCGCCGCCCTGCGCGACGCCGCGACCCTGATGCTGGCCCTGGCCCTGCACCTGGGGCGCAGCCTCGGCTGCACGACCGCGCCGCTGGCGGCCGGCTGGATCGCGACCGCGGTGGAGCACGGGGCGAAGGGATAGGCGGTACCGTCGTACGGAGCGGGTAGTGCGCTCCAGGCCGTCGATCGATGGTCGAGCCGGCGCTCGACCCTCCCGGCGACTGCTCGCGAGTCCACCTGACGACGTTGTGCGGCGTTCCTGACCCCCGGGAGGGTCGAGCGCCAGCTCGACCATGCACGTAGATCCGTATTGCGCTCCGACTGCTCGCGAATCCACCTGACGACGTTGTGCGGCGTTCCTGACCCCAGGGAGGGTCGAGCGCCAGCTCGACCATGCACGTAGATCCGTATTTCGCTCCGACTGCTCGCGAATCCACCTGACGACGTTGTACTGCGTTCCGGATCCCCGGGAGGGTCGAGCCGTCCCGATTTCGTTGAATCGGTCGATGGAGCGCGAACAGGGGGTTGGCATGGTCCCGCGGCGTGGCATACGAGGTGTCTACCGGAAGAATCGGCGGTCGAAGGCCATTGGACGAATGGTGCCGTGAGCCCGAGTCGAGCCTGGTCCGGGGGTCAACGCGTCCGATGCATGGTGGCGCGGGAGCCGGTTAGCCGGCCCCCGTGACCCCGGAGGGCAGATTTCCAAAGCCGTCAGCGACCCCTGATCGTCGTGTTTCATCCCCGGTAATCGGAGGCATGGCCATGAGCGAGGACAAACCATCCACCACCATCCGCAAGATGCATGCGCGCGCCGCAGGCGTCGACGTCGGCGGGAGCGAGCACTGGGTGTGCGTCGATCCGGCATTGGCCGCGGACCCCATACGACGATTCGGCGCATTCACCGAGGACCTGATCGCCTTGGTGGCATGGCTGGTGTCCCTGGGGGTGACAACCGTGGCGATGGAAGCGACGGGGGTGTACTGGCGCGAGCTGTATCTCCGCCTGGAGGAAGCCGGATTAGAGGTGCTGCTGGCGGACGCGCGTCAGACGCGCAATCCGCGGGGTCGCAAGACGGATATGCAGGACTGCCGATGGATCTGGGAGTTGCACGCGCATGGCCTGCTGAGCGGCGGGTTCGTACCGGGCGCATCGGTACAGCAGCTGCGGACGTTGCTGCGCTTCCGCCAAGCGCGGATAGACTCTTCCGGCATCGCCTTGAAGGAGATGCAGCGCGCACTGTCCTTGATGAACCTCAAGCTGCAGCATGTGCTCTCGGACATCGGCGGCGAGACCGGCATGGCGATCATCACGGCGATCCTCGCTGGCGAGCGCCGGCCAGCCGTCCTGGCGAAGCTGCGCAACTACCGCTGCACCCATGATGAGGCAACCATCGCCAAGGCGATGACCGGAACGTGGCGACCCGAGCACCTCTTCCTGCTGCGCCAGGCGCACGCCGACTACGTCCATCATCATGCCGCGATGGCGGCCTGCGACGCCGAGATCAGCGCGCTGATCGATCGCCTACCGCCGGCCCCCGGCGGGGATGACCCCACCGACCTGTCGCGCAAGCGCGACACCGGCAAGAACGGCTTCGGATTCGATGCCCAGCAGGCAGCTTTCCGTCTCACCGGTGTCGACCTGCCGGCGATCGACGGCATCGGCCCGACCACCGCACTGACCTTCTTGGGGGAGGTCGGCTTCGATCTTAAAGCGTGGCCCACCAGTAGCGCCTTCGCCTCGTGGCTGGGGCTCTGCCCCAACCCCAAGCGCTCGGGCGGCAAGCATCTGGGCAACCTGCCCACCACCGCCAACCGGGCGGCATCCATCCTCCGCCACGCCGCCATGGGCCTTGATGGCAAGAAGAGCGCCATGGCGCACTTCTTCCGTAAAATGGCAGCGCGCAAAGGGCGAAGCGAAGCCATCAAGGCCACCGCTCACAAGCTTGCCCGCATCATCTACGCCCTCTTCCGCGACAAGACTCCCTTCGACCGCTCCAAACTCACCCCCGTGCTTACCGAACGGGCCATGCTCAAGCTCACTGAGCGACTCACTCGACAAGCTCAGCAGCTGGGCTTGGCGCTCGTTGCGATGCCCCCCACCACGTGACCACCTCGAAACTGTTAGAGGGCAGCGCCAGCTCGACCATGCACGTTGATCGGTATTTGCGCGATTTTCCCTGCTCCACCTGGTCATGCACAGGAGCATCATCCTCACTCGCGATCGCGATGGGTCATTGTGGCCGATCACGGAAGCGACTTGGTCGAAAATTGATCGGACAAGTGATCAGCCGGTAATCATCGCAAAGAGATATGCCTGGCACGGCCTCCGCTTTGCGCGTCGATCCGCCCTGCATCTTTGATCGTAACCATATATCCCAAAGACGTTTGCATAGCATGGACCACATGGAGGGGCGAGTCCGCCTCAGCGCGCCAAGTCCCCCCGATCTGCGGCCCCGCTGAACAGATACCGCGTATTCCCGCGGAATCACCGCATCGCTAGGCTGCCGCATCCACCTCGCAACGGAGCCTCGACCATGGCACCACCCACCACCTCAGCATCCGCCCCGCTCAGCGCCCTCGGCGCAGCGGTCTTCCCCACCCCGGCCGCCGCCGCCATCGACCAGACCGACCTGCGCGCGCGCACCCGCGTGCTCACCCTGTCCACCGTCGCCTTCACCCTGATGTTCGCGGTGTGGCTGATGTTCGCGGTCATCGGCATCCCCATCCAGAAGGAATTCGCGCTGACCGACGTGCAGTTCTACTGGCTGGGCGCGATCGCCGTGCTCAACGGCTCGATCTGGCGCCTGGCCTTCGGCATCATCACCGACCGCGTCGGCGGGCGGAGGGTGTTCACCGGCCTGCTGCTGGCCTCGGCGGCGGCCTCCTTCCTGGTCGGCATCTCCACCTCCTTCACCATGCTCATGATCTGCGCGTTCCTGGTCGGCATCGCCGGCAACTCGTTCACCGCGGGCATCGCCTGGAACTCGGTGTGGTTCCCGAAGAGCCGCCAGGGCCTGGCGCTGGGCACCTTCGGCGCCGGCAACGTCGGCGCCTCGGTGACCAAGATGTTCGGCCCCGCGCTGATCGCCGCGGTGCCCGCGGCCGGCCTGGCCGGCGGCCTGATCCCTGGCGGTTGGCGCTTCATCCCCCTCTCCTACGCGCGTGCTGCTGGTGCTGATGGCCGCCGCGGTGTGGTTCCTGTCGCCGGTCGACCGCGTGCCGGCCAAGGGCAGGCCGCTCGGCGCGATGCTGCGGCCGCTGAGCCAGGTGCGCGTGTGGCGCTTCAGCCTCTACTACGTGGTGGTGTTCGGCGCCTACGTGGCGCTGTCGCTGGCCCTGCCCAAGTACTACGTCACGAACTACCACCTCGACCTCAAGGTCGGCGCGCTGCTCGCCGCGCTGTTCGTCTTCCCGGCCAGCCTGCTGCGCCCGCTCGGCGGCTACCTCTCCGACCTCTACGGCCCGCGCGTGGTGATGTACTGCGTGTTCAGCAGCCTGGTGCTGAGTTGCGGCGTGCTGGCGCTGCCGCCGGGCACGCTCGGCATCACCCTCGACGTCACCGCGTTCACCGATCATGGTCTTCCTGGTCGGCGTCGGCATGGGCATCGGCAAGGCCGCGGTCTACAAGTACATCCCGGAATACTTCCCCAAGGACGTCGCCGCCGTCGGCGGGCTGGTCGGCGCGCTCGGCGCGCTCGGCGGCTTCTTCCTGCCGCTGGTCTTCGGCTACGTGAAGCAGTGGACCGGCCTGGTCCAGACGCCCTTCGCGGTGCTGCTGGTGCTGGTGGTCGGCAGCTTCGCGTGGCTGCACCTGGTGGTGCTGCGCAGCCCCAAGCCGGAGGCCGACGCGCGCGTCCTGCCGTGAGCGGACCCGGCACGAGGAGTCAAGCTCCAGGCGGACCGGGAAATCCCTTGAACGGGTCCGTTTGGACCTATTCCAGGTGTCATGTCCGTCGCCTCCGCTCCCCGCATCCCGATCCCCCGCGCCCAGCCGCTGGGGGCGCAGCGCCATGAAGCCGGAGCGGTCGGCCTGGCCACGCGGCTGGGCAAGGAGCTGACCGGCTGGCCGCTGCCGCTGCTGGCGGTGCAGAGCCACTTCAGCGTGCTCGAGGGCATCCTGCCGCCGGAGCTGTGGGGCAAGGCGCTCGCCGCCTTCCACGCGGCCCGCGGCGGCCACCAGGGCCCGTGGGCGGCGCTCGCCGACCGCAACGACCTGCTCGGGCTGCCGGCCTGCCTCAAGGCGTGGCAGCAGCGCGTCGGCGTGGCGGCCAGCCTGCTGGTGCCCGCGGGCGCCGGGCGGGGGCAGGAGAGCGAGCTCCTGCTGCTGGCGCCGACGCGCGCGGGCTACCGGCGGCTGTGCCGGCTGCTGTCCTGGCGGCACGAGCACGACGAGGAGTGGCGGCGCTGGCAGGACGGGGACGACCGCGCCACGCCCGACTGCACGGACCTGGTCGCGCTCGCCGACGATGCGACCTGGGCCGGGCGCCTGCGCGACGCGGGCGCGGAGGTGTGGTGGCGCTCGGGGCTGCGGCCCGCGGCGGTGCCGGCCGGCTTCACCGCCGCGGCGGTCGCGGGGCTGACCCACGTCTCGCCCGCGAGCATGGCCGCGGACCCGATCCTGGCCGCGCTGCGCGCGCGCCAGGCCGGGCGCGCCGCGGCGCCGCGCCCGCGCTGCCTGTGCCTCACCGACCTGGTGCTGATGCGCCAGGCCTACGCCGGGCACGAGGACCGCCTGGAGCGCGGCGGCGCGCTGCTCGCACGCTGCACCTACCGGCCCGGCCAGGACGGCTGGCTGCAGGCCGACTGCGGCCACGCCGATCCCGACGGCGAGCTGCTGCGCCGCGGCCCGCATCGGCTTCGAGCTGCGCTACGCCGCCGCCGGCGCCGCGCTGCGCGCCGCGGCCACGGCGCGCCTGGCGCACGAGCTGCAGGTGATCGCCGGCAAGCGCTTCGCGGGCTACATCCTGACCGTCGCCGACCTCGCGGCCGGGCGGCGCACCTGCGGGCGCGGCAGCGCCGCGTCGAGCCTGGTGTGCTACCTGCTGGCGCTGACCAACGTCGACCCCATCACCTCCAACCTGCTCTTCGAGCGCTTCCTCAGCCCGGAGCGCACCGACCCGCCCGACATCGACATCGACTTCCCGTGGGACGAGCGCGACGCGGTGCTGGCCGCCGCCATCGCCACCCACGGCACCGCGCGCGTGGCCATGGTCGCCACCCACCAGTACCTGCGCCGCTGGTCGGCGATCCGCGAGGTGGCGCGCGCCTACGGCGTGGCGAGCGCCGAGATCACCCGCGCGCGCACCGCCCTCGACCACGCCGAGCGCTTCGGCCTGCCGAGCGGCCTCGGCGAGCCGTGGCCCGCGGTGCTGGCCGCCGCCGAGGCCGTCACCGGCAGCCCGCACCACCTCGGCCTGCACTGCGGCGGCATCGTCATCACCGCCGAGCCGGTGCGCGACCTGGTGCCGGTGCACCCCGCGGCCAAGCAGCTCAGCTTCCAGGTCATGCGGGCCGCGGCGGCGGGCGCCACGCGCGTGCACGAGGCGTGGGAGGACCCCACCGTCGCCGACGGCGCCCTCGACCTGCCGACCATCGCCTGGGAGAAGGACGGCGCCGAGGACCTCGGCCTGGTGAAGATCGACCTGCTCGGCAACCGCGGGCTGGCGGTGGTGCGCGACTGCGTTGCCCAGATCAACGCGGAGCGCGAGGCCGCTGGCCGCCGCGCGGGCGAGGCCGCCGGCGCGCCGGTCGTCGACGAGGCCACCTGGCGCCCGCAGGACGACCCCGCGACGCAGGGCCTGGTCGCCCGCGGCGCGACCATGGGCTGCTTCTACATCGAGAGCCCGGCCACGCGCCAGCTCCAGGCCAAGGTCGGCGACGGCAGCTTCGACCGCCTGGTGGTGCACTCCTCGATCATCCGCCCCGCCGCGATGCGCTGGATCGACACCTACATCGAGCGCTACCAGGACTTCAAGGCGCACGGCGTGCTGCGCCCGGAGTGGTTCCCGCACCCGGCGCTGGCGAAGCTGCTGTCGGACAGCTTCGGCGTGCTCTCGTACCAGGAGGACGTGATGCTGATCGCCCAGCACATCGCCGGCTTCGACAGCGGCGGCGCCAACCAGCTGCGCAAGGCGCTCGGCCACTTCGACACCGGCCACCGCCTGGAGCCGCTGCGCGAGCGCTTCGCCAGCGGCGCGCGCGCCCGCGGCGACGTGCCCGAGCCGGTGATCACCGTGCTGTGGGACATGATCATGAGCTTCTCCGGCTACAGCTTCTGCAAGGCGCACTCGGCGTCCTACGCCATGGTCAGCTTCCAGAGCGCCTGGCTGAAGGCGCACCACCCCGCGCACTTCCTGGCCTGCGTGGTCGCCAACGAGGGCGGCTTCTACCGCGCCTCCGCCTACCTCGAGGAGGCGCGCCGCCTGGGCATCGCCATCCGCGGCCCGTGCGTGCTGGCGAGCGCGCACGGCACGCGGGCGGAAGGCGCCGGCGCCATCCGCTGCGGCTTCCACCTGGTCCCGGGCGTGGCCAAGCGCGTCGCCGAGCGCATCGTCGCCGCGCGCCGCGCCGCGCCCTTCCGCAGCCTGCGCGACCTGCGCGCGCGGGCGCGCGTCGGCGCGGCGGTGCTCGACGTGCTGGCGCGCGCCGGCGCGCTCGACGCGCTGCTGCCCGGCTGCAACCCCGCGCAGCGCCGCTGGCTGGCCGCCAGCGTCGGCCTGGCCGCGCCGGCGCGCAGCGGGGCCCCGCAGCAGACCACGTGGTGGGCGGAGGCGGACCCGCTCGCCGACCCGCACGCCGCCCGACCTGCCCGACGAGCACGGCCGGGACGAGGCGGTCATGCACCTCCACACCCTCGGCTTCCTGCCCAGCGCGCACCCCATCACGCTGTGGCCGCTGCCACCGAAGCGCGTGCGCTGCCGCGAGGTGGTCGCCGCCTGGAGGAAGCGCTGCGTCACCGTCTTCGCCATGCCGATCACCAGCAAGGAGGTGACCGCGCACACCAAGGCCGCGCCCGGGCGCGACGCCACCGCCGCCGCCATGGCCTTCGTGACCTTCGAGGACGAGACCGCCCTGCTCGAGACGGTGTGGTTCCCCGCCGCCTACCGCGCCTACGGCGTGCTGCTGGCCAGCGACCGCCCCCTGAAGCTGAGCGGCGTGGTCGAGGTGGCGCACGGGGTGGTGACGCTGACGGTGCAGCGGGCGGAGGCGGTGGCGGGGGAGCCGGAGTGAGTGGGCGAGCGAGGCGCTCGTCTCCTGCGGACATCCGCTGCCCCTGACGTGGCCGCGCCGGCCGTCTGGCGCGTGGCGTCCTCCTCGCCAGAGCGCCGCTATCGCCGCGCCGGGCGCGCCGTGCAGCCAGCCGACGGGGCCGGCGCGACAGGCCGCGCACGTCCCGCAGGACACGAGGAAGGCAGGAGGCGGTGATGGGGGTGGTCGCCTCGACGTGCACCGCCAGGCCGCTGTCCACCGCTCGGAACTCGCGCCGGTACGCGGCCCCTCCCCGAGCGCCTCCTCCCCGCAAAGCGCTGCGAAAACGTCATTCCGGTCCAGGCACACCGTCGCGGGCCGCTCCCCAACGGTTCCTTGCCAACGCGACCACCCTTGGAACGGTAGCAACATCCTCCCTCTTTCCTTCCCCAAGGGTCCCCGGATGCGCCTCACCCGCCTGCTGCCGTCGCTCGCCGCCCTCGTCAACCACCCCGCCGGCCTGGGTCTGCGCCTCGGCGCACTCGCCGCCTGCACGGCGCTCGGCGCGACGCGCGGCCGAACCGGCGGTGGAACCCGTCGACCCCAACGCGCCGCGCTTCGTGCCGACCGAGAAGTTCGCCGTGCCGGACGGTCTCGAGATCACGCTGTGGGCGAAGAGCCCGCTGCTCTCCAAGCCGACCAACATCGACGTCGACGCCCAGGGCCGCATCTGGGTCGCGGAAGGCGTCAACTACCGCAGCCACGCCGGCCGCCGCAAGGAGGGCGACCGCATCGTCGTCCTGGAGGACACCGACGGCGACGGCACCGCCGACAAGAGCACGGTGTTCGTGCAGGACACCAACCTGGTCGCGCCGCTCGGCATCGCGGTGCTCGGCGACAAGGTCGTGGTCTGCCAGCCGCCCGACCTGCTGGTCTACACCGACGTCAACCACAACGGCGTCTTCGACGCCGGCATCGACACCCGCGAGGTGCTGCTGACCGGCTTCAACGGCCGCAACCACGATCACAGCCTGCACTCGCTGACCGCCGGGCCGGACGGCCTGTGGTACTTCAACCAGGGCAACACCGGCGCCCAGTTCACCGACAAGTCGGGCAAGACCTTCTACTCGGGCAGCTGGTACGACATGAGCAAGACGGCGATCAACCCGCCGGAGATCGCCGGCAAGACCAGCGTCGACGGCCACGTCTGGATCGGCGGCTTCACCGCGCGCATGAATCCGGACGGCACCAACGCGTCCATCATCGGCTACAACTACCGCAACAGCTACGAGCAGACCATCACCTCGCTCGGCGACGTCTTCCAGAGCGACAACGACGATCCGCCCGCCTGCCGCGTCGCCGCGGTGCTGGAGTGCGGCAACGCCGGCTTCAACTCGCGCGACGGCAAGCGCTCGTGGAACGCGGACCGCCGCCCGGGCCAGACCACGCCGATCGCCGAGTGGCGCCAGGAAGACCCCGGCACCATGCCGGCGGGCGACGTCTACGGCGGCGGCTCGCCGACCGGCGTCGCGTTCTACGAGAACGGCGCGCTGGGCGACAAGTGGCGCGGCCTGCTGCTCGCCTGCGAGGCCGGCCGCAACGTCGTCTTCGGCTACTTCCCCAAGCCGGACGGCGCGGGCTTCGAGCTGGAGCGCATCGATTTCCTGACCTCGAACAAGGAGAAGGAATTCGCCGGCTCCGACTTCATCGGCGGCAAGGCCAACGACGAGCTGATCACGAGCTTCCGCCCGTCCGACGTGTGCGTCGGCCCGGACGGCGCGATCTACGTCGCGGACTGGTTCGACCCGCGCGTCGGCGGCCACCAGTCGCTGGACAAGACCCTCTCCGGCAACATCTACCGCATCGCGCCCAAGGGCTTCAAGCCGCACGTGCCGAAGTTCGACCTCGCCACCACCGAGGGCCAGATCGAGGCGCTGAAGAGCCCGGCGGTGAACGTGCGCAACAGCGGCTTCATCCGCCTCAAGGCGCAGGGCGAGGCGGCGGTGCCCGCGGTCGCGGCGCTGCTCGGCGACGCCAACCGCTACATCGCGGCGCGCGCCATCTGGCTGCTCGCGCAGCTCGGCCCGGCGGGCGTCGCCAAGGTCGAGCCGCTGCTGGCCAGCAAGGACGCGGAGGTGCGCGTGGTCGCCTACCGCGCCCTGCGCCGCGCCGACCACGACGTGCTGGCGATGGCCGCGCGCATGGCCACCGATCCTTCCGCCGCGGTGCGCCGCGAGGTCGCCACCAGCCATGCGCGACGTGCCCGCCGCGCAGAGCGTGGAGATCCTCACCGCCCTGGCCAAGAGCTTCGACGGCAAGGACCGCGCGTACCTCGAGGCCTTCGGCATCGGCAGCAGCGGCAAGGAGCGCGAAGTCTACGCCGCCGTCGCCAAGGCCATGGGCAGCGCGCCCGAGAGCTGGTCGCCGGCCTTCGCCTGGATCGCCTGGCGGCTGAGCGCGCCGGCGGCGGTCGCCGACCTGCGCACCCGCGCCCTGGCCGCGGGCGTGCCGCGCGCCGCGCGCAAGCAGGCGATGGACGCGCTCGCCTTCATCGCCGACAAGAGCGCGGCCGACGCCATGCTCGACCTCGCCCAGACCAAGGACTTCCCGTTCACCGACCTCGCCACCTGGTGGCTGTTCAAGCGCAAGGACAACGACTGGAAGGAATTCGGCCTCGCCGACGAGATGAAGCGCCGCGGCATCTTCGACCCCGACCACATCGTGCTCACCCCGATCATCAGCCCCGAGCCGCCCGCCGGCCCGTCGAAGCTGCCGGCCATCGCCGAGCTGCAGAAGCTGCAGGGCGACGCCGCGCGCGGCAAGGTCGCGGTGACGATCTGCTACACCTGCCACCACATCGGCGGCCAGGGCGCGGAGTTCGGGCCCGACCTGACCTCCTTCGGCCTGACCCAGCCGAGCGAGGTCATCCTCAACGCCATCGTCAACCCCTCCGCCGAGATCTCGCACGGCTACGAGGGCACGCACATCATCACCAAGGACGACCAGGTCATCGACGGCATCGTGCTGTCGAGCGGCGACCCGGTGATCGTCAAGTCGATGGGCGGCATCGTCCAGACCGTCCCGCGCGGCCGCATCAAGACCCTCGAGGGCATGAAGCGCTCGCTGATGATGGGCGCCGACCAGCTCGGCCTGTCGGGCCAGACCCTGGCCGACATCGTCGCCTACCTCAAGTCGGGCGACGTGAAGTAACCCACCGCCCGCGCGCGGGCATCCAGGCACCACGAGCAACCCCGCACGGATCCGTGCGGGGTTGCACTTTTCAGATCTACGTTGCCCTTGCCCCAGCTTCTCGATCCAGAAAGGATAGAACTGCCAAGGCGCCAAGGGAGGAAGTGGGACACGGTGACAGCATCGCTCCAGGCAAGGCCACGGCGGCGCGGCTTTCCCTTCGAGGCTTGGCGTCCTTGGCGCCTTGGCGGTTCTATCCGGCTGTCCGGACGAGGAACGACGGCTCAGAACTCCACGACCGCCTTGATGACGCGCTGGGCGGGGTCCGTCCAGCGCGCGAACTCGGCGACCAGGTCGTCGGCCTTGGCGCGGTGGGTGATCCAGGGGTCGGTCCTGATGCGGCCGGCTTCGACCTGGGCGATGATGTGCGAGAAGTCGGCGCCGGTGGCGTTGCGGCTGGCGAACAGGGTCAGTTCGCGGCGGTGGAAGTTGGGGTCGTTGAAGGTGACGTCGCCCTGGAACAGGCCGACGAAGACCAGCTTGCCGCCGTGGCAGGGGAACTGGAAGGCGGCCGCCATCGAGGCGGGGTTGCCGGTCGCGTCGATGACCACGGTCGGCAGCTCGCCGCCCAGGATGCCCTGCAGCGCCGCGACCGGGTCATCGACGCCAGTCAGGGTGTGCGGGACCTGGAACTGCTGGCGGCAGAAGGCCAGGCGGTGCTCGTCGCGGTCCATGACGATGACGGTGGCGCCGGCGGCGCTGGCGAACTGCACCACCGCCAGGCCGATCGGGCCCGCGCCGATGACCAGCACGGTGTCCGCCGTGCCGACCTCGGCGCGCGCGACCGCGTGCGCCCCGATGCCCAGGGTCTCCACCAGGGCGAGCTGGTCGAGGGTGAGCGTCGCCGACGGGTAGAGCTTGGCCGCCGGCACGGTGAAGCGCTCGCGCATGCCGCCGTCGGTGTGCACGCCCAGCACCTTGAGGTTCACGCAGCAGTTGGGCTTGCCGCGCCGGCACGCGATGCAGGTGCCGCACTCCAGGTAGGGCTGGACCGCGCAGCGGTCGCCGACGCGCACGTTGGCGACGCCGGCGCCGACCGCATCGACCACCACGCCCAGCTCGTGGCCGACGATGCGCGGGTAGGTGAAGAACGGCTGCTTGCCGCGGTAGGCGTGCAGGTCGGTGCCGCACACCCCCACCGAGCGCACGCGCACCACCACCTCCCCGGCGCCGGGTGCGGCAGGCTCCGCGGTCTCGGTGAGGCGGAAGGTGCCGGGCTGGTCGAGGATGATGGTCTTCATGGACGGGGTCCTGGATGCGTGACAGGGGATTTCACCGCCAAGACGCCAAGGCGCCAAGGGGAAGGCCGGAGGCGAGCCGGATTCGATCAGCGATGACAAGCAGTGAGGACGCGCGCCTCTGAGCTCTTCTCCGTCTGACCTTGGCGTCTTGGCGGTGGAAATCCCCGGAAGTTCAGCGTGAACTTGGTGAGTGGGAAGCGGATGAAACGGTGGCGCGCGGGTCCTGGTTCGCGGGCAGCCCGCTCGGCCAGGTGCGGCCGTGGACCGGGGCGAGGATGGCCAGGACCTCGGCGAGGAGCTGCGCATCGGGCTCGGTGCCGACGCAGGCGGCGTTGCGCTCGACCTCGGCCGCGCTGGCGATGCCGACGAAGGTGGAGGCGATTCCGGGGTGGGCGAGGGCGAACTGCACGGCGAGCCGCCCGAGGTCGGCGCCGCGCTCCTGGCAGTGCCGCCAGGCGCGCTGGCAGGCCGCCTTCAGCTCGGGATCGGCGGGATGCCAGGCCGGTCCGCCGCCGGCGTTCAGCAGGCCCATGGCGAGCGGCGCGGCGCTGAGCACCCCGATGCCGCGCGCCTGCAGCGCCGGCAGCTGCGCGGCGAGCGCGGTGTCGTGCAGGCCATAGCGGCAATACGACAGCACGCAGTCCACCGCGCTGCGCTCGACCACCGCGCGCAGCGCGGCCAGCGGCAGGCCGGTGATGCCGATGAAGCGCACCTTGCCCCGCTCGCGCAGCCGGCGCAGCGCGGGCAGCGTCTCGTCGACGATCTGCGCAGTGCTGGTGAACTCCAGGTCGTGGCACTGGATGAGGTCGATGTGCCCGCAGCGCAGCCGCGCCAGGCTGGCATCGACGCTGGCGGTGACACGCGCGGCCGAGAAGTCGAACTCGTCCTGGCCGTAGCGGCCGACCTTGGTGGCGAGCAGGTAGCGTTCGCGCGGCACCCCGACCAGGCTCGCACCGAGGACGCGCTCCGATGCGGTCAGCCCATAGAAGGGCGAGGTGTCGAAGAGGTTGACGCCCAGGTCGATGGCCGTGCGCACCGCGCGCTGCGCCTCGGCATCGGCCACAGGGCCGAAGACCCCGCCGAGCGGCGAGGCGCCGAAGCCCAGGACGGAGACGTCGAGGCCGGTACGGCCGAGGGGACGGTAGAGCATGCGGATCCGGGATGGTCCGGCGGGCGCCGGGGGATGTACCCATTCCATGCCGTTAGTATTATTTTCAAGGCAATTCCGTGTAACTACACAATGTGCGCTCCACGCAGGGATGGACCGCTCCTGCGGCTTGGCAAAAGGCTGTGGGGCTCACCCTGGACTGGGACCTCCTCCGCCGTGGTCCTCCGGCGCTGGTGTCCATATCGATGTCTCTGACGAAGATCCTCCAATCAACAGCATCGACGTGGACCCGGGGAGATGGAGGGGAGAACGGCAGAGGGCGACAAAGGGAAGGCGAGTTAAAGTGATCGCGCAACCCCGGGTCCCAGGCCGCCTCCGGCTGACCGGGAGCCTCCACGGAAGAGGCGGATTCCCGCTAGCGGCAGTTGCGCCAAGCGCTTGACTGGCGGTATCCATACCGGTCGCCGCGCGTTCAGCCGCTCAAGGAAGGGACCATGACCACCCCCGATCTCCTGGTCGCCACCGATCCCGGCACCGGCCAGGTGTCCTCGGTGCGCCTCTATGGGATCGAACTGCTCGACCAGGCGGAGCCCTGCCGTTCCGAGCTGTGGGTGAACGGCCTGCCGCTGAAGCTGCGCCCGCACACCGACCCCAACCGTCCGGGCATCGAGCCGGCGGTCACCCACCTCAAGGGCGAGCGCTTCGTCGACCAGTTCTGCGGCTGGAGCCTGGTCCTGGCGCGCACCATGGGTGCGCGCACCTACGCGCAGTTCCCCTGCTTCGGCATCCACACCCTGGTGCGGCGCGAGTTCGCCGACCAGACCTGCCCGGTGCCCGGCCCCGGCGGCCCGGTGGTCGAGGCGCCGCTGTGGGCCGACCAGCTCGGCATCCTGAACTGGAACTGGGCGTTCTGGGGCGAGGACACGCGCATGGTGTTCGCCTCGTCGCACTCGAGCGGCCCCGACGATGAAGCCGGCCACGTCGGCTACGAGCACGGCACGCCCGAGGCGTGCAAGCGCTTCCTGCAGAACGTCTGGCGGCGCATCTACCCGGGCTGCATGCTCATCCACGGCGGCCTGTACTACAACGCGAAGACCGGCCACTGGCTGGCCATCACCTGCCGCCAGGCGCAGGTCGGCTACATCCTGGGCATGGAGCACGCGGGCCGCGGCCTCGGCTACGATTTCACCCTGCACGGCCACATCGACCTGGGCGAGACCATCCAACTGCCCGAGGTGAAGCTGTTCTACGGGCACGACCGCGCCGGGATGATGCGCTGGCTGGGCGCCTACGTCACCCACTACTACCAGGAACCGCCGGCGTGGGTCGCGAAGGTGGCGTGGAAGCACGGCCTGGCCTGGGACAACCGGCCGACCTGGCGCGAGCAGGGCGCCGCGTGGATCGCCGAGGTCGAGAGCGGCGCGTGCAGCGGCGTCGCGTACTCGCTGGTCACCAACCGCCCGGTGCAGAGCGGCACCACGCCGATCGGCTACGAGCCCGACCCCAACCACGGCCCGATCGAGGAGTTCAAGGCCATGGGCCGCGGCCTGGCGGCGCGCGGCATCCCGTGGCTGGTGTGGATGTCGAACGCCGGGCTGCTCTACCGCGGCGGCCCCGACATCGACGACGACTGGTTCATCCGCGGCAGCGATGGGCGGGTGTGCGCGTCCTGGGGTTCGCTCGACCAGGGCGGCCTGACGCACATCAACCCGGGCCACCCCGGCTACCTCGCGTACACGAAGAAGTGGATCCGCTTCTACATCCAGGAGTGCGGCGCGAAGGGCATCTTCTTCGACTGCCTGAGCTGGGCCTTCCCGCCGGACTTCCGCCCGCGCAGCTTCATGCGCTGGCCGGGCGACACCAACCTGATGGCCCTGCGCTTCATGCGCGAGGTCTACGCGTGCATCAAGGAGTGCGACCCGGAGGCGATCATGCTCGGCGAGGGCAGCACGCTCGAGGCGCCGATCGACATCTTCTCGGTGAACACCAACCCGGTGCGGTCGGCGGACGGCATGGGTCCGCGCGACTTCCTCCTCCAGCTGAACCAGCACGCGCCCAAGCGGCTGGTCATCGACCAGGGCCCCTCAGCCAACCCGGCCAGCGGCTTCATCCGCGTCACCGGCCGGCCCGAGCTGCGCGACTTCGACCGCGCGCTCACGCGCCTGGCGAAGGAACGCGGCGGCCGCGACGCGTTCACGCACCTGGTGGGCGACCTGTCGGTGATCGACGACCTGCTGATCGTGTCGTGCCCGGAACACGGCCAGGACACTCCGGTGCGGCTGCCGGCGGCTTACGAGGGGACGAAGCGGCTGGTCGATACGCTGTCGGCAGGCGCGGTCGAGCGTGGCGATGGCGGCTTCGGCAGGGTGAAGCCGGGGATCTACCGGATGGAGAAGTGATCAGGAGCGGTGCAGGGGACAGATCCAGGTGCTGAAATAGGTCAATGGTCGAGCTAGCGCCCCCCTGGGGGATGGTGAATCCACCAGCGACTCCGTGCCCCCCGGGGCGATGGGGACGCCAGCTCGACCACGCTCATTTCAAACCATCGAAGAAGTCGGAAAAACGAGCAAACCAGTATGTACAGCCCGTGCACCCTCCGATGCATTAGGACAGGTCGCGTTCACGCAAGCCCCCATCCACGTCAACGGGAACCGCATGAGACCGACACATCGCCCGTTCCTCCACCACCGCCGCCATCGGACCTCTCGCGCGCGCCGGACCAGCTGACCGCCGAAGGTCCCCTCGGTGACCGCGCACCCCGACTCCTCGTCACTGGCCGGCGCTGTTCGCTCCCGACGCTGTCCGATGCCGACTTCACCCAAGGGCGTGTGGACGATCGTGAATGACGAACTGACCGCCTCGCAGGACCAGGTGATCTCGGACGAAGCGGGACCACGAGAACTTCATCGTCGACCTCGAGTTCAAGGACTCGGTGGGCACCAACAGCGGCGTCCTGGTCTACTGCACCGATCCCCGCGATTGGATCCCCAACACCATCGAGGTCCAGCTCCTCGACGATTACGCCGAAGGTGGAAGGACGTCGCCCCGACCTGGAAGTGCGGCGGCATCTTCGGCCGCCTCGCTCCGGCGAAGCAGGTGGTCAAGAAGGCGGGCGAATGGAACCGCGTGACCGTGGCCTGCAAGGGCCCGCACCTGACCGTGCTGCTCAACGACACCCTGACCGTCGACGCCGACATCAAGCGCTGGACCTCGGCGAGCAAGAACCCCGATGGCAGCGACACCCCGCCGTTCCTCGCGCGGGCGATGGCCGACATGGCGACGAAGGGCCGGATCGGACTGCAGGGCAAGCACGGCGATGCGCCAGTGTTCTTCAGGAATTACCGGATCGGCGCGTTGAATTGAGGAATACGATCACTCGAGGTCGACGTCATGCCGTCCAGCTTCCAGATCCGGAATCACGTTCCCCTCCGCGGACGCGCACGCCCAGGGCAGGTCAGGTACCTCTCGCCGTTGTAGACCAGCGCGTCCCAGCCGGGTCGAGTCTCAGGTCCTGACCAGCACCGCCACGTACCCGCCCCCCTGCCACTGGTCGGGCCAGGTCAATCGCTCGACCAGCAGGCGCCAGCCCGGCAGGGCCTGGGCGATGGCCTGGTTCTCGCGCGGGCTGACGCTGCACGTGCTGTAGACCAGCTTGCCGCCCTCCGCCACCAGCGGCGCGGCGGCGGCGAGCAGTCCGCGCTGCAGCACCTCGAGCGGCCCGAGGTGGCGGCGGTCGTAGCGCCAGCGCGCCTCGACGCGGCGGCCGAGCACGCCGGTGTTCGAGCAGGGCGCGTCGACGAACACCGCGTCGAAGCCGGCCGCGAGCGCGGGGTGGCGGCCGTCCTGGAGCAGCACCGGCGCCGCGCCGGCGAGCGTGCGCAGCAGGCGCCCCAGCCGTCCCGCCGCGTTGTCGGCGGCGATCACCCGGCAGCCGTGGTCGGCCAGGGCGAGGGCCTTGCCACCGGGCGCGGCGCAGACGTCCAGGACCAGCGCGCCAGGGCGCGGGGCGGCGGCGGCGATGACGTGGCCCTGGGCGTAGTCCTGCACCACCGCGTGCCCCGCGGCGACCGGACCGCGCAGCGCCTCCTCGGGATCGTCCCACCACGTCCACGGGCCGTCGCGGCGCAGGATGCTCGCGCCGCTGACCGCCGGGGCGCCGGGGCGGCTGCGCGTGCACAGCACCGGTGCGCGGCCGAGCGCGGCGAGGCGGGTCTCGGCCGCGTCCTCGAGCTGCCCGCGCAGGTCGGCGACCAGCAGGTCGGGCAGTCCGTGGCGGACGGCCGGCGATTCCGGCCACACCTCGACCGGCAGCCGGCCGAGCGGGCCGGGCGCGCTGCGCTCGTCCTGGCGCAATCCGGCGAGGCGGCGCATCACCGCGTTGGCGACCCCGACCAGGCGCTGGCCGGCCATGCGGCGCAGGACCAGCAGCGTGTCGTTGGTCGCGGCGTGCGGCGGGATGCGGTCGAGGGCGAAGAGCTGGTGCGCGGCCAGGCGCAGCGCCAGGCGCAGCGCGTCGGGCTGCCGGCCCGGTTTCAGCCAGCGGTCGGCGAGCGCATCGTAGAGCCGTTCGTTGCGCGCCACGCCCAGGGCCAGCTCGCGCGCCAGGGCCGCGTCGCGGCCGTCGAGCGCGGTGCAGGCCTCGATGGCCTCGCCGAGGCGTTCGCTGCGACCGGAAGCGACCTCGGCGAGCGCCCACCAGGCGGCGGAGCGGGCGTCGCGCAGCGCGGCGGGCTGGACGGGGGAGGCGGTCATGGGCCGGATGGTGGTCGCCGAGCGCCAGCGCGCAATCCCCACGTCCCGGCCGCCGCGACTCAGTGCACGGTCTGCTTGGCGATCTCCTGGCCGATGTTCACCTTCATGGCGTTGAGGGAGGTGAAGCCGGACACCTCGATCTCCGCGATCGACCTCGTCCTGGGTGCGGCCGTGGTCCTTGGCGAACTTGCTGAAGGACTCGACCTCCTCGCCGACGGTCATGATGGCGGCCTTGGCGCTCTTCAACTGCTCGACGTCGTGGCTGTCGAGCGCGCTCTGCGCCAGCTTCCTGGCGTTGCCGATGTGCTCGCGCAGCTCCTTGCTGAGATTGACCGACTCGACCTTCTGCGCGCCGTGGTGGCCGGCGCGGCTCACCGAGACCGCGATCATGATGATGATCATGAGCGAGATGGTGATCGCCGAGATGATCATGACCTTCTTGTTGTCGGCCTTGCGCTTGGTGCGCACCGACGCCTTGGCGCCCTTGCCGCTCTTGGCGGTGGCGTTCTTGCTGCTGGAATTGCCGGCCTTGAGGTTCTTGGTGCTCGACGCGCCGGGCCGCACGCCAGGACGTCCAGACGAACTGGGGGTGGGGATGCGGCCGGTCGACTGCCGGCCGGCGGGGGTGCGCGCCGAGGAGGCGGGCGGGCCGTTCGGTCGACCGCCGCCAGGACGGCCGGCGGGCCGGCGCGGCGGTTCGGAGGTCTTCATGGGCGGGACTTCGGGTGGGTCGTTCTCATCGGTGGCGGCTTCCTGATCTTCACGGGACAGGCCGGACGCCTCGTTCTCGGCGGTGGCGGTGTCGTCGGCCACGCCAGCGCGCAGTTCGCCATCCGCGGTCTCGGCGCCTTCGGCCTGCTTGGCCGCGTCCTCCGCTTCGGCGCTGCCGTCCGCGGTCTCGAGACCGGCCTCGGCGTCGGCGCCGTCGTCGTCGTGGTGCTCGACCTCCTCCGCGGCCAGTTCGCGGTGGTGGCCGGAATCGTCATGGAGATCGTCGGCGCCGTGGCGCGCCTGCGGTGCGCGCTGCGCGCCGAGGGCCGAGAAGCCGCTCGCCGCCGCCGCGAAGTCGGAACGGCGCGCGTTCGCCGGGGCGCGCACCGGCTCGTCATCGAGGCCATGGGACGCGGCTTCGGCCTCCGCCTCGTGGTCGGGCACGGTCGCCGCCGTGGCGATGCCATCGATGTCGCCGATGATGCGCGGTGCGACGGGCTCGACCTCGGGCTCGTCCTCCTCGACGGTGCGGGCGCGGTCGCGGCCGGCGTCCAGGGTCGGCGACTCCTTGGCCTTCACGGCCGCGGCGGCCGCATGCGCCGGACGGCTGGGCGCGGGCCTGGCCCCCAGCACGGCCGTGTCGGTCCCTTTGGAGGAATCCACCGGCTGCAGCGAGGTCGATGACGGCTGGCGCGGGCGGTTGTGCTGGACCAGCCACTCCTTGCCGTGACCGAGCTCGAGGCAGGTGGCGCAGATCACATCGTCGACCCGACGGATCCCGTGACCCCCGCGCAGGTCGACATCGGTGACGCGCACACCGCACAGGTCGCAGAAATAGATGTCCATGTCCCGGTACCCTCGACTCGCCGTGATGGTCGGGAGACCAGTTAAGCCAGCAGCTTTGCAGCCCGCCACTGCTATCTAGCGGCGTGACGGACGGACGATGCGCTGTGCGTGAAGCACCAGCGTTTCGATGATCAGCTCCATATCCGCACCCCCTTGGCGCAACTGGCGTTGGGCCATCAACGCGCCGGTGAACAGGCGCAGCAGCGCGGTGCGTCCCAAAGCCTTGGCCCGACTGCGCGCGTAGTACAGGTTGGGACGGCCGCGCGCGTTGATCCAGGACAGCGCCTCGCCGTCGTCGGCGGTTTCGGTGCAGGCGATGAGCTTGCGCAGCTCCGCGACCAGGGCGGAGAGCGTCGGCTGGGCGTCCATGCCCCCGCCGGCGTGCAGCAGGCCTATGGCCTTGCCGGCATTGCCATCCAGGACGGCGCCGGTGAATTCCCAGATCGGCTGCTCACCGACGCCGCTGACCACGGCTTCGACCCCGGCCACGGTGAGCTGGCCGGCGCCCGCGTGGATGGCCAGCACATCGATGGCGCCGAGCAGGCCGTCGGTGTCGTTGCCGAGGTGCGCGATCAGCGCCTCGGCGACCTGGCGCGGGCGGTCGACCCCCTGCGGGTGGGCGGTCAGGCGGGCGAGCAGCCAGGACAGCAGCTCCTTGCCGTCGGGCGCGCCGACCACGTGCCGGGCCCCGAGCTTGTCGAGCGCCTTGAGCAGGGCGCCGAGCGTGTCCGTCGCCCTTGCCCGGCTTGTCGGGGGCGGCCAGCACCAGCACCAGCCGCCCGCCCTCACCGGGGGTGGCCAGGCGCTGCAGCTGCTCGGCGTGGCGGCGCAGCGAGCGCGCCTCGCTGCGCACGACCCACAGGGCGGGCTCCTCGAACAGCGATGGCGTGTCCAGGTCGAGCACGATGCGGCCCAGGTCGTCCGGCTCGACCACGCGCTTCACCGGCCCCCGCCACTGGGAGAGCAGCGCGGCGAGCGCCTCGTCGCGCAGGCGCAGGCTGTCGCCGATGACGGCATGCACGCGCGATGAGGCCAGGTCGGGCATGGCGAGATGCTCGGGGCGATAGGGCGGGGGCAAGGGGGAAGGGAGGCTGACGGCTGGCGGCTGGCGGCGCTCGCGAAAAACGCTGGATGCCGCTCCCTACGCGAAGCGATGTTCCGGATTCCCTCCTGATTCCGCGAGAAGATCCGTCAGCCGTCAGCCGTCAGCCATCGCCAGACCCCTCACAGCGCGAAGTCCTCACCGAGGTACGCCCGGCGCACCGCCGGGTTCGCCACGATCTGCTCGGGAGTGCCCTCGGCCAGGATGTTGCCGGACTCCATGACGTAGAGGCGGTCGACCATGCCCAGGATGGCCTCGGCGTGGTGGTCGGTGATGAGCACGGCCACGCCACGGCGGCGCAGCTCGTTCGAGATGTTGGTGATGTCGGCGCGGCTCTTCGGGTCGACGCCGGCGAAGGGCTCGTCGAAGAACAGCAGGCGCGGCTCGACCACCAGGGCGCGGGTGATCTCGAGACGGCGGCGCTCGCCGCCCGACAGGCTGCGCGCGAGGCTGCCGCGCAGGTGGGTGAGGTTGAGTTCGCCCAGCAGACGCTCCAGGCGCTCGGCGTGCTCGGCCTTGGGGTAGTGCTGCTCGAGCACGATCAGCACGTTGTCGGCGACGGTCAGCTGGGCGAAGACGGTGGGCTCCTGGGCGAGGTAGCCCAGCCCCATGCGGGCGCGGGCGTCCATCGGCAGGCCGGTGATGTCGTGGCCGCGGAAGGTGATGGCGCCGGCCTCGGGGCGGAGCAGCCCCACGATCATGCGGAAGGTGGTGCTCTTGCCGGCGCCGTTCGCGCCGAGCAGACCGACGATCTCACCGGACGAGACGCTGATATTCACGCCGGAGACCACCTGGCGCCGGCCAAATCGCTTCGACAACCCGGTGACGGTGAGCAGAGTCATTGTGGAGAACTCCAGAGATGGTCGGCCGGGGCGTGCAACGTTCGCACCACCGCATCTCCCTGGATCGATTGGGGTGTCGTCTTCAAGCTCATGAATGGAAAGCCTTTGCAATTCCATTCACAGGATCTTGGCAGACGCTTGAGGAATTATTCGCGAGAGCCGATCCCCACCCGCAAGAAAAAAGATCGGTGGAGAAACTGCGGAAAACCGGCTTCCTGGCCGGCCTGCTGCGGGCTTGCATTCAGCGCACCAGGCGCCAGCGGCTGAACGGCAGGATCACCGCCAGGACGCGTCCGCGCAGGTTCTCCTTGGGCACCCACCCCCAGCTGCGTCCATCCCAGCTCAACGGGCTGTTGTCGCCCATCATCAGGTAGGCGCCCGGCGGGGCGGTGATCGCGGTCTGCGGGCTGTAGCCCAGGGGGCCGGACAGCTGGGTCGGGGTCAGCTCATCCACCGGCTTGCCGAGCATCTGGGCGCGCACCCCCTGGATGTTGCGCTTCGCGGTCGCGGCGATGTCGAGCTCCTCCGGCTGGCGGCCCTCGCTGTCGAGGACCCTGACCTGGTTGCGGTAGACCTTGCTCTCGTCCTTCAGGAACCCCGAGACGGTGTAGTGCACGTCGCGGTCGATGGCCAGGTCCGCGAAGGTCGCGCTGCCGGAGCCGCTCCACGACAGGGCCACGCGCTTGCCGGCGTCGACCGGCTCGACATCGGCGCGCAGCACCTCGTCGCCGTTGATGCGCGCGAAGATCTGGTTGTCGAGGTGGGCGAAGACCAGCTTGGCGCCGGTCATGGCGGCCTTGCCGGATTTGAGCTCCTTGCCGTCGCCGCTGATGCTCCAGCCGTCCGCGGTGATGCTCAGGGCGTAGGCGTGCGCCTGGCCCTGGTCGAAGTGGTAGACCAGCGTGCCGGTCAGCGCGGAGAGCGTGGCGCGCAGGCGCACGTCGCCGATGAACTCGCGCATGCTCTTGTTGAGCAGCGTGCCGTGCGAGCCGTTGTCGAGGTCGGCGCTGGTCAGGCGGCTGATCGCCCAGCGGTCGAGGTCCCAGGCGTTGCCGGTGCGGCTGCGGTACTTGAACAGCGGCGTGGTCATACTGAGCTCGACCTGCTCCGCCTCGTCGTCGAAGTAGCCCTGCGGCTCGTCGGGGTCGTCGTCGCCCGGGCGCGCCGGGCGCACGCGGAAGGGGCCCGGCTTCAGGTAGAGGTTGCGCAGCGGCTGGCTGAAGCGCAGGGCGCCGCCGTCCTTCAGCGCGAGTTCGACGCCGGCGCCGGCCGCGGTCGCGGTGTCGCCGCCCTCGCCGGTCCACGGCAGGTAGCCGGCCTGCGCGCCGCTGCGGTAGACCTCCTGCCAGATCACCTCCTGGGCGGCCTCGGGCTTGCGCGAGACCTTCCAGCTGCCGTCCTCCTGCTTGAGGTAGATGTCGCCGTTGCTGATGTAGAAGGTGTCCCCGGGCAGGATGACCGCGCGCTTGACGAAGTTGCGGTACATCAGCGGGCGCAGCATCGGCACGTCGAGGCGCTTGTCGTCGTACGTCCACGCCGTCACCGCGTCGGCGCCGCCGCGCCCCTCGATCTCGGGCTGCGGGAACTGGAACACCGTCACGTCCCAGCGCCGGGGCCCGGTGAAGCGGAACAGGAACTTGTCGACCACCACGTGGTCGCTCTTGCCGAAGGCCGGGTCGCCATAGAGCATCGGCTCCATCGAGGCGGTCGGGATGCGGAAGGCCTCGACCACGAAGTGGCGGATGGCCATGGCGACGATGAAGGCGAAGATCCAGTTCTCGCACGTGCGGTTGGCCCACTGCTGCCACTCGGGCAGGCGCGATTCCCAGGTCTCGTGGACGGGAGCGGGCGGAGCGGCGGCAGCGGCGGGTGCGGGATCGGTCATGGGAGCCGCGTATGTACCGTCAGCGCCGAGACGCCACAATCGAAACCCGGCCCGGGCACGTGCTGACGAGGGTGTCCTGCGGACGGCTTACCGCAGAGGGCGCAGAGGGGGAAAGCAGGAGGCCGCAGAGGACGGCCAATTCAGGGAAACCTCTCCTGGGAGGCCAGCGACACCATGGCGGTGAGCCCTCCTGGATCCGTCGCCGCTGCGGCCTCCTGCTTTCCCCTCTGCGCCCTCTGCGGTAAAATATCGTCCCGCCCTGGCGGAGCTCAGATCGTTGGTGGCCGCGGCCCCAGCAGCCGGCGCTCCTGCAGTTCCATCCACGCCTGGATGCGCTTCGTGACCCAGGCGTCCTGCTGGCGCGGGGGCAGATCGGCGGGGGCGGTGATGGGGCTGCCGAAGCGCACCTGCACGCCGGCCACGCCCAGGCGCGGCAGGATGCGGCCGCGCGGCCACGCGAGCTCGCTGCGGTGGACGTAGACCGGCACGATCGGCACGCCCGCGCGGCGCGCGAACAGCGCCGGGCCATCGCGCAGCGCGGCCACCCGGCCGGTGCGGGTGCGCGTGCCCTCGGGGAAGATCAGCACCGGGATGCCGCGGCGCAGCTTGTCGATCGCGCCGGTCATGCTCGACATGCCGGGGTTGACGCGATCGATGGGGATGCCGTACATGATGTTCAGCACCGTGCCGATGATCGGGTTGGCCCACAGGCTGTCGCGCGCGAAGTAGCTGGCGGCGACGCGGTGGCACATGCCGACCAGCAGCGGGTCGTAGAAGCTGCGGTGGTTGGCGGCGTAGATGCACGGCCCGGTGGGCAGCGGCCCGGCGCGCTTGACCCGCGCGCGGTAGAGGAAGCGCGCGGTCGAGCGCAGCACCAGGATGCCGAGCACCTGCATGATGCGCGGCGCCAGGTCGCCGGGGTGCTGCGTGGCGGTGGCGGTTCCGCCGCTCACTGCGGGCGCTCTCCGTCGCCACCCGCTCCGGCGGGCGGTGCGCCGGGCGCGCCCGGCTTGCGCTCCAGGTAGTGGTTCAGGAAGGTCGCCTGGAACTCCTGGCTGCGGTAGCGGCTCGGGCCGGTGATGAGCGAGGCGAACGAGAACGCCGCGTCCTCGCTGCGCGGCACGCGGATGAACTGCACGTGGTAGTGCTTGGCGGCCTCGGCGTCGAGCGGGCTGTCGCCGACGAACACCACTTCCTCCGGCCGCAGCGCGAAGTCGCGCAGCGGCACGTCGAGGCGCTTGCGCGCGCGCCCGTCGGGCAGGCGCTCGGCGGCGTTGTCGGCGTGGTAGATGCGGGTGATCCAGGTGCCGAGCCCGGCCTGGCGCAGGGCGTCGTCGACCGCCGCCTGGTTGGCGTCGCTGACCACGGCGACCGGGATGCCGACCTTGCTCGCGTAGTGGGTCAGGAAGTCCTTCACCCCCTGGCGCGGCTGGTACGAGCGGCCGCGCAGCTCGACCAGGGTCTCGAAGCAGTCGATGAGGATGAGCCGGATCCCGCCGGTGATGATCGTGGATCCGCCGAACTGGGGCATGGCGGGGATGATCGGCGTCCTCCCCTGGTGGCAAGGGGGTAGGCCGGACCGGGGTCGGCACGGACTCCGGGAGGGGCGCGGAGGCGGATCGCGCGGTCCGTGGTGCGGAAGCCAGCGCACTCCGCACCGTGGTCCGCCTCAGGCGTCGAGCGCAGCGCTGAAGGCCGCTGGCCATGCCAGTGCGGGGGCTTAACGTGCCACCGTGCCCCGCTACGCCCTGATCCCCCTGCTCGCGGCCCTGGCCGGTGGCAGCACCCTGCTCGCGCCGCTCGCAACGGGTGTCGAGCCCGTCGTGTCCACGCCCTGGGACGTGCGCCACGACGCCGACGAGCTGATCGAGGACCTGGCCAACAAGCGCGGCGACATGCCGGTGCTGATGGAGCGGGTGCAGACCCTGCTCGCGGCGCACGGCGAGAAGCTCATCACCAAGGGCGACCTGTGCGCCCCCCTCGCCGAGATCCTCGCCGCCAAGCTCGAGGCGCTCGGCCTGATGGGCGAGTTCACCCAGGCCTTCGGCGCCATCGCCGAGCGCAAGTTCCGCGAACTGGCCGCGACCAACGCGCCGCCCGGCCCGCTGCGCCGCTTCGCCCAGGCCTACCCCGGCACCGGCGCGGCGACCGCGGCGTGGAAGCGCCTCGCCAACCAGGCCTGGGACGCGGGGCACATCGGCCAGTACCTGGAGTGCGCGCGCCACGCCGGCGAGTCCGGCGACAGGCTGCTCGCCAAGCGCGTCGCCGCGGCCTACCAGCTGCTCAGCCCCGAGGGCGAGCCCGAGCTGCCGGCCAGCCTCGACAGCATCGAGGAGATGTGGACCCTCGACGTGCCCGACAACGGCGCCAAGACCACGGCGCTGCGCACCCGCCGCAGCCCGCTCGCCGCCGACCGCTTCGTCATCACCACCACCGGCAACGAGCTGTCGGCGGCCAGCGACGGCCGCCGCTTCTTCGTCTTCGACCACCTCGTCGGGCACATCCAGGGCGACGTGCAGCCGCTCGGCAACGTGCAGCTGACCCTCGGCCAGTGCAAGCCGGCGGCCGGGCGCGAGGGCTTCGTCGCCATCGGCCTGCAGAACGACGTGGTCATGCTGCGCTGCCTGAACCGCCTCGGCGAGCACCGCTGGGCGGTGCGCTCACCGCCGCTCGGGCCGATGCCCGCGCCGTCGGCGCCGGTGATGGTCGACGGGCTGGTCGCGTACGCCGCGCTCGCCATCGGCCAGGACGGCGCCGAGCTCAAGCTGTTCGCCTACCGCGCCGACACCGGCGAGCCCGCGTGGCCGACCAACCCCATCACCGTGGCGCGCATCCCGGCGCCGCGCCAGATGTTCGCCTCGGGCGAGACCCAGGGCCTGGTCGCGCCGACGCTGTGCGTGCACGCCGGCTACCTGCTGGTGCTGTCCAACAACGGCGTGCTCGCGCGCGTCGGCGTCGACGGCAACGTGCAGCGCATCTGGTCCTACCCGAGCCTGACCGAGGAGCTCGACGACGGCATGTCGACGCCGCGCACGCTGGCGCGCGCGGGGGCCATCGTCAGCGACGGCACCTACGCGGTGGCGACCCCGGCCGACAGCCAGGGCCTGGTGCTGGTGCTGGGCGCGGACGACCCGCAGCCGCTGTTCTACCAGGGCGACGGCGCCAATGGGCAGGTCATGGACGTCGGCGCGGGCGCCGCGCTGCTCGCCGGCAGCCAGGTCACGCTGCTCGACCTCAAGACCAATACGCCGCGCTGGAGCCAGGCGGTCGATGGCGAGCGCGCGCGCGGGCCGCAGGCGGCCGAGACGCGCGGCGGCCTGCAGGGCCGCCTGGGCGAGAAGCGCGCGCTGGTCGCGAGCCGCGAGACCTTGACGCTGTTCGACCTCGCCGACGGCAAGCGCCTGTCGGTGCGCGGCTCGCTCGAGCAGCCGGTGACCATCTCGGTGACCCCCGACCTGCTGATGGCGGCGCTCGCCACCAAGATCGTCGGCTTCGGCAAGGGCGCCTCGTTCCTCGAGCGCCTGACCGCGGCGGCCGCCGCGCACCCCGACGACTACCAGCCGCTGGTGCGCCTGGCGTCGCTGCACGAGGCGCGCGGCGACCGCGCCCAGGCCTTCGCGCAGTACGTCGCCGCGCTGCGCCGCGGCGCGCCCGAGGAGTACGCCGAGAAGGCGGCGCGCCTGGTGCGCCAGCAGCTCGAGCTGAACGCCGGCGACGCCAAGGCCTTCCCGCCGGTGCTGGCGCAGCTCGAGACCCTGGTCCCGCACGAGGACCGCCTCAAGGGCGAGTTGGCGTTCTGGCGCGCGCGCCACGCCGAGCTGCTCGGCGACGCCGCGCGCGCCGCCGACGAGTACCGCGCCGCGCTCGCCCAGCCCACCCACCTGATGCAGCTGCGCGACCGCCTGGTGGTCGACGCGCACGCCCTCGCCCAGGCCGGCCTGGTGCGCCTGCACCAGGGGCCGGTGCCCGCGTGGCTGGCGCCGGCGGCCGCGCCCACCGCGGTGCCGGCGACCGCCGGCCCGGTCACCGCCTGGCTGCAGGCCGGTCACCGCACCGGGGTGGTGGTGGTGGGCGGCGGCGTGGCGGTGGGCTGCGACAGCGGCTTCCTCACCGGCGTGCGCCTGGCCGATGGCAAGGAGGCCTGGTGGCGGAAGCCCAGCCGGCCGATGCTCGGCGTGCGCTACTCGCCCGGCGATGCCGCCGCCGACCAGCTCGGCATCCCCATCGGCGAGGTCCTCGAGGGGTGCAGCGCGGCGGGCGCCGGCATGCAGACCGGTGACGTGCTGACCTCGTTCAACGGCAACAAGACCACGAATTTCGAGCGCGACCTGCGCGCGGTGGTCGCCGGCATGGGCGTGCGCGCGCCCTTCACCGCCACCGTGCTGCGCGATGGCAAGGCGGTGGAGCTCAAGGGCCTGCTCGGCGGCGAGCGCGTCGAGCCGCTCGCCGTCAACGCCACCACCGTGCTGGCGTGGCCGACCATCGACACGCAGACCGGCCAGCGCGGCGTGCCCGAGGGCACCTGGTTCGACGCCATCGACCTGCCCAGCGGCAAGCGCCTGTTCCGCTACGCGGTCGAGGCGATCACCGACCGCGATGGCCCGACCCGGCCGCTGCTGACCGCGGACGACCTGATCATCACCAAGGAGGCCGGCGACCTGGTGTGCCTGGCCGCGCGCGAGGTGCACGTCGATCCCAAGGCCGGCGCCGACGCGACGCCCGCGCCGCGCGTGGTGTGGCGCAACAGCATCGGCGCCGGCAGCTTCAAGCACGCGCGCCTGCTGGGCGACAGCCTGCTGTGGCTGCCGCAGGACGAGCACGGCCAGGTCGACCTGATCGAGATCGCCACCGGGCACGTGCTGTTCTCGCTGAACGAGGACCTCGCCGCCGCGCCGGTGCTCAGCGACGGGGTGTGCTACGCGATCGGCGCCAAGGACGCGGTCGCCTGCTGGGACCTGGGGCTGGGCCGGGCGCGCTGGCGCAGCGAGCGGCCCGCGACCGCGATCATCACCGCGATGGGCGACGCGGTCTACGTGCTCGACGACGCCCACCAGCTGGTCACCCTCGACCGCTTCAGCGGCGCGGTGCGCCGGCGCTTCGGCGACTGGCCGGCGATCGAGGCCTACGACCTGCAGGGCTCGCGGCTCTACCTGCACGTGCGCCGCGACGACCACAGCCAGAGCGTCGCCTGCCTGACCCTGCCCGGGGGCGCGGTCGCCTGGGAGCGCCGCCTGCCGCGCGGGCTCGAGCTGCGCCACCTGCGCGCCGGCGCCGAGGGCGCCTGCTGCGTGCTCGGCGACGCCAACCAGGATCTGAGCGCCATGCTGCTGGGCGCGCCCGCCGGCGACGTGCTGCAGGCGCGCGTGATCGCGGCCACCGAGGACGCGCAGGCGCTGCCCGGGGGCGCGCTGCTGATCGCCGGACCCGCCGGCATGCGCCAGACCGCGCCCGGCCTGGCCGCGGCCCCTGCGGCGCTGCCGTGCCCGTCCACCGGCGACAACGCCGACCTCGCCGCGCTGGCCGCCGCCGTGCAGCCCAAGCTGACCTGGACCGAGGTCGGCAAGGCCGGCTACGCACTGGCCCGCGTCAAGGGCGCCGTGCTGGTCTTCGCGCGCGTGCCCGAGGACGGCGAGCACCTCGAGGTGCGCCTGAACGACGGCGACGGCCCGCTCGAACTGGCCGGCGACCTGGTCAGCATCAGCGGCAAGGGCGTGCAGTTCGGCGGCACCGGCGCCTGGCACCTGGCCGCCAGCGCCAAGCTCGCCGGGCCGGAGCACGTGTGGCTGGGCGTGGCGCGGCTGGAGCCCGCGCCCACGCGCGCGCTGCTGACGCCGCTGCTGGTGCGCGCGCAGTGCGGCGACGCCACCGACGGCGGCGACGGGCCCTGGTGGCTGCACCAGACGTGGCGCCCGCTGACCGGAGCGCCGTGATCGTCGGCCTGGGCACCGACCTGGTCGGGGTCGCGCGCATCGCCGGCGTCCACGCGCGCCAGGGCGCGCGCTTCCTCGAGCGCGTCTACACTCCCGCAGAGATCGCCTACTGCCTCGCCGCCGCCGCTCCGGGCGAGCGCCTCGCAGCGCGCTGGGCCGCCAAGGAAGCCTGCATGAAGGCGCTCGGCACGGGCTGGGCGCTGGGCGTGACCTTCACCCAGATCGCCCTGCTGCCCGACCCCGACCGCGGCGCGCCGCGCCTGGAACTGAGCGGCGAAGCGCTGGCGGTCGCTGGCCGCAACGGCGCGACGCGCTGGCACTGCTCGGTGAGCCACAGCGATGGGATGGCGATCGCGGTGTGCATCCTGGAGGGTGAAGGCGCCAGGCGCTAGGGAAGGCACATGTTTTCCGTGATCAAGACCATCCACCGGCGTGCTCGTGCTGTCCCTGCATCACGTGACTCGAGGCTTCCGGTAGCGCAGGTGCTTGGCAGCATCCCCCGCACCACGGCGTAGGCCCTAGCGCCTTCCCTCCGCAAGCCCGAACGCCCTCTTCAAAAACCACATGAACCCAGCCCTGCGCGCCCTGCAACCCTACCCGATGGCCGAACTCCAGGCGCGCAAGGCGGCGCTGGCGAAGGCAGGGAAGACGATCTTCGATTTCGGCACCGGCGATCCCATCGAGCCGACGCCGGCGTTCATCCCGGCGGCGCTGCGCGCCGCGGTGCCGGAGGTCAGCCAGTACCCCTCCGTCGCCGGCACGCCCGCGCTGCGTCGCGCGGCCGCCGGCTACCTGGAGCGGCGCTTCCAGGTCCGCCTCGACGCGGATGCGCAGATCCTGCCCGCGGCCGGCAGCAAGGAGGCGATCTTCCACCTGCCGCTCGCCTTCCTCGATCCCTGCTCGCCCAAGGACACGGTGGTGCACGGCACGCCCGGCTACCCCGTCTACCAGGCGGGCACGCTGTTCGCCGGCGGCTTCGAGCACGCGGTGGTGCTGGAGCGCGCGCACGGCTACCGCCTGGAGCTGGAGCGCCTGCCCGCCGAGGTCCTGGCGCGCACCGCCATCGCCTGGCTGAACTACCCGCACAACCCGACCGGGGCGTGCGTCGACCGCGCCTACTACGCGGCGCAGGTCGCGGTGGCGCGCGCGCACGGCTTCATCCTGGCCTCCGACGAGTGCTACCAGGACCTGTGGTTCGACGAGGCCGCCACGCCACCCCCCTCCGCGCTCGAGAGCGGCACCCAGGGCGTGCTCGCCTTCCACAGCTGCTCGAAGCGCAGCGGCATGACCGGCTACCGCAGCGGTTTCATCGCCGGCGACGCCGCGCTGATCAAGGCCTACCGCGGCTGGCGCGCCGCGATGGGCGTGGGCAGCCCGGCCTTCGTCGAGGCCGCGGCCGCCGCCGCGTGGAGCGACGATGCGCACGCGGGCGACCGGCGGCGCATCTTCGCCGCCAAGTACCGGCTGCTCGCCGACGGCCTCACCGCGCTCGGCATCGCCATCCTGCCCAGCGCGGCCGGCCTCTACATCTGGGCGGAGGCGCCCGCCGGGGTCACCGCGGAAGCCTATGCGGCGCGCTGCCTCGACGCCGGCATCGTGGTCAGCCCGGGGGGATTCTTCGGGGAGGGCGGCGCGGGGTGGTTCAGGCTCGCGTTGGTGCCGAGCCTGGAGGATTGCGGGAAGGCGCTGGCGATCTGGCCGAGGTGAGTCAGATCATCTCCCCCAGATGTTCGCGAGCGCCACAGGTGCGACACCGATCTTCGCCCAGGGCAATGCCGTGCGATTTCCGGAATAACTGCAGGCGAGCGCTGTATGGGCGGCCCCCATCAGGAAAAGCCGATCGGGGCCGCCCTCCAGGGCTCCAGTCCGAAACCACCGGTGGCCCAGGTCGTTCCCCTGGGCTGGAAATTGGGGCAGCGCCGTTGGCGACCCTCCCGGCGGTCTGGTGTCACGTGCAGCGCTGCGTCCTTGGACTCGCGAGCCGTCGCCGGGAGGGTCGAGCGCCAGTTTGGACCATCGGATGCTCCCGTGATCAAGCGCGGTGCGTGATCTCGAGAGAATGGTCGAGCTGGCGCTCGACCCTCCCGGCAGTCTGGCATCACCTACAGCGCTGCGTCGTTGGCCTCGGGAGCCGTCGCCGGGATGGTCGAGCGTCAGCTCGACCATCGGATGCTCCCGTGATCAAGCGCGGTGCGTGATTTTGAGAGAATGGTCGAGCTGGCGCTCGACCCTCCCGGCAGTCTGGCATCACGTACAGCGCTGCGTCGTTGGCCTCGGGAGCCGTCGCCGGGATGGTCGAGCGCCAGCTCGACCATCGGATGCCACCGTGGCTGGGCCTCACCCATGCGCCGTGCGAACGAACGAGAAGAGGACGAGCCTGCGCCCGTCCTCCTTCCATTTTCTCAGACCTTGGCGCCTTGGCGGTTCTATCCTGCGAAATCCAACCTCACGCCGTGAACAGATCCACCACCGGCTTGCCCTTGTGCGCGATGGTGAACGGGCGGCCGTCCGGCGACATGATGGTCTTGCCGATCGGCAGGCCGAGGCCGTAGGCGATGGTCGCGTTGAGGTCGGGGATCTCCATCTTGCCCTCGGCCACCTCGGTGCCCTCGGCGTTGGTGGCGCCGTAGGCGTTGCCGCCCTTGAGGCCGCCGCCGGCGAGCATCGCCGAGAAGGCCTTGGGGTAATGGTCGCGGCCGTTGGTCACGTTGATCTGGGGCGAACGGCCGAACTCCGAGACCAGGCAGATCAGCGTGTCGGCCAGCAGGCCGCGCTGGGCGAGGTCCTCAATCAGGGCGCTCATGCCCTGGTCGAGCTGGCCGGCGGTGCCCTTGAGGCGGTTGAAGTTGTCGTCGTGGGTGTCCCAGCCGCCGTGCGAGATGTCGATGAAGCGCACGTTCTTCTCGACCAGGCGGCGCGCCAGCAGGCAGGCCTTGCCGAAGGCGTGGTCGCCGTAGCGCGCCGCGACGTTGCCCGGCTCCTTGCTGATGTCGAAGGCCTCGATGTCCTTCGCCGCCATCAGCTTCACCGCGTCGGCGTACATGTCCTCGTGGCCCTTCATGGCCTTGAGGTCGTAGCTCTTGTAGAACTTGTGGTTGAGCGACTCGAGCACGTCGAGGCGGTTGCGCATCTCCTTGAGGTCGACGCCCTGCGGCGGGTGGATGTTGGTGACGCCGCGCGCGGGGTCGCCGACCGGCAGGGGCGCGAACTTCGATTCCAGGTAGCCGGCGCCCGGGATGCTCGCCGCCGCCGTTGATCATGATGCCGCCGGGCAGGGTCTCGCCGGGCTTGGCCAGGAAGTAGTTCGCCCAGGCGCTCATGCTCGGGTGGCGCGTGGTGTTGATCGGCGCGTAGCTGGTGCGCATGAAGTAGGCGGCCTGCTCGTGCGCGCCCTGGTTGGAGCTGATGCCGCGCAGCACCGTGCAGTGCTTCATCTGCGCGGCGGTCATGGGTCAGCAGCTCGCCGAGCTGGATGCCGTCGGCCTTGGAGTTCACCGCCTTGAGCGGGCCCTGCGAGCGCGTGCCCGGCTTGGGGTCCAGGGTGTCGATGTGGCTCATGCCGCCACCCATGTACAGGTAGATGCAGCGGCTGGCCGGCTTCTTGCGCGGCGGGACCTGGGGCACGATGGGGGCGGCAGCCGCGGCCGGGGTGTCGGACCAGGCCAGCGAGCCGGCCAGGGGCAGGATCGACAGGCCGAAGGCGGCCTTGGCCAGGCCGGCCAGGACGGCGCGGCGGTTGGGTTCATCGAGGCGATTGGCGGGGTTGCTCATGGGGTTCCTCGGTCGTCTCGTTATTCGTTGAAGGCGAATTCGGCGCTGTTGACCAGGGCCCAGCCCAGGTACTGCACGCCGCGGTGGTTGGGCGCCAGGGCCATGACCTTGTGGCCGTACTCGATCTCGAAGCCGGCGGGCCGGCGCGACAGGATCGAGGCGTACAGGATCAGCACCTTGTCATCCAGGCTGCGGCCCTTGGCGAGCTCCAGCGACAGCGCCGACTTGTCGTCGCCGAAGATGGTGGTCTCGACCATGCCGTTCATCAGCTCCAGCGCCTGGGTCAGGTTCAGGGAATCGGTGGAGTTGTCGATGAGCTGGCGGTTCGACTGGCCGAACACGCGCAGGAAGTGGCCGGGCGGCATCGGTGACGGCAGCTCGGAGGCGCGGCGCATCGGCCCGAGGTTGTTCCCGCCCTTGGCGTAATAGGGCGTGAAGATGTCGGCGGTCGGGCGCAGCGCGTTCTGCTTGGCCTGCAGGTCCTTGATCTTGGCCTCGGCCTGGTTCTTGTCGCCGCCCTTCTCGAGGCCCAGGCGGATCTCGCGCATCTGCTTCTCGTAGTCGTCGATCTGGTCCTGGGCCTCGCCGGCCTTGAGCACCATCTGCGCGACCTCCTGGGTCGACTTGCCGTGGTTGGCGTCGTAGAAGCGGTACAGGGTCTCGGCGCTGTCGTCCTTGATGGTGTCGACGTCCGGCACGGTCAGGGTCACCAGCGAGTCCCACATCTGCTCGGCCGTCAGGCGGCGCAGGGGCTGGCCCTCGTGGTGGAACTTGAAGCGGTCGGCGTCGCCGGCGATCGACTGGCGCTGGTAGGCGTTGGTCCGGCAGATCACCTCCTGGAACTTGCGCGGTGTCGTAGCGGACGTCCTTCAGCAGCTGCACCAGGTAGTCGGCGAGCTCCTGGTTGAAGGGCTTGGTGTCGTCCTCGAAGTTGTCGAGCGGCTCGATGAAGCCGATGCGCATCAGGCGCTTCCACAGGCGGTTCGCGGCGACCAGGGTGAAGCGGGCGTTGTTCGGCGAGGTCATCCACTTGCCGTAGGCGTCGCGCACGCCGACCGCGCCGGCGCTGAGGATGTCCTCGTTGAACATGGTGCGCGCGCGGATGCGGTCGCGCGGGTGGGCGTCGTCGTACTGGTAGTTGTCGGGCAGGTTGACCTCGCCCTTGTCGCCGTTGCTGACGCTCATGCCCAGGGTCTCGCCGACGCGGCGCGCGATGTTGCCGGTGGAGTAGGGCGCGTCGGCCTTGAGGCCCTTGACCGCGCGCTCGATCTCGCCCTCGTTGCTGTGGGTGTCGGTGCCTTCGGTGAAGGCGGTCATCTGGAAGAAGTCCTTGCGCGTCCACTTGTCGAAGGGGTGGTTGTGGCACTGCGCGCAGCTCAGGCGGGTGCCCAGGAACAGGCGCACGGTGTTCGCCATGTTGTCCTGCGGCATGCCGGCGTCGGCGGCGTAGTAGCCGGTGGCGCCGTTGCCGCGCTTGGTGCCGTCGCCCTGGGCGGTGATCAGGTCGTAGACCATCTTGTCGTAGGGCTTGTTCTCGCGCACCGAGGTCTTGATCCAGTCGATGTACGGCTGGCCCTCGAAGCGGTCCTGCAGGCGCGAGCGCGCGCGCAGCATGTCGGCCCACCAGGTGAAGGTGTTGCTGACGTAGCCCTCGCTGGCCAGCAGCTGCTTCACCAGAGTCTCGCGCTTGTCCTTCTTGCTGCTCGCCAGGAAGGGGCCGGCCTCGCCGATCGTCGGGATGCGCCCCGCGAGATCGAGGTAGATGCGGCGCAGGAACTGGTCGTCGCGGGTCTTCGCGGTCGGCTTGATCTTGTCCTTGGCGAGGCCGGCGTCGATGATCGCGTCGATCTCGGTGGCGGCCTTCTTGATCGCGGCCTCGTCGAAGTCACCCGCGGCCGCGGGCTGCTCGCTCGCGCCCTTGGGCGCCTTGGGCTGCTCGGTCTTCTCGATGGCCGGCTTGCCGGCCTCGGCGCTGCTCAGGAGCGCCAACGCGCCGAGCGTCAGGACGAGGTGGCGGGTCAGACGCTGGACGATGCGCATGGAAGGCTCCCGAGGTGGCGGGCGGACGATCTGCCGTCTGGTGAACAATGCATGATCATCGCGAATCATGTCGGCTATTGTCGCCGTGCAATTCCATGTCGCGCAACCCAGACGGAAGTCCTCGTCGCATCGTCGCTTCCGACCCGCGTCGCGCAATTGCTACCGGGATGCGGAAGGCAGGGCGAACCACCCGTGGTTCCAAATGCATACATGCATCTCGGAACCCGTTCCGCCCATGGATGGCACGACTGGAACACCCTTGTACCGGTCATGCATCGAATCAAGTCGTACGATGCGCCCCTGGAAGCATCCGAGGTGCTGGATCTCCGCTCTCATTGCCCAGATCCCTCGAGCCGCTCGCGACTATTGCCGGCCGAAAGCGTTGACACCTTTCCAGGCATCTCCCCGCGCTCGCACTCTCTTCGAGTTCCAGATTCCAAGGTCTCGGGTCCCGGGTTTCGGGCCTAG
>CAWFSD010000002.1:0-129481 GCA_963818245.1 uncultured Planctomycetota bacterium
GGACAGGCCCGGACGCTGGTGAGCGGGTTCGTGCGTCAATCAGGAGCGGCATCCTGGATACCGCTGCGGTACCCCCCCGGCGTCCCGCCGTAGTGCCTCCTGAACACCCGGCACAACTGCGACGCCGACCCGAACCCCACCGCCCGCGCCACCTCCTCCAGCGGTTCGTTCGTGTCCCGCAACCGCCGCCGCGCCTCCTCCAGGCGCAGGCTGGTGATGAACGCCCCCGGCGGGAAGCCGGTCGCGGCGCGGAAGCGCTCCGCGAAGTAGACGCGGTGCAGCCCGAGCAGCCCCGCGACGTCGGCCGGCCCGAGCGGCGTGGCGAAGTCCGCGGTGACCAGTTCGCGCACCTGCTCGAGCAGCGCCCGCTTCGGCGCCGGCGGGTGCGCGCTGCGCTCGTGCTGCCGGTCGAGCGCGGTGACGAACGCCCACAGCGCGGCCTCCAGCGCCGACTCGTCCGCGTGGCTGCGGCGCAGCAGCCCCTCGACGATGCCGACCAGTCCCTGGGCGAGGGCGCCGTCGGGTGCGGCGGCGAAGGTCGCGCCGGCGCGCGCGACGTGCAGGCGCAGGCGCTCGACCAGTTGCGGGTGGGCGACGGCGAACCAGCAGAAGGTCCACGGCGCGCCCGCGGCCGGCAGCCAGTAGCGGTGCGCCGATGGCACCAGCGCGATGAAGGCCTGGCCGGCGGCGACGCGGCGCTCGCCGGCGGCGTCCGCGAACAGGCCGTGGCCGTCCAGGGTGTACTGGACGATGGCGTGCGGCACGCCTTGCGGGCAGTTGACGTCGTGGCCGCGGCGCAGGCCGTCCCAGCGGTAGCGGCGCGGGTCGGCCTGGCGCTCGCAGCCGCCCGAGACCAGCAGCGGCAGCGGCAGCGCGCTCGGCCGCGGGCTGAAGGCGACGTCCCCGCGCAGCGCGGCGAAACGACGGGCGAGGTCCGCGCAGTCGGCCATCGCCCCCGACGCTGACCACCCCTGACAAATTGTCAATCGACCTTGCATCCGTGCGATGGCGCGCGTCATTCCGCCGCACGTATGCTCGGCGACGGATCGCCTATCGGCTCGCGCCGGATCGGATGCGCCATGCCCCGCAGGCTCGCCCTGGGACTCGACTTCGGCACCGACTCGGTGCGCGCCCTGGTGGTCGACGTGCGCAGCGGCGCCGAACTGGCGGTGGGCGTCGCGCCCTTCGCCCAGTGGGCGGCCGGCCGCCACTGCGACCCGGCCACGCAGCGCTTCCGCCAGCACCCCCAGGACCACCTCGACGCGCTGCGCGTGGCGGTGCGCGCCGCGCTGCGCCAGGCGCCGCGCGGCGCCGCCGCGCAGGTCGTCGGCATCGGCGTCGACACCACCGGCTCCAGCCCGCTGCCGGTCGCCGCCGACGGCACCGCGCTCGGCCTGCTGCCGGAGTTCAGCGCCGATCCCGACGCGCTGTGCGTGCTGTGGAAGGACCACACCGCGGTCGCCGAGGCGGAGGAGCTGAACGCGCTCGCGCACGGTGGGCGCTTCCCCGACTACACGCGCTGGGTCGGCGGCATCTACAGCTCGGAGTGGTGGTGGGCGAAGATCGCGCACGTGCTGCGCGGCAACCGCCGCGTCGCCGCCGCGGCGCACACCTGGATGGAGCACTGCGACTGGATCCCGTTCGTGCTCACCGGCGCCGGCGACCCCGCGCGCGCGCGCGCGCAGCCGCTGCGCCGCCGGGCACAAGGCGCTGTGGTCCGAGGGCTGGGGCGGCCTGCCCGCGGAGGACTTCCTGGTCGCGCTGGAACCGCGCCTGCGCGGCCTGCGCGCGCGGCTCTACGACGCGACCGCCACCGCCGACCAGCCCGCCGGCCGCCTGAGCCCGGCGTGGGCGCGCGCCTTCGGGCTGCCCGCCGGCATCCCGGTGGCGTCCGGCGCCTTCGACGCGCACCTCGGCGCGGTCGGCGCCGGCGCGCGGCCGCAGGTGCTGGTGAAGGTCATGGGGACGTCGACCTGCGACATGCTGCTGGCGCGGCCGCACCAGCTCGGCGCCCGCACCGTGCGCGGCATCTGCGGCCAGGTCGAGGGCTCGATCCTGCCCGGCCTGGTCGGGCTCGAGGCGGGGCAGAGCGCCTTCGGCGACCTCTACGCCTGGTTCCGCGCCCTGCTCGCCTGGCCGCTCGCCGGCCTGCCCGCCGCCCAGCGCGAGCGCGCCGTCGCCGGCCATGCTGCCGGAGCTGGAGGCGGCCGCGCGCACGCGGCCGCCGCTCGGCACCGGCGAGGTCGCGCTCGACTGGTTCAACGGCCGGCGCACGCCGGACGCCGACCAGACCCTGCGCGGCGGCTTCGCCGGGCTGCACCTGGGCAGCGACGCGCCCGCGCTCTACCGCGCCCTGATCGAGGCCAGCGCCTTCGGCGCGCGCGCCATCGTCGAGCGCTTCGTCGCCGAGGGCGTGCCGGTGCGCGGCGTGCTGGCGATCGGCGGCATCGCGCGCAAGTCGCCGCTGGTGATGCAGGTCTGCGCGGACGTGCTCGGCCGCCCGCTGCAGGTCGCCGCCTCGGACCAGTGCTGCGCGCTGGGCGCGGCGATGGCGGGCGCGGTGGCCGGCGGTGCGCACGCCACGCTCGCCGCGGCGCAGGCCGCGATGGCGAGCGGCATCGAGCGCACCTACCGGCCAGTGCCGCGCGCGGTCAGGGTGTACGAGGCGGGCTACCGCCGCTACCGCGAGCTCGGGGGACGCCTCGCCGGATTGCCGGCGGCCGGTGCCGTCGCCGCGAAGCCGCGCCGCGCGGCCGGCGCCGGGAGGGCGACGTGACCATGCTCCTCCCCGGCCTGCGCGCGGACGTGCTCGCCGCCAACCTCGAGCTGCACCGCCGCGGCCTGGCCCTCTACACCTGGGGCAACGTCTCGGGCATCGACCGCGCCAGCGGCCTGGTGGTGATCAAGCCCTCGGGCGTGCCCTACGAGGCGCTCACCGCCGCGCAGCTGGTGGTGGTCGACCTCGCCGACCGCGTCGTCGAGGGCGCGCTGCGCCCGTCCTCCGACACGCGCACGCACACCGCGCTCTACCGCGCCTGGCCGGACATCGGCGGCGTCGCGCACGCGCACGCGGCGCACGCCACCGCCTGGTGCCAGGCGCGCCGCGCGCTGCCCTGCCTGGGCACCACCCACGCCGACCACTGCCGGGGACCGGTGCCGTGCACCGGCCTGCTCGACGCTGCGGCGGTCTCCGGCGACTACGAGGCCGCGACCGGCGCGCAGATCGTCGCGGCGTTCTCCGGCGCCGGCGCCCCGGACCACGCCACCACGCCCATGGTCCTGCTCGCCGGCCACGCGCCCTTCGCCTGGGGCGGCTCGGCCATGGAGGCCGCCTACCACGCCGTCGTGCTCGAGGAGATGGCGCGCATCGCCGCGCTCACCCTCGCCCTCGACCCGCAGGCGGCGCCGCTGCCCACGGCGATCGCCGACAAGCACTACTTCCGCAAGCACGGCGCCCTGGCCACGTACGGCCAGCGGCGCCCCTGACCACGCCTGGAGCGCCCATGCCGTCCGACCGCCCGTGCCTGTGGTTCGTCACCGGCAGCCAGCACCTCTACGGACCGGAGGCGCTCGCCCAGGTCGCGGCCAACGCGCAGGGGGTGGCGGGCGGGCTCGACGGCTGCGGCCGCATCCCGATGCCGGTGGTCGCCAAGCCCGTGCTGACCACCGCCGAGGACATCCGCGCGCTGTGCCTGGCGGCCTCGGCCGACCCGCAGTGCGCCGGACTGGTGCTGTGGATGCACACCTTCTCGCCGGCGAAGATGTGGATCGGCGGGCTGTCCTGCCTGCGCAAGCCGTTCGCCCACCTGCACACGCAGCTGCACCGCGACCTGCCGTGGGGTCGCATCGACATGGACTTCATGAACCTGCACCAGGCCGCGCACGGCGACCGCGAGGCCGCGCACCTGCACACGCGCATGCGCCTGGAGCGCAAGGTGGTGGTCGGGCCACTGGCAGGACGCGGAGGTGCAGGACCGCCTCGGCGCCTGGGCGCGCGCCGCGCTCGGCTGGCACGACCTGCAGGGCGCGCGCTTCGTGCGCTTCGGCGACAACATGCGGGGCGTCGCGGTCACCGACGGCGACAAGGTCGCCGCCGAGATGCGCTTCGGCTGCGCGGTGCTGGCGCACGGCGCCAGCGAGCTCGCCGACCTCGCCGCGCAGGTGTCGGAGGCGGACGTCGGCGCGCTGGTCGCGGAGTACCTGCGGCGCCTACGCGTGCGCCCCCGACGTGCAGCCCGGACAGCCCCACCACGGTGCGCTGCGCACCGAGGCGCGCACCGAGCTCGCCCTGCGCCGCTTCCTGGCGGCGGGCCGCTTCAAGGGCTTCACCACCAACTTCGAGGACCTCGCGCACCTGCCGCAGCTGCCCGGACTGGCCGTGCAGCGGCTGATGGCGGACGGCTACGGCTTCGGCGCGGAGGGTGACTGGAAGTCGTGCTTCATGCTGCGCGCGATGAAGACCATGGCCACCGGCCTGCCCGGCGGCACCTCGTGGATGGAGGACTACACCTACCACCTCGAGCCCGGAAAGGAGCTGGTGCTGGGCGCGCACATGCTCGAGGTCTGCCCATCGCTCGCCGCCGCGCGCCCGTCCCTGCAGGTGCACCCGCTCGGCATCGGCGGCAAGGCCGATCCGGCGCGCCTGGTCTTCGACGCGCGACCGGGCCTTGCGATCAACGCCTCGCTGGTCGACCTCGGCAACCGCTTCCGCCTGGTCGTCGCCGACGTCGAGGACGTCGCACCACCAGCGCCGCTGCCGAAGCTCCCGGTGGCGCGCGCCGTGTGGCGCTGCCTGCCCGACTTCAAGACCGCCTGCGCCGCGTGGCTGTACGCGGGCGGCGCGCACCACGCGCTGCACTCGCAGGCCCTGACCGGGGAGCACCTCACCGACTTCGCCGCCATCGCCGGCATCGACCTCGTGCGCATCGACGCGCGCACGCGCCTCGACGACCTGCGCGAGCGGCTGCGCACCAGCGACGTGGTGTGGAGCTTCAGCCAGGGGTTGGGGAGGGTCTAAGGCCTCCGGAAATTCCGCGTCCCCGGCCGCCCCCCGCGCTTGGCGAACTTCCGCACCGTGCTGCGCCGCGTCGGCGTCGGCTTGCGCTGGGCGTTGAGCTGGACGATGCCCCAGATGACCAGGATCACGCCCACCCCGGCGAGGGCGCCGGAACTGCCGGTACCTTTCAGCGCCAGCGTGCCGCTGATGCCGCCGATGATGAAGACGCCGCCGATGATGAGGTTCCACATGGTGTGCTGTCTCGTCCTGGGATGCGCAGGCGCGCGTGCGGCCGGCGGCGGGGCGGCAGCGGGGTGGGTGGTGGGGAGTCGGGCCGCTTCAGGCCAGCGCGGGGCTGCGGAGCGGCGTCGCGTTGGCCCGCTGCGGCGCCGGCACCGGGCCGACGACCACGGAGAAGCCCTCGACCGCGAGCACCGCCAGGCGTTCGCCCGGTTGCGGGATGGTCGCGGACTGCACCAGCACGTCGATCTCGCCCTGGGCGAAGGCGACGCGCGCGGTCAGCTTCGGCTGGCCGACCACCAGGCCGGTGGTGCCGGTGGTGATCTGCAGCAGGACCGCGGCGGGGTTGACGGGCGGCCGGCTGTCCTGCATCAGCAGCGGGTTGCCGATGGAGCCGGTGAAGCCGGCGTCGGGGTGCGTGGGCGGGATGATCTTGTTGCTCTCGTGCACCGCGTCGGCGATCAGCTGCAGCGGGTCCTTGCCGACCTGGTCGACCGCGGCGGCGCGCTCGAAGTTGAGCGGGAAGCCGAAGCGCTTGGCCGCGATCAGCGCCGCGACCACCACGCGCAGGTTGCCGTGGCCGAGGTGGTTCGCGGCCACCTGCTCGAGCGTCAGGTCGATGCCCGCGTTCTTGGCGACCAGCATCTGGTTGATCAGCAGGGTGGTGTCGGCGCGGCGCAGGCGCAGCAGCAGCAGTTCGCCGATGCCGACCTGCAGGCCCTTGGTCCAGGCGCTCAGGTTCAGGTGCCAGGCCTTGACCAGCTCCCACAGCAGCAGCGTGGCGATGGGCGTGAAGAGCACGAGGAAGGTCAGCCAGGCCCAGTTCTGGGTGAGGAAATCAGCCATGGGTCATCCTTGGGAAGCGGGTCGGAACTTGTCGTGACCGAGGTGGGTCCGCGAGCGGGCAGGCGAGTCATACACGACCGGTCACGCGACGCCAGCGCCAGCTTGGTCGGAAAATGCATCTGTCGGTGGACCAACAGGATGCGCACACGGCTGCGCCGGGAGGAAGGCCGCATCCACGCCCGTTCCGGGCGGTCGGAACCCACGCGGAAAATGGACACAGACCATGATCGCTGCGGCGGCTCGGGATGCCCCCTGATGGCTTCGCAGGGTCGGATTTGGCGGCTTCGCCACACGGCCCCGGAGGCGGGTACGAACGACTGGACATCCAGCGCCCGCGCATGCCATCATCCACACCGCGCCGTCGCTGGCTGCGACAGCCCTTCGCCAGGAGCCTCCATGCCCGGTCCCGCCCTCCCCCGTACCACCGCCGGCCGGCTCGCGCTGCTCGTGCTCGGCAGCCTCGCCAGCGTTGCGCCGCTCGCCGCGGTGGAGCCCAAGCCGCCCAAGGTCAGCACCGTCGGGGACGGCGACTCCATCATCGGCCCCGACTACACGAAGGCGCCGGAGATGGACGCCAAGGACGGTGCGCCCAAGGGGACCGTGCACGATTTCGTGATGAAGTCCGAGGACAGCAAGGTCTACCCCGGGCTCACCGGCGCGTATGCGCGCCACTGCTGGCTGTACGTGCCCAAGCAGTACGTGCCCGGCACCCCGGCGCCGTTCATCGTCGTGCAGGACGGCGGCGGCTACGTCGGCCGCCTGACGCACGCGCTCGACAACCTCATCTTCGAGAAGCGCGTGCCGGTCCAGCTCGCGGTGTTCCTGGATTCGGGCGGCGGCGACTCGAAGGGCAGCGAGCGCGGGCTGGAGTACGACACCGTCTCGGACCGCTACGACACCTTCATCGAGACCGAGGTCCTGCCGCGCGTCGCCAAGGACTTCAAGGTGGCCTTCACCAAGGACCCGGAAGGGCGCGCGACCATGGGCGGCAGCTCCGGCGCCGCCTGCGCCTTCACCATGGCGTGGTTCCACCCGGAGCTCTACCGGCGCGTGCTCAGCTACAGCGGCACCTACGTCGCGCAGGAATCCCCGGACAACCCCAAGTCCCCGCACGGCGCCTGGGAGTACCACGAGCACTTCATCCCGATGAGCCCGGTGAAGCCGCTGCGCATCTACCTGCAGGTGGGCGAGAACGACAACGGCGCCGGCCGCCCCGAGAACACCTACCACAACTGGCCGATGGCCAACGAGCGCATGGCCGCGGCGCTGAAGGCCAAGGGCTACCACTACCGCTACGAGTACTGCAAGGGCGCCGGCCACGTCGACGGCCGCGTCATCGACCAGACCCTGCCCAGCGCGCTCGAGTGGCTGTGGCGGGGGTACGTGGCGAAGTAGGTCGCCCCTTGCCTGCGGGCTCGCTCCGTGATTCGCGGGGGTTTCGCCGCAGAGGCGCGGAGTTCCAGAGAGGGCCGCAGAGGACGGCCTTCCATGGAGCACTCGTCATGACTCGGTCGTGTTTTCGCCCTCCGCGCTGCGGTTCCTCTTCTCTGCGGCCCTCTCCGGAACTCTGCGCCTCTGCGGCCATGAACGTGCGAACGCGTATCGAGCCGGTTTCACTGGAGATAGTCAGCGCTTCGCCGCCGCCGGGCGCTCGTAGGCGCCGATGTCGGCGGCCTTGCCCTGCGGGCGGGGCGCGCCGTCGGCGTCGTGCGCGGGGAGCTTGGCCGCGGGCAGGGTGGCGGCATCCAGCGCGGGCGAGTCCCCCTGCATCGACCAGACCCTGCCCAGCGCGCTCGAGTGGCTGTGGCGGGGGTACGTGGCGAAGGAGGTCGCCCCTTGCCTGCGGGCTCGCTCCGTGATTCGCGGGGGTTTCGCCGCAGAGGCGCAGAGTTCCGGAGAGGGCCGCAGAGGACGGCCTTCCATGGAGCACTCGTCATGACTCGGTCGTGTTTTCGCCCTCCGCGCTGCGGTTCCTCTTCTCTGCGGCCCTCTCCGGAACTCTGCGCCTCTGCGGCCATGAACGTGTGAACGCGTATCGAGCCGGTTTCACTGGAGATAGTCAGCGCTTCGCCGCCGCCGGGCGCTCGTAGGCGCCGATGTCGGCGGCCTTGCCCTGCGGGCGGGGCGCGCCGTCAGCGTCGTGCGCGGGGAGCTTGGCCGCGGGCAGGGTGGCGGCATCCAGCGCGGGCGAGTCCCCCTGCATCGACCAGACCCTGCCCAGCGCGCTCGAGTGGCTGTGGCGGGGGTACGTGGCGAAGGAGGTCGCCCCTTGCCTGCGGGCTCGCTCCGTGATTCGCGGGGGTTTCGCCGCAGAGGCGCAGAGTTCCAGAGAGGGCCGCAGAGGACGGCCTTCCATGGAGCACTCGTCATGACTCGGTCGTGTTTTCGCCCTCCGCGCTGCGGTTCCTCTTCTCTGCGGCCCTCTCCGGAACTCTGCGCCTCTGCGGCCATGAACGTGCGAACGCGTATCGAGCCGGTTTCACTGGAGATAGTCAGCGCTTCGCCGCCGCCGGGCGCTCGTAGGCGCCGATGTCGGCGGCCTTGCCCTGCGGGCGGGGCGCGCCGTCGGCGTCGTGCGCGGGGAGCTTGGCCGCGGGCAGGGTGGCGGCATCCAGCGCGGGCGAGTCCTCCTGCAGGCGCCAGTCGCCGGCCGGGGGCGCGACGAAGCGGGGGTCGTCGGCGATGACCGCGTTGGCGTCGAAGCCCAGCTTCCGCCAGGCGGCCAGGTCCTTGCGCCCCCCCGCGGCGAAGACCGCGCCGGTGCGGTAGAAGTTGTGGTCGCAGGCGCTGGGCGCGTCGGCGAAGTCGAGCACCGCGCCGTTGGCGATGAGGATGTCCGCGAAGCACGCCGGGGCGTTGCCGGCGGCGGTGGTGGCGATGCAGGACTGCGCGCCACCGGCGTCGGCGGCGGTGACGATGGTGCTGAAGCGCACGGTGTTGCCCGGGCTGCGGCACAGGATCGCGGTGTCCTTGTCCCAGCCGTGGGTGAGGGTGCCGGTGATGACCAGGTTCTGCAGCAGGTGCCCGGTCCCGCTGATGTCGATGGTCGCGCGCGGCCCGGTCATGCGCAGGCCGTCGATCTCGATGCCGCGGCCCTGCATGACCAGGCGCGCGTCCTCGATCAGGCCGCCGCGCACCAGGATGCGGGAGTCGGGGTGCTCGGAGTTGTTCAGCGACCAGCCGCCGCCGCGCGACACCAGGTGGTCCATCAGCACCGGGCCCAGCTTGGGGCCGTGCATCTCCATGATGAACGCGTGGGCGGTGCCGTACGGGTTGTAAAGCGTGCTCCAGGTGTCCTCGGTGTGCTCGTAGGTGCAGTTCCAGTATTCCGAGGCGCCGGCGGGATAGGGCGAGTCGGGTCCGTTGAACGAGACCCACGCCGAATTGCCGCCGTTGTCCTGCCCGGGGTGGGGCCAGGCCGCGTAGCAGTCGCGGTGCACGACGCGGTGCGAGTTGATGCAGCCGAAGTGGTGCTTGCCGGCGCGGTAGACCTCGACGCGCTCGAGGAGCACGTCCTCGCTGCCCATGATGCGCACGCCGTAACCACCGTTGTCGTCCAGGCGCGCGCTGTCCTCGGCGACCAGGTCGCGGAACACCAGGTGGTGGTGGGGCGTGCCGTCCGCGGCCATCGAGCAGATCAGGTCGTCCTCGACCACGGCGCGCCACGCGCCCTGGGACTGCGGCTGCTGGTAGGCGAAAGCCGGCAGCCCCGAGAACCGCGCGGCGTCGGCCACGGGATCGTAGAGCTTGATGCTGAGCACGCCGTCGTGCCAGACGAACGACCACGGCTTGCCCTCGGCGGCGAAGCGCTCCCAGGCGCCGGGGTCGTGGCGGAACAGGAACACCCCGTCGACGAGCAGCGCGTAGACCGGCGCCGCGTGCGCGCAGGTGTAGACGCGGCTGGTACCCTGCTGGGCGAACTGCTTCGCTTCCAGCGCCTCGCTGCCGATGAAGCGCGGCTTGGGCGCGGCCGGGTCGCCATAGGCGGCGAAGGTGATGGGCCTGCCCGCCGCGCCGTCCCAGCGCGGGCGCAGGCGCGCGCGCCAGCGGTCGCCGCGCTTGAACAGCACGCGGTCGCCCGGGACCAGCCTGGTCGACTCGACCTTGCCGAGGCTCGCCCAGGCGGACGCGGGCGTGGTGCCGTCGGCCGCGTCGTGGCCCCCCGCTTGATCGACGTAGAAGTCCTGGGCGCTGGCGGCGGTGCTCGCGAGGAGCGCGGTGGCCACGCCGCGGAGGATGCGCAAGCCGGCAGCGGTGGTGGGGAGACGCGAGGGGGGCATCGTGGCTCGGGGCATGCTCATGACGGTGGATCAGGCCGGGATCGCGACAACCCGATTCCCCACGGGCATGCTGCGCCGCGTGCGGGGAGGACGAGACGGTTTGCGCCATGGATGACGGCAGGTGCAGCCGTGTGCGAAGCGCGGGACGCGCGATCGCCGCGCCCGCCAGCGGTGGCGTCGCCGCCGGGGGAAGGCGGCGGGTCCGGATCGCCGGCGCGCGGGCGCGCCGGCCGCGCTGGCGGTCCGGCGGCGTCTTGCCGCCGCCGGCTCCGGCTCCATCCTGCGAGCGTGGGCAGCGAACCGATCTTCGAAGCGCGGGCCACCAGCCTGCCGGTGCTGCGCTACCTGGTCGCCGTCGCCGAGCACCGCCACTTCGGGCGCGCCGCCGAGGCCGCGCGCATCTCGCAGCCGACCCTGTCCGCGCTGATCGGGCAGTGGGAGCGGCGCATGAAGTGCCGGGTCTTCGAGCGCGACGCGCAGGGCGTGCGCACCACCCCGGCCGGCGAGCGCGTGGTGCTGGCCGCGCGCCAGGCGCTGGACGCCATCCGCGCCATGGAGGCCGCCGCGAGCGAGGCCAAGCCGCCGTTCTTCGGTCCGGTGCGCCTCGGCGTCATCCCCACCGTCGGCCCCTACGCGCTGCCCTTCGTCACGCGCGCCCTCGAGAAGGCCTTCCCCGGGCTGGAGCTGCCGATCCGCGAAGGCACCACCGCCGATCTCGTCGCCGCCCTCGAGGCCGGGCGCATCGACGTCGCGATGGTCGCGCTGGTCCCCGGCATGGCCGAGCGCTTCGCCGCCGAGGCGCTCTACGACGAGCCGTTCCTGGTCGCGCTGCCGCGCGGCCACCGCTTGGCGGAGGGCAAGGCGGTGACCTCTGGCGACCTCGCGCGCGAGCGCCTGCTGCTGCTCGACGAGGGCCACTGCCTGCGCGACCAGGCGCTGGCGCTGTGCGGCCAGCGCAGCGGCCCGTCCGTGGGCGCCGACTACCGCGCGACCAGCCTGGAGACCCTGCGCCAGATCGTCGCCAGCGGCGCCGGCGTCACCATCCTGCCGGCCCTGGCCGTCGGTGACGACGACCGCCGCCTGGTGCTGCGCCCGCTGGCCGGCGAACCCGCCTTCCGCACCATCGCGCTGCTGTGGCGCCGGCACGACTCGCGGGTCGAAGCGTACCCGCTGCTGGCGGGGCCGATCCGGAGGAGCCTGCCCCGTGGGGCGGTGAAGGGTCGGTGAGGACGGCGCGAGGCGCGAGGCACGAGGCACGAGGGGAAATTCCGTGAGAAACGTGCGCAAGTCGTGAAGTGCGAATTTCGAGACGGCAGCCTGGCCCGCCATTCCACATTCAACGCGGGTTGAGATTTCAGACAACGCCTCGCGTCAGGCGTCATCCTCGCGCCTCGCGCCTCGCGCCTCGCGCCTCGCGCCTCGCGCCTCGCGCCTCCAGCCACCCATTGCCCTCCCCCACCCCACCCCCACGATCAGCGCCAATGGACCTCCTCGACCGCCGCATACGTGCCTTGGGCCGGCGGCGCCGCGCGATCCGCGCGGTGCGCGCGTGGTTTCCGGCGCTGGCGCTGGGATTGGGGGCGGCGGCCACGGCGGTGATGGTGGTGCGCGTGGCGGTGCCGGCTGGCGGCGGCTGGGTGCTGCCGCTGGCGGTCGGCGGCCTGATCGCGCCGCTGGTGGTGCTGCCGCGCGCGCTGCGCCGGAGCGATGCCCGCGCCCAGCTCGCGGGCGAGCTCGATCTGCGCGCCGGCGCGCACGGGCTGGTCATGGCCCTGGCCGAGCAGCCCGGCGACGCGCGCGCGCCGGACTGGTCGCAGCGGCTGGACGGAGCGCTGCGCACGGCGCTGCTGCCGGCGCTGCCGTGGCGGCTCGGCCAGGCGCCGTTGCTCGCGGCGGCGCTGCTCGCCGGCGCCTGCTGCCTGCCGCAGGTGGTCGTGCCCATCGGCCTGCCGCCGGCGGTGCAGACGTGGTTCCACGCGGCGGCCGAGCGCCTCGGCGACCTCGACCAGGGCGGCCTCATCCCGCCCGCGGCCGTGCCGGACCTGCAGCAGCGCCTCGCCGAGCTCGCCGCGCACGCCCACGAGCACGGTATGGACCAGCCGACCTGGGAGGGCCTCGACCGGGTGCGCGCCGACCTCGACCAGGCGACCGCGGCGTCGGCGCAGCGCCTCGCCCAGGCGATGGCGGTGGCGGAGCTGCAGGCGCGCCCGGCCGCGGCCGGCGCGTCCGCTGGCGCCGACGCCACGCACCTCGCCCAGGCGCTCGCCCAGCTCGCCGCGCAGGCGCCGGGCCTGGTGCCGAAGTTGGCGGCCGGCGCCGGCGCCGAGGAGCTCACGGCGGCGCTCGCCGATGCGGTCAAGGCCGGCGCGCTCAGTCCCGAGCAGGCCGACGCGGTGCGCCAGCTCGGCCTGGCCGGCGCGCCCGGCAAGGCCATGACCCTGGACGGCGCCGCCGCGCAGCGCCTCGCCGCGCGCATCTCCGCCGAGCTGGCCAAGGGGCGCGGCAAGCTCGGCGGGGCGGGTCAGGGCGTCGACGAGGAGCTCGACCGCCTGCGCGCCGATGGCCGCAACGAGCACGGCGGCGTCGACCAGGGTCCCGGGCACCCACCGCTGACCTGGGACGACCCCCGGCGCACCGGCGGTGGCGGTGTGCAGAGCCTGCCCGCCGGCATGCAGGTCAACCCCGATGGCTCGGTGACGGTCGCCGAGCAGGTGCGCGACGCCGAGGTCGACGCCCAGGCCCTGCAGGCGGCGGCGCGCGCCGCCGCGCGCGCCTTCGACCCGACCGCGGCCGAGGCGCGCCGCGCCGGCGTCTCGGCGCGCCACCGCGCGGCCGTCGCCGACTACTTCAAGGCGGCGCCCGCGCCCGCGGCTCCGGCCACCGCGCCGCCCGCCGCGCTCCCGTCCCACCCACCAACCCCGGCGGCACCCGTCATCCCATGACCAAGATCGTCCTCCTCTCCGTGTCCGCCGGCGCCGGCCACCTGCGCGCCGCCGAGGCGCTCAAGACCGCGGTCGAGACGCGCCTGCCGGGCAGCGAGGCCGTGCACCTCGACGTCATGGAGCTGGTGCCCAAGCTGTTCCGCAAGATCTACGCGGACAGCTACCTCAAGGTCGTCGACCGCCACCCGGCGCTGTGGGGCTACCTCTACCACACCGCCGACCGCGCCAAGCCCGACGGCACGCTGACGCGCCTGCGCCAGGCGGTCGAGCGGCTCAACACCCGCGCCTTCGCCGGCCGCCTGGCCGAGCTCGCGCCCGACTACGTGATCTGCACGCACTTCCTGCCCGCCCAGCTGCTCTCGCGCATGGTCGGCAAGGGCACCTTCGCCAAGCCGGTGTGGGTGGTGGTCACCGACTTCGACATCCACGCGCTGTGGGTGCACCCGCACCTCACCGGCTACTGCGCCGCCGCCGAGGAGATCTCGTGGCGCATGCGCGACCGCGGCCTGCGCGACTCGCGCATCGCCGTCACCGGCATCCCGATCATGCCCGCGTTCGCGACCGCGCCCGACCGCGCCACCTGCGCGGCCGAGCTCGGCATCGACGCGCGCCGCACCACCCTGCTGATGATGTCGGGCGGCTTCGGCGTCGGCGCCATCGACCAGCTCGCCGAGCGCCTGCTCGGCATCCCCGGCGACTTCCAGATCGTCGCGCTGGCCGGCCGGAACGCGGAACTGCTCGAGAAGCTGCGCGCGGTCGGCGCGCGCTTCCCCGGCCGCCTGCACGCGCAGGGCTTCACCCGCACCATCGAGCGCGTCATGGCCTGCGCCGACCTGGCGATCACCAAGCCCGGCGGCCTGACCAGCTCCGAGTGCCTGGCGGTCGGCCTGCCCATGGTGGTGGTCTCGCCCATCCCCGGGCAGGAGGAGCGCAACAGCGACTACCTGCTCGAGAACGGCGCCGCGCTCAAGGCGCACGACGCCGCCGGCCTCGAATACCGCGTGCGCGCGCTGCTCGCCGATCCCAGGCGCCTGGCCGCGATGCGCGCGAGCGCCAAGCGCCTGGGCACCCCGCACGCCGCCGGGCAGCGTGCTCGACGCGGTGCTGGGCGCATGACGGAGCCCGCCGCCGCGGCGCCGCTGCCGGCGCCCGCGCACGCCGCCCTGCTGGTCGCGGCGGTCACCGCCGCCGCCTTCGTGTTCGCCAACGTCGAGATCCAGATCGAAGGCGCCGCCGGCTGGGCCGCCGGCCTGCCGGTGACCTTCCGCATCGACCACCACTGGGCGCTCGACTGGTTCTGGGGCGGCCGGCCGATGACCGGCTACCACGCCTGGGTGTTCAGCTTCATGGCGCTGGTCTTCCACCTGCCCTTCGCGCTCACCGGCCGCTGGTCGCCGCGCCTCGAGGCGCGCGTGCTGGGCAGCGTCATGCTGTTCTGGATCCTCGAGGACGCGCTGTGGTTCGTGTGCAACCCCGCGTTCGGCTGGGCCGGGCTGCGACCGGGCGCGCCGGGGGAACCGGGGTGCGCGTGGTGGCACATCCACTGGTTCCTGGGTCTGCCGACCGATTATTGGACGTTCACCATCGTGGGTGGACTGGTGCTGTGGTGGTCGTTCCGGACGCCGCGGGTGGCCGTGGCTGGCGGGTAGCCCGGCCTGGTCCGTGCCGCCGCGACCGCCTCGAGGTCCCCTCCATCCGGCGACCTCACGTCTCATCCATGCGGCGGAAGCCATGGCATCCCACCGTTCCACGATATGGTGGCGCCCCACCCACGATGGCAGATGACCCGACCATCTTCGACCTGATCGGACCCGCCCAGCCGGAGCGGCCGCTGCCGCCCGCCGCGTCCGCGACGCGCGGCGCCCCGGACGAGGTGCTGACCGGTGCCCACATCGACGCGGTCATCGCCGCCCTGCGCGCGCAGGGTCCGCTCCTGCCCGCGGCCACCCTGCCCCCCGCGCCCGGCGGCCAGCGCGTCTGGGTCTACGACACCGAGGTCTTCCCCAACCTGGTGCTGCACGTCTTCACCGATGGCTGCAGCACCGAGGTCTTCCACCACGAAAGCTGGGACGCGCTGCGCGCCTTCGTCAGCGACCCGGGCAAGGTCCTGGCCGGGTTCAACAGCTCGGGCTACGACGACCCGGTCCTGCGCCGCATCCTGGCCCGGCCGGCGCCCACCGTGCCGGACCTCGTCGCCCTCTCCGGCGCCATCATCGCCGGCGAGCTGCCGCGCGACCTCCGCTGGGGTCCGGTGCCGTGGGCGCACGGCATCGACGTGCTGCAGCTCCTCAACGGCCGCGGCTCGCTCAAGGAGTGGGAGTGCCGCCTGGGCCTGGACCTGGTCGCGGAATCGCCCTTCGACTTCGCCGCGCCCGTGCCGGCCAGCGGCATCGCGGAGCTGCTGCGCTACTGCCTCAACGACGTCGCGGCCACCGCGCAGCTCCTGCTCGCCAATTGGGACCTGGTGGCGATGCGCGCGGTGCTGCAGGGCATCTATGGCCAGTCCGGCGCGATCTACGCCACCACCGAGGCGGGCATCGCCGAGGCGACGATGATCGAACTGGCGCGCCAGCGCAGCGGGGTGACGCGCAGCCAGCTCAAGGCCGCGGCGGCCGCCAATCCCGACAACCTGCCGCGCACCTGGCCGCTGGAGGGCGTCGTCTCCCCGCGCGTCGCCTTCGCGACGCCGCCGTTCCGCGGCCTGCTGGCGGCGGTGCGCGCTGGCGCGCTGGTCATCGGCGCGCGTGGTGGCGGCGCCCTCGACCTGCCGCAGCTGCCCGGCCAGGAGTTCGCGCACGGCGGCGCGCGCTTCCAGCTCGGCACCGGTGGCCTGCACTCCCTCGACGAGCCCGGTTCGTGGCGCGCGGATGAGGACAGCGCGCTGCTCGACTTCGACGTCACCAGCTACTACCCATCCCTGATCATCAACGAGGGCTGGTACCCGCGCCACTACGGCCCCGAGTTCGTGGAAAACCTGCGCGGCATGCGCGACCGCCGCGTCGCCGCCAAGATGGCCGGCGACAAGCGCACCGCCACCGCGCTGAAGATCGTCATCAACTCCATCTACGGCAAGCTCAACGACACCTACAGCAGCATCCGCTCGGTGCCCGACGCCTTCCGCGTCACGCTCAACGGCCAGCTGCTGCTGCTCATGCTCATCGAAGGCCTGAGCGGCGCCGGCGCCCAGGTGCTCAGCGCCAACACCGACGGCGTGACCGTGCGCGTCCCGCGCGCGCACCTCGACGACGTCGCGGCCGCGGCGGCCGCCTGGGAGCGCGCCAGCGCGCTCACCCTGGAGCGCACCGCCTACCGCGCGCTGCACCGCCGCGACGTGAACAACTACCTGGCCGTGACCGAGGCCGGCGAGCTCAAGGCGCGCGGCGCCTTCGGCGACGGCGCCAAGGGCGACGGCGCGGTGGTGCGCGAAGCCGCGGTGGCGTGGCTGGTGCAGGGCACCCAACCGGCGGAGACCGTGGCGCGCTGCGCCGACGTGCGCAGCTTCCTGTTCTACCAGCGCACGCGCAGCGACGCGCGGCTGCTGCACGGCGAGCGCGACCTCGGGCGCATCGCGCGCTGGTATGTCGGCTTCGGGGGACCGGCGCTGCGCCGGCGCAGCATCGCGGATGGCACCACCACCACCGTGACCCACGGGCACCACGCGCGCCTGGCGATGGACATCGCGGGGTGGACCATGGCCGACCTCGCCACGCTCGACCGCAGTTGCTACGTGGCGGAGGCCTGGCGCCTGATCACGGCGGTTTCACCGCGCGAGGGACTGGTCGGAGAATGAGTCGCCGGTCGCGGGTGGCGAGTCTCGCAGCTCGCCGCTGCTCCTCCCAGGAACGTTCAGGGCGCGGCTCCGGCCGCGCCGGGGTCGCCGCCGCCACTGGTGGTCGGAGGCGGGTTGATGGGTGAGCCGATCGGCGGCGCGGGAGTGGGCTGGGCGTGCGGTGCGGGCGGGGCCGGTGGGGTACCGTCGGTGCGATCGGCCGGACCGGGGATGACCAGGCCGTGGGTGGTGCCGGGTTCGTTGGCGGTGCCGGCGGGCGCGCGCGCGTCGGCATCCGCTGGGCCGGGCAGTCGGTTGGGACCGCTGGGTGCGGTCGTGGGCGGCGGCGCCGGTCGCGCTGGTGCCTGCGTCGCGTGCCCGGGCTGTGCCGGCGCCGATACGATGTCGCCGCCGCTCGAACCCGGCAGCGGTGGCAGCGGTGGCAGCGCATCGGCTGGCGGGGCCGCAGGCGTCGGCGCGGGTGGCGGCGCGAGCCGGGTGGGATCGGCGGCGCCATTCGTCGTCGCGATCGGCGTCTGGGGATCCGCGGACCGTTCGGGGTGCGCGTGCTGCACCGGCATGTCGGCGCGCCCGTGCGGCGAGGGCCCGCCGCAGCCGGTCAGCGCGACGAACAGGGTAGCCCATGGTCAGGCCCCTGCCGAAGAGAACGGTGGGCATGTGCGATGGGTGGTGCGGCTCGGTGCTGGGCATCGTATCCATGGCTGCCTCGGGGGGTGCGCTGGTCATGAGCCTCGCTCATGCCAATCCGGGAGACGCGCGGATGTGCTTTCTCCCTGGCCCTGGTGAGCGCTCGGCGGTCGCGTCAACGCCTGGGTAGCCCACGTGGCCTCGGCTACCCAGGACCGGCAGGCATGGAGAGGCGGGCCGCTGGGCCGCCCGGATGACCTGCTCCCTCGTCCATGACGTTCAACGCCAGCGCACCATCCTGCAGGATGCAGGATGCGCCGTCGCAGGGAACCCTGGGACACCTGGCCTGAAACCGGGCGATCCCCTTCCCAGCCCGCCGTCGCCGCCGATCATCCGGCATGCCCGCTCCCGCGCCGACCTTCCGCGTCGCCCGCAGCCCCATCCACGGCCGCGGCGTCTTCACTGCGACGCGCGTCCCGCGCCGCATGAAGCTCGGCGAGGTCTCCGGAGAGCTGCGCCGCCTGCCCCAGGCGCGCCACGACATGCAGGCGCGCGCCGTCATCCACCTCGTCGAGCTCAGCCGGCGCTGGGCGCTCGACTGCTCGCGCGGCAACCATTTCCGCCACCTCAACCACTCCTGCCAGGCGAACTGCTACCTGCGCATCGTCCGCCACCGCGTCGAGGTCTACAGCCGCCGCGCGATCGCCAGCGGCCACGAACTGACCGTCGACTACCGCAGCACCCAGCACCCCGGCGGCATGGCCTGCGGCTGCGGGCGCCCGGGGTGCCGGTCCCGGCTGTGACGCCGACGCCGTCCCCGGAGTCCCGGGGACGGCGTCGGCGTCAGCCAGCGCCGGCGTGGGCGGCCGTCAGCGGCCCCTCTCGAGCATGGCGAGCAGCGGCGCCACGTCGTCCACCGCGAAGGCGGGCGCCGTCGGGGCGAGCATCGCCACCCCCGCCGGCGCGACCATCTCGATCTTCCAGCGCTGCGCGGCGGTGCCGTTGCCGGTGTGCTGCTTGACGTTGACCCGGTCGGCGGTGCCGGAGCCGTCGACGTCCAGGCAGTCGCCGCTGCACTGCGCGGTCAGCCGGAACCAGCCGCCACCCATGTCGTCGATCTTCCAGCGCTGCGCGCTGCTGCCGTTGTCGGTCCACTGCTCGACGTTGGCGTCGCTCAGCGCGCTCGCCCCGGTCACGTCCAGGCACTTGCCGCTGCAGCGCGCGGTCAGCTTCCACCAGCCGCCGCCCACGTCGTCGAGCCGCCAGCGCTGGGCGTTGGTGCCGTTGTCGGTGTACTGCTGGACGTTGACGCCGTCGGCCGTGCCGGAGCCGTTCACATCCAGGCACTTGCCGCTGCACTGCGCGGTGAGCTTGTAGGTCGCCCCGGAGACCAGGCCTGCTGGCGCCTGCGTCTGCTCGATCTTCCAGCGCTGGGCGATGGTGCCGTTGTCGGGCGCCTGGTTGATGGGCGTGCCGTCGGTGGTGCCGCGGTGCAGGACGTCCAGGCACATGCCGCTGACCTTGGCGATCACCTTCATCGTGCCGTCGCCGAGGTCGACGATCATCCAGCGCTGCGCGGCGCCGCCGGTGTCCGCGGCCTGGTCGACGCGCGTGCCGTCGGTCAGCCCGCCGCCCTGGACGTCCATGCGCAGGCCGCTCGCCTGCGAGGTCAGGCGGTAGCCGTCCCCCATGTCCTCGATCTTCCAGCGCTGGGCGTTGGTGCCGTTGTCGGTGTACTGCTGCAGCACGGTCCCGGCGGTGTGCGTCGACCCAGGCACGTCCAGGCACTTGCCCACGACCTGCGAGGTCAGCTTGTAGACGCCGCCGGATTCGATCGAGGAGATGCGCGGGTAGACGTCGACGAAAGTGGTGCCGGTCAGGCCCCCGCTGTTGGTCACCGTCAGGTGCACGCGATACCACTGCACGGGGTCGGTCTCGCCGACCGTGGGGATGGAGAAGTGGCCGCTGGCGCCGCTCACCGGGCCGATGAACGGGTGGGTGTGGGTCTCGTGGTGGAAGACGATGGTCCAGCTCAGCGCGCTCGCCGGCAGGGCCCCGTCCTTGGCGTCGCGCCCGCTCCCGGCGTAGGCGATGGTCTGGCCATCGCTGAACAGCGCGAAATCTTTGGGCGCGGTGATGGTCGCCACGGGCGCGGCGCGGTCCTCGACGGTTAGGGCGGCCTCGGCGCTGGTGGCGCTGCCGGCCGCGTTGCGGACCACCGCGCGGAAGCGCGCGCCGTTGTCGGCGAGCACGGCCGTGAAGGTGTAGGTCGCCGCGGTGGCGCCGGCGATGTCGACGCCGCCGCGCTGCCACTGGAAACTCAGCGGTGCCGCGCCCGAAGCGCCCACCGTGAACGACACCGCGCCACCCATGCCGGTGGTGACCGGCTGCGGCTGCGCCGAGATGCTCGGCGCCTGGCTGCCGGTGTAGGCGACGCGCACCAGGCAGCCCGTTCGACGACGAGGTGTTGTGACGGCGGTCGAGCCGCGACCGCGCGCCAGGTACCACAGCGCGCCATCGGGCGCCGCGCGGAGGTCGATCGGGTTGGCGATGCCGCGCGCGAAGACCGTGGCCGCGCCCTGGTCGGTGGCGTCGCTGCGCAGCGCCTGCGGGTCGATGAAGCGGATCCAGCCGTTGGTGTAGTCGCTGAAGAAGTACTTGCCGACGTAGGCCGCCGGGAAGCATCGCGCTGCGCGGGGTTGTAGAAGGTGCCGCCGGTGATCGCGCTGCCGTGGGTGTCGCCGCTGCCGTGGGCGTAGGTGAACACCGGGTCGCGGTAGCGGCTGTCGTGGCGCACGCCGTCGGTCGCGCCGCCGGTGAAGCCGTAGTTGGCCCCGGCCACGCCCAGGTCGACCTCCTCCCAGCTGGACTCGCCGACGTCGTTGATGAAGTAGCGCCCGGTGCCCGGCTGGAAGGCGGCGGTGAAGGGGTTGCGCAGGCCCAGCGCCCAGATCGCCTGGTTGCGTCCGCTGGTCTCTGCGATGAACGGGTTGTCCGACGGGATCGAGCCATCGCTGTTGAGGCGCAGCACCTTGCCCAGCACGTTGGCCAGGCTCTGGTCGTTGGCGGCGTTGGCGTTGTTGCCGACCGTGACGTAGAGCTTGCCGTCCGGTCCGAAGTGCAGCGCGCCGCCGTTGTGGTTGCCGGCGCTCGAGAGGTCGTCGAGTCGAAGACCACGGCTCGCCGCCGCCACGTCGCCGTTCATGGTGAAGCGGCTGACGCGGTTGTGCTTCGCCGGGGTCAGCGCGGTGTAGTAGACGTAGATGCGGTGGTTGCTGGCGAAGGCCGGGTCGCAGGTGACGCCGTCCAGGCCGCGCTCGTTGTAGTTGTCGACGTTGCCGCTGATGTCGAGCACCGGCGCGGCGAGCAGCGCGTCGTTCTTCACCACGCGCAGCCGCCCGACCTTCTCGCAGACCAGCAGGCGCCCATCGGGCAGCACCTCCATCGCGGTCGGGTCCAGCCCGCTGGCGACCTGGGTCTCGGCGAAGCCGCTCGGCAGGGTCGCGGCCCCGGCCGCGGGGGCCATCATCAGGATGAGCAGAGCGAGCGCGCCGGCCGACAGCGCGGCCAGCCGCCCGCGGCCTGGCCGCGGTGCGTAAGTGATGAGGCTCGCATGGTGTCTTCCCTGGTGGGGTGGAACGGAAGGAGGCGGGCCGCACTGGGCGCCGCATCCCTATGGACCACGGATGCGGCCCATGTCGGACTTTTTCATGTCGATACCGATCTGGCGAAATATGCAGTGCATTGTGCAGGGAACGACGGTCGGCACCGTCATTTCCGAAGCCGCCACATGGAGCTGCGCGAACTCGGCAGCCGCCGGAGCAGAACCCGGTTCTTCGGCATGACCGTTGGGCGGAGGCCCTGCCACCGCGACGCTGATCCGCTTCCTCCTCGGTGCCTCCCCTCCGCCTCTCTGCGTCTCCGTGTCGACGCTCTGCGCAGAGGGGTCGACATGGAGACGCAAAGAGGCGGAGACGGAACGGCGAGGAGGGATCACCCCGATAAGGCGGGCACCATGGCCCCGCCGCCGTCGCGCAACACTGGGCTACGTAGGCCATGCCATTGGAAAAAACCGCTTTTCCAACCCAACGTCTCGAAAAGCTCCCGGTACTGTCTGGTATGGAAGCGCTTTCAAAGCTCACGGCGATCTCCACCGCCCCTCACGCTCGCCCCTCCGTCCTCGAGACCGCCATGTCCATCGCCCGCGCCGCCAGCGCCCTCCGCCTGGCCCTGCTCGCCCCCGCCCTGCTCTGCGGCGCCCTGCTCGGCGCCCAGGACCAGCCCGCCGCCGGGCGCCCTGCCGGTGCTGCTGATCGGCGGGCAGAACAACCACGACTGGAAGCTGACCAACGCCTTCCTGATGGACCTCTTCCACGCCGCGCCGGGCCTCGCCGCGGTCGAGGACGACACCCCGCCCGGCGGCGCGCCCGGCCGCGGCCTGGGACGCCTGGCACCCGCAGTTCGCCAAGTACCGCTGCGTGGTCCTCGACTACAACGGCCAGATGTGGCCGGATGCGGTGAAGAAGGACTTCGAGGCCTACATCGCCGGCGGCGGCGGCGCGCTGGTGCTGCACGCCTCCAACAACAGCTTCACCGGCTGGACCGAGTACGAGAAGATGGTCGGCATGCTGTGGCGCGACCCCAAGTACGGCGCCAGCCTCTACGTCGACGACCAGGGCAAGGTGGTGCGCGAAGAGCCCGGTCAGGGCCGCGGCATGGGCCACGGCGCGCAGTACGATTGGCAGCTCACCATCCGCGACGCCGCCAACCCCATCACCGCGGGCATGCCCGACCACTGGCTGCACATCAAGGACGAGCTCTACCACGGCCAGCGCGGCCCGGCAGCAGGACGTGCACATCCTGATGACGGCCCACTCCGACCCCACCAAGGGCGGCACCGGCAAGGACGAGCCGATCGTGTGGTGGATCCCCTACGGCAAGGGCCGGGTGCTGACCGACGTGATGGGCCACGTCGGCGAGACCGCGACGCTGTCGTGCGTCGGCTACCAGACCACCGTGCTGCGCGCGATCGAGTGGTTGGCCACCGGCGCCTGCGCCACGCCCATCCCCAAGGACTTCCCCACCGCCGAGCGCACCAGCCAGCGCTACCCCGGCGGCCCGGCCAAGTCGCTCGACCCCGAGATGACGCCCGCGCAGTCGCTCGCGCGCTTCAAGCTGCCGCCCGGCTACCACATCGAGCTGGTCGCCAGCGATCCCACCATCATCAACCCGGTGGCGTGCAGCTGGGACGGCGACGGCCGCCTGTACGTCGCCGAGATGCGCACCTACATGCTCGACGCCGACGCCAAGGGCGAGGACGAGCCGCGCTCGCGCGTCACGCGCCTGGTCGACTCCAAGGGCACCGGCGCCTACGACCAGGCCACGGTCTTCGCCGACGGCCTGGTGCTGCCGCGCATGGTGCTGCGCGCTCGGCCGAGCGCGTGATCATCGCCGAGACCTACACCGGCAAGTTCGTCTCCTACGGCGACAAGGACGGCGACGGCGTCGCCGACGAGCAAGGTCGAGGTCTTCGACGGCGGCCGCAGCAAGGGCAACCTCGAGCACCAGGACAGCGCCCTGCAGTGGGCCCTCGACAACCGCCTCTACACCGCGCTGGTCGGCAGCCGGCGCTTCCGCATCGCCGCCGACGGCCACTGGGACAGCGGAGCCGCTCTACGGCCGCGGCTCGCAGTACGGCCTGGCGATCGACGACCTCGGCCGCACCTTCAGCTCGGCCGCGGGCGGCGAGAACGGCGCCTTCGGCTTCCAGCAGCTGCCCGCCTACGGCGCGCTCGAACTCCAGGGTGAGCAGGCCGAGGGCTTCACCGAGGTCTTCCCGCGCCTGCAGACGGTCGACGTGCAGGGCGGCCTCGGCCGCGTCGATCCGCTGCGCGGCACGCTCAACCACATCACCGGCTGCGCCGGCCAGTCGATCTTCCGCGGCGACCGCCTGCCCGCCGACCTCGAGGGCGACTACATCCTGCCCGAACCGGTCGGCCGCCTGGTGCGCCGCGCCAAGGTCCAGGTCCAGGACGGCAAGCGCGTGCTGGTCAACGCCTACGACCACGACGAGTTCATCACCTCGACCGATCCGTCGTTCCGCCCGGTGTGGAGCGCGACCGGCCCCGACGGCTGCCTCTACATCTGCGACCTGCACCACGGCATCATCCAGGAGGGCGCCTGGACCAACCCGGGCTCCTACCTGCGCGGCGTCATCGACCGCGACGGGCACGCGAAGTACGTCGGCCACGGCCGCATCTACCGCGTGGTCGCCGACGGCTTCAAGCCGGGGCCCACGCCGCGCATGCTGGGCAGCCGGCCGGCGGACGCTGGTGCAGTGGCTCGGCCACCCCAACGGCTGGTGGCGCGACACCGCGCAGCAGCTGATCGTGCTCGCCGGCGACACGAGCGTGGTGCCGGAGCTGCAGAAGCTGGCGCGCTCCGGTTCCGCGCCGCTCGGCCGCGTGCACGCGCTGTGGACGCTCGACGGCCTGGGCGCCAGCGACCGCGACCTGCTCGGTCGCGGCGTGCGCGGACGCGGACTGGCGCGTGCGCTGCGCCGCGGTGCGCATCGGCGAGGCGCTGCTGCGCCAAGGGCGACGCGGCCTTCATCGCCGCGGTCAAGCCGCTCGGCGCCGACCCGGTCATCGACGTGGTGGTGCAGCTCGTCGACTCGCTGCGCTACGCCACCGTCCCCGCGGGCAGGCAGCTGCTCGGCCGCGATCGCCGCGCGCAACGTCGGCAACGAGATCATCACCGCCTCGGCGCAGCAGAGCCTGCGCTACGACCCCGCCCACCCCACGCCGATCAACGTCAAGCTCGACGCGAAGGCCATGGCCCTGGCCAAGAAGGGCTACGAGCACTACTCGCAGCTGTGCTTCGCCTGCCACGGCCTGGACGGCAAGGGCGTGACCAGCAACGACGGCCAGCGCATGGCGCCGCCGCTGTCCGGCTCGGCGCGCGTGCTGGGCAGCCCCGACGCGGTGGCGCGCATCGTGCTCGACGGCCTGACCGGCGAGGTCGACGGCAAGACCTACGCCGGCCTGATGGTGCCGATGAAGGCCAACGACGACCAGTGGCTGGCCGAGGTGCTGACCTACGTGCGCAGCAGCTTCGGCAACAACGCCCCGGCGATCACCGCCGACGAGGTCAAGCGCATCCGCGCCGCCACCGCCAGCCCGCGCGCAGCCGTACACCCTGGCCGAGCTCAAGGACTTCATGCCGCTGCCGGCGGAGGTGCTGAAGGGCTGGACCTTCACGGCCTCGCTCAACTCCGGCTGCCGCGCGCCAGGCCGCCGACGGCAACCGCGACTCGCGCTGGGACACCGGCGCCAGCCAGGCCGCCGGGCAGTGGTTCCAGATCGACATGGCCAAGCCCTACGCGCTCTACCGCCTGGTCCTGGACGCCGAGCCCTCGAGCAGCGACTACCCGCGCGGCTGGGAGGTGCGCCTGAGCGACGACGGCACCACCTGGTCGGAGCCGGTCGCGAAGGGCGAGGGCACCACCGCGCTCACCGAGATCACGCTCCCCGCCAGGCCGGCGCGCTACCTGCGCGTCGTCCAGACCGCCTCGGGCAAGACCGGGTTGTTCTGGTCGATCCACGAGCTGAAGGCGTATGCGAAGGATGGACCCTAGACCCTGGTCATGAGCCATCAGGCCACCGTGGCCACCACCAGCCTGCGTTCGCATTCATTCATGCATCTGCGACATCAGCGGGATTCTCCAAGAGCGAGAGCCCGCAGATTTGGCCGACTGGGAGTTGGGGTCGAGCCGTGCGGGTAATGGAGGCAATGGAGGGAACGGAGACCTTGGGTGCGAGAAGGGAGAGGCGAGGGGCGAAGCAGAAGAGCAGGGCGCAGGTGGCCGGCTTGCCCGGTCGACCGGGGATGGCTAGACTGCGGCGATGTTCCTGTCCTTGGCGATCACGCTCGCGCTCGCCGTGACCGCTGCATGTGCCGGATTCCGTGCACCGCCGTCCCGACCGCTGTGGCTGGTGGCCATGGTCCTCGCGCTCGCGGCGACCGCCAACGTCGCCTATTACGCGCACCGCTTCGACGACCTGCCGGGCTACTTCCGCTACCGCACGTGGTGGTGGGCGGACGACGTGCCGGCGCTGTCGGGACTCCTGCTCGGGTGCTGCCTGCGCATCGGGCGCCGCACCCGGCGCTGGGCTGCGACCGCGGCAGCGCTGGTGCTCGCGCTCGCTGCGATCCTGGGTCCGTGGGCCAAGCCGCTGCTGATCCCGCTCGAACAGCTCGACCCGGCCGGTCGCTGGGACGACGGCATCTGCATCCAGACCACGTACAGCACCTGCGGACCGTGCGCCCTGACCAACCTGTTGCACCGCCACGGCATCGTCACCAGCGAGCGCGACCTCGCGGCGGAGGCCATGACCAGCGGCACCAGCACCGAACTGTGGTACCTGGCGCGCTGCGCCGAGCGCCGCGGGTTCGCCACGTCGTTCGTAGCGGGCGACCAGGCGCTGCAGCCCGATGCCATCGTCGGTAAGGGCTCCGCCGGGGCCGGGCACTTCGTCGCCGTCACGCGCGGAGCCGACGGCACCCTGTCCTTCGCCGACTCGGTCGCCGGCGCGAGCCGCATGACGCTCGCCCAGGCCCGGCGCCTGGTCGGCACTCCCGGCATGTCGCTGCTGGTGCACGACCTCCCGCCGCTGGTCACGCCTCCGCCCTGAGCGGAGTTCCTGTTCGCAACTCGCAACTCGCAACCTGCGACTCATCCCCCGAATCAGAATTTCCCGCCCCCGCCGCCCGCCTCGACCATCTCCGGCGTCGGCGAGGGCAACTGCCCGGGCGCGTCCCGTCGCGGCAGCTTTCCGGCGTCATCATCGCGCGGTCCGAGGTACGTCGACTCGCGGTCGTGGCCCTCGGCGTCGGTGAACGACCACTGGCCTATGCGCGCCCCGCGCGCGTAGGCGCCCTTCGCGACCTGGCGCCCGCGGTCGTCCCAGAAGGTCCACACCCCGAGCCGCAGGTCGTCGCCGGCGCTGCGTTCCAGGTACCAGCCCTCGGCGAGCAGCTTGCCGTTGGCGTGGTACTCGCGCCACGGCCCGAGGCGGCAGCCCTCGTTGTAGTGGCCCTCGTCGCGCAGGCTGCCGTCCTCGCGCCAGCGCTTCCACAGCCCGAACTGCAGGCCGCCGTGGTGCAGTCCCTCGGCCATCGGCTTGCCGTTCTGGAAGAAGTAGCGCCAGCGCCCGGCGTAGTTGCCGTCGCTGGCGAGCGGCCCCTGCGCCTTCGTCGACCCATCCGGCCAGGTCAGGGTGCAGGGCGCCGTCGGCGGCTCCTTCTCGGGCTCGGTGAAGGGCTTGCCGGCGGTGAACAGGTCGAGGCGCGCCTGGAAGTCGTCGCGGCTGTTGCCGGTGCCGCCGCCGCGCTCGAAGCGCTCGATGGCCTGGGTCTGCAGCTTCACCGCCTCGGCGTAGTCGCCCGCGCGCGCGTACGCGGCCGCGACGGTGTCGACCATGTGCGGCGGCAGGGTGCCGGTGGCGCGCAGCTCCTTGGCGAAGGCCAGCGCGGTCGCCGCATCCAGGTAGGCGGGCGCGGTCGCCACCACCCAGGCGTAGTTGTTGACGCGGTTGAGGAAGTCGCCGCGGTCGGCGCTGGCGAGGCCCTCGACCGCGTCCGCCGCGGACAGCGCCGCGGCCAAGGCCAGCAGGCAGGCGGCGCGCCTCATCGCGCGTCCCGCTCCGCCGCTGCGCGGCGCGGCCCGGTCGGCGCGCGGCGCGGGGCGTGCGCCGCGGCCAGCAGCGGCGCCAGCACCGCCACCGCCTGCTCGAGGTCGGCGACCAGGTGCGCGCTGCTGCGCGTCAGCATGCAGTTGCCGCTGACGTCCTCGGCCGGCCGCCAATCGGTGCGCAGGGCCACCACCGGCAGGCCGCGCGCGTAGGCGTAGCCCATCTCGAAGGCGGTGCCGGAATCCGCGTCGGCGCCATCGATCACCGCCAGCACCGCGTGCGCGCGCTCGAGTTGGGCCAGGCACGCGGCGAAGATGCCGGCGAAGTCCGGGCGCTTGCCCACCGGCGCGTCGTAGACCGCGCAGAACTCCTGGGGCATGAGCAGCTCGACGCCGGGCAGGCGGGTGCGCAGCAGCCCGGCGTTCGCCGCGTTCCACGCGCGCTCGGCGGCGGTGAAGAGGGGGCCGGCGTAGTACAGGACGGGGCGGTCGCCCATGGGACGGCTCATGGCTGGGGCGCAGGACCGGGCTCGCCCTGCCGTGGGCGCGGTCCGGTGCTCGGGGGTCGGGTGGGGATGCCGTGCGCCAGGACCTGGTCCAGCCCTTCCGAGAACGGCACGATCTGCCCCTCGCCCGCGGCGCTGAGCACGATGTAGCAGCTGTCGACGTAGCCGAACAGCGTCCAGCGGCGCAGCGGCACCGGCGTGTACGCCACCACCGCCCCCGGCCCCGCCGCCGGGTGCGCGACCGCGCTGAAGCGCTCGCGGCCGCGGCCGGTCTCGTACTCGTCGTCGACGGCGCGCCCGTCGCGGTGGGCGTCCGACCAGTAGGAGAGCTTGCTGAGCACCGCGTTCCCCCGCAGCACCACCTCCCAGCGCGGCATCAGCGCGAGGTGGCCCAGGCACAGCAGGGTGACGGCGAGCACCGCCAGGCTGGTGACCGCCGAGGCGCGCAGCCAGCCGCGCGCGCACGCCAGCGACCAGCCGATGCCCAGCCCGCCGCCAACCGTCGCCGACACCGCCATGGCCGGGATGATCCAGTCCGGGCCGACCATCACCGCCGCCGCCGGCAGCATCAGGCAGATCGCCCCGACCAGGAACTGCGGCAGGCCCGGCCGCTCGGGCAGCAGCCAGCGCATCCAGGCGGGATCTTGAACCGTCTCGGTCATCTCCTGAGCATGGCCGGTCGGGGGCGGCGCGCCAATCGGCAGTGGGGGGGTGGGGGGGTGGTGTGGGAGGCGCCAGGCGGGAGGCGCTAGACGCTAGACGCTAGTCCCTAGACCCTAGACCCTAGACCCTAGACCCTAGACTCTGAGACCCACCCATTTCCCACAAATCACCTGGGCCACGACCAGTCGCAGTCATCCGAAATCGGCCGATTCTTCAAGAGGTGGAGAGTCCGCAGATGTCGCCGATTGAGAGTTGCGGCTCGAATGTGCGGATACCTGATGCGGAGGTGAGACCCAGACCGGCTTTGCGGAACTGGACGCTCGCGGTGCGGGTCGTGAGCCCGCAACACGCAACCCGTCCCCATTGCAACCTGCTGCCATCGGCGACCGTACCGCCATGGTCCGGCTCGATCGCATCAGCACGCGTACGGGCGACGGGGGCGAGACCGGGCTGGGGGATGGCACGCGGCTCGCCAAGGACCACGCGCTGATCGCGGCGCTGGGGGCGGTGGACGAGGCCAACAGCCTGCTCGGCGTGGTGCGCCTGGAGGCGCTCGCCGCGACGGTGGCGGCGGAGCTGCCGCGCATCCAGAACGACCTCTTCGATCTCGGTGCGGACCTCGCCATGCCGCCGGGGACGCAGTGGGAGGACAAGGTGCCGCGCATCGCCGCGGCCCAGGTCGCGCGGCTCGACGCGGCCCTGCAGGAGGCCAACGCGGGGCTCGCGCCGCTGACCAGCTTCGTGCTGCCGGCGGGCAGCCGCGCGGCGGCCCACCTCCACCTGGTGCGCTGCGTGGTGCGCCGCGCCGAGCGCGACCTGGTCGCGGCCCGGCGCGCGCTGCCGGAGCGGGTCTTCAACCCGGAGTGCCTGCGCTACCTCAACCGGCTCTCCGACCTGTGCTTCGTGTGGGCGCGCCAGGCCAACGACGGTGGCCGCGCCGACGTGCTCTGGCGCCCGGGCGGCGGCCAGCCGTGATCGTCGTCCCGGTGGGCGATGAGCGGGTGTCGTTCTTCTGCCCGCAGCCGGTCGAGCGCGGCGCCGGCGGCGCCGCCCGCCTCGAGCGCTTCCCGCGCGCGGTGCACGAGGCGCTCGCCGGGCAGATCGGACCGCTCGCCAACCTGCGCTCGTCGAGCGGCTGCGCGGTGCTGCTGCGCACCGACAGCCCGCGCGTGGCGCTGCGCCTGGAGCGCCTGCGCCACCACCAGCTGGTGCCCAGCGGCATCGCCGTGGAGGTCGAGCGCGACGACGGCTGGCACGCCGTCGACAGCCCCGACCTGCGCGAGCGCGAGGGCGACGTGGTGGTCGGCCTGCCGACCGGCCTGGAGCGCGGCGGGCCGCTGCGCACCGTGGCGCTGTGGCTGCCGCTGATCTCGACGGCGGCGGTGGCGGGCGTGCAGGTCACCGATGGCGCGCGCGTCGAGGTGGCCGCGCCCCCCGCGCCGCGCTGGCTGGCGATCGGCGACAGCCTGACCCAGGGCTTCAGCGTGCAGTCGCCGCTGCAGGGCTGGGTGCACCGCCTCAGCCGGCGCTGGAAGATGCCGGCCTGGAACCTGGGCGTCGGTGGTCTGCGCATCGAGCCCGCGACCTTCGCCTGGGCGCTGGCCGCGCGGCGCTGGGACCTGGTGACCATCTCGCTGGGCAGCAACCACGCGTGGAAGGAGTCCGACGTCGGCCCGGTCGCGGAGCGCGCCGGCGAACTCGCCGAACTCGCCCTCGCCGGCGGCCACGGCCGCGTGGCGTGGTGCCTGCCGCCGTGGAAACCCTGCGAAGAGGGCAAGGGCCCGCCCGACTTCGCCGGCGTGCCGCTCGATCGCGCCACCGGCGCGCGCGTCCAGCGCGTGCGCGCCGCGCTGCGCGCCCGGCTCGCCGACTACGCGCCCCGCCTCCTGGTGGTCGATGACCTCATGCCGCACGATGCGCGCTATTTCCCCGATGGGCTGCACCCGTTCGCGATCGGGTGCGCGAAGTATGCGGACGCGCTGTCGGCGGCGTTGGGGATGGGGTGAGGGGAGGCGGGAGGCGCGAGGCGCGAGAGCGCGTGGAGAAACCAGCCCAGGGCGTGAGCCCTGCTCAATACCCACAAGTCACCGCGTGGATGTGATCAAACCCGGTTGAATCTCCCCAAATCTCCCCAAATCTCGCGGATTCTTCTTCGGAAGACCCGCAGAAGAATCCGCAGATTTGGGGAGATTTGGGAGATTTCGCAGATTTCAGCCGAAATCGCTGACATCCAGGGCGGGAACGAGGGGACTTGTGGGTAACGGGTAGGGCGTGAGCCCTGGGAATGCCGCATAAAATGGCTCGCCATGCGCATCCTGTTCGTGGACTGCCATCATTCGGAGTCTGGAAATCCCGACATGTATTTGACATCCCGCATGCGCCTAGCGCCTAGCGCCTAGCGCCTAGCGCCTACGCCCAGGCCAGCTCCCCCTGCGCCGCCAGCCCCTGCAGCGCCGCCAGGTCCGCGCAGCGCACGAAGTGCCCCGGCCCCGCCTCGCGCAGCGCGATCTCGGCGCCGGTGAAGGCGGCGGCGTGCTTGGGGAAGCGCGTGGTGAAGCGCTTCGCCGAACTCGGCTCGAGCGGGCTGGGCGGGTCGCCCTCCAGGACGATGCGCTTGTGCGCGGCGCCCGGCAGCCCGCGCGGGATCGCCGAGAGCAGCGCCTGCGTGTAGGGGTGCAGGGGGTGGTCGTAGATGCGCTCGGCCGGGCCGATCTCGACGATCTCGCCCAGGTACATCACCGCCACGCGCGTGCACAGGTGCGCGACCACCGCCAGGTCGTGCGAGATGAACAGGTAGGCGATGCCGAAGTCGCGCTGCAGGTCCTTGAGCAGGTTGAGCACCTGCGCCTGCACGCTGACGTCGAGCGCCGAGACCGGCTCGTCGCAGACGATGAGCTGCGGGGTCAGCGCCAGGGCGCGGGCGATGCCGACGCGCTGGCGCTGGCCGCCCGAGAACTGGTGCGGGTAGTGGCGCAGGTGCTCGCGCTTCAGGCCGACGCGCTCGAGCAGGGCGCCGGCGCGCTCCAGGGCCTCGGCGTGCGCGGCGATGCCGTGCACCACCAGCGGCTCGGACAGGATCTCGCCGACGGTCAGGCGCGGGTTGAGGCTGCCGTAGGGATCCTGGAAGATCATCTGCAGGTGGCGGCGGAACGGGCGCAGCTCGCCGCGCGGCATGGCCGTCAGGTCGTGGCCGGCGAAGCGCACGCGCCCACCCGTCGGCTCGACCAGGCGCAGGATGCTGCGCCCCAGGGTGGTCTTGCCGCAGCCCGATTCGCCGACCAGGCCGAGCGCCTCGCCCGGAGCGAGCGTGAAGCTCACCCCGTCCACCGCGCGCACGTGGTTGACCACCGTGCCGAAGACGCCGCGCCGCACCGGGAACCAGGTGCGCAGGTCCTCGACCTCGAGCAGCGGGGCGATGGGATCGGTCATGGCGCGAGGATAGGGGGGGCGGGGAGCGGGGAAGGGGACTCGCGAGTCGCGGGTTGTGAGAAGTGGGACCTGGGACCCTAGACCCTAGACCCTAGACCCTAGACCCTAGACCCTAGACCCTAGACCCTAGACCCTAGACCCTAGACCCTAGACCCTAGACCCTAGACCCTAGACCCTAGGAAACCGGCTGGCGCCTCAGCAGTCGTGCTGTGGCATCTCCATGGGCGCACGCGGCACGTCGTCTGAAGCACGGGCTGTCGGCTGTCTCTAGGGTCTAGGGTCTAGGGTCTAGGGTCCAGGGTCCAGGGTCCAGGGTCCAGGGTCCAGGGTCCAGGGTCCATGGTCTCCCATACCCCCTGGGCTCAAACCGCCTTGCCCCCCGGACCACGCCTCTACCATGCGACCTCCTTTGGAGCCCCCTTGCCCCCGGCGACCCCCGTCCGCGTGCCCTTTGTAGTGGCCAGCCTGCTCTGGGCGGCGGTCGCGCAGGGCGAGGACCAGCCCGCGCCGCCGGCTCCGGCCACGCCGCCCGTGGCGACCACGCCTGCATCCGCGGCCCCGGCCGCCACCCCGGCGCCCGTGCCGGCGCCCATCAGCCCGGCGCCCGCTGCGGCCGCGCCCTCCCAGGTCGCGCCGCCGCGCGCCGCGGACGAGGCCGCCCCGCCGGCCCCGGCGCCCGCGCCCGCTCCGGTGCCCCCGCCCCTCCCCATCCCGCAGCCGGTCCCCGCGCCCGCGCCCGCGCCGAATCCGGCCCCCGCCCCCGCGGCGGTGCCGCCCTCGCTCGCGCCGGTGCGCCCGGGCCAGCGCATCATCACCGAAGTGGTCATCGAGGGCGCGCACAACATCCACCCCGACCGCATCCGCTACCTGATCAGCACGCGCGTGGGCAAGGTCTACGACGAGCTCGCGCTGCTCGACGACGTCAAGCTCATCGAGCGCATGGGGCCGTTCACCAAGACCGAGCGCAAGGTGGTGCTGAACGACGACGGCACGGTGAAGGTCATCTTCCAGGTCGTCGAGCTGCCCTACGTCAGCGCGGTGACCTTCGGCGACCTCGGCTACTTCGACAAGACCGGCGCCGAGAAGGTCGTGCAGACCAAGGTCGGCGGCTACGTCAACCCGCTGATCCTCGAGAACGACCGCCGCGCCCTGGAGCGCTACTACCAGGACAAGGGCTACCGCTTCGCGGCCGTCAAGGTCGAGCAGAGCGCCGACCGCGGCAACGTCGCGATCAACTTCGCCCTCGACCTCGGCAGCGAGATCAAGGTCGGCCGGGTGGTCTACCTCGGCCTGCCGCACGGCCCCGCCGGCTCGGTGTTCCCGCGCCAGCTCAACCAGGGCCTGATCAACGGCCCCGGCGGCTCGTACCACGCCGAGCTGATGTCGCTCGACCAGGGCATGGTCGCGCAGGCCATCCAGGACCTCGGCTGGCTGGACGCCAGCCTGGGCGAGACCCGCGTCGAGCAGAACGACTACGTGCGCCCCTTCGAGGAGCGCGAGCGCCACGGCCCGCAGTTCGCGCCCGACGGGCGCTACGACGACACCGTGGTGCTGGTCTACCAGGTCGACCCGGGCGAGCGCTACACCCTGGGCAGCGTCAGCTTCGTCGGCAACACCGTGGCCAGCGGGGAGCAGCTGCGCGAGGCCTTCGGCATGGCCGACGGCGCGCCCTTCCGGCGGCGCGACGTCGAGGCCGCCACCGAGCGCGCCCGGCGCGTCATCGGCAACCAGGGCTACGCGCGCTGCGAGATGTTCCGGGACAAGCGCCTCGACCTCAAGACCCACCAGGTCCACCTGGTGATCCACGTCGAAGAGGGGGGCAAGTACCACATCGGCCGCGTCGACGTCCACGGCAACTACCAGACCAAGGACGCGGTGCTGCGCCGCGCCATGCAGCTCAAGCCCGGCGACCTTTGGAACGACGACGACAAGGACGAGTCGGTCCGCCAGCTCGAGCGCACCAGCCTGTTCAAGAAGGGCGGCTACGACCACCAGCTGCGCGTCACGCCGCGCTTCCCGGCCGACCGCCCGGGCGAATCCGACCTGGTCGTCGACGTCGACGAGGACAACACCGGCTCGCTGAACTTCCAGGTCGGCTTCAGCTCGGGCTCGGGCATCTTCCTGCAGGCCGGCTACGGGGAGCGCAACTTCGACCTGTGGGGCCTGCTGACCGGCGGCTTCGACCACTGGCGCGGCGGCGGCCAGAGCCTCGACACCAGCGTGTCGTGGAGCAAGGAGCGCACCAGCATCGGCGCCTCGTGGACCAACCCGCACGTCTACGACGGTCCGTACGCGTTGACCGTGGCGGCCAGCCGCAGCGACTCGACCCAGCTCGAGTGGCGCGAGATCCGCACCATCAGCTCGGTGACGGCCGGGCGCAGCTTCCTGCGCAACGACCTCAACCTCAGCCTGGGCTACAGCTACACCGACCTCAAGATCAGCGACGTGGCGGACGACGCGCCCAATGACGCGCTGGCCCGCGGCGGCAAGGCCTTCCTCAACACGCTGACCCTCAGCCAGAACTACGACCGCCTCGACAACCCGCGCATCCCGACCAAGGGCTACCTGCTCGCCGCCAGCCAGGCGCTGACCGGCAAGGCGCTCAGCGCCACCGACCCGTTCTGGGAGTACTCGCTCAAGGCCGACCACTTCCTGCCGCTCTTCGAGGGCGACGAGGGCGGCGTGACCTACTTCCACACCTCGGCGCGCTGGCGGCAGATCCGCCCGCTGAACGACGACGGCCTCGTGCCGTTCTACCAGCGCTACTTCGGCGGCGGCCCCTCGCCCCGCCACCGCGGCTTCGAGCAGTTCAAGCTCACCCCCAAGGAGATCAACCGCAACGGCCTGACCTCCGACCTGGGCGGCACCACCGACGCGATCATCTCCGGCGAGTTCTCGGTGCCGGTCCAGGGCACCAACGACGGCCTGCGCCTGGCCGCCTTCTTCGACTACGGCAACGTGTGGGGCGCGGGCGAGCAGATCGACCTGTCCTCGATGCGCACCGCGGTCGGCGTCGGCGTGCGCTTCCCCATCGCCCTGCCGGTGTCGCTGGACTTCGCGTTCCTGCTCGACGCCAAGCCGGGGGAGTCCCCCGCCCAGGTGCAGTTCACCCTCGGCCAGGTGCGCTTCTGAGCGGCGCCGGATCCCGGCCAAGAACCGCGTGACCGTGCCGCCTGCGGACCTACCATCACCGCCCACCACCGGGACCATCCCCATGCGCATCGCGCTCGCCCTCCTGCTCCTGATCGCCACCACCGCCGGCCCCGCGCTGTCCGCCGCCGACGCCCGCCCGCTGCACATCGTGGTGCTGCGCCTCGAGGACGTGCTGCGGGGCGCCAAGGTCTACAGCGCGCGCATGGACGGCCTGAAGAAGGAGAAGGCCGACGCCGACGCCAAGCTCAAGGCGTTCTCAGAGCAGCAGCAGCAGCTCGACAACCAGATCCAGGCGCTGAACCCCGGCAACGAGCGCTACTACCAGGCCGCCGAAGAGGCCGAGGTCATCAAGGTGCGCGCCAAGTTCTACATGGACCGCGCGCGCGCCGTGCTCGAGCGCAAGAACGCCACCGCGCTCAAGGAGTGCTACGCCACCGTGCGCGCCGCGCTCAAGGACTACAGCCCGCGAGAAGGGCATCGACCTGGTCGAGCTCGCGCCCAACCCCGAGGTCCAGGCCAACCCCGAGAACATCCAGCTCCAGCTCGGCCTGCAGACCGTGCTCTACTACGACCCGTCCCTGGACATCACCGACGCCTTCACCGCCTACCTGAACGCGCGCTACGCCGCCGAGGCCGCCGCGCCCGCGCCGCTGCCCGGTCCGGTCCCGGCCCCGCTGCCCGGTCCGGTGGCGCCGCCCGCTGCGGTCGCGGCTCCGGCCCAGCCCGCGGGGAAGTGACATGCGAGTGACGGTGCGCGACGTCGCCCAGGTCGTGGGCGGCACCATCATCGGAGACGCCGACCAGCTGCTCACCGGCATCTCCAGCCTGGCCGAGGCCAGCGCCGGCGACATCAGCTTCCTGGCCAACCCCAAGTACGAGCCGTACCTGGCCGAGACGCGCGCCACCGCCGTGCTGGTGGCGAGCGCGCACAAGGCGCCCAACATCATCCAGGTGGTGGTGCCCAACCCCGACTTCGCCTTCGCCAAGGTGGTCGCCACCTTCGGCCCCAAGGCCGTGCCGCCGCCGCCCGGCATCCACCCCAGCGCGGTGATCGGCGACAACGTCGCGCTCGGCGCCAACCTCGCGATCGGCCCCTACGTGGTGATCGCCGACGGCGCCGCGATCGGCGACAACACCGTGCTCTACCCGCACGTCTACGTCGGCCACGACACCGTCATCGGCAGCGACTGCACGATCTACCCGCAGGTCTCGATCCGCGAGCGCTGCCGCATCGGCAGCCGCGTCATCCTGCACAGCGGCGTGGTCATCGGCTCGGACGGCTTCGGCTACGCCTCGGTCGAGGGCGTCCACCACAAGATCCCGCAGGTCGGCATCGTGGTGGTCGAGGACGACGTCGAGATCGGCGCCAACTCCTGCCTCGACCGCGCGCGCTTCGGGCGCACGCGCATCGGCAAGGGCACCAAGATCGACAACCTGGTGCAGATCGCGCACAACGTCGAGACCGGGCACCACTGCATCATCGTCGCCCAGGTCGGCGTGGCGGGCTCGACCAAGCTCGGCAACTACGTCACCCTCGCCGGCCAGGCGGGCATCAGCGGCCACCTCTCGATCGGCGACTACGCGATGGTCACCGGCAAGGCCGGGGTGTCGAAGAGCATCCCGCCGCGCATGGTGGTGCGCGGCAGCCCGGCGCAGGAGATCAAGTCCTGCCAGGCGCAGGAGGTCGCGGTGCGCCGCCTGCCCGCCACCCAGGCCACGGTCAAGGAGCTGCTCGGCCGCGTCGCCGAGCTCGAGCGCCGCCTGGGCGAGCTGACCGGCCAGGGCGGCGCGGGAGCCGCGCCCGGGAAGGCGCCGTGACCGCGCAGCGCACCATCGCCAGGGAGGCCGGCGTCGCCGGCGATCGGCCTGCACTCCGGCGAGGCCTGCACGGTGACCTTCCGCCCCGCGCCGCCCGGCACCGGCATGGTCTTCATCCGCGTCGACCTGCCCGGCCGCCCCTCGATCACGTCGCACCCCAACCGGCTGTGCCAGCGCATGCGCCGCACCGCGCTGGCCGCGACGGTCGCCGGCGTCGAAGTCGAGGTGCACACCACCGAGCACTTCCTCGCCGCCGCCACCGGCCTGGGCCTGGACAACCTGTTCATCGAGCTCGACGCGGTCGAGTTCCCCGGCCTCGACGGCTCGGCGCTCGACTTCGCGAACTGCCTGCGCGGCGCCGGCATCGTCGAGCAGGCGGTGGCGCGGCCCTACTTCGACGTCACCGAGGCGGTCGCGGTGTCCGACGGCAAGAGCTCGATCGTCGCCCTGCCGTACCGCCACGGCCTGAAGATCACCTACAGCCTCGACGACCACGGCGGCGCGCTCGGCGGCCCGCAGATGGTCGAGGTCGAGCTGACCGAGGAGTCGTTCGTCCGCGAGATCGCCCCGGCGCGCACCTTCTGCATGGCCAAGGAGGTCGAGATGCTGCGCGCCCTCGGCCTGGGCAAGGGCGCGACCACGCAGAACACCTGCGTCTACGACGGCACGCGCATCATCGACAACGAGCTGCGCTTCAAGGACGAGGCCGCCCGGCACAAGATCCTCGACCTGATCGGCGACCTCGCGCACGCCACGCAAGCGCCTCAACTGCCACCTCATCGCGGTGCGCACCGGCCACCAGCAGAACATGCTGCTGGTCCAGGAGCTCAACCGCCGCATCGAGGCCGCCGAGAAGCCCGCCGTCGTCTTCGACGCCGCGCGCATCCTCGAGCTGCTGCCGCACCGCTACCCGTTCCTGCTGGTCGACCGGATCGTCGAGTTCGAGGACGGCAAGCGCATCACCGGCCTCAAGAACGTCACCATCAACGAGCCGTTCTTCCAGGGCCACTTCCCCGGCCACCCGGTGATGCCCGGCGGTGCTGCAGCTCGAGGCGATGGCCCAGGTCGGCGCGGTGATGCTGATGAACAGCCCCGACAACCAGGACAAGATCCCGTACTTCATGAGCCTCGACAAGGTCAAGTTCCGCCGCCCGATCCAGCCCGGCGACCAGATGCGCATCGAGGTCGAGGTGCTGCGCCTGCGCACGCGCATGTCCGCCTGCCAGGGCCGCATCCTGGTCGACGGGCAGCTCTGCTGCGAGGCGGAGATCCGCGCGGTGATGATGGAGCGGTTGAGGCGCCGCGGCGGGGACAGCCGGACAGCGGCTGAACAGGAGACGCGGAGACCGGAGGAGGGGCGAGGGGATTCCGCCGCTCGCGTGACTGCGGCTCCGCTCGGCGGTCCGAGCGAGCTGCCGCCCGTGGGACCGGTGCGGCCCGCGCCAGCTCACCTCCTCCGGTTCTCCCAAGGCGCTGCGAGATCGATGCAGGGCCGGCCGGGGGCTTGGCGGGACTTCCCGCGTGGCGTAGACTGGTGCGCATGGACCCTGCTGCCGGCATGCTCCTGGTCGCGAGCCCTCGGCTCGAGGATGCCAACTTCCGCCACAGCGTGGTCTATCTGGTCGAGCACAACGCCACCGGCACGCTCGGCTTCATCATCAACCGCCCGCTCGAGCTGCCGCTCAGCGAGCTGTGGAGCGAGGTCCCGCCCGGCCTCGCCGACGGCGCGCCTGGCCGGCGAGGGCGGGCCGGTCGACCGCCACAAGGGCCTGCTGCTGCACGCCTGCATGGACCTCGCCGGCGCCCACCCGGTCTCGCCCACGGTCGCGGTCGGCGGCGACGCCGCCGCGCTCGCCGCGCGCTGGCCCGACGGCGGCGATCTCAGCGGCCCGCGCCTGTTCCTCGGCCACAGCGGCTGGGGCCTCGGCCAGCTGGAGCGCGAACTCGAGGAGGGGGCCTGGATCCTGCGCCCCGGCCGCCCGGAACTGCTCCTCGACCCGTATCCGCCCGCGGGCCTGTGGCAGCAGCTCATCGAGGGGCGGCATGGGATGCCGGATCCCAGTCGGAATTGAGCGCCTGCGGTAGGCGGAGACGCGATGGATCCTTCTCGCACGCACCGTGGAGGCCCGAGACCCTAGACCCTAGACCCTAGACCCTAGACCCTAGGGAGATTAGCAACGTCGCGGGGTAGGGTCTGAGCTGGTTACGCGCGCAGCGCTCGCGCCAATAGTGCAGCAACGCAATGCTCCAGAGTCCGTCCTCTAGGGTCTAGGGTCTAGGGTCTAGGGTCTAGGGTCTAGGGTCTCGGGTCCAGGGTCTCGCCAACGGCATCGTTCACCACCCCGAACGGCACATGCACCGAGGGCACGGTGGCCGCCGCGAGCGCCGCGTTGCCGCGCTTGTCGTCGAAGAAGATGTGCGGGCGGAAGACGCGCAGGATGCGCTCCTTGGGCAGGTCGCCGACGAAGAAGGACTCGTCGACGCGGATGCCCCAGTCGCGCAGCGTGGTGACCACGCGGCGGTCGGCGGGGGCGCTGCGCGCGGTCAGGATGGCGGTGCGGATCAGCGGCTGCCAGCCGGCCTCGTGGCCGTGGCTGGCGACCTCGCGCGCCTGCAGGCGCGCGATCCCGGCGAGCAGGCGCTGCAGCGGGCCGGGCGACAGCGCGCGGTGCGCGTTGGCGTGCTCGGCCGCGTGGAAGCGGGCGATGCCGTGCTCCTGGAAGATGCGCTCGCTCTCGTCGCCGGCGAGCACGCCGTCGAAGTCGAAGGCGATGCGCAGCTCGCGCGCGTCGTCGTCGCGCACGTTCGGCGCCGGCAGCACCATGCCCGCGGCGTAGCCGGCGCGCATCGCGGCGGCGACGTCGGCCTCGTTCGCGGACAGGAACAGGCAGGCGTCGAAGGCGTCGATGTAGGGGTAGGGCGGCTTGCCGCCGGTGAATACCGCGCGCACGATGCCCAGCCCGTGGTGGTCGAGCGAATTGCGCACGCGCATGCCGGTGTCGGGGTCGTTGCGCGAGATCAGCACCACCTCGACCGGCGGGTGCGCGGGATCGATGGCGTTCACCGCCAGCAGCCGGCGGATGAACGGGAAGGCCACACCGGGCGGCAGCGGATCGCGCTCGTGCGCGCGCTGGTGCTCGCGGTAGCGCTCGGTGCCCTCGCCGCGGAACACCGCATCGCTCTCGCCCAGGTCGAACAGCGCGCTCGAGGCGATGGCGACGGTCAGGGGCGGGGATCCTTCGGGCATGGCGGCATCCTCCCGGGCGCCGTTTGGGCGCAACCGTTGTCGTGGGTGGCCGTGCGGTCCGAGAGTCCCTCGCCCAGAGGGATAGAACCGCCAAGGCGCCAAGACGCCAAGGGCTTCCGGTGGTTCTGCGCGTCACCAGACCAAGTGGGTGCGGTGCATCTTCGGCTGGGCAGTCTTGGCGCCTTGGCGGTCCTATCCGGTTGTCCGATCGAGGATCGCGGACGGCATGGGCCGCGCCGAGGTTCCGCTACCCCCGCCGCCAAGCGCCCTAAGCTGGCGCCCATGACGCCCACCGAGTTCCTGAAGGCCCTCCACGAAGAGGTCGCGACCCACGCCGGGGTCGGCCATTCGCTGCTCGGGCGCATGGAGATCGATCCCAAGAAGCGCGACGATTTCCGCATCTTCAGCGGGCAGCACTACCCGCTGGTCGGGACCTTCACCCGCTACCTCGAGCTGCTGCTGCTCAGCGCGCCGTCGTCGGACGCCAAGGTGTGGCTGGCCAAGGTCCTGGTCGACGAGTACGGCGAGCGCTCCTCCGGGCAGGACCACGCGGCGCACTACCGCATCTTCATGCGCGCCTGCGGCTGGCAGGACGACCAGCTCGACGGCATCCGCCTGCACCCGGCGGTGACCGGCTTCATCGCCGACCACCTGCGCATCTGCATCGAGGAACCCTTCCTGGTCGGCCTGGGCGCGGTCGGCCCCGGCCACGAGTGGGCGATCCCGACCATGTTCCACGACCTGCTGCGCGGCCTGCGCGCCGCCGGCTTCGCCGAGTCCGAGATCGAGTACTTCACCCTGCACACCGAGCAGGACATCGACCACGCCGCCTGGCTGGAGGAGGCGCTGGCGCGCTTCGCCACCACCCCCGAGGCCCAGGAGCAGGTGCGCCGCGGCTGCCTGCTCTCGCTCGCCGCGCGCGAGCGCCTGTGGTGGGGCGTCGCCGACAAGATCAACGCCGGCCGCATGCGCGCCCGCCTGCCCTGGGCCGCCAGCGCCACCGCCGGCAGCGAGCAGACCGAATTGACGCTGCGCGAGTTCCGCACCGGGATCCGCTTCCGCTGCGACATCCCGGCGACGGTGCGGAGCCAGGCCACCGCGCTTTAGCGCGAGGCGCGAGGCGCGAGGAGGAGACGATGGCGGTCTCGGCTCTCGCAGAGAATGCGCTGATGATGCGGTCGATCACAACATGAGCCCGCTCCGTGGGCACATGGTGCGTCGCCAACACGACCATTGCGTGTCTATAGCGAAATACTTCGACACGTCGGGAACGCGGGGCGTCATCCTCGCGCCTCGCGCCTCGCGCCTCGCGCCTCGCGCCTCGCGCCTCGCGCCTCGCGCCTCGCGCCTCGCGCCTCGCGCCTCGCGCCTCGCGCCTCGCGCCTCGCGCCTCGCGCCTCGCGCCTCCTCTACCCCGCCGCCCCCTTCGCCACCCGCTGCAGCGCCTCCCGCCCCCGCTCGCACTCCTGCACCAACGCCTGACGCAGCCGCTCGCTGTCCGCCATCCCCCCATCGATGGCGTGCTCCAGCGCCAGGCAGGCGGCGGCGAGGTCGCGCAGTCCCAGGCTCCAGGCCGAGCCCTTGATGCGGTGCAGGGCGGCGACGGCGGTGTCGATCTGGCCGGTGGCCAGGGCGGCGGAGATCGCCGCGAGCTGCAGCGGGGTCTCCTCGAGGAAGGCCTCCGACAGCGTCGGCGAGCAGGCCGGCGCCGCCCTGGGCGAGCAGGTCCTCGACCACCGCGGGGTCGAGGGCCTCGTCGTTGGTCAGGTGGCGCACGCGCGCGACCAGGCGCGAGCTCTCCGAGGTGCTGCGCGGTGGCACCGCGGCGGCCGCCGCGCTGTGGCCCTTCAGCCAGCGCTCGAGCATGCCCTTGAGCTCGCCGAGCTTGACCGGCTTGGACAGGTAGTCGTCCATGCCCGCGGCCAGGCAGCGCTCGCGGTCGCCGACCAGGGCGTCGGCGGTCAGCGCGATCACCACGGTGCGCTGCAGCGCGCCCCCGGCGTGCTCGCGGCGGCGCAGCTCGAGGGTGGTGGCGTAGCCGTCGAGCTCCGGCATTTGCCCGTCCATCAGCACCAGGTCGTAGGGCGTGCGCTCGAGCGCGGCGAGCACCTCGCGCCCGTTGGCCACCGCCTCGGCGCGCACTCCCAGCAGGGTGAGCTGGGCGAGCGCCAGGCGGCGGTTGACGAGGTTGTCCTCCGCGACCAGCACGCGCCCGCCGGTCTGCTCGCCGAGCGGCGGGAGCGCGCGCGGCGCCGCGCCGGCGCCGTGGTCGACGGTGCCGAGCAGCGCGTCGAGCAGCGGGATCGAGCGCACCGGCTTGGTGAGCGTGGCGCTGGCGCCGAGCTTGCGCGCCTCCTGGCCCGCGCCGCGGCGCGCCAGCGTGGTCAGGGCGATGACGTGGATGCCGCCCAGGTCGGGGTCGCGCTGGATGGCGCGCGCCAGCTCCAGCCCGTCCATGCCGGGCATGTCGAGGTCGAGCACCACGATCGCGTAGGGCCGGTCGGCGTAGCGCGCGTCGCGCAGGGTCGAGAGCGCGTGCCCGGGCTCGGCGACCGCGTCGGTCGACAGGCCCCAGGCGCGCAGGCGCGCGCACAGGAACTCGCGGCAGGCGGGGTGGTCGTCGACCACCAGCACGCGCGTGGCGCGCAGCGCCTCCGGCGCGAGCGCCGGCTCGTTGCCGCCGGCCGGCTGCACCAGCGTGGCGGTGAAGCGGAACACCGTGCCCGCCTGGGTGCTGGTGAAGGTGATCGCGCCGCCCATCAGCTCGACCAGGCGGCGCGAGATGGCCAGGCCCAGGCCGGTGCCGCCGTAGCGGCGCGTGGTCGAGGAGTCGGCCTGCGAGAAGGCCTGGAAGAGCCGGTGGTGCGCCTCCTCGGGGATGCCCGGCCCGGTGTCGGCGACCTCGAAGCGCAGCGACACCTGCGCCTCGTGCGGCACCGCCGACTCGGGCACCACCAGCAGGCCGTAGGCGGTGCCGTCGTCGCCGACGCGCTGGCCGGCCACCGGCGTCGGCTCGTCGATGCGCAGCTGGTAGGCGAGCGCCTTGTGCTGCTCGACCGCGACGCGCACCACCACCTCGCCGTGGCTGGTGAACTTGACCGCGTTGCCGATCAGGTTGATCAGCACCTGGCGCAGCCGCGAGGCGTCGCCGCGCAGCGCCGCCGGCACGTCGGGGTGGACGAAGCACACCAGCTCCAGGCCCTTGCCCTGCGCCTGCTCGGCGAACAGCGCCACGGTCTCCTCGACCATGGTCGCCGGCTCGAAGACCAGCGCCTCGAGCTCGAGGCGGTCGGCCTCGATCTTCGAGAAGTCGAGGATCTCGTTGATGATGGTCAGCAGGTGCTCGCCGCTCGAGCGCGCGGCCTCGGCGAACTCGCGCATCTCGGGATCGAGGTTGGACTCGAGCAGCAGCCCGATCATGCCGAGGATGCCGTTCATCGGCGTGCGGATCTCGTGGCTCATGTTGGCCAGGAACGAGCTCTTGGCGAGGTTCGCCGCCTCGGCGCTGTCCTTGGCCTCGCGCAGCGCCTGCTCGGCGCGCAGGCGGTCGCTCATGTCGCGCACGATGATCAGCAGCCGCCCGTCGGGCAGCTTCTTGGCGATCATGTCGGCGGGCAGCTCCTCGCCGCCCTTGCGGCGCATGGTGCGCTGGCCCTCGATGGTGCGGCCCTCGCGGTAGGCGCGCAGGCGCGCGGCGAGCTGGGCCTGCTCGTCTGGCGACATCACCTCGCGCAGGTTCATGCCGATGAGCTCGTCGCGGCGGTAGCCGAGCAGGTGGCAGCCCGCCGGGTTGACCTCGGCGAAGTAGCCGTCGGGGTCGGCGATCAGGATGCCCTCGGGCGCCTCGACGATCAGCGAGCGGAAGCTGCCCTCGCTGGCGCGCAGCGAGTCCTCCGCCTGCTTGCGCTCGGTGATGTCCTGGCCGACCGCCTGGTACTCGCTCGGCTGGCCCTGGGTGGTGAAGAAGGCGCGCACCGTCCAGTGCTGCCAGCGCACCGCGCCGCCGGGCAGCAGCACGCGGTGCGCGTAGTTGGTCACGCCCAGCTCGGGGGTCAGCGCGGTGAACTGGCGCTGGATGTCGCCGCGCTCCTCCTCGGGCAGCAGCGGCATGAAGCTGTGCCCCTCGAGGTCGGCGCGCGCCTTGGAGAAGTAGCGGCAGTAGGCCTCGTTGACGAAGGTGATGGTGCCGTCCGGGCGGAAGCGGCAGATCAGCTCGCTCTGGTCCTCGACGATGGCGCGGAAGCGCGCCTCGCTGCCGCGGATCGCCTCCTCGGTGGCGCGCTGCTGGGCGAGCAGGCGGATCTTCTCGAGCGCCACGCCGGCGACCTTGCTGACCGCCTCGACGAAGGCGGTCTCGTCCGCCAGCCAGGCGCGGCGCGCGCGCACCTGGCCCAGCGCGAACAGGCAGTAGCCGTCCGGGCGGAACTGGAACGGGAACCACAGCAGGCTCTTCTGCGCCAGGCGCCCGTGCAGGACCTGGTCGGAGCCCTCGGCGGCGAGCAGCGGGTTGACCGCCTCGGCGTGGCTCTCGATGGTGCGGTGGGTGTCGCGCATGTGCAGCGTCGAGCGCGGGACCAGCTCGAGCGGCCAGATGTTCAGCGTCGCGTCCAGCCCGCTGGCCATGGGGTCGCACCAGCTCGCCATGCCGATCACCAGGCGGCGGCCGAGGTCGACGTCGTAGATCAGCGCCCGGTCGACGCCCAGGGCGGTGCCCACCACCGTGGCCAGGCCGTGCAGCAGCTTCTTCTGGTCGGTCTCGGCGAGCACCACCTCGGCGGCGCGCGCGAAGGCGTTGGCGAACACCAGCTGGCGCTCGAGGCGGTCGCGCTCGGTGGCGAGCGCCTGCGACGAGGCGCGCTGGCCGCTGACGTCGCTGACCACGCCGACGAAGTAGGTGAGGCGCCCGTCCGGCGCGAACACCGGCGTCAGGCTGAGCTCGTTCCAGAACGGCGTGCCGTCGCGCCGGTAGTTGAGCAGCTCGCCGCGGAAGCCCTGCCGCGCCGCCACCGCCTCGCGCACGTGGCGCACGGTCTCGGCGTCGCTGAGCGGGCCCTGCAGGAAGCGGCAGTTGCGGCCGAGCGCCTCGTCCGGCGCGTAGCCGGTGGTCGCGGTGAAGGCGCGGTTGACGAAGATCACCGGGTTGTCGGGCTGGTTGGGGTCGGTGATGACCACGCCGATGGTCGCGGTCGCGACCGCGGCGGCGAGGATCGCGTTCTCGCTCTGCGCCAGGTCGAGGGCGGTCTTGCTGCGCGCGTGGTCGACGACCTTCTCGTGCAGCTCGCGGGTGCGCTCCTGCACCAGCTGGTCGGAGCGCGCGCCGCGCTGGCGCGCCGCGGCCATGCCCAGCGCCAGCAGCGCCACCCCGGCCAGGCTGCCGGTCAGCACCAGCGCCGGGTACCACGAGCCGAAGGCGGCGAGGAAGCCGCGCGTCGGGCGCACCTGCACGGTGAAGGCGTGGTCGGCGAACGGCAGCACGCCGTCCAGGCGCAGCGGCGTGCCGGTCGCGGCCGGCAGCGGCGCCCCCAGCACCACGCCGCCCGCGTCGCCCAGGTCGACGCTGAGCTTGTCCTCGGCGAAGGCGCCCAGGCCGCTGCGCACCAGGTCGCTGAGCCCGGCGACGCACAGCACGAAGCCGTCGAGCGCGGCGTGGCGCTGCGCGCCGTCGCCGTGCGCGGCGCCGCGCCGCAGGCAGGGCACCGCGACCAGCACCTGCGGGCCGGCCTCGTCGCGGCCCGCTCCGGGCAGCAGCGCGACGATCGTCTCCTGCTCGCGGTCGCAGGCGCGCTCCAAAGCCGCGGCCCAGGCGGGATCGCTCGTCAGGTCCAGGCCGGGCGGCAGCGGACCGCCCTCGTCGCCCTGCTCGGCGAGGTAGAGGATGGGCAGGTACGATCCGGCGCGCGCGGGCTCCTCGACCAGGCCTTGCGGGCCGTGCTGCAGGAAGCGGAAGCCGTTCAGCCCGTCGCGCTGCGCCGCGTCCTCGCAGGCGCGGCGGTTCGCGGCGGCCACCGCCGGGCACCACGCGAGCGCGCGCGTCCCGGGGTGGCGGTGCAGCGAGGCGCCCGCGAAGTCCTGGAACTCGGCGCGCTCGACCTGGTGGCTGGCGTGGAAGAGGTCGCGCAGCTCCTGGGCGGCCTCGACCTGGTCGCGGCAGCGGTCGGCGATCGCCGCCGTGCGGTCCTGGGCGAGGGTGGCGAACTCCGTGGCCAGGGCGGACCGCTCGAAGCTGCGCACGGCGACGTACAGGCCGAGGCTGCCCAGGCAGCCGAGGATGGCGACCAGGACCACCGCGAGGTGCCGCTGCAGCGCGCTGGGACTCGTCACGGCGATGACCTCCATTGCGGGGCGGTCTCGCGAGCGCGACCGCAGGACAGTCTACGGCAGGAAACAGGCCTTGGAAAGCGCCTCAACCCGAGTGGGTCCAAGCCTCTGGGTCACGCTTCGCGGGTCACCCGTCGACGCCCTCCGCGAGGGTCTTCACCTGGCCCAGGTAGCTGCCGTACAGCGAGACCACGGTGAAGGCGGCGGCCGCCATGGCCAGCGCGTAGATCGTCCCCGACAGCACCCGGGCGGTCCACTCCACGCGCGTGCGGAAGGCCTCCTGCTGGAAGGTCGCGCAGCGTTGCAGGGCCTCCTCCAGCTTTCCGGCGATCTCGGCGGTGCCGATCATCTGCACCACCAGCCCGGGCAGCCCGGCCGCCCCCAGCGCCGCGGTCAGATTGGCCAGCCGCCCGTCGTTCACCGCGCCCGCCGCCGCCTGCAGCCGTTCGGCGTAGATGCGGTTGCCGCAGGCGGGTGCGGCGAGTTCGAGGCTCGCGGGGATGAGCATGCCGGCGGCCAGGCCGGCGCGCACCACCAGGCAGGTGTTGGCGGCCACCAGGGGCCCGACCAGGCCGTCCAGTCCGGGAGCGAGCATCAGCCGGGCGCGCGTCCGCGGCCCGATCAGGTGGAAGGCGGCCAAGGCCACCGCGAGCGCCGCCCACAGGACGGCCGGGCCAGCGAGCAGGGACAGCGGCGAGGCTCCGGAAAAGGCGATCCCGGGGATGGCCGCGGCGACCAGGGCGACGTGGACCAGGAAGGCCGGGTAGACCAGGCGGCCGATCACCAGCCGGCGCATGGCCAGGGCGTGCTCGTAATAGCCGGCCAGCTCACGGCACAGTTCCGGCAGCCGGCCGCTCGCTTCGCCCGCCCGCACCAGCGCGACCGCCAATGCCGGTTCAGCGTCCGCAGCGAGCAGCTCCGCCAGCGTCCGCCCCGATGAACAGCCCGCCGCCCACGTCGCAGCCAGCGCGCGGTGCCGCCCATGGCTGGTGTTGCCAGCCAGGCCGAGCGCCTGCGGCAAGGGCATGCCCATCGCCACCAGCGAGCGCAGCTGGTCGTAGAAGATGGCGGCGGAGGACCAGGACATGATGACTCCGGGGATGCCGCGAGCATCCAGGCAGGAGAGCGTACTGCCACGGCGTGTCGACCGGAAACGGGGCGGTCGGTGGCGCACCTGGGAAGACCCGGACCCTGGATCCTGGATCCTAGATCCTAGACCCTAGACTCTAGACCCTAGACCCTAGGTCGCGGGAAATGGTGATTCGATTGCCCTCAGGGGGCAGGTTAAACTCTGTAGCGCGCGGAATCGCCTGCGCGCTACGTATCCGCGCATGTCGCGACTAGGGTCTAGGGTCTAGGGTCTAGGGTCCAGGGTCTGGGGTCTGGGGTCTGCTATCAGGCCTGCTTCTTGCCCCGTCCGAAGAGCTTCGCGATCACGCCGCCGATGACCACGAACACGAAGATGAGCGGCTTGATCGCCTTGAGCGCGAAGATCCACAGCACCTTCAGGAATCCGGCCTTGGCGAGCACGCCGCCGGCGATCAGGCCGGCGAGGCCGTAGGCGGCGATCTTGTCGCCGCTGCCCTCGCTGAAGTCCGCGTAGCGGTTGCCGGTGGTGAACTCGGTCCTGCCCATGATCTCCTTGCCGCTCGCGGCGATGTCGGCGAGCTGCGGCAGCGCGCCGATCGCGCCGATCTCAAGCACCCCGCGGCGGCCGAGCACGCGGATGTCGTAATTCAGCACCGGCACCCGGCTGCCTTCGACCTGCAGGGACTTCGCCCAGAAGAACTTCTTGGTCGCGCTGTCGTAGGTCGGCGGCTCCGCCCAGCCGAGCAGCTCCATCGCCGGGTAGCCCTCCTTCTTGCGTTGCGGGTTGGATTCGTGGGTGCCCTCCTGCAGCTGCTTGAGCAGGGCGGCGTAGTCCTGCGACTTGGCGTCGTCGTCCTTGACGTAGCCGGTCTCCTCGAAGGAGATGATGATCGCGAAATCGCCGTCGATGTCGCGGCCCGGCGGCAGCACCACGCCGAGCGTCGATTCGTCGGGCGGGTTGTTCCACTCCTTCTCGACCACGTGGCGCGCCTCGGCGGTCTGCAGGTAGCGGTAGCCGTCGGGCAGGTCGATGGTGGCGAGGTTGCTGCCGACCGTGACCTTGCCGGTCTGGTAGTGGTACTGGTAGGCCGGTTTGGCGGGGGCATCCGCCGCGGACGCCACCGCCGGCACGAGCAGGAGGGCCAGGAACCAGGAACGGAGGAGCATACGTCGCCTTGCGTTGGTGATGGGCGGGCAGATGAGAAGGGCGATGGTAGAGGCGCCGGAGCGGATTCAATGCTTCCCCGTGCACCGTGCCGACCGCCGGACGCGGCGTATCGCCTCCTACGTCGTTCGCGCGTCCGGCGTCCCGCGTCCCGTGTCCCGTGTCTCCGGCGCCCCGGCGTCACCCCGCGCCGCCGACTGCGCCGGCCCATCGACCCCGCGGTCGCCGAAGGTGAAATAGTGGAACTGCGCGAGCATCCCCCACACCATCTGCACATCGTGGTCGGAGAGGTCCAGCCGGTTGACCAGGCGGCGCAGTTGCGGAGCGAAGCGTTCGCGCTCGGTGCGGCGGAAGTACTGGAAGCGCTCCAGCGCGTCCAGCCAGTAGCGGTAGAGGTGCTCGACCTGGCCGCGCTCCGCCACCGCCGTCGGATCCGGCGCCGCCGCGGGTGCGGCCGTGGCGAGGTGGTAGAGGGTGATGGCCACGGCGTGGCTGAGGTTGTAGCTGGTGTTGGGCCCGCAGGTGTCGAGGTGGATCCACGCCTGGCAGTGGATCATCTCGGCGTCGCTCAGCCCGTCGGCCTCGTTGCCGAAGACCAGCGCCAGGCGCCGCGGGCTGCGCCGCGCGACCGCGGCCGGCACCTCGGGCAGGGACAGGGCCTCGCCGTAGTCCAGGGCGCGGTTGCGCGCGCTGGTGCCGATCGCCATGCCGCAGTCGGCGACCGCCGCGCCCAGGTCGCTGAAGACCGGCGCGCCCAGCACCAGCTCGCGCGAGTGGGTGGCGAACTTGCGGGTGTCCTCGCAATTGATCTCGCACTGCGGGGCGACCAGGCGCAGGTCGGTGATGCCGAGGTTGCCGCACAGGCGCGCGACCATCCCCAGGTTCACGGGACCCTGGGTGCGCACCAGGATGACGCAGGCGTTGGCGAGGATTCCAGACATGGGGCGGCAGCGTTCGCCCCCGGCAGCGCGTGCAATCGCTTTCCGGGGGAGGGCCATGGGTTGCAGCCCGCCACGGGTGCGGCATTCTGCCTTCCGGTGGCGCCATGAACGACGACAAGATCATCCGCTTCCCCGGTTCGGCGCCCGGTCCGGGCAAGGCCGGCAAGGCGGCCAAGGGTGAGGCTGCGGGCAAGGGCGCGGCGGCGCGCGGCGCCGACGGCCTGACCGAGGACCAGCGCAAGGCGGTGCAGATCGTGCTCAGCGGCATGCCCTTCGTGCTGATCGGCATCCAGCCGACGGCCAGCGGCGCCGACTTCTTCACCGCCCTGGGCGGTGAGGCGGCCGACCTGCGCAACGCGCAGGACCACCTCGCCGGCGTCATCGACCGCGCCTTCGCCAAGCGCGGCCTCGACTCCTGAAGGTCGACCGCCCGCGCCCTGAACCACGGACCCGCCATGCCCAGCGATCCGCTCTCCGCGAAGCTCATCCGCAAGCGCTGCCTGGTGCCGCCCGGCGGCAAGGGCTTCCACCTCGCCGCCATCGACCCGGACGACCGCGGCCCGTTCGCCGCGAAGCAGGACGCGCAGGCCGGCTTCGAGGCCGACGTCGCGCGCATCGACCAGCTCCAGGAGGTGCTCTACGCCGAAGGCAAGCGCGCGCTGCTCGTGGTCCTGCAGTCGATGGACACCGGCGGCAAGGACGGGACGGTGCGCAGCGTCTTCGGGCCGCTCAGCCCGCTCGGCGTGCAGGTCGTCAACTTCAAGAAGCCGACCCCGGTGGAGATGGCCCACGACTACCTGTGGCGCGTCCACCAGCAGGTGCCGGCGAAGGGCTACCTGGGCGTGTTCAACCGCTCGCACTACGAGGAGGTGCTGGTGGTGCGCGTCCACGAGTGGGTGACCCGCCAGGAGATCGACGCGCGCTACGACCAGATCAACGCCTTCGAGCGCTACCTGGACGAGAACGGCGTGGCGATCGTGAAGATCTTCCTGCACATCTCCAAGGACGAGCAGCGCGCGCGCCTCGAGGCGCGCCTGCAGGACCCCACCAAGCAGTGGAAGTTCGACGCCGGCGACCTCAGCGAGCGCAGCCGCTGGGACGATTACATGGAGGCCTACGAGGCGGCGCTGCGCGCCTGCAGCACCGCCTGGGCGCCCTGGCACGTGGTCCCCGCCAACCGCAAGTGGTACCGCAACGCGCTGGTCGCGCGCATCGTGCGCCAGCGCCTCGAGGCGCTCGACCCGCGCTACCCCGAGCCGCCGCCGGGGCTGGCGGCGATCACCGTCGAGGATTCGACCGCCGGCCGCCCTGGACCAGCCGGGCGGCTCAGCGTGCGCGCAGCCTCCCCCACAGCCGGACGATCGCGAGGCGCAGTCCGGACTCCGCCTGCTGGGGGCGCGGCCCCACACCCTGCTCGCACTCGCGGATGATATCGGGCCACAGCGCCAGCAGCAGGGGCTGCAGCGCGCCTGCCGACCCGGGATTGCCCGGGCCGCAGGCCTTCTCCAGCACCGCAGTGGCCTCCGCGTCGGCGTAGCGCAGTCCGAACAGCAGCGTTCCGCTCTCACGCGGCAGGTCGGGGAAGGTGCCGGTCGGCGCCTCGGCGGCGCACTGCAGTGCGAGCAGGGCGACGCCCGGGATGGTGCCGTAGCGATGGACCAGGCGCTGCAGGGGCTCCCTGATGTCGCTCCAGGGCCTGCCCACGACCACCGCCCAGCGTATCGCCGCGTGCAGGTCGATGGCGGCGTCGATCGTGGCCACCTCGCTCTCCAGGTTCGGCGACGGCAGATCGCGCCGTCCGGAAATGTAGGCCAGCCGCGCCAGGACGGCCGGCGGGACCTCGGCCGCCAGATCAGGTGCCAGGACCAGGGCGTGCGCGACCTGCTCGTAGGTGCCCTTGTCGAATGGCGCGAAGCGCAGGACGCGCAGGAAGGCGGTGAGCCGCTCGCGCGGTGTCCCGGCCGCCAGCGCCCGCTGGGCGTCCATCACCGCCAGCGTGCCGGTCCAGCCGATCTTGCCGACCGTCGTCGCCATGACCTGCCTCTGGCCCTCCCCCGCCAGGTCCGCCCACGATTCGGCGAAGATCGTGCGCGCGTGCAGGTCCACGGTCTGCGGCTCGAGAGCCTGTGCCAGGCACTGCACGCGCACCGCGAGGTCGGCGTCCTTGTCCAGCACCGCCGGGTAGATGGTGCGGGTGGCGCCCCAGGCGCTGACCAGCGGCCAGCGGCCACATCAGGAGCCGCGCCCGCGGCAGGTGGCCGGTCACGGGTGGGAAGGTCGTGGTCGGCGCCGCGAAGATCGCGCCCGCCACCACCCCGGCCCAGACCAGGCCGAGCGTGGTCCCGTAGCAGTTGTCGGTCAGCAGGTGGACCACGATCGCCGCCGCGGCGGCCTGCCAGGCGGTGCGCAGGCCCGCGTCGCGCATGCGCGCGATGCGCAGCGCGAGCGCAGCGAGCATGCCGAGCACCAGCAGCAGCGCGACCGGACCGCCATCGAGCAGGGTGTCGAGCAGCTCGTTGTGGGTGTGCGTCCCCCACCCCCCGCTGGCGGTCAGTCTGCGCGCGTGCTCGCCATCCAGCCACTGCAGGTGCAGCGACCCGTAGTACCCGTAGCCCAGCGGGAAGGACGCTGTGATCCCCTCCCAGGCGGCGCGGTAGATGCCGATGCGCTCGAAGCGGCCCACCGCCACCTCCGCCGACAGCATCCACCACGCGAGCGCGAACGCCGCGACCGCCGTCAGCGCGGCGAGCGCGAGCGCGATCCGCGCGCGCCGGCGGAACAGCCAGCGCCACAGCAGCCAAGCGCCTGCGGCGCCATAGGCGAGCGGCACACCGCGCCGCCCGGTGGCGAGCGCTAGGGTCAGCAGGCAGGCCAGTCCGCAGGCGAGCACCACCAGGTCGAGCCTCGCCATCCGGCGCCCAGCTGCCCGGTCGTGGGCGCACAGCACCGCCCAGGCCAGCAGCGAAGGCCCTGCGGTGTTCATCAGGATGTTGATGTGGCCGAATCCGAAGCAGGCCGTCTGCAGCGGGCCGAGCAGGCCGCCGTACGCCCCCACCCCCAGGGCGAGCAGGGACGCGGCCGCCGCGCTGGTACCGAGGATGCGCAGCTGCTGGCGCGGATCGTCGCGCATGATCGCCAGGAGCAGGCACGCGGCCAGCGCGGCAGCGTGTTCGGCGACCCTCCACCACCCGGCCGGCAACGTTGCCGGCGCGCACGACTGGACGATGGCCATCCACGCCTGCCAGGCGAAGGCGAGGACGAGGAAGCGTTCGAGGAGCCCATCGCGCAGCCGCACCGCGGGCGTGGCCGCCAGCCACAGCAGCGGCAGCAGCATCATGAGCAGGGTGCTGGCGTCGACCGGCGAGAAGCGTTCGCAGACGAAGGCGGCGGTGAACGCTGCGCCGGACCACACCAGCACACCAGAGGGGAGGCGGGCGAGCGCCGCTGTGCGCAGCGGATGGATCCTTCCATCAGGCATGGTGACCGTCCTGGTCCGAGGTGTGTGTGCCGGAAACCGGCAGTCTACACTACGATTGCGGTGCTCACGCTGGTCGGGACCGGTCAGCTCGGCGGCCACTCCGCTGCGCGGCCGCCCACAGGCGGGCGCCGCGGATGCGCCTCCGCGCGAGTGTCATCGCTTGTAGACGGTCCACCCGCTGGCCACCACCGAGAAGCCGGCGCCAAAGGGCGCGCTGGCCGCGGCGCTGGCCGCGGGGTTCGTGGTCGCCGGGGGCGTGGCATAGACCGAGCCCGCCGCGTTGATGGCGAACATGCGACGGCCGATGGAGGCCCCCTGGTCGCTCGGGTAGCAGGCGGCGCAGAACGCGATCTCGTAGCTGGAACCGATGGTGAAGAGGTAATTGTTCACCGTCGGGGTGGCGGCATTCCAGGTCGGCGGCAGGAAGCTCAGCGCGATGCTGGGCAGGCCGGCGGTGGCCAGTCCGGTGGCGCCCGACAGGGCGGGGTAGACGCGGGCGAAATCGCCGATGCCGTTGGCGGTGGCGCCGCTGCCGCCGCCTTCATCGACATAGCCGCCAGCCTGGAACTGCACTTGGGCGGGGAAGACGCCGGCCTTCAGCGAAGAGGCCGCAGCGGCCTCGTTCGAGCTGATGCGGCTCTCGAGCAGGTTCGGGATCGCGATGGCCGCGATGATGGCGATGATCGCGATGACGATCATGAGTTCGATGAGGGTGAAGCCGTGGCGCATGGGGTCCTCCGTCGGGGCGGGAAAAGAGGGAGAGTACTTATCGTACCCGCGCGTTTCGTGCCAGAAGAGCGGACCATGAGTTTTGATGCAAACGATATATCGAGCAGCTTTCTCGCGTCGCGAATGCACGGGTGGGGCGCGAGGCGGGCCATCGGCGACGTGGCTGCGCGACAGGAAATGTCGGTACGGCTGACACCGTTGCGCGGCGCGGCGGGGGCGGTTAAAAAGCCAGGACCCCCGATCGCGGCGATCGGGGGTCCTGGACGATGCGCGACAGCGCGCGTCGGTCAGCGCTTGTAGACGGTCCAACCAGTGGCCACCACCGAGAAACCGGCGCCGAAGGGCACGTTGGCAGCGGCGCTCGCGGACGGGTTGGCGGCGGCGGGGGCGTGGCGTAGACGGTGCCGCCGGCGTTGATGGCGAAGCAGCGGCGACCGATGCTCGAGCCGCTGTCGCTCGGGTAGCAGCCGGCGCGAAGCCGATCTCGTAGTTGGAACCGACGTTGAAGAGGTAGTTGTTGACGGTGGGGTTCTGCGGGTGGCGGTGTTGTTCCAGGTCGCCGGCAGGAAGCCGAGGGCGAGGCAGCGGCAGCCCCGCGGTGGTCGCAGCGGCGCTGTTGCCGGCCAGAGCGTCGAAGACGGCAGGCGAAGTCGCCGATGCCGTTCAGGGCCGCGCCCGCGCCGCCGCCCTGGTCGACATAGCCGCCAGCCTGGAACTGCACCTGGGCGGGGAAGACGCCAGCCTTCAGCGAGGAGGCCGCGGCGGCTTCGTTCGAGCTGATGCGGCTCTCGAGGAGGTTGGGGATCGCGATGGCCGCGATGATGGCGATGATCGCGATGACGATCATGAGCTCGATGAGGGTGAAGCCTTTGCGCATGGGATGTCTCCTGGTGGGACGGTGGGGATGCGGTTGGTGGGCCAGGTTCTTCCCGGCACTGGGGAACCACTAGGCGCTCGTCGTGCCAGTCGCGGAGTCACCCGTCAGCTGGTCTGTAAGTATCCCCCAACGGCGCGGAAAGCCATCGGAATGACACGATTCGAGCGCACACGGCCGTGTTGGGAGGGGTGCCAGTCCCTGGCGGTGACAGGGGCTGTCAGACGGTCTGACAGGTCTTGTCAGTGGCGCGATGGCGGCCGGCGGTCTGCGAGACAGCGACCGGCTCGGTCCCGTCCGGGAACCGCGCAGCGCGCGCAAAAACGAGACGCGCCGCCATCGTGGATGGCGGCGCGGCGGGAAGCGCGCGGGAAGTCGCGGTGCTCGGTTACGGTGGCTGCCAGCCGTCGTCCCGCTTGCGCATGTGGTCGTCGTTCTCAGCGTTCGCCAACTGCCCCTCCAGGGGCACGGCGGTGTTGAAGTCCACCTGCGCCATCGACATGCCCTGATAAACGATCACCGGCCGCTTGGCGAGCTTGCCGAACGCGCCGGGCGGAAAGCGCCAGCCGTGGATCTTGAAGTAGTTCTCCTGGCTGGTGGCCTTGATCCACAGGCTGCTGATCGACTCGCCGTCGTGGTCGTTGACCAGGGTGCAGCGCACCAGCAGCGGCGGCTCGTGCTCGTTCATGTTCTTGCGGTCGACGGATTTCCAGGTCGGGCTCATCGAGACGATCTGGAAGGGGGCCGGATCGCCCTTGCCGCGCGGGTGGTAGCGCACCACGAAGTCGAACTCGCGGCGCAGGTCGCTCTCCGCCAGGTCGTTCTGCTTGGCGATCACCGGCCAGTCCACGTTCTGCCAGCGCCACATCGGCAGCACCCACGGCGCCGCGTACCACGCCAGCAGCAGCAGCGGGATCATGACCACCACCACGGCGATCTTGCTGGAACTGGAATTCGTGCCGGCGGACATGCTTCCAGGATACCCCCGGATCGCGCGCGAGGGAAGAATGGGTCAGGCGGCGCGCCCCGCTCAGCCCGCGCCTCAACCCCCGTACCCTTCCGGGTTCCCGCTCTGCCAGCGCCAGCCGTCGGCGCACATCTCCTGCAGGCCGCGCCGCGCCTTCCACTTCAGCAGCCGCTCCGCCAGCGCCGGGTCGGCGTAGCAGGTCGCGATGTCCCCGGGCCGGCGCGGGCCGACCTCGTAGGGGATCGGCCTGCCGGAAGCCGCCGCCAGCGCGGCGATCATCTCCAGCACGGAGTAGCCCTGACCGGTGCCGAGGTTGATCGCGACCGCGCCGCCCAGGGCGTCCAGCGCGGCCAGGGCGGCGACGTGCCCCTGGGCCAGGTCGACGACGTGGATGAAGTCGCGCACGCCGGTGCCGTCCCTGGTCGGGTAGTCGCCCCCGTGGATGGTCAGCTTGGCGCGCTTGCCCACCGCGACCTGCAGCAGGTAGGGCATCAGGTTGTTGGGGATGCCCTTGGGATCCTCGCCGATCAGGCCGCTGGGGTGCGCGCCGCCGGGGTTGAAATAGCGCAGCAGGGCGATCCGCCAGGCGGGATCGGCCTTGGCCAGGTCGCGGCAGATGTCCTCGATCATCACCTTGGTGCGCCCGTAGGGGTTGGTCGCGCCCAGGCGGCGCGTCCTCGGTGATCGGCACGCGCTCGGGATCGCCGTAGACGGTGGCCGAGGAGGAGAACACCAGCCGGCGGCAGCCCGCGGCCTGCATGCAGCCGAGCAGGTGCAGCGTGCCGGCGAGGTTGTTGTCGTAGTAGCGCAGCGGCTGGGTCACCGATTCGCCCACCGCCTTGAGCGCGGCGAAGTGGATGACCGCATCGACCGGCTGGGCGGCGAAGGCCGCGGCCAGGGCCGGCTGATCGAGCAGGTCCACGCGGTGGAAGGCGACCGCCTTGCCGGCGATGCGCTCGACCCGGCGCAGCGCCTCGGCGGAGCTGTTGACCAGGTTGTCGACCACCACCACGCGGTGGCCGCTGGCCAGGAGTTCGATGCAGGTGTGGGTGCCGATGTAGCCGGCACCGCCGGTGACGAGGATGGTGGACATGGGCTTGCGCTCTCGTGGGACGTCGGGCACCAGGAACCGCCTGCCGCGTCGTGGTGGGCGCCGGCCGCGGGCTGGCGCATGGTGGAGCCCGCGCCGGGCCTGGCAACGGCGGGCACCGTCCAGATCCAACGCCTTGGCGACCAAGGAGGTATCACCTCGTTCGCCCGCGCCGGCCGGCCCCCGGATGGCGATTGAGCGGACGGATCCCAGGGGGTAAGGTGGCCTCGATGCGCACGCGTCACCCGACCATTGTCCAGCGCGGCCCGGAGCCCATCCATGGCGGATGATGTCGCCACGGTGGTGCTGCGCGTGCAGGCCGGCCAGGCGGCCGCCTTCGTCGAGCTCGTGCAGCGCCTGAACGCCGAGCTGCGCGCCTGGATCGCGACCTACGCGCTCGACGCGGCGATGATCGACGACGTGGCGCTGGCGGTGTGGTGCGCGGTGCGCCGCTCGCCGTCCGCCTGCCCCGCTGCGCCGATGCCATGGATCCTCGCCTTCGCCGAGCGTGAGCTCCTCCAGCGCCTGACCGCGCTCGAGGACGATCCCCTGCGCCAGGTGCTGATGAGCGCCGCCGCTGGCGAGCTGCGCGCGGCCGGGCAGCCCTCGACCACCGCCGCCCAGCACGTGCAGCGGCGCCTGGCGATGATGCCGCCGATGGCGCGCCGCCTGCTCAACCGCCACTACGGCGAGCGCCTGCCGCTCGCCGACCTCGCGGTCGCCCAGGGCGTCAGCAACGAGGACGTCGCCGACTCGCTGGTGATGGCGCGCAGCACCCTGGACTGGCACCCGGACGCGATGGCCGGGCCGGTCGCGCACGGGGCCTTCAGCGCCGTGATCGAGGACTTCCTCGGCGGCGAGCTGGGTGGCGAGCCGCGGGAGCGCTTCGCCGCGCACCTCGCCGCCGACGCCGAGCGCACCGCGACCTTCGTGCGGCAGACGCGCCTCGACCTGATGCTGCGCGTCATGCTCGCGCCGGTGGTCGAGGGCGAGGGCAAGGTCATGGCCCAGGCCGCGTGGGCCACGGTCGCCTCCGGCGACGGGCTGATGATCGCCCAGCCGCCCGAGCTGCGCCCGCGCCCGGCGGCACCGACCGGGCACGGCTCCGACCGCACCCAGCGCCGTCCGACCGCGTCCGACCTGGCCGCGCGCCGCCCCAGCGACGCCGGGACCCGGCGCATCACCGCCAACGAGCCCGGAACGCGGCGCATCTCCAGCGCCGAGCCGGGCACGCGCCGCCACACCCACCAGCGCCTGGACCCCGACGCGGCCGTGACGGCGCAGCGCCGCCCGGGCCTGGTGCTGGTGCTGATCCTGGCCGGCCTGGTGCTGGCCGGCGGCGTGGCGGTGCTCGCCCTGTGGGGGCGCGGCGAGACCCCGCGCCAGCGCCCGCTGGCAGCCCAGGCCGATCCGGCGCCGGTCGTCGCCGCGCCGCCACCGCGGCTGCACCGGGCCTGGCGAGGTGCCGGGGCCGCCCCCCGGCGGCGCGCGCGGCGATGGCCCGGTCGGCTTCGTGCGCGGCATCAACTTCGGCGGTGATCCCGTGATCATCGACCGCCACCGCTGGCTGTCCCAGGACCAGGCGGTGGCCGGCGGCCTGGCGCTCACCGCCGAGGCCACCCAGACCAGCATCCCGCCGCTCAGCGGCGCCGGGTTTCGACTTCGACGGCAAGGCCATGCTCGAGAGCGGCCTGAGCGCCCGCGAGGGGCCGCTGCGCCTGCGCCAGGCGCTGCCGCGCGGCACCTACGAAGTGGTGCTGTGGGTCGCCGGCCCGGACGCCGGCAACCCGCTGGCCATCACCATCGGCGACCAGGTCGGGAACGTCGCCGCGGCGCCCTCGGCGACCTGGCGCAAGCTCGGGCCCTACCGCGCCACCGCCACCGGCGCGCAGCTCGACCTGGTGGTCGCCGGCCTCGGCCGCGCCCACCTCTCGGGCATGACCCTGTCCACCGTCGGCAAGCCGAGCGCGCCGCTGCCGCCGATCGCGCTGCTGATCTCGCCCACCGACCGCTTCGCGCAGGACTCGACGCGCCCGCTCGACCTGGTCGCCGACGTCATCCCGTCGGCCACGCCGATCAGCGCGGTCGAGTTCATGGACGGTGACAAGCTGCTGGCGAAGGTCACCGCTCCGCCCTACCGGCTCTCCATCCCCAGGCTGCCGCCGGGCACCTTCACCTTCAGCGTGGTCGCCACCGCCGCCGATGGCGGGCGCGCCACCTCGGGCACGGTCGGCGGCACCGTGCTCGACCTGCCGGTCGGCACCGGCACCATCCTGCGCGAGCGCTGGAACGGGCTCCCGGGCGAGTGGCTGCGCGACGCCGCGGCCAGCCCCAGGCTCCAGGGCCCGCCGGACCAGTCCACCATGCTGACCAGCATGAAGACCCCGACCAACGACGGCGCGGACTTCGTCGACCGCCTGCGCGGTTTCATCATCCCACCGCTCAGCGGCACCTACACCTTCTGGATCGCCAGCGACGACAACGGCGAGCTCTACCTGAGTTCGGACGAGGACCCCGCGCACCTCCAGCCCCAGCTCGCCTGGTGCAAGGTCGTCAGCGAGGAGGGCTGGGACGAGCGCCCGGAACAGCGCTCGCGGCAGATCGCGCTCGAGGCCGGTCACCGCTACTACATCGAGGTCCGCCGCAAGCAGGGGCCGGGCGGCGCGCACCTGGCGATCGGCTGGCAGCTTCCGGACGGCTACCGCGAACGGCCCATTCCGGGCTCCCGCCTCGCCCCGTGGATGGCCGCGCCCGCGCCATCGACCGCGGCCGCGCCCGCCGCCGCCCGCCCCGGTGCCAGCGGCCACCGCGCCCGCGGCCCCGGTGCCGGGGGACAAGCCGCCGCGCTTCGCCCTCGGCGATCGATTTCGGCGGCGAGGCCCTGGTCATCGACGGCAACCACTGGCTGTCGCAGCGCCAGGCGGAGGAGCTCGAGGTGCCCCTGGTCCACCACCGCGGACACCTTCCTCAGCGAACTGCCGCTGGCCGACGCGCAGGTCGGCTTCGGCGGGCTGCGGCGCGACGTCGACCTGGATGGACGGCCCCTGACCATCGGCAAGGGCACCTTCAAGCGCGGCCTGTTCACCCACGCCCCGGCCACCATCCTCGTGCCGCTCGATGGCCGCAGCACCGAGTTCATCGCCGAGGTGGGCGTGGAATCCTACGTCGGCCAGGGCTCGGTGACCTTCGAGGTCTACCTCGACGACGCGAAGGTCGCCGAGTCCGGCGTGGTGCGCCTCGGCGACGAGGCCAAGCACCTCGCGGTCCCGCTCGGCAAGGCCAAGGTGCATGAAGCTGGTGGTCGGCGACGCCGGGGACGGCCTGGCCGGCGACCACGCGATCTGGGGTGACGCGCGCCTGTCCACGCCGCGCGCCGCTCCCTCCGGCCCGGGGGCCGGTCTCAAGGCCGCCAAGCGCGTCGCCCAGAACTTCGCGACCAAGCCGCTCAGCGACGGAACGCTCAAGTCCATGCTCAACACCAGCGTCCAGGGCCGCGGCGAGGTCCTGGCCTTCGGCCTCAAGGTCCCGAACGGCACCTACGACGCGTGGATCTGGGTCAGCGAGAACTCCGGGGCCGGCGCCCACCTCTTCGACCTCGACCTCCAGGGCGTGGCGCTGAAGGGCCTGGGCGCCCTGCCGAGCCGGCGGGTGGAGCAAGTACGGTCCGCTGCGCGTCAGCGTCGCGAACGGGGTGCTCGCGATCACCGCCAAGGCCGGCAAGGGCGTGCCGACGCTCAGCGGCCTGGCGCTGTACGCGATCGACCCGTGAGGCGCGCCGCCACTGCGCGCTCGCCGGCGACCGGGAAGCCGGCCTCCCACCAGCGCCACGGCATGCCCGCCCACTCCTCGCCCGCGTAGTCGACGCCGACGCGCGGGCCGCTCTGCAGCTGCCGCGCCGGTTCGCGTCGGCGGCAGCAGCCGCAGCGGGCAATCCACCGCGCCCAGGCGCAGCCCGTTGTGCGCGCGGTCCAGCGCGAGCGCCTGGGCGAGCTTCGCCGGCCCGTTGGCGAGCTGCGCCCCGCGCGCTCCCCCGCGGCGTTCGCTCGCCAGCGCCTCGCCCGCACGGATGTCCAGCGCGCGGATCAGCACCGCCGCCGGCTCGTCGCGGCGGTCGCAGACGATGTTCAGCATCCAGTGCATGCCGTAGCACAGGTACACGTAGAGCGTGCCGGGCGCCGCGAACAGCGTCTCGGTGCGCGGCGTGCGCCCCTTGCTGGCGTGGCAGGCGCGGTCCTCCCGCCCCTGGTAGGCCTCGGTCTCGACGATGCGCCCGCGCACGCCGTGCGCCTCCAGCTCCCAGCCGATCAGGCGCGGGGCGAGGTCGGGCGCTGGGACCGCGAGATCGATGCTGGGGCGCATGGTGGGATATTAGGCGCTGATGTATGGACCCTAGACCCTCGACCCTCGACCCTCGACTCCAGACCCTGGACCCTGGACTCCAGACCCTAGACCCTAGACCCTAGACCCTAGATCGTGGGACACGGTGATCCGGGGCTTCTCATGGGTCGGATTAAAATACAGAGCGCGAGGAATCCTCCTCGCGCTCTGTATCGCTCATATCATGCGGCCAGGGTCTAGGGTCTAGGGTCTAGGGTCTAGGCTCTCCGAGGCTCAGGCGTCGGACAGCGCCTTGATGCCGGGCAATTCCTTGCCCTCGAGCAGCTCCAGCGACGCGCCGCCGCCGGTCGAGCAGTGGGTGACCTTGTCGTCGGTCTTCCACTTCGCGGCGGCGGTGGCGGTGTCGCCGCCGCCGATCACGGTGATCGCGCCGGCCTGGGTGGCCTTGACCACCGCCTCCATCGCGGCCTTGGTGCCGACCGCGAACTTGTCGATCTCGAACACGCCGAGGGGGCCGTTCCAGATGATGGTCTTGGCGCGCGCGATGACCGCGGCGTTCTGCTTGTTGGTCTCGGGCCCGCAGTCGAAGCCCTCCCAGCCGGCCGGGATGCCGGTCTTGTCGGTGGCCGCGCCGACGTTGGCGTCGGGGCCGAACTTGTCGCCGGTCACGTAGTCGACGGGCAGGTGGATCTTCACGCCCTTGGCCTCGGCCTTCTTGAGCAGGTCGGCGACGATCTTGGCGCCCTCCTTGTCGAACAGGCTGTTGCCGATCTCCATGCCGAAGCAGATCTTCTTGAAGGTGTAGGCCATGCCGCCGCCGATGATCATCTCGTTGACGCGGTCGAGCAGGTTGCTGATCAGCTGGATCTTGTCCGCGACCTTGGCGCCGCCGAGGATGGCCAGCACCGGGCGCTTGGGGTTGTCGAGCACCTGGGCGAAGGCGTCGAGCTCCTTCTTGAGCAGGAAGCCCGCCGCGCGCTGCGGCAGGGTCACGCCGACCATCGACGAGTGCGCGCGGTGCGCGGTGCCGAAGGCGTCGTTGACGTAGACGTCGCCCAGCCTGGTGAGCGAGGCGCGGAAGGCCGCGACCTTGGCGGGATCGGCCTTGGTCTTCTCGCCGGTCTCCTCGTTCTTGACCGAGCCCTCCTCCTCGATGTGGAAGCGCAGGTTCTCGAGCAGCGCCACCTCGCCCGGCTTCAGCGCGGCGCAGGCCTGCTCGACCGCGGGACCGACGCAGTCGTCGAGGAACTTCACCGGCCGGCCGAGCAGCTCCTGGACCTTGGCCGCGATCGGCTTCAGCGAGTACTTCTCGACCTTCTTGCCGTCCGGGCGGCCGAGGTGCGACATCAGCACCACCGCGGCGCCCTGGTCGAGGGCGTACTTCACGGTGGGCAGGGCCGCGACGATGCGCTGCGTGTTGGTGATGGCGCCGGTCTTCTTGTCCTGGGGGACGTTGAAGTCGACGCGGATGAGCACGCGCTTGCCGGCGAGCTTGAGCTGATCGATGGAGAGCTTGGGCATGGGAGTCCTTTCGGTGGGCGTGCGCCGCCGTGCGATCCGGGCACGGCAGCGCGCGGGGCTGAGTGTGGGCCGTCGTGGAGCATGCAAGCGGGAGCTGCGCTCCAGACCCTGGACCCTAGACCCTAGACCCTAGTCGCGACAGGCGCCGCGTAGCGCGCGAGTCGATGCCGCGCTCCGCGTCCTCACCAACCCGTGCCGGGAAGCACCGCCCCCGAGCGTCGACCCACTCGCGCTCGCATCCTCACCATCTCCAATGGACGCTCCGACGCGCGCAAGAACCGCATCCGGGAGTCGGAGATTTCAGCTGAGATCGATCACGACTCGGCAGGGACTGGGGTATGGGTACTAGGGTCCAGGGTCTAGGGCCTGTCTGAGGTCCGACCCGGTTGCGCCCCGCCTGCCCGCATCCAGGCTTGCCCCATGACCGTGGTCCTGGGCATCGAGAGCAGCTGCGACGAGACCGCGGTGGCGCTGGTGCGTGACGGCCACGCCGTGCTCGCCGAGGCGGTCGCCAGCCAGGCCGACGACTTCGCCACCTGGGGTGGCGTGGTGCCGGAACTGGCGGCGCGCGGCCACGTCGCGGCCCTGCCCGGTCTGGTCCAGCGCGTGCTCGACGCCGCCGGGCTGCCGCTGGCCGCGGTCGGCGCGGTCGCGGTCGGCGCGTGGCCGGGGCTGATCGGCAGCCTGCTCACGGGGGTCACCGCGGCCAAGGCCATCGCCATCCGCCGCGGCCTGCCGCTGGCGGCCGTCGACCACATCCAGGCGCACCTCGCGGCCGTCCACCTCGGCCGGCCGGAGGTGCCCTACCCGTTCATCGGCCTGGTCGCCTCCGGCGGGCACAGCCACCTCTACCGCTGCGCCGCCCCCGGCGCCCTCGAACTGATCGGCGGGACCATCGACGACGCCGCTGGCGAGGCCTTCGACAAGGCCGCGGCCACCCTCGACCTCGGCTACCCCGGCGGCCCGCAGGTCGACCGCCTCGCCGCCTCCGGTGATCCCCGGGCCTTGGCCCTGCCGCGCAGCTTCCTGAAGGACGACACCCTGCGCCTGAGCTTCGCCGGGCTGAAGACCGCCCTGCTCTACCAGGTGCGCGGCCCGCTCGGGCGGGATCCCCTGACGCTCTCGGCGCCAGGGCGTGCGCGACGCCTGCGCCAGCTTCCAGGCCGCGGTGGTCGACTGCCTCGTCGGCAAGCTGCGCCTGGCCGCGCGCCGCCATCGGCGTGGGCGCCATCGCCGTGGGCGGCGGCGTCGCCTGCAACCGCGGCCTGCGCGCGGGCCTCGCCGCGCTCGCCGCCAGCGACGGCCTCAGCCCTGCTGCTGCCCGAGCCGCGCCACTGCGCCGACAACGCCGCGATGATCGCCAGCCTCGGCCACTTCCAGGTCGCGCGCGGCGACCTCGCCGGCCCCGACCTCGCGCCCCTGCCCACCGGCCGCGCCGGGCCGCGCCGGGCCGCGCAAGGGAGCGGATAGCAGCGCCCAGGCGCCAAGAAGTCGTCGGCCCGGCCGCCGATAGAACCGGACCCGGAATCCGGAGGAGGACAGCCGGATCAACGGGCGACTGGAGTGCGCCGCCCTAGCGGCCCGACCGTACGCACCAGCGTCGCCGCCTCACCGTCCGCTCTCCTCCACTTCCCGGCGTGTCGCCGTTCCCCCTGTCCCATCGGCCCCCAGAGGTCGGATGCCGCTCGGCGGAAAACGACCAGACCCGCGGCGCGGGCCGCGTGTCTGGTCGGATCGGGACTGCCCGCTCGCGCGGGGCGGGCGTCACTTGGGGTGGAAGTCCTGGCGCACGTACTTGAGCAGCTGCGCCTCGGTCATGGCCTGGACCTGGAACTCGCGGGCGTTGTCCTGGTCCTTGTCGGAGCGGTCGCCCGCGACCAGGATGTCCACGCCCGGGCTGAGCTTGTCGCGCACGACGCCGCCGGTCTGGCGGATGAAGTTCTCGAGGTCCTCCTTGTTGTGCGTCTTGAACTCGCCCGAGACCACGAAGACCTTGGGGCGGGTGGTGCTGAACACCGGGTTGCCGAGGTTGTCGTTCTTCGACAGCGGGAAGGAGCGGTTGTCGACCACCGACAGGATGCGCGCGGTGGCGATCTGGGCCTTGACCTCGATGACCTCGATCAGGCCCTTCTCCTTGTAGCGGCCGCGCTCGAGGTTGAAGACCTCGAGGAGCAGGCCGGGGAAGACGCGGTCGGAGGTGCCCAGGTTGATCACCACGTAGGGCGAGCCGGGGTTGACCTCGAGGATGTTGCCGACCGAGTCGAGGTCCTTGAGCCAGTGCAGCTCGAGCTCGAGCAGCTGGCGGATGCGGTCCTCGAGCTGGCCGATCTTGGTGGCGCGGCGGCTGTAGTCCTCGCGGTTCTTGCGCTCGGCGGCGTCCTTCTCCTTGCCCAGGCCGTCGATCTGGGTGTTCAGGCGGCTCTGGTCCTCCTGGAAGGCGGCCTCCTGCTCCTGGATCTTCTGCAGCTCCTTCTGGAGCTGCTGCTGGCGCTGCTGGATCGCCTCGTCGAGCTTCGGGTAGGTCTGGCGGCCCTCGCCATCGTGCTCGGCCTTGAGGCCATCGATGCGGTCCTTGCTCGCGCTGACCACGGCCAGGCCCAGCTTCCAGACGCTGTCCATCAGCGGCTTGCCGTCGATGTCCTTGGTCTGGGGGGTGGCCACGCCGGAGAGCACCTTGCCGTCCGAGCCGTAGAAGAAGCGGTACTCGTTGAGGTGCAGTTCGGCGCGCTGCAGGCCGCGCCGGCGCGAGGCCAGCGCGGACTGCGCCGCGGTGATCTGGTTGCGCAGGTTGCTGCTCTCGCCCAGCAGCGCGTTCAGCGTCATCTTCTGGCCGTTCGGCTCATCGGGGTTGCCCTCGGTGATGGCCGTGATCTGCCCGCTCTCGTGGATCACGAGGAAGGTGAAGAGCAGGGTCACGAGCACCAGCACCACCAGCAAGCTGATGAGCGCGGGATGGATGCGTCCGGCCATGGGAGTTCCTTACTGCTTGCTGCGCGAGAAGTCGCCGAGGTGGAAGAGCTGGCTCGCGATGAGCTGCTCCTCGCTGAGGATGCTGATGCCGAGCTTGATGGCCTGCTGCAGCGCCGCGTCGGAGCGCTCGCCCGCGACCAGGTAGTCGGTGTTCACCGACAGCTCTTCATCGTAGCGGCCGCCCGACTCGGTGATGAAGCGGCGCAGCTCGTCCTTGCTGAATTGGGAGAAGTCGCCGCGGATGGCGAAGCCCTTGACCTTCTCGGGGTCGTAGACCGGGTTGAACAGGCTGTCGTTGGGGATGAACGGGTCGTTGGCGTCGGTCTCCTCGAGCACGCGGCCGACGGAGATCATCTCCTCGACGCGGGTGATCTCGATGGCGCCCTTGACGATCAGCTTGCCGCCGCGCCGGTTGAACACGGTGAAGCGCGTGCCCTTGCGCAGGTTGTGCTTCTGGCCGCGGTTGATGACGACGAAGCCCTCGGCGGCGCTGGCCTGGACGATCTCGCCCTTGCTGTGGATCTCCTTGGAGTCGATCTCGCGCTGGCGGATCAGCTCGCGGACGCGGTCCTCGAGCTGCACGATGCGGTCGTCGAGGCCCTTGTCCTCGGCGCGGCCCTTCTTCTTGATGCCCTCGACCTCCTGCTTGAGGTCCTCGATCTTCTTGCGCAGCTGGGCGCGGCGGTCGTCGAAGTCGCGCTCGTTGGCGTGGGCGCGGGTCTCTTCCTGGGCGAGTTCGCCGCGGCGCTCCTTCATCTCCTTGAGCTTGTCCGCCGCGGTGGCGATCTCCTTGTCGATGTCCTCGGTGATGCCCTTGAGGGACACCTGGTTGCTCGCCACCAGGCGCGCGACGTCGTCGATGGTCTGCTTGTCGTCGGACTCGAGGTCGTGGGCGAGCTGGACGCGCGCGGCGATCTGCTGCTCCAAGGGCGCCTTGGCGGCCTCGAGCTCGCCCTGGTACAGGCGCAGCACCTTGATCTCCGCCTTGAGCTGCTCGTGCTGCTCGTGCAGGCCGGCCTTCTGGGCGTGGCGGTACAGGAACAGGCCGAACGTCGCCGCAGCGGCGAGCGAGAACACCACGAACAGGCCGACCAGCCAGGCTGGCGTGCGTTGGCTATAGTCCATAGAACGAGCTCCCTTGTGCTGACAGCGCCGAGCCAACGTAGAAAGGGCCCGGTGCCCCACAATTCCAGCCGCCGCGCCGGAACCCCCCGTGTGTCAGTAGGGCGAGTGCGACCACGACTGGTTGGGACAGGGGGTTAGGGATGACTAGGGATGGAGGGTCCTAGGCGCGAGGCGCGAGGCGCGACGGGCCCGATGCGAGACGCGAGGCTCCCAAACCTCTGGCCGGAGACGAGAGCGGCGTGGAGATCCTGGGTGACATGGGGAGACCCCTGCCCGTGGGGAGTGCCTCGTGCCTCGTGCCTCGTGCCTCGTGCCTCGTGCCTCGTGCCTCGTGCCTGTAGCTCACGCCGCATCCGCGTCATCCCAAACCCGATCTCCCAACTCCAACTGCGACGTGCACGGTTAATGGCTGCCTGACTTATTTTTGCGCGATTTTGCCTATAGCTGCTCATTGATACAGCAGTCCAGACGTTGCGCATGGTGCAGTTCTACACCCCTTCCAATGGATATAACCACCGTCTCACTAATGGGATAACTTCAGGAATGTAGCGTCGCACGGCACTTTCGGTTCGCGGTTTGCCAAGAGGGCCAGCACGCGGGCGGTACGAGCCCACCCTCATTCACCAAGGATCATCTCCATGATGCGACCCCTCCTCTCCCTGCTGGCAGGACTCCTGTTCCTGAGCGGCGGCGCCCAGATTTGGGCGGAAGACCCGGCCCCTGCCCCCGCCGCCACCCCGGCCGCGGCTCCTGCGGCTGCGGCGCCTGCCCCCGCGGCGCCCGCTCCGGCGGCCGCAGCTGCGCCCGCTCCCGCCGCGGATGCCGCGGCCGCCTCCACGCCCGCCGCCGACGCGGAGAAGAAGATCCGCGCCTCCAAGGAGTGGTTCGGCTACACCTACAAGCCGTACACCGACGACGACAAGAAGGCCTGGGCGGACGCCGAGGCCAAGCTCAAGACCAACAAGGACGACGCCGACGCCAAGAAGGTCATGGACGACAAGGCCACCGCCGACGCCGTGCCCTACAAGACCAAGGATGAGAAGGAGATCGCCCCCGCGGCGTCCTCCGGCGTGAACGGCGACAACGCCTGGATGCTGGTCAGCTCGGCCCTCGTGCTGCTGATGACCGCGCCCGGCCTGGCGCTGTTCTACGGCGGCCTGGTCCGCCGGAAGAACGTGCTCGGCACGATGATGCAGAGCTTCGCCATGGTCGCCATCGTGACCCTGGTGTGGACCATCTTCGGCTTCTCGCTCGCCTTCGGCGACGGCAACTCCTACTTCGGCAACTTCAGCCAGTACCTCTTCCTCAAGGGCGTGGTCTGGGACGACACCCTGTTCGCCAACAGCCAGCGCTTCCCGGTGAGCACCGACTACGCGCCGACCATCAGCTTCGGCAGCTACGCGATGTTCCAGCTGATGTTCGCCATCATCACCCCGGCCCTGATCTGCGGCGCCTACGCCGAGCGCATGAAGTTCGCCGGCATGGCGCTCTTCAACACCCTGTGGCTGGTCGTGGTGTACTGCCCGATGGCGCACATGGTGTGGGGCAAGAACGGCCTCTTCAACTGGGGCTTCGGCGCGATGGACACCGCCGCGTTCGACTTCGCCGGCGGCACGGTCGTGCACATCAGCTCGGGCGTCGCCGCCCTGGTCTGCGCGATCATGCTCGGCAAGCGCAAGGGCTACCCCAACTCGGCCGATGCCCCCGCACTCGCTGGTGATCAGCTTCATCGGCGCGTCCCTGCTGTGGGTCGGCTGGTTCGGCTTCAACGCGGGCTCGGCGCTCGGTGCGGGCGGCCTGGCCACCCTGGCCTTCGCCAACACCCAGATCGCGACCGCCTGCGCGGCGATCTCGTGGCCCCTGATGGAGTGGATCCTGCGCGGCAAGCCGACCGTGCTCGGCGCCATCTCCGGCGCGGTGGCCGGCCTCGTCGCCATCACCCCGGCCTGCGGCTTCGTCACCCCCGGCAGCGCGATCATCATCGGCCTGGTCGCCGGCGCGCTGTGCTTCACCACCGCCAGCTACATGAAGAAGGCGCTGGGCTACGACGATTCGCTGGACGCCTTCGGCGTGCACTGCATCGGCGGAATCTGGGGCGCCATCGCCACCGGCCTGTTCCTGAACTGCGAGTCGAACCCCTGCATCGCGGCCCTCAACGATCCGACCTGTACCGCAAGATCATGGTCGACCACGCCCAGCCGGTCGTGCTCAACCAGATCAAGGCGGTCCTGCTGACCATCGGCCTCAGCGCGGTCGGCTCGGTGGTCATCTTCACGATCGTGAAGTTCACCATCGGCGTGCGCGTCAAGGCCGAGGACGAAGAGACCGGCCTCGACCTCAGCCAGCACGGCGAGGAAGGCTACGTCGGCGTCGGCTGACCCGGCCCGGCCCCCCGGGCGGGTTGTCCCCGCCCGGGGGTGCTGCTAGGCTCCTTTTCCCAACCCCACTCTCCCAATCCAAGGAACACCTATGAAAATGATCGAGGCCATCATCCAGCCGTCCAAGCTGGAGGCCGTCAAGGAAGCGCTCAACGAGGTCGAGGTCGTGCGCCTGACCATCAGCGACGTGCAGGGCTTCGGCCGCCAGAAGGGCCACACCGAGATCTACCGCGGCCACGAGTACACCGTCAACCTGCTGCGCAAGGTCAAGCTGCAGATCGCGGTGAACGACGAGTTCGTCGAGCCCACCGTCAACGCCATCATCAAGGCCGGCCGCACCGGCGAGGAAGGCAAGGTCGGCGACGGCAAGATCTTCATCCTGCCCCTGCAGGACTGCATCCGCATCCGCACCGGCGAGCGCGGCCCCGAGGCCATCTGACGCCCGCGGCCCCAGGGTCTGCGACCCTGGGGCCGCTTTCGTCTCCTGACCACGGCGTCCGTCCCGTCACCCACAGCAGAGCTCCGCGCGCTTTCCGGGGCCATGGGCTCCGCCTGTCATTGCGCGATTTCTCCGCAGTCTCTCACACACCGGCCACGCGGCGTCTTGCCCAGCCCTGGGCCGCAGCTAGCCTGCCCGCCCGACCCAACCCCCGCAGCGTTCCCGCTGCCACGACCCATCCTGCCTAGGAGCATCCATGAGCGTTGAAAAAGCCCTGCAACTCGCCAAGGACCACGGCGCCAAGTACGTCGACATCGTCTTCGGCGACATGTTCGGCACCCTGCAGCACTTCACCATCACCGCGCGCCGCCTCGAGGCCTCGCTGTTCACCGACGGCCTGCCCTTCGACGGCTCGTCGATCCGCGGCTGGCAGGGCATCGAGAAGTCGGACATGCTCATCAAGCCGGACCCGGCCACGGCCTTCATCGACCCCTTCCGCGAGCAGCCCACCGTCACCTTCTTCGGCGACGTCTTCGACCCGCGCTCCGGCCAGCGCTACACCCGCGACCCGCGCTCGATCGCCCACAAGGCCCTCGCCTACCTGAACGCCAGCGGCATCGGCGACATGGCCTACTTCGGCCCCGAGCCCGAGTTCTTCATCTTCGACTCGATCCGCTACGACTCCAAGCCCAACGCCGCCTTCTACTACCTCGACTCCAACGAGGCGCCGTGGAACATGGGCGTCGACGACGGCATCAACCAGGGCCACAAGATCCGCCACAAGCAGGGCTACTTCCCCGCCTCGCCGGCCGACACCCTGTTCGACCTGCGCAGCGAGATCACCACCAACATGCAGACCATGGGCATGGAAGTGGACCTCCACCACCACGAGGTGGCGAGCCCCGGCCAGTGCGAGATCGGCATCAAGTACGGCACCGCGGTCACCGCGGGCGACCTCGTCCACCTCTACAAGTACGCGGTCAAGAACACCGCCTTCCAGCACGGCAAGACGGCGACGTTCATGCCCAAGCCGATGTTCTTCGACAACGGCAGCGGCATGCACAACCACATGTCGATCTGGAAGGACAAGAAGAACACCTTCGCCGGCAACGTGTACTCGAAGCTGTCGCAGAACGCCATCTGGGCGATCGGCGGCATCCTCAAGCACGGCAAGTCGATCCAGGCCTTCACCAACCCGTCGGCGCAACAGCTACCGCCGCCTGGTGCCGGGCTACGAGGCCCCGGTGAACCTCGCCTACTCGGCGAACAACCGCTCGGCCTCGATCCGCATCCCGCACGTCCAGGGCGACAACGCCCGCCGCTTCGAGTTCCGCTGCCCCGACGCCTCGGGCAGCCCGTACCTGGTCACCGCGGCGATCCTCATGGCCGCCATCGACGGCATCAAGAACCAGATCGATCCGGGCAAGCCGATGGACAAGAACATCTACGACCTGCCGCCCGAGGAGCTGGCGCAGATCCCCGGCACCTGCAAGAGCCTCGAAGAGGCCCTCGACACCATGGAAGCCGACAAGGCCTGGCTGACCGCCGGCGACGTCTTCACCGAGGACATGATCGAGGCCTACGTCGCCGTGAAGCGCGAGAACGAGGTCGAGCCGCTCAAGCTGCGTCCGAATCCGTACGAGTTCTACCTGTACTACGACTGCTGAGCCGGTCTCGCTGAAAGAAGCGCGAAAACCCCGGAGCGATCCGGGGTTTTTCGTTTCACCGCCGCTGGCTCTGGCCGGCATCCGCCACCATCCCCAGGGGTGGACGGTGGGCGCGGCGCGGACCAGTCGTTGCGATCGCGGCGCTCGCCGCGATGCTGCCTGCAGCGCGCCCCTGCCCTCTATCGGGGGTGCGTCAGGCCGGAGTGGGCGATGTGAACGCCCGCGCCGGCCGTTTTTTTTGGCGCGGTGCCGCCCCGCGAACCGTCTGGATGTCGAGACAGCGAGGCGCCACCCCACGCGCGGGAAGCCTTCGTCGCCCGCTTCGCGCTCGATGAGAACGCCATCCCCGCCTCCCTGCGCCAGGTCATGCGGAGTCGTCCACCGACCACCTCGCTGGAGGGGGATCGGTCGCAATGCGCACGAATCGCGCCCACGGTGCCTGCATTCGGCAGCGAAAGCGGGCCGCTCCCAGCGCTTCCAAAGGATTTAAGCGTTGGCACGCCCTGCACTCAGGCATCGCCGTACCCAACAGGAATCCCCCATGACCATCGGTCTCCTCCTCTCGATCATCTTCATGGTCCTCAAGCTCACCGGTCACATCGACTGGAATTGGGGCATCGTCTTCCTGCCGGCCATCATCGAATTCGTCCTGTCGCTGACCTTCGCGCGCTCGCCGTTCTGGTGGCGCGGCCGCGTGAATTGAGGCGCCGGACGCGCAGCGCAGCGGCAGCGCGAACCGCTGGGCCCACCGCCACCAAGCGTCCGCCGCCGGTTCAGGCGCCGACCAAGCCGATGCCGAAGGTCGCCTCCAGCCCCGTCGCCGTCGCCGTCGGAGCGAGCATCAGCTGGTCGCCGCCCTTGCGGAAGATGCCATCGTCGCCGTTGCGCATGCTGCGGTCACCCCGCGCCGCGTAGGGTGCCCGGGCGTGGATGCGGTCGGTGAGCGCGTCGTCGAGGTAGAGCTGCGAGGTGAACTCGCGGGCGGCGGGCGTGCCCAGGCCGGTGCGCACTTTGATATGGATGTGCACGGTGCGGCCGCGGTACCAGCCGGGATAGATGGTGGTGAAACGCACCACCCCGCGCGCGTCGCTGCGCTGGTAGCCGCGCAGGAAGCGGTGCCCGACGGTGGCGGCGTGCGGGTCGTCGACGTCCGAATAGCGTCCCTCGGCATCGCAGTGCCAGATGTCGACCATCGCGCCCGCGAGCGGCGCGCACCCCGCGGCGCGCGCGCGGCCCAGCACCAGGGTGAGGGCGAGGGGCAGGCCCGCGCTGACGGTGCCGTCGGCGGGATCGGCGCGGATGTCCGAGCGTTCCAGCCGTTCATCGACGAAGTACGGCCCCTCGGTCTGCTCCGGGCGCACCACGCAGGCCGGCGCAGGCGGCGTGGCGCTGGCCGTATGGGCGGCAGGCGGGTGCATCCCCATCTCCCGGCCGCAGCCGCCCGCCAGCATCGCCCAGCCAGCGCCCAGCAGCGTGAGCACCTCGCGGCGGTCGAGCACTCGACCGACCGGCACATCGTTGGCGCTGGCGGTTCGCATGGCCCCGGCCAGCAGGGTGCGGGGGCGGGAGGAAGGGGGGTTTATAGTCATGGCGGCCTCCTAGCGACGGGCAGCGGCAGTGTCGCAGGGGACCGCGCATGGGAATCGAGCATGGGGGGCGGAGATGACGCGATGATGACTCGCCGAGCCGCTCCATCATCGCTGCGCGCGAGCGATCCACGCCTTCAATGCGGAACTCCTGTGGTTGGCACGACCTTTGCCAGATGTGGAATCTATCTGCATCGTCTCCACCCCACCCGAGATATCGACCGGACGTTGCATGCGCGCCAAGCGCTCCTGTCGTCCGGTCGACCCGAACCTCGGGTAAGTTGCCACGTTTGACTCCGTCAGATCCACGGTGGGATGACCTGCAGCCAGGGAGGCAGTCATGAGCTATCTCTTCGTCGGCCACGCTTCGATGAAACGCCACGCGGTGCTGCGCCACCGCGTCGCCCACGGTCTCGAACCGGTCACCATGGACGAGTGCGCCGAAGCCTGCGAACGGCTGCGCGCAGGCGCCCCGCACCGTCTTTTCCTCGTCGCCGATGATGCGTGCGAAGCAGACGCCGATCTGGCGATGTCCTTCGCGACCGCGTCCTGATCTCCTCCGCGGGTTCCGCTCGCGCCCCGGTCACCGGGCCGTGCCGCGGTCACGGGCATGCCGGTGGCCCAGCCCCGTGCGTCCGTGTGGTACGCTGATGCAGCGCACATGGACTCCACCTCCCTCCTCATGGGCGTGCTGTTCGGGGCGATCGGCCTCGCCTACATCACCTATGGCCGCACGCAGAGGCGCTACGCGGCGCTGTTGGCCGGCGTCCTGCTCTGCGTCTTCACGTACGCCGTCGATGGCATCGTGATGCCGATCCTCATCGGCGTGGCGCTGATGTGCGTGCCGATCTGGCTGAAGTGGTAGCGCCGGCCGCGCCGGCCGCCTCCGGCGGGCGGCATCCGCCCGTCACGCGCTCGCGCCCACCGGCAGCGTCAACCGCGCCGTGAACCGGCCCTGGTGCGCGGCGAGATCCAGCCGTCCGCCGAGCAGCCGCGCCAGGCGCGAGCACAAGGTCAGGCCGAGCCCGCTGTGGTCGCTGTCGCGGCGCGCGCCGTCACCGCGGTAGAACGGCTTGCCGAGCAGGCTGGCGTCGACGCTGCCGGCGAAGGCGTTGTCGACCGACACTTCGATCGCGCCGCCGGCGCTGGCGACGGCGATGCGGATCTCGCCGCCGGCGCTGCCGTGCGCCAGCGCGTTGCCGAGCAGGTTGTCGATGATCAGGCGCAGGTGCTCGCCGGCGCTGGTCGCCGGCGCCTGCGCGGGCAGCGCCAGGTGCAGACGCTGCCCGCGCCGGACCGCGACCGCCTCGTCGCGCTCCGCGGCCTCGGCGACCAGCGCGGCGACGTCGACCGCCTCGCGCCGCAGCGGCTCCTTGCCGGCCTCCAGGCGCGCCAGCAGCAGCAGGTTGGAGACCAGCGACTGCATGCGCTCGACCGTGCCCAGGCAGCCCTCGAGCACACCGCGCTCATCGGGTGCAGTGGCGGCGAGCAGGCGGAATTCGAGGTCGCTGCGCAGCACCGCCACCGGCGTGCGCAGTTCGTGCGCGATGTTGGCGATGGTCGCCTGCTCGCGCTGGAAGGCCTGCTGCAGGCGGTCGAGCAGGCCGTTCAGGCGCGACACCAGCGCGCGCATCTCGTCGGGGCCGGCGGCGTCGCCGAGCCGCGCCGCGAGGTCGTCGGGCCCGAGCCGCGCCACGTCGCGGATCAGGCTGTGCAGCGGGCGCAGGATCGCGGCGCGCAGCGCCAGCACCGCGCCCCAGGCGAGCAGCGTGGCCACCACCCACAGCGCGCCCAGCAGGCCGGCCATGCGCGCCAGCTCGGCATCGATGGTGCTCATGTCCTGGGCGAGGAGGATGACCACCGCGACCGGGCTGGGCGTGGGGTGGTCGTTCTCGACGAATCCCGGCACCCACGGCTGGCCGATGGCCAGCACGCGCACCGGACGGCCGTCCGGCAGCTGGCCGATCAGCGTCGCGGGCAGCCCCTGGCCGGGCGCGGGCTGCGGCAGGACCAGGTCCTCGGCCGCGCCGGGCGAGCGCATCAGTTCGCGGCCGGTGGCGGCGTCGAGGATCTGCATGAAGCGCCGCGCGTCGTTGCGCCCGGGCGGCGCGGGTGGGCGGCGCAGCAGGGGCGGCAGGCCGATCACCGCCGGGCTGGGGCGGTTCACGCGGTCCGCCCAGTGCTGCAGGTCGGCGTCGACGCCGCCGATCAGCAGCGCGCGCGTGCCCAGGTAGATGCCGCAGGCCGCCACCGCCACCACCACCGAGGTGATCCCCACCACCGCCACGCTCAGGCGCCGGCGCAGGCTGCTCATGGCGTGGGCGCGTCGCCGCCGAGCTGGTAGCCGAAGCCGCGCCGGGTGTGCAGGACGGGCGCCGCGCCCGGCGGGTGCAGCTTGCGGCGCAGGCGGCCGATCAGCACCTCCAGCGAGTTGCCGCTGGTCTCGTCGTCGGCGCCGTAGAGGTGCTCCATCAGCTCGGGGCGCGTCACCACGCCGCCGGGCCGGGTGAGCAGCAGCTCGATGAGCGCGTACTCCTTGGGGGTGAGGTCGATGCGCCGCCCACCGCGGCGCAGCACGCGGCCGACGGTGTCGACCTCGAGGTCGCCGACGGACACCACCGGGTCGCTGCGGTGCTGGCCGCGGCGCTGCAGCGAACGCAGGCGCGCGAGCAGCTCCGCGACCGCGAAGGGCTTGGTCAGGTAGTCGTCCGCGCCGGCGTCGAGGCCGTCGACGCGGTCCTGCACGCTGTCGCGCGCGGTCAGCAGCAGCACCGGCACGGTCGAGCGCGCGCGGCGCAGGCGGCGCAGCACCTCGAGCCCGTCGAGGCCCGGCAGCATGCGGTCGAGGATGATGAGGTCGTGGCGCGCCTCGCTGGCGACCAGCCAGCCCTCGTTGCCGTCGGCGGCGGCGTCCACGGCGTGGCCGACGGAGCGCAGGCCGCTGACCAGGCTCTCGCGCAGGCGGTCGTTGTCTTCGATGATGAGCAGGCGCATGCCCATGGATATCGGCCTTCCGTCGGGCCGGCCAAGCCGCCGCCACGGCGGTGCGGCGTCAGCCCGGGGTCAGCATCCAGTCAGGGGGTCGTCCGGCAATTGCCAGCCGGGCCGCCTGCGACCGTACCGGCACGGACCCCTGCCCAGAACCGCGAACCCCGCCCCCAAAGCGCTACCGCGCAGCGGCATGGCTGGCCGGACGCGACCACTGGAGAGCCCCCTGTCGTGCACCCGCCGGAGCGTCCATCCGCACCGCGCTGGAGCACCCGCAGCGGCATGATCGGCGCGTTGCGCTGGAGCATCACCGGATCGGGAGATCCCCGAGGAAGGACCGACCATGAGCATCACCAGCGTCACCTCATCGACGAACATCTGGCAGCTGTACAAGCAGCAGAGCAGTGGCGCCGGCAGCGCCAGCGGCTGTTCCGGGCCCCCGGTCCGGCGGACGACTCCGCCAGCATCAGCCAGCAGGGCTTCGCGGCCCTGCTCGCCGACCAGCAGGGCGGCGCCCAGCCCCAGCTGAGCGACGACCAGGCAGCGCACATCGGGGCGAAGATCCAGCGAGAAGGACCCGTCGCTCTTCACCAAGCTGGACAGCGATGGCGACGGCAAGCTCAGCGTCAGCGAGCTGAAGTCCGGCAAGGACGCGATCGAGGGCGCGCACGCGGCCGAGATCGGCGCCGGCATCGAGCAGCAGGACCCGGAGCTGTTCAAGGCGCTGGACACGGACGGCGACGGCACGCTGAGCTCCAGCGAGCTGAAGGCGGGCCGCGACGCGCTCCAGGGCGCGGATCCCGGCGCAGCGGGTGCGGGTGGCGGCGTCGGCCAGGGCGGCGGCGTCCACCACCACCACCATCACGGCGGTGGCGGCGGACAGTCGCAGGACGGCACCCGGACCGATCCGCTCAGCGCGCTGTTCGCCGCGTTGAACGGCGACGACGGCACGGATGCGAGCGCGAGCACGACCTCCGCGCAGTCCGGTTCGCTGACCAACCTGCAGTTCAACGCCCTCCAGGACGCGCTGCAGAGCCTGTGGTCGACCAGTTCGTCGTCCAGCTGACGCGGGTCCGCCCGTCCGGCATGCGGAAGCGCGGTCCCAGGGGGGGCGCGCCCGTTCGCCGCGCGCATGCGTGGCACAGCATCGTCGGCCCATCCGGCCTGGACGGCGAAGGCGGACGGAAGCGAAGGAAATGCAGGGCATCGTCGAGCTTCGTCCAACGCGGCCAGACAGGCTGGAGGGGCGCGCGCGAGTCGACCACCGTGAGCCCTGGGTATCGGAGGGGCCGCTATTTCCCGCTCGGGCGGCACCCGGTGAAGATGTCCTCGCCGGCCGCCCAGCGCGCCGCCGCGTCGGGCGTGTCGAGCGCGCGCAGCAGCGCGCCGTGCAGCTCGTAGAAGCGCCCGTCGAGGCCCGCCGCGGCGACGCCCGCGGCGACGCCCTGCAGGGTCGCCTGCGCCGCGCGGTGGCCGGCGCGGTCGATGGCCGGCGGCGGCGCGGCGGGATCGACGTACTTCTCCTGGCAGGACGCGCGCGACAGCGAGTGGTAGCCGCGGCACATCACCGGCCGCCACGCGTAGATCGCGCACTCGCCCTCCGCGCCCAGGAAGCCGCAGGGCAGGCCGGCGGCGAAGTACTCCGCCATCGAGGCGAAGCCGGCGATGCGCGCGCTGCGCTGCGCGAGGATGGCGCGCAGCTGCTCCAGCCACGGCGCGGGGAAGGTCTCGCGCAGCACCCCCGCCAGGGCGATGGCCTCGGCCGGCGTCACGCTGACCTGCTGGTGGCAGCAGAAGCTGCAGCCGCGCGCGCACTCGTGCAGCGGTCGCGCCGGGCTGAGCGCGGCGACCTCGTCGACCAGCCGCCACGCGTCGGCCGCGACGTGCTCGGCGAGCCGCGCGCTGGCGCCCTGGACCAGGGTGTTGGCGATCACCGCGGCGGTGTTCAGCGCCTGCTGGCTCTTCGTGCGCGCGAACAGCTCGCGCAGGGCGGCGTCGAGATCCCGCGGCGGCGCCGTCCCGGCGGCCAGGCCAGGCAGGGCATCATCGGCCTGGGGCTCGTCGCTGGGCATGCGGGTGCATAGCGCGGGGGCGGCGGAAAGCACAGGGGCATCGATCGGCGGGAGCGGCGGCTTCGCGCTCGCCCGGGCCGCGCCACCGCGACTCGGACTCGCGCTAGGAACCGTGATCACGGGACCTCGGGAAGGGCCGCGACTGGGCCCGCATGTCCGTCGCGCAGGTTGGGCCCTTGGCGTCCGGCCGCCGTTCCTACCCTGGGGACGATATGACCGCAGCCGCCCTCGTCTCCGCCGCCCGTGCGCTCTCCAAGGATCTCGCCAAACTGCGCTTCGCCGCGCCGGTGGACTATGTCTACGATCCGCTGATCTACGCCTGGGACGTCCACGCCGCCTACCTGAAGAAGTACGGTGAGGGGAAGAAGAAGGTGGTGATGCTGGGCATGAACCCCGGGCCCTTCGGCATGGCCCAGACCGGCGTGCCCTTCGGCGAGATCGCCATGGTGCGGGATTGGCTGGGCGTCGCCGGAGCGGTCGGCAAGCCCGAGCGCGAGCATCCCCAGCGCCCCATCGAAGGCTTCGCCTGCCCGCGCAGCGAGGTCAGCGGCAAGCGCCTGTGGGGCCTGTTCAAGACGCGCTTCCCGAGCGCGGCCGCCTTCGCCGCCGACCACTTCGTCGCCAACTACTGCCCGTTGGTGTTCATGGAGGAGAGCGGCAAGAACTTCACCCCCGACCAGCTGCCGGCCGGGGAGCGCGCGGCCGTCGAGGCGCTCTGCGACCGCCACCTGCGCAAGGTGGTCGAGGTCCTCGCGCCCGAGTGGCTGGTCGGCATCGGCGGCTTCGCGGTGAAGCGCGCCGAAGCGGCACTCGCCGGCCTGCCGGTGCAGCGTCGCCCAGGTCCCGCATCCCAGCCCCGCCAACCCGGCCGCCAACCGCGACTGGGCGGGGGCGGCGACCCGCGCCCTCGTCGAGCAGAAGGTGTGGAGCGCTTGAGGGTACGTGGAGGGGAGGGAAAAGGGACTGCAGGAGGGGGAAGGGAAGAAGGAAGCCAGGCCGAGGTCCAAGGGGAGTGCTGGGGGTGTAAAAGGCCCATCGCGCCCAGCTGTCCGACATTCTGCCAGTGGGACTGTCCATTCTCCCCCTTGGCCGTCCTCCGGTCGTCTCCTCCTCTCCTGCGAAAAGCTCTTGCGCTCTGGACGATCGCCATATCCTGCGCCTCCCCACCCACGTACGGGCCCGGTTTTGCCGGCTCTGGACCTCTGGGGGCTGCGCGCTGGAGTCAAGCCCATCCAGCGCGCGCGGTGCACCCGCCTCCCGGTCGCAGCGATGCGCACGGTCGCGGAAGCACCAAAGTCAGTGGGCCAACCGCAGTACCTCGTGCTGGCTCCGATGCCGTCGGAGTGGGAGTAGATTGTGAAAGAAAAGATCAAGATCCGTCTTGAGGCGTATGACCACCGCATCCTGGACAAGGCTGCGCAGGACATCGTCGAGACCGCCAAGCGCACGGGTGCCAAGGTCGCCGGGCCCATCCCGATGCCGACCCACATCGAGCGCTTCACCGTCCAGCGCTCCCCGCACATCGACAAGAAGTCGCGTGAGCAGTTCGAGCTGCGCACCCACGCCCGGGTCATCGAGATCATCGAGCCCACGGCCAAGACCAACGACGTGTTCTCGAAGGTCGACGTCCCCGCCGGCGTCGACATCACCATCAAGCAGACGGTGAGGTAAGCCATGGGCGTCGCCATTTACGGAACCAAGGTCGGCATGACCCGCGTCTTCGCGGGCGATGTCGCCGTCGCCGTCACCGTCATCGAAGTCCTCCCCAACGAGGTCATCGAGGTCAAGGAAGCCGACAAGCACGGCTACGCCGCGCTCAAGGTCGCGGTCGGCCCCAAGAAGCGCGTGCTGACCAAGGCGCTCGCCGGCGAGTTCAAGAAGGCCGACGTGGCCCCGCGCCGCTTCCTGCGCGAGATCCCGGTGACCGGCGAGGCCAAGGCCGGCGCCAAGGTCACCGTCGCCGCGCTCGACCTGAAGCGCGACTGCGACATCACCGGCCAGACCAAGGGCTGCGGCTTCACCGGTGTGGTCAAGCGCCACAACTTCGGCGGCCACAAGATGACGCACGGCGCCATGGGCCACCGCACCCCCGGCTCGATCGGCTGCCGCATGGATCCGGGCCGCGTGTTCAAGAACAAGCGCATGGCCGGCCACTACGGCGACGAGCAGATCACCGTCAAGAACCTCCAGATCATCAGCATCGACACCGAGAGCAACCTGGTGGTTGTGAAGGGTGCCATCCCCGGACCGAATGGCGGCCTCGTCGCCATCAAGCAGCGTTGAGCCAGGGAACCAGGGAAACGCCATGACTGAAATCACCATCTACAACGCCGAGGGCGCCGCCACCGGCAAGCTCGAGCTCGATCCCACCCTGCTCGACAAGGCGGTCCGCCGCGGCCTGCTGAAGGAGGCGCTCATCGCGCACCTCGCGAGCCTGCGCCAGGGCACGCACAAGACCAAGAAGCGCGGCGAAGTCGCCGGCGGCGGCAAGAAGCCGTGGAAGCAGAAGGGCACCGGCCGCGCCCGCCAGGGTTCGACGCGCAGCCCGCAGTGGGTCGGCGGCGGCCACGCCAAGAACGTCACGCCGCGCGACTACAGCGTCCAGCTGCCCGCGCAGCAGCGCCGCATCGCGCTGCTCTCCAGCGTGCGCTACCGCCTCGAGAAGGGCGGCGTGCTCGCGGTCGAGGGCCTCGACGGTCTGGCCGCGCCCAGCACCAAGAAGGTCGCCGGCTTCATCGCCAAGGTCGGCCTGACCGGCAAGAGCGCGATCGTGGTCAGCGAGGGCAACCAGCCCAACCTGCACCTCAGCGCCCGCAACCTCGACCGCCTCGTGGTCTCGGAGCGCCGCAACCTGAACGCCGGTTCGGTGCTGCGCCACTCGCGCCTGATCTTCACCAAGGCCTCGCTCGACGCCCTGGTGACCGAGCTCAAGGCGGCCAAGCAGAACAAGGCCAGCGCATGAACCCCTACGACATCATCCGCAAGCCGCGCATCTCCGAGAAGACCGTCCACCTGCAGAACAAGCTCGGCCAGTACACCTTCGAGGTGCACCCCGCGGCGAACAAGACGCAGATCCGGGAAGCCATCAAGACCCTCTGGAAGGTCGACGTGGTCGCGGTCAACACCCAGAACTACGACGGCAAGCCGCGCCGCATGCGCAACAACAAGCAGCCCGGCGTGACCGCCAGCTGGAAGAAGGCCATCGTGCGCCTCGCCGACGGCCAGAAGATCGAGGGGATCTGACATGGGCTTCCGCAAACTGCACAGCGCCAGCGCCGGTGCGCGCCACGCCACCATCCCCGACTTCGCCGAGGTCACCAAGGGCAAGCCCGAGAAGAGCCTCTGCGTCAAGCTGAAGTACCACGCGGGCCGCAACAACCACGGCCGCATCACGGTGCGCCACAAGGGTGGCCGCCACCCGCGCCAGTACCGCATGATCGACTTCAAGCGCGAGCACATCGACGTCCCCGGCGTCATCGCGGCGATCGAGTACGATCCCAACCGCAACTGCCGCATCGCCCTGGTCCAGTACAACAACGGCGCCAAGGGCTACATCCTGGCCGCCAAGGACCTCGCGGTCGGCGCCAAGGTCCAGAGCTTCAGCGCGGCGGGCGAGCCCGACATCGGCAACGCCATGCAGCTCAAGCACATCCCCCAGGGCCTCAACGTCCACAACGTCGAGCTCCAGCCCGGCAAGGGCGGCCAGCTCGCGCGCTCGGCCGGCAACTTCGCCCGCCTGATGGCGATCGACGGCGACTACGCGATCATCGCGCTGCCCTCGGGCGAGCTGCGCCGCGTCATCGCCACCTCGCGCGCCACCATCGGCGAGGTCGGCAACGCCGACGCCAACGTGCGCAACATCGGCAAGGCCGGCCGCAACCGCTGGAAGGGCGTCCGCCCGACCGTGCGCGGCAACGCCATGAACCCGATCGCCCACCCGCTGGGCGGTGGCGAAGGTCACACCAACGGCGGCCGCCAGCACTGCACGCCGTGGGGCGTGGTCGAGGGCACCAAGACCCGCTCGAAGAAGAACCGTAACAACGTGTTCATCATCCGCCGGCGCGACGGCAAGACCTTTACGCCCGCCAAATAGGACTGACCCATGAGCCGTAGTTCCCGCAAGGGCCCGTATCTGGACATCAAGCTCCTCGGCAAGATCGAGAAGCAGAAGCAGTCCGGCGCCCGCCAGCCGATCAAGACCTGGGCCCGTGCCTGCACGGTGGTCCCCGACTTCATCGGCCACACCTTCTCGGTCCACAACGGGAAGTCGTTCGTCCAGGTGTTCATCACCGACAACATGGTCGGCCACAAGCTCGGCGAATTCGCCGTGACCCGCACGTTCCGCGGCCACGGTGGCGAGAAGAAGGCGAAGGAGGCTTGATCATGGCTCTCGAATTCACCGCCCTGCAGCGCAACGCGCGCATCAGCCCCACGAAGGTCCGCCTCTCGGCGGCCCTGATCCGCGGCAAGCGCGTCGAAGACGCCCTCAACCTCCTGCGCTTCCAGCCGCGCCGCGGCTCGGTCGTGGTGCGCAAGGTCCTCGAGAGCGCGGTGGCCAACGCCGCCGCCGTCGGCGGCCTCGACCCGATGGACCTGACGGTGACCGACGCCCGCGTCGACATCGGCTTCACCATCCGCCGCTTCCGCCCGGCCTCGCGCGGCCGCGCCGCCGGCCGCAACAAGAAGTGCAGCCACGTCACCATCGCCGTCGGCAAGGTCTGAGGAACTCATGGGACACAAGATCAATCCCCTCGGCTTCCGCATCGGCATCACCGAGGCCCACCGCTCGACCTGGTACGCCAAGGGCCGCAAGTACAGCAACCTGGTCGTCCAGGACTACAAGATCCGCGAGTACCTCAAGGGCCGCTTCGCCGCCGCCGCGATCGAGAAGATCCTGGTCGAGCGCAAGGCCGACCGCATGACCATCACCCTGCACGCCGGCCGCCCGGGCGTGATCATCGGCAAGCGCGGCGCCGAGATCGAGTCGCTGACCAAGGTCCTGGAAGGCATCGCCGGCCAGAGCGTCAAGGTCAACATCCAGGAGGTGCGCAAGCCCGACGTCTGCGCCCAGCTGGTCGCCGAGAACGTCGCCGAGCAGCTCGTCCGCCGCGGCTCGTTCCGCCGCGCCATGAAGCGCGCGGTCGAGAACGCCATGCGCGAGGGCGCCAAGGGCTGCAACGTCAAGATCTCCGGCCGCCTCGGCGGCGCCGAGATCGCGCGCGTCGAGAACGACATGCAGGGCTCGGTCCCCCTCAACAGCCTCAACACCAAGGTCGACTACGGCTACGCCGTGGCCAAGACCGGTTACGGCGTGATCGGCGTGCGCGTGTGGATCAACCACGGCCGCTACAATGACCTGAAGAAGCAGGAAGGCTAAGTCCCATGCCGCTGATCCCGTCCCGCACCAAGTACCGCAAGCCGCACACCCGCGGTTCGCGCATGAACCACACCGCCACCCGCGGCAACGCCCTCGCCTTCGGCGACTTCGGCATCCAGGTGCTGCAGAGCGGTTGCATCACCGCCCGCCAGATCGAGGCCGCCCGCGTCGCCGCCGGCCACTACCTCGGCCGCGTCGGCAAGATGTGGCTGCGCATCTTCCCGCACACCCCGGTGACCAAGCACCCCGCCGAGAGCCGCATGGGCTCGGGCAAGGGCGAGGTCGAGTACTGGATGACCCACGTCGACGCCGGCACCGTCATCTTCGAGTTCGCCGGCATCACCCCCGAGCAGGCGCGCGAGACCCTGCGCCGCCAGGCCTTCAAGCTGCCGCTGCGCTCGCGCATGATCACCCGCGACGCCAACGCCTGAACGAGAGCACCATGAAGAAGTCCGCCAAATCCGCGCTGCGCGAGAAGAACGTCGACGCCCTCAAGGCGCTCGCCACCGAAGCGCGCGAGACCCTGTTCAAGGGCCGCATGGCCGCCGCCACCCAGGGCAAGGGCCTCGGCATCAAGCAGCGCTCGGTGCGCCGCCAGATCGCCCGCATCGAGACCCTCCTGACCGAGAAGGCGAAGGCCAAGTAATGAGCACCGCGACCAGCACCCCCGCCTCCGCCCCCGCCAGCGCCCGCGGCGACCGCAAGCGCGTGATCGGCGTCGTCGTGTCGGACAAGATGACCAAGACCCGCGTGGTCGCCGTCACCGAGTTCTACCAGCACCCGCTCTACGGCAAGTTCCTCAAGCGCACCCAGAAGTTCCACGCGCACGACGAGAAGAACGAGGCCAAGGCCGGCGACAAGGTGCTCATCATCGAGACCCGCCCGCTCTCCAAGACCAAGCGCTGGCGCCTGCTCCAGGTGCTCGAGAAGGCCGTCTGAGCCGAGCGGCCTCCCAGTCCCCGATCCTTCCCCTCACGAAAGCGATCCCATGATTCAGATGCAGACCTGGTTGGATGTCGCCGACAACAGCGGCGCGAAGAAGGCGATGTGCATCAAGGTGCTCGGCGGCAGCCACCGCCGCTACGCCCGCGTCGGCGACATCATCGTCGTCGCGATCAAGAAGGCCATCCCGACCTCCGAGATCAAGCAGAAGACCGTGACCAAGGCCGTGATCGTGCGCACCGCCGCGCCGATCCGCCGCGAGGACGGCAGCTACGTGCGCTTCGACAACAACGCGGTGGTCCTCATCGACAAGGACGAGAACCCCGTCGGCACGCGCGTCTTCGGGCCCGTGGCCCGCGAGCTGCGCGCGCGCAACTTCATGAAGATCGTCTCCCTGGCTCCCGAAGTCGTCTGAACGGAACCGCGCCATGCCCTCCAAAGTCAAGCTCCCCCAGCCCGCCAAGACCCCCAAGCTGCACGTCCGCACGGGCGACAAGGTGGTGGTCATCAGCGGTTCGAACCGCGGCAAGACCGGCACCGTGATCAAGGTGTTCCCGTCCGAGCAGCGCGCGCTGGTCGACGGCGACGCCGCGATCTACGACACCCGCCACATCAAGGCCAACCCCCAGGCCGGCGTCGAGGGTGGCCGCACCAAGCGCCTGCGCCCGCTGCACGTCAGCAAGCTCGCGCTCCTCGACCCCACCACCAACAAGGCCGCCCGCGTGCGCCGCGAGCGCTCCGAGCAGGGCGTGGTGCGCGTGGCCAAGAAGTCCGGCCACCGCTTCGCCGCCGCCGGCAAGTGATCCCCACGACGAACGCGACCCGGACGAAAGACGACAGGAACAGGCCATGACCACCGCCACGCTGCAGAAGTCGATCAAGGAGACCTATAACGAGGTGCTCCCCGAGGTGCTGAAGAAGCACGGCATCACCAACAAGCTCGCCGGCCCGCGCATCGAGAAGATCTGCCTGAGCATGGGCGTCGGACGCGCCATCGCCGACGGCCAGATCCTCAACGTGGTCTCCGAGCACCTCACCCTGCTCGCCGGCCAGAAGGCCGCCGTGACCAAGGCGAAGAAGGCCGTCGCCAACTTCCGCAGCCGCATCGGCGTCAAGATCGGCGCGCGCGTCACCCTGCGCGGCGAGCGCATGTGGTCCTTCCTCGACCGCCTGATCCACCTCGCCATCCCGCGCATCAAGGACTTCCGCGGCGTCAGCCCCAAGGGCTTCGACGCGCAGGGGAACTACAACCTCGGCCTGCGCGAGCAGGCGCTGTTCCACGAGATCCAGCTCGAGAAGCTCGAGCACAACCAGGGCCTCAACATCACCGTGGTGATCGCCAACAGCAACGAGGCGATCTCGTTCGACCTGCTCAAGGCCCTCCACATGCCCTTCCGCGACACCGCGGCCGCGAAATAAGCGGAAAGCGAGACCCCCATGGCCAAGAAGAGCCTCGTCCACAAGAACAAGCTCCGCATGGAGCTGGTCGACAAGTTCAAGCTCCAGCGCGCCGCCCTGCGCGAGCGCAGCAAGAACCTGACGCTGACGCTCGAGGAGCGCATGGAGGCCCGCGCGGCCCTCAGCATGATGCCCGCGAACAGCTCGCCGACCAAGGTCCGCAACCGCTGCCAGCTGACCGGCCGCACCCGCGCCTACATCCGCAAGTTCGGCGTCTGCCGCAACGCCCTGCGCCTGCTCGCCCACCAGGGCCACCTGCCGGGCGTGACCAAGGCGTCCTGGTAAGCCCGCCCGGACCCCGTCGACACCTTCACGAAGAGCACACCATGAGCTGCACCGATCCCATCGCCGACCTGCTGACCGTGATCCGCAACGGTCTCGCCGCCGGCAAGAAGTCCGTCACCGTGCCCCACTCCAAGGTCAAGCTCGGCGTCCTGCAGGTGCTCAAGGACGAGGGCTACATCGGCGCGTTCGAGGCGCTCGAGACCAAGCCCGCGCGCACCATCAAGGTGGCCCTCAAGTACGGCCCCGCCGGCGAGCAGGTGATCACCGAGATCCGCCGCGTCAGCACCGCCGGCCGCCGCGAGTACGCCGGCCGCCGCGACCTCAAGCCGATCATCCGCGGCTTCGGCATCTCGATCATCTCGACCAGCCGCGGCATCATCTCCGACCGCGTCGCCCGCCAGCAGAAGCTGGGCGGCGAAGTCCTGTGCATCGTCAAGTAAGCGCCCGCCTCGCGTCAGCCAAGGAACCATCATGAGCCGCATCGGTAAAGCGCCCGTCGAACTGCCCAAGGGCGTCCAAGTCAGCGTCCAGGGCTCCGCCCTGGTCTGCAAGGGCCCCAAGGGGTCGCTGAACCTCGCCCTCGGCGAGGGCATCACCGCCAAGGTCGACGGCACCAAGCTCGTCGTCGAGCGCGCTGACGACACCAAGCTGCTGCGCGCCCTGCACGGCACCACCCGCGCGCTGATCAACAACGCCGTCGAAGGCGTGACCAAGGGCTTCAGCAAGAAGCTCGAGATCGTCGGCGTCGGCTACAAGGCCGCAGGTCAAGGGCAAGACCATCACCCTCGACGTCGGCTTCGCCAACACCATCGAGCTGGCGATCATCGAGGGCGTCAGCGTGGTCCTGCCCGACGCCACCCACATCGAGGTGAGCGGCCTGGACAAGCAGGCGGTCGGCCAGATGGCCGCCGACATCCGCGCGGCGCGCAAGCCGGAGCCCTACAAGGGCAAGGGCGTGCGCTACATCGACGAGGTCGTGCGCCGCAAGGCCGGCAAGGCCACCGCCAGCGCGGGCGCCAAGAAGTAACCCCGTCACGCCCCGACCAGCACCTTCCAGCAACTCCCAGCGACAAGAGCACGGCCATGGACAAGAACATCTCCAAGTGGAGCGCGATCGCGACCAAGAAGCAGCGCATCCGCAAGAGCGTCTTCGGCACCGCCGAGCGTCCCCGCCTGTCGGTCTACCGCAGCGAGCAGCACTTCTACGGCCAGGTCATCGACGACCTCAAGGGCCACACCCTGCTCGCGGTCAGCACCATCAGCGAGGACCTGCGCGCCAAGGCCGCCGAGCTCAAGCCGATCGAGGCCGCCAAGCTGGTCGGCGAGGCCCTGGCCGAGAAGGCCCTGGCCGCCGGCGTCACCCAGGTGGTGTTCGATCGCAACGGCCGGCGCTACGGCGGCCGCCTCGAGGCCTTCGCCGAGGGTGCGCGCGGCAAGGGTCTGCAATTCTAAGGCTTGCAAACGCCGTTCGATACATAAGTTTTTCCCCCCGTTTACAAAAGCGCGGACCCGGCCCAGGCCGACCGCTCGAGAAGGACTGATCATGGCGAGAAAGATGGGTGGCGCTCCTGGCGGTTCCGGCGGCAAGCCGGGTACTCCCGGCGCCGGCGGCGAAGGTGGCGCTCCGGACCGCGGTCAGCGCCGCGGCGGCCAGGGTCCCGCGCAGCCGCGCGAGCCGCGCTCCAAGCTCTACAGCGAGGACGTCGTCAAGATCAACCGCTGCGCCAAGGTGGTGAAGGGCGGCAAGCGCTTCAGCTTCGCCGCCTTCGTCGTCCTCGGCGACGGCAAGGGCAAGGTCGGCTTCGGCAAGGGCAAGGCCAAGGAAGTCGCCAGCTCGATCGACAAGGCCGTGCGCGACGGCGAGAAGGACGTCAAGCCCTTCCCGATCGTCAACGGCACCATCCCGCACGAGGTCGAGGGCCGCTACGGCTCGGCCAAGGTCCGCCTGATCCCCGCCGCCGACGGCACGGGCGTCATCGCCGGCCGCAGCGTGCGCGCCGTCCTGCAGAAGGCCGGGGTGCACAACATCCTGACCAAGAGCTACGGCAACCACAACCCGGTCAACCTCATCCGTGCCACGATCGACGCTCTGTCGCGCCTGCGCACCAAGGACCAGTACCAGCAATTGCGTGGAGTCCAGCTGTGAGCCTCGACGACATCACCCGCACCGAGACCGGCCGCACCGAGCGCCGGCGCGTCGGCCGCGGCATCGGATCCGGCCTCGGCAAGACCGGCGGCCGCGGCTACAAGGGCGAAGGCTCGCGCACCGGCGGCAAGAACCGCGGTCCGCTCTTCGAAGGCGGCCAGTTCCCCTTCTGGATGCGCCTGCCCAAGCGCGGCTTCAGCAACTTCAACCACACCCAGCGCTACCAGGCGATCCCCCTCGACCGCGCTCTCGAGCGCGTCACGGGCGATGAGATCTCCCTGGCCACCCTGATCCAGGCCGGCCTCATCCACGAGGGCACCCCGGTCAAGCTGGTCAGCGGCGGCGAGAAGGCCTCGCGCAAGGTCGCCATCAACGTCAACCGCGTCACCGCCTCGGTGCGCACTGCCGTCGAAGCCGCTGGCGGCTCCGTCACCGAACTCGACGCGCGCTGATTCGATCGACCGGCATGCTCGACAAAGATCTCAACGAGAGCCCAGTCCGCGAGCTGGTCCGGCGTTTCCTCATCACGTTCCTGCTCGGGGTCGTGATGTACCGCCTCGGCATCTTCATCACCATCCCCGGTGTCGATGCCGCCGTGCTGCAGGGCAAGGTCCGCGGCGCGGGCGGACAACAGCGCGCTCTCGCAGATCATCCACTTCGCCGACATGTTCAACGGCGGCGCGATCATGAACTCGTCGATCTTCGGCCTGGGCATCACGCCGTACATCAGCGCCAGCATCATCCTGCAGCTTCTGACCTTCAGCATCCCGGCGCTCAAGGCCCTGCAGAAGGAAGGCGAGTCCGGCCGCCGCAAGATCAACCAGTACACGCGCTACGCGACCCTGCTGATCTGCCTCGTCCAGGCCACCATGGCCGCCGGCGCGCTGGCGCACATCAGCGACAACGGCCATCCGCTGGTGACGATGCAGAACACGACGCTGTTCGTCGCCCAGGCCGCGCTGGTCATCACCACCGGCAGCATGCTGCTGCTGTGGATGTCGGAGCAGATCACCAAGTTCGGCATCGGCAACGGCGTCTCGGTGGTGATCATGGTCGGCATCCTGTCGTCCCTGCCCGCCGCGTTCAGCTCGTTCGAGCCCGACCTGCCGCACTACCTCGGCGTGTTCATGATCAGCATGGTGATCATCGCCGGCATCGTGGTGGTGGTCCAGGCGGTGCGCCGCATCCACCTCGAGCAGCAGCGCCGCATCCAGGGCAACAAGGTCTACGGCGGCGCCCAGACCACCCTGCCGCTCAAGCTCAACCAGGCCAACGTCATCCCGGTGATCTTCGCCTCGCCGATCATGTACGTGCTGGCGGCCGTCATCGGCCACTTCGCGGCGGGGACCGGCTTCGACAGCCTGTTCGCCTACGGCCAGCCGCTCTACCGCTACGTGTTCGCGGCCCTGATCGTCGGCTTCACCTACTTCTACATCTCCATCACCTTCGACCTCTTCGACCTGTCGAACCACTTCAAGCAGTCCGGCTTCTTCATCCGCGGCATCAAGCCCGGAAAGAACACCGTCGACTACCTCGCCTACCACCTCAAGCGCATCACCTTCATCGGCGCGGTCTTCCTGGCCGTCATCGCCGTCCTGCCGGAGGTCCTCGAGACCAACCTGGGACTCAGCGGCCGCGGCGGGCGCTTCCTGATGGGCGGCACCGGGTTGCTGATCGTCGTCGGCGTGTCGCTGGACGTGATGCAGAAGGTCGGCGCCTTCTTCCTCGCTCACCAGTACCGCGGCCTGGGTGGCATCGGTGGCGAAGGCGCGACCGCGCCCGCCAAGAAGAGCACCAGCGGAAAGCGGTTCTGACATGGCCAAGGAAGACGCGATCCGACTGGAGGCGAAGGTGCGCGAGAGCCTGCCCAACGCCCGCTTCAAGGTGGTGCTGCCCAACGGCCACGAGGTCCTGGCGCACATCAGCGGCAAGATCCGCATGAACTACATCCGCATCCTGCCCGGCGACACCGTGACCATCGAGATGTCGCCCTACGACCTCACCCGCGGCCGCATCATCTACCGCGAAGCCTGAACCAGAAGCCAGAAGAAGAACAAGGAATCCGCTATGAAGGTCTCCGCCTCCGTGCGCCGCCGCTGCGAGAACTGCAAGATCGTCCGCCGCAAGGGCCGCGTCCGCATCATCTGCTCCGACCCCAACCACAAGCAGCGCCAGGGCTGAGCGGTCGTCGGACCCCGCACTTTTCAAAGGTAAACCCATGCCTCGTATCCTCGGCGTCGACATCCCCAACAACAAGAAGGTGCCCTACTCGCTGGCGGCCCTGTTCGGCATCGGCCTGGTCCGGGCGAACGTCATCTGCGAGAAGACCGGCGTCGACGTGCACAAGCGCGCCTACCAGCTCAGCGAAGAGGAGCTCGGCCGCATCACGGGGTTCATCGAGTCGAACTACGTGATCGAGGGCAACCTGCGCCGCGAGATCCAGGCGAACGTCGCCCGCTTCAAGGAGATCGGCTGCTACCGCGGCTACCGCCACGCGCGCAACCTGCCCTGCCGCGGCCAGCGCACGCGCACCAACTCGCGCACCCGCAAGGGCAAGAAGAAGACGGTCGCGAACAAGAAGATCCTGCGCAAGTAAGCGCCGGACCCGCCCGCGTCCAGCCACCCGCTCCAGCCCAACGAGAACCCAATGGCCTACAATAAGAAAAAAGTGAAGAAGTCGCTGCGCGCCGGCGTCGTGCACATCAACAGCACTTTCAACAACACCATCGTCACCGTCACCGACCAGAACGGCGAGGTGGCGGCCTGGGAGTCGGCCGGCTCGATCGGCTACAAGGGCAGCAAGAAGAGCACGCCCTTCGCCGCGCAGCTCGCCATGGAGCGCGCCGGCGAGAAGGCCGCCAAGCTCGGCCTCAAGGAGGTCGAGGTGCGCGTGCGCGGTCCCGGCTCCGGCCGCGAGAGCGCCATCCGCGCCCTGATCAACTCGGGGATCATCGTCAAGGCGATCACCGACGTGACCCCGCTGCCGCACAACGGCTGCCGCCCGCGCAAGAAGCGGCGCGTCTGATTCCTACCAGGAGCCGTCGCGAATGGGCCTAGAGCGCCCACCCTCCGGCGGCACCTGACGGGCGTGTCCCACCCGGGACGCGCCGGTTTCCTGCCTTCCACACCGACGGTTTTTCCCGGAGATCCTCATGCGTATTCGCTGGCGCGGCTTCGAACTCCCCACCCGTGTCGAGAAGAGCGACGGCTCGGGCCTGGCGAACTACGCCAAGTTCCACGCCGAGCCCTTCGAGCGCGGCTTCGCCACCACCATCGGCAACAGCCTGCGCCGCGTGCTGCTCTCCAGCATCCAGGGCGCCGCCGTGCGCTCGCTGCGCCTGCAGGGCGCCAACAACGAGTTCACCTCGCTCGACGGCGTGTTCGAGGACGTGACCACCATCATCCTCAACATCAAGCGCCTGCGCCTGCGCCTGCACAGCGATGAGAACGTCGTCATCCGCCTCGAGAAGAGCACCGCCGGCCCCGTGACCGCGGGCGACATCACGCCCCACCAGGACGTCGAGGTCATCAACCCCGAGCTGGTGATCGCGACCCTGACCAAGGACGTGCGCTTCGTGCTCGAGCTCGACGTCGGCAGCGGCCGCGGCTTCGTGCCCGCCGGAGTCGCAGCGCATCGAGGGCTCGCCGGTCGGCACCATCGCCATCGACTCGATCTACTCCCCGGTGCAGCGCGTGGCCTTCGCCGTCGCGTCGACGCGCCTGGGCAAGCGCACCGACTTCGACGCGCTCGACCTCGAGGTCTGGACCGACGGCTCCATCACCCCGGAGCTGGCCCTGGTCGAGGCGACCAACATCCTGCGCAAGCACCTCAACCCGTTCGTGAAGTACTTCGAGCTCGGCCGCGAGACCGAGGGCGCGGGCGCGAGCGACCTGGTGATCGAAGGCGACGGCGAGCGCACCGCGCTGCTCAGCCGCCAGATCAACGCCCTGGACCTCTCGGTGCGCACCGAGAACGCCCTGCGCGCGGCCAACATCAAGCTCATCGCCGACCTGGTGGTGATGGACGAGGCGGAGGTCGCGGCCATCCGCAACCTCGGCAAGATCGCCTCCAAGGAGCTGAAGAAGAAGCTCGCCGACCGCGGCCTCTCCTTCGGCATGCGCCTCGGCACCAAGGCCGAAGCCTGAACTTTTGACCTAACTGGAATGACGCCATGAGACACAAAGTCGACCACCGCAAGCTCGGCCGCACCTCCGAGCACCGCCTCGCGCTGATGCGCAACCTGGTGTCGTCGCTCTTCGAGCACGGCCGCATCACCACCACCGTGCCCAAGGCCAAGGAGGCCCGGCGCTTCGCAGAGAAGGTGATCACCATCGGCAAGAAGGCGCTGGCCGCGACCGATCCGGCGCAGGCCCTGCACTTCCGCCGCCAGGCGCTCGGTGCGCTGCACAGCCGCGATGCGGTGAAGCGCCTCATCGAGAAGGTCGCCCCGACCTACAAGGAGCGCGCGGGCGGCTACACCCGCGTGCTGCGCGCGGGCTTCCGCCTGGGCGACAACGGCGCGATCGCGATCTTCGAACTCGTCTGAGCCCGAAGCGTCCGCAGGTGGAACCGGGTCCCATGCGTGGCCCGGTTTTTCCGTTTTTACGCACCAACCACGTTCTGCGTGCGCTGGATCCAATGCCGGATTCAGAGGGATGGAACCGCCACGACGCCAAGCCGCCAAGATGCTTTTGCGACCAGGTAGGTCACCTGTCGGATGAAGGGAATGCGTTTGGGGTGGAAACCAGGACCTTGGCGTCTTGGCGTCTTGGCGGTTCTATCAGGCTGTTCGGTGAGGAATTCAGCCAGAGCAGAGTGGCGAGGCAGGCCTGGTGGCCGCTGACCTGGCCGCATGTCGCGTTCCTGACAGCGCTTCCACGTGATCCATCGGGGGATGGGTGGACTGTTGGCGGAATAAGCAGGGATATCCTGTGATTTCCGGTTAAACTCGGCGCCCTGGACGTGGATCCGCGGGCGCCGGGCCCGCCTTGACCAACCGCGCTCGGGGCGATGATCCCCGTCCCGCATCACCCCCATCCCCTGGACTCCTCCATGCCGCTGATCCCCCTGCGCCCGCTCCTCGACCACGCCGCCGCCAACAACTACGGCGTGGTGGCGCTCAACGTGAACAACATGGAGCAGATCCAGTCGATCATGGAAGGCGCCCGCGCCACCAAGTCGCCGGTCATCATCCAGGCCAGCCGCGGCGCGCGCAAGTACACCAACGACGTGTTCCTGCAGAAGCTCATGCAGGCGGCCGTCGAGCTCTACCCCGAGATCCCGGTGGTGATGCACCAGGACCACGGCAACGCCCCCGACACCTGCATCAGCGCCATCCGCATGGGCTTCACCAGCGTGATGATGGACGGCTCGCTGGAAGAGGACGGCAAGTCCCCGGCCAGCTACGAGTACAACGTCGCGGTCACGCGCGAGGTGGTCAACATCGCCCACTCCTTCGGCGTCTCGGTCGAGGGTGAGCTGGGCGTGCTCGGCTCGCTCGAGCACGGCGAGGGCGAGAAGGAGGACGGCCACGGCGCCGAGGGCAAGCTGACCCTCGATCAGCTGCTGACCGACCCCGACCAGGCGGTCGACTTCGTCAAGCGCACCGGCATCGACGCGCTGGCGGTCGCCATGGGCACCAGCCACGGCGCCTACAAGTTCTCGAAGAAGCCCACCGGCGACGTCCTCGCCATGAAGCGCATCGAGGAGATCCACGCCAAGATCCCCAACTGCCACCTGGTCATGCACGGCTCCAGCTCCGTGCCGAAGAACCTGATCGACGAGATCAACAAGTTCGGCGGCAAGATCAAGGAGACCTACGGCGTGCCGGTCGAGGAGATCCAGCGCGGCATCAAGGCCGGCGTGCGCAAGGTCAACGTCGACACCGACAACCGCCTGGCCATCACCGCGTCGATCCGCAAGTCGTTCATGGCCAAGCCGGAGGAGTTCGACCCGCGCTACTACCTGACCCCGGCGCGCGCCGCCATGCAGGTGATCGTCGAGGAGCGCATGCGCCAGTTCGGCCAGGCCGGCCACGCCGCGGGCGTGCCCATCATCACCTTGGCGAAGATGGCCGCCGACTACGCCGCGGGCAAGTACGGCGAGAGCGCCAAGCCCGACGCCCCGTACCTCGCCCACAAGGGCAAGGGCAGCGGCAAGTCGGCGATGGCGCACTGAACAGGCTCGCGCACTGCGCAGTCCAGGACCCGTCCGGCGCGAGCCGGGCGGGTCTGCTGTTTTCCGGCCGCCTGGACGCGCCGCATCACGGACCCGAGAGCGCCATGACGCGCAGCCGCGTGCCGTCGGGATCGGTGCCGGTGCAGGTGAAACCGAAGTCCATCGCCTGTGGTTCCTGGATGATCGGGATGCCGTGCGCCAGCCACTCGCGGTGCGTGGCGAGCACGGCGTCGCGGTCGGCGACCACGAAGGCGAGTTCGCCGCTGCTGGCGGGGGCGCTGGCGGGCGGCTGGACATCATGTCGCGCCCACAGCCCGAGCATCGCGCCCGTGGCCATCGGCAGCATGGCGAAGTTGGCGCTGGCTTCGACCGGCTCGCGACCGAGCAAGGCGGCGTAGAAGCGCGCGCTCGTGAGAGGATCGCGGACGTAGAGGATGACGGTGGCGATGTCGGGCATGGTGGCCTCCTGGTCTGGGCCATGCTCGGGGCGCCGCTGTCAGTTTCCGTCAGCAGGGGATGCCTTGGGACTGGCGCCACGCGTGCAGCAGGTCGTGGCGTCGCCGCGGATAGGCGGCGCTGAGTTCGAGGCTGGCGATGCGGTCGAGGCGGAAATGGCGGAAACCGCCCCGCAGTTCGCACCACGCCACGAGCATGCGTGCCTCGTCGAAGACGCCGATGGCGCACGGCCACACCGTGCGCCGGGTGGCGGCCCCGCGCTGGTCGCGATAGGCCAGGACGAGCTTGCGCTCACTGCGCATGGCGGTGCGCAGGGTGGCGTAGACGAGGTCGTCGGCGGTCGCCCAGGTGCCGGGGCCCACCAGCATGGTGGTGCCGTCGAGCTCGCGGCGCAGCTCCTCGGGCAGCACCGCGGCGAGCTTGGCCAGGACGTCGCGCGCGGCCTCCTGCATGCGGCCGTCGCCCCGATCGGCCACCCAGGCCATGCCCAGGGCCAGGGCCTCGAGCTCGTCGCGGTCGAGCATCAGCGGCGGCAGGGTGAAGCCGGGCTGCAGGCGGTAGCCGAGGCCGGCCTCGCCGACGATGTCGGCGCCCTGGCCCTGCAGCGTGGCGATGTCGCGGTAGAGGGTGCGCAGGCTGACGCCGAGCGCGGTGGCGAGGGTCGCGCCCGCCACCGGCGCGCGCTGCCGGCGGAGCAGCTGCAGGAGCCCGAGGAGGCGTGCGGCGCGGGACATGGGCGAGGGCATCCGGGGATGGCGGCGGTGCGGACCGGCAACGGTAGTGGTGGCGCTGTGGCCACAAGCAGGGGAGGAGCAGGCACGCGGCGCGGCGCGGGCGGGGAGGAGGGGGAGTGCGCACCAGCGCAGCAAATTCCCGCCATTTACAGGTCAAACCGCGGCGCCCACAGTGCGTCCCATGTCCACTCAGCCTCTGACCGCTGCCGACCTCGCGATCTCCGATCTCGGGATCTGCAAGATGCCGTCGCCAGTCGCCACCCTGCTGGGTGAGCGCGCCATGCACTTCGTCGGCGAGGCGGACAAGGTGCTGCTCGACGACCGGCTGTCGATGCTCGGCACGCAGCAGGGGCTGATCGCGCAGATGCCGGCCTTCGAGCTGGCGGGGCCGCGCAACCGCATCTTCTGGGAACCGGCCGCGGTGAAGGCCGGCATCGTCACCTGCGGCGGCCTGTGCCCCGGGCTCAACAACGTGGTGCGCGGCATCGTCCTGGAGCTGTGGCACAGCTACGGGGTGCGCTCGATCGTCGGCTTCCGCTACGGCTACGAGGGTCTGGTGCCGCGCTTCGGCCACGAGCCGATGGTGCTCGATCCGCGCAGCGTCAGCCGCATCCACCACCAGGGCGGCACGGTGCTGGGCTCGTCGCGCGGCAAGCAGGAGGCGGTCGAAACCGTCGATCACCTCGAGAAGCTCGGCATCAACCAGCTCTACGTCGTCGGTGGGGATGGGACCATCCGCGGCGCCATGGCGATCGTCGAGGAGGCCAAGAAGCGGAAGCTGAACCTCGAGCGTGATCGGCGTGCCCAAGACCATCGACAACGACATCCAGTTCATCGACCGCAGCTTCGGCTTCGAGACCGCCTTCACCGAGGCGGTGACGGTGATCAAGAGCGCCAACGTCGAGGCCAACGGCGCGCGCGGTGGCGTCGGGCTGGTCAAGCTGATGGGCCGCCACTCCGGCTTCATCGCCTGCCACGCGGCGCTGGCCTCGACCGACGTGAACATCGTGCTCATCCCCGAGGTGCCGGTGGCGCTCGAGGGCGAGAAGGGCCTGCTCGCCTACCTCGAGAAGCGCATCGAGCGCTGCGGGCACGCGGTGATCGTGGTCGCCGAAGGCGCCGGCCAGGCGCTGCTCGCCGCCGGCGACGGCGCCAAGGACGCGAGCGGGAACCTCAAGCTGCAGGACGTCGGCACCTGGCTGCGCGACCGCATCGTCGCGCACTTCAAGGCGCGCAAGATCGAACTCAACCTCAAGTACCTCGACCCCAGCTACCACATCCGCAGCGTTCCAGCCTCGCCGTCGGACAGCGTGTTCTGCTGGAACCTGGCGCGCAATTCGGTGCACGCCGCGATGGCCGGCAACACCGCGATGCTCATCGGCCGCTGGCACGGCCGCTTCGTGCACGTGCCGATGGCGGTGGCGACGCGCCAGCGCAAGGAGGTGGACACCACGGGGGACCTGTGGATGTCGGTGATCGAGGCGACGGGGCAGCCGAAGGCGTTCGCGTGATGGCCCTGGATTCTAGACCCTAGACCCTAGACCCTAGACTCGGGTCCAGGGTCCAGGCGGATGCCAGCCATCATCCAGGTGTAGCGATCCAGCACGCCTCACTGGACCTTGGTGGCCACCTGGGAACTGGCGCGCTGGCTGAGCGCCTCGGCGCGCTGGCGATCCTGGTTGAGCTTCTGCTGGTACTGGAAGGCCTGGTCGGGCGACAGCGACAGGTCCTGGTACGAGTCGGTCATCACCAGGGTGTCGGGGGTCAGCTTGGTGTTGTAGTCGAACTCGAAGTTGACCTTCTTCTCGCCGACCGGGACCTCGTAGATGCCGATCTTCAGGTCGCCGTTCTCCTGGAACTTCCCCCACGACGGGCCGGTGAAGGTGAAGGAGACCGTGGCGCCGGGGGGGACGACGACCTTCTGCACCTCGTTGAAGGCGGCCTGGTCGAGGGTGGCGAGGTGGCCATCGACCTGCACGACCACCGAGGCGTCCTTGAGGCGGATCACGTTCGCGGAGGTGTTCTGGATGCGCGCGTCGATGGTCAGGTAATCGCTGGTGTAACCGGTCGCGGTGGTGGACTTGACCTGGTAGTTCTTCTTGTCGTTGATGACCAGGAAGGTGGTCCTTTCGGTGAAGCCGGTGACGAAGGTGAACGAACCCTTGGTCGGCATGCGCGGCGTGGCGTTGACCTTCACGCCTTCCTTGTCGATCAGCTCGGCGCCGGCCGTGATGGTGAAGCTGGGCACCGCCACGACGATCTCCTTGCGCGGCACCACCTGGGCCGCGCGCGGGTCATCGCCGAGGCAGCCGGTCAGGGAGAAGGTGGCGAGACCGAGGGCGGCGAGGCTGGTGCAGAGGAACAGGGGGCGCATGCGGAGTCCTTTGGTTTTGGCTCGTGGGATGTGGTTGCAGTCCTTCAAGGTAATGGGAATCGGCGGGGGGGAAGGTTGGCAACGTGGGGGAGGTTGGGCGCCAGGCGTTAGGCGCCAGGCCAGTGACTCGAGACTCGAGAACCCGAAGTCTCGTGTCCCGCGTCTCGAAACCCAGGGCAGGCCACGACCTCCAACTCCTTGAGCAGACAGCGCCTCGGAGGGGCGACCCGGCTTGCGTCGGGGCGGGGGGGTGTAGCGTGGCCCGCCCATGCGCGAATTGCGGGATCTCTACCTGGAGGATGGGCGCGTAGCGGCGGTGGCGGCGGCGCTCGCAGAGGGCCACGAGCTGGTCATCGGGGCCTGCCACGGCGGGCTCATCCCGGTGCTGATCGCGGCGCTCGCCGGCAGGCCGGTGGCGGCGGGGCGGTTGCCGCTGATCGTCAGCCACGACCCGGGGGCGCTGGTCGACGATCTCGAGGAGCTGGGGGTGGTCGCCGCCTACCTGCCGGAGCTGGAACGCTTCGAGGAGGACGCCGAGGCCCTCGACCGCAGCGGGCACAACCGGCGCATGGCGGCGCTCGAGGCCTACGCGGCGGGCGCGCTGCTGGTCGCCAGCCCGGTGGCGGTCGAGCAGCCGGTGCCGGACATCGGCGAGATCACGCGCTCGAGCATCGTGCTGCACCCGGGCGAGGAGCACGACCTGCACGCGCTCATCGACCGCCTGGTCGAGGCCGGCTACCGCGTCACCACCACCGTCGAGGGGCGCGGCGAGCTGGCGGTGCGCGGCGGCCTGATCGACGTCTACCCGTGGATCGGCAACCACGCCCTGCGCATCGAGTTCTTCGGCGACCAGGTCGAGGCCATCCGCCGCTTCGACCCGTTCACCCAGGAGTCGATCGCGCGCGCCGACGAGGCGATCCTGGCCTCGGCGAGCGGCGGGCTGGCCACGCGCGGCCTGTGGGAGCAGCTGCCGCCGGGGCCGGTGCTGGTGCTCGGCGACCTGCCGCTGCGCGGGCGCCTCAAGCGCGACCACGGCCGGCCCGAGGTGCGCTTCGCCCGCCAGCTCGAGGAGGGCGCGGTCGATGGCGCCTCGCTGACCGTCGAGCGCCTGCGCGGCGACCTGCGCCGCGGCCTGACCGAGCTGCGCCGCATGCTCGCCGAGCTGCGGCCCGCGGGCGCCCCGGCCGCGGGCGCCGCCGACGTCGTGCTGCTCGCGCGCAACGATGAAGCGCGCAAGGAGCTGCTCGCGCACTGCGCCGACGCCGGCCTGGCCGCCGAGGTGCGCGTCGGCCGCCTGAGCGCCGGCTTCCGCGACCTCGAGCGCGGGGTGGTCGTGGTCCACGACTTCGAGCTGGCCGAGCGCGAGCCGGTCAAGCGCCGCGGCAACAAGGTCGCGGGCGGCGCGCCGCTGTCGTCGCTGACCGACCTCAAGCGCGGCGACTTCGTCGTCCACCTGCGCCACGGCATCGGCTCCTTCAAGGGCATGGCGACGCTCGAGAAGCGCGGCTTCCTCGAGGACTTCCTGCTCCTCGAGTTCGCCGAGGGCTCGAAGCTGTACGTGCCGGTCGAGGCCATCGACCTGGTGCAGAAGTACGTCGGCGCCAGCGGCCGCGACCCCGAGCTGTCGAAGATCGGCGGCGCGACCTGGGCGAAGAAGCGCGCGCGCGCCGAGAAGGCCATCCAGGACATGTCGGGCGAGCTGCTGCGCGCCCAGGCGGCGCGCATCGCGGCCGGCGGGCTGGCGATGCCCGACGACGGGCCCGAGGTGCGCCAGTTCGAGGCCGCCTTCCCCTACGAGGAGACCGAGGACCAGCTCGCCGCCGGCCGCGAGATCAAGGCCGACATGGAGAAGGGCGTGGCGATGGACCGCCTGCTGTGCGGCGACGTCGGCTTCGGCAAGACCGAGGTGGCGATGCGCGCGGCGTTCAAGGCCTGCACCGGCGGCTACCAGGTGGCGGTGCTGGTGCCGACCACGCTGCTCGCCGAGCAGCACGTCGAGACCTTCACCGAGCGCTTCGCGGGCTCGCCCTTCAGCGTCGCCGGCATGAACCGCTTCCACGCCGCCGACGACCGGCGCAAGGTCCTGGAGGGGGTGGCCGCGGGCAAGGTCGACGTGCTGATCGGCACGCACGCCATCCTCACCGACAAGCTGCGCTTCGCAACCTCGGCCTGCTCATCATCGACGAGGAGCACCGCTTCGGGGTCAAGCAGAAGGAGAAGCTGCGCCTGCTCGCGGGCGGCCGCGGGACTGGTCTTCGATCCGCCGGCGCGCGCGCGCACAGCGGCGGCCGCGGGCGGCGAGGAGGGTGGCGACGGGGCAGGCGGCGAGGAGCCGGCGCCGGCGGCGGAGCCGATCGAACCGCTGGCCCTGATCCCCGCGCCGCCCGCGCCGCGGCCGTCGCCCCCGCCCGACGTGCTGACGCTCAGCGCCACGCCGATCCCGCGCACCCTGCACTTCTCGCTGCTCGGGCTGCGGGACATCTCGGTGCTGGCCGAAGCGCCCGCCGAGCGCATGGCGGTCGAGACCCGCGTCGCGCCGTGGGACGAGGCGCTGATCCGCCACGCCTGCGAGCGCGAGCTGGAGCGCAAGGGCCAGATCTTCCTGGTCCACAACCGCGTCACCGACCTCGACCAGCTCGCCTACACGCTGTCGCGCCTGGTCCCGGGCATGCGCCTGGACACCATCCACGGGCAGATGGAGGAGGGGCGCATCGCGCGCGTCATGGACGCCTTCCACCGCCGCGACCTGGACTGCCTGGTGACCACCTCGATCATCGAGTCGGGCATCGACATCCCCAACGCCAACACCCTGTTCGTCAACAACGCGCACTGCTTCGGCCTGGCCGAGCTGCACCAGATCCGCGGGCGCATCGGGCGCTTCACCCGCCAGGCCTACGCCTACTTCCTGACGCCGCGCAACCGCGAACTGACCGAGGAGGCGCGCGAGCGCCTGAACGCCATCCAGGAGTACGCCGAGCTCGGCGCCGGCTTCAAGCTGGCGATGCGCGACCTCGAGCTGCGCGGCGCCGGCAACCTGCTCGGCGCGGAGCAGTCCGGGCAGATCGACGCGATCGGCTACGAACTGTACACGCGCCTGCTCGGCGAGGCGGTCGAGCGCGCGCGCATCGGGGCGCAGGGCGCCGAGGCGAAGACCCGGGGCGGGCCCGCGGCCAGGCCGGCGGCCGCGCGCGCCGAACCGCCGGCGGACTCGCTGGTCGGCATCAAGGTGGACGCGTACATCCCCGACACCTACCTCGAGACCCCGGCGCTGAAGTTCGAGATCCACAAGCAGCTCGACGGCTGCCGGCGCATCAGCGACCTGGCTGCGATCGCGCGCAGCGTGCGCGACCGCTTCGGCGCGCTGGTCGACCCGGTGGTGCGGCTCTTCCAGATGCGCGCCATCCGCCTGCGCTGCGGTGAGCTCGGCGTGCAGCGCATCGACGTCCAGGACCGCCAGGTGCGCCTGCACCTCGCCGGCGCCATCCCCGCCGAACTCGCCGCGGTCAAGCTGCCGGAACTGGTGCACCTGCAGCTCGATGGCGCGGTGCTGGTGCTGTTCGTGCGCACCGCCCTGGGCGGCGACGCGGCGCTGGCCTTCCTGTGCCGGCTGCTGGGACTGGACCTCGGGTTCCTGGGGCGCGGGTTCTAGCCCCTGGTGGCTGGCGGCCGGCGGCCGGCGATCCGCATCATCGGTGGAATGTTTGACCGGTAACGGCGTGGGCTAGGATGGCCGTGCTGGCTCGGGAACGAGGTGCGAGGTTCGAGGCGCTGGGATCTCGGATCTCGGGTCTCATAGCTCGTAGCTCGTAGCTTACGACTCGAGGCCGGAGGTGAACGAACAGGAGACGGCATGCGGGTACTACGGGTGGACGGGCTGCGGAAGGCGGGATGGCTGGGGGTCGCCTTGGGAGTCCTGATCCTGGCGGGCGGATGTTCGAGTGTGCGCTATGAATCGGTCGCCTACGAGCGGGCGATGCATCCGCAGGTGACGCTGGCGCAGAGCCGCACGGTGGGCGTGGCGATCAGGCCGCAGCGGCAGGCGACGGTGGCCAACGTCGCCACCGTCGCGGTGCCGGGGTTCCTGCTGACGGCGCTGCCGGACGCGGCGGACCTGCGCGTGACCGTCACCATCGGGCGCGAGGAGGCCGCGCGCAGCGCTGCGACCTTCCACAATCCCGACAAGGGCCCGCGCGGCTGGCTGGCGACCTACCAGGCGGAGCGCCAGGGTGGAGTCGAGGTGGTGGCTGGGCCCGAGGCCCTCCGGGACGCATTCACCGTCCCGACCGCGGCGCAGTGGCAGCTCGGCAGTTTCGATGGGCCGCTCTTCCCCTCGCTGCAGATCGCGGATGCGGTGTTCTTCGGCCCGGACCAGCGCGCCCGCCGCGAGGAGGTGATGACCGTGAACCTGCTGCGCGCCATCGCCGCCGAACTGCGGCAGCGCTACGGGCGCGGTTCGGAGCGGGTCGCCGGCGTGCTCGCGTCCGTCGACGACGAGCCGCGCTTCGCCCAGGTCGCGGGCCAGGCCGCCGCGCTGATCGCGCGCTGCACGGCCGCCGGCCGGCCGGACGCTGGGGAATGGTCGGGGCTCCTGGCGGTGTGGGGCGCCATCGCCCGGGACGGTGGCGACGCGCGCATCCAGGGGGCGGCCCTCTACGATATCGGCTTCGCGCGACTGCTGATGGGGGCGGTGCCGGAGGCCCGCGCCAGCCTCGAGCAGGCGCTGGCGAAGGACGATCAGCGCGCCTACCGCGCGCTCCTGGACGAGGTCGCACGGCAGGCTCCGCTCGGCGCGGACCGGGGCTGACGGCGTCTGGATAGGACCGCGGTGCGGTGTCGGGAACGGTCCACAACAGCACGGCATTCCTGCGCGCATGCGAGGGAAAAATGGCCCTCTTCGAGGGTTTCAGAGAGTTACACCGGATGACGCTTGCCAGGGCGCGGGTCCTGGAAGTATCTCACTCCATGGCCCTCCGGCATGCACTGTTCGCCCTGGCGCTGGCCGCGCTGGCCGCGCTCGCCGACGCCATGGACGCCCCCAGCGGGGTGCTGGCCATCCCCGCCGGCGACCAGGACGAGGTGCCGTGCGGCGGCGCCGCGGTGGTGGTCGAGATGCCGGGTCTGGGACGGATGATCCTGACCCTGGAGGAGGCCCTGCCCGGCGCCGGACGCAGCGGCGACGGAGCCGGGGGCAAAGGCGCCGACAAGCTGCCCACGCACGTCGACCTGGTGCTGCCCGGCGGGCGGCGCGGCAGCGCCACCATCGTGCGCCGCGGCGCCGCCACCGGTGCGCTGCTGCTGCACCCCGATTTCGTCCTCGACGACAGCGGCGCCAAGCCGCTGGAACTCGCCGACAGCGCCCAACTCCACGTCGGTGATACGGTGTGGACGGCCGGCAATGCCTTCGGCGCGCTCGAACAGGACGGTGCGGCGGCGATCAGCCGGGGCGTGGTCAGCGGCCTGTACACCATCCCGGCCGGCAGTCCGCCGGTGCGCGGGCGCGGTGGACGCATCCTCAGCAGCTACCGCGGCGCGGTCATCGAGATCGACGCCGCGGTCAACGACGGAAACCACGGGGGCGCCCTGCTCGATGGCGCGGGCCGCCTGGTCGGTCTGGTCAGCCTGGGCACGGCGCGCGAGCGCCGCCTCGGCACCGCGGTGCCCATCCACCTGGTGATGAAGGACCTCGAGTGCGCGCCGACCCTCGCCGAGCCGGCCGCCCAGCGCGACCCGCTCGAACGTTCGCTGGTGCGGGCCGCCGCGGCCGCCGCGCCCGGTATCGCCCTGGTCTACATCGAGCGGCCCTCGGGACTCGGCAATCCGGAGGCCATGCCGCGCCCGACGCGCCTGGTCGAGGAGGTGCCGGCCTACGACCGCGAGCGCCTGCAGAACTGGTGGTCGGGCTACTACCACCAGCAGCAGAATGTTCTACACCGACCAGCCCGTCAGCGCCCTGGTCATCGACGCAAAGGGCGGGCTGCTGCTGACCGCGGCGAGCAATCTGCATGGCGAGGCCGAGGTCGGCTCGGTGCTCGTGCCCGGCAAGGCGGCGATCCCCTGCAAGGTGCTGGCGCGCCACCTGCCCCTCGACCTCGCCCTGCTCAAGGCCGACCAGCCGCTGCCCTTCCCGGCCCTGGCCCTGGCCAAGGACCCGCACCTGGCCCTGGGCGAGCCGATCGCGGTCGCGGCGCGCCACGTCGTGGACGGCGGCCACACCATGACCGTGGGCGTGGTCTCGGCGACCGGCCGGCGGCGCACGCGCAACGACTTCGCCTTCACCCAGACCGACGCGCACGTCAACTACGGCAGCCTCGGCGGCGCCGTGGTCGACGCGCAGGGCGCGGTGGTGGGCATGGTGGTGATGCTCGGCCCCGACGACGCCAACTGGCCCTGGATGATCAACTCGGGCGTCGGGCTGTTCGCCGACAGCGCCAGCATCGCGCGCGCCCTGCCCGACCTGATCGCCGGCAAGACCATCGGCAGCGCGCCGCCCATCGGGCTCGGCGTGCTGCTCAAGCGCGGCCAGGCCAAGGACGGGCTGGAGGTCGAGTCGGTCACCCCGGGCAGCGGCGCAGACAAGGGCGGCGTCAAGCCCGGCGACGTCATCCTCGCCCTCGATGGCCTGCCGACGCGCGACCAGGGCGCCATCGGCCGGGGCGTGATGAAGCACCGCACCGGCGAGACCGTCAGGCTGACGGTGCGCCGCGCCGGGGAGCCGGTCGCGCTGACCGTCGTGATCGGAGCCCTCGCCAAATGACCGCCCGCTCCCTGTCCATGTCCGCCGGGTGCAGCGCGCGCGGCTGCCTGCTGGCGCTCGGCCTCTTCGCCGCGTTCGTGGCGGTTCCGACGCACGCCTGCGCCGCCGACCGCGACCTGCCCGCCCCCGCCAGCCGCGCGACCCTCGATGGCCTGGCCGGGCGCCTGCTGCCGGCCTACGTCTTCATCGGCGGCGGCAGCGGCGTGGTGGTCTCGGCGGACGGCCTGGTGCTGACCAACCACCACGTCATCGACGGCGAAGACGACCTGTCGATCCGCTTCGCGAGCGGCGCGGTGCGGCCCTCGCACCTGCTCGGCACCGATCCGGTGGGCGACATCGCCCTGCTGCGCATCGACGATGCGCACGACCTGCCGCACGTCGACCTCGCGCCTGAGAGCGCCTTGCGCGTCGGCACCGAGGTGGTGGCGATCGGCAACCCCTTCGGCCTCGGCAACCTCGACGACGTGCCGACCCTGACCCAGGGCGTGCTCAGCACCGCGCGCATGGTGCGTGGCGACTACACCGACGCGGTGCAGGGCGACGCCCCGGTGAACCCCGGCAATTCGGGGGGGCCGCTGTTCGACATGTACGGCCGCCTGCTCGGCATCAACGGCCAGATCCGCACGGTCTCGGGGTTCCGCATCAACAGCGGCATCGGCCTGGCGATCGCCTGCACCCAGCTCGCCGCCTTCGTGCCGCTGCTGCAGGAGGCCCACGGCGGGCTGGTCCACCACACCGCCCCGCCCAAGGACCTCGCCCTGGCGGCGCGCATGGAGGGGGTGGTGGTCGAGAATCCCGGCAGTTCCTCGCTGATGGCCGGGGACCGCCTGCTGTCCATCGCCGGACGGCCGGCGGTGTCGGTGGCGACCGCGCTCGGCCTGTTCGCCTCGCTGCCCTGGGCACCCGGCACCGCCATCCCGGTGCGCGCGCTGCGCGCCGGCGAGGAGGTCGCGCTCAGCATCTCCGCCGCGCGCCAGGCCATCCCCGGCCGTCCCTACCACGGCCTGTCCATCACCGACGGCGACGGCCGCATCGTCATCGAGACCGTCGACGACGACAGCCCTGGCGCGCAGGCCGGCGTGCGCGTCGGCGAGACCGTGGTCAGCGCCAACGGCCGCCCGCTGCTGCGCAAGATCGACTGGCTGAAGGCGGTGGTGAAGCTCGAGGTCGGCGACGCCCTCGACCTCGAGTTGCGCGGCAAGGACGGCGCCATGCGCACCGTGCACATCCCGCTGCGCCGGCAGTAGGCCCATGACGGCGTCGACTGCGCCCGTCGCGGACGGCGCGATCGCGATCCTCGCCGGCGGCGCCTCGCGGCGCATGGGCCGCGACAAGGCGCTGCTCGAGTGGGATGGGATGACCCTGCTGCACCGCACCGCGGCGCTCGCGCTGGGCACCGGTCTGCCGGTGCTGGTGGTGGGACGCGACGCGCCGGCGGGGTGGGCGCTTCCGGCGGTTTCGTTCATCCCGGACGACGTGCCGGGCCAGGGCCCGCTCGGCGGCCTGGTCGCGGCCCTGACGCGGCGGGCGCCGGTGATCGCGCTGGCCTGCGACATGCCGTTGCTGGAGGCGCGCGCGCTGGCGTGGCTGACCGCGGAGGTGCGCGCGCAGCGCGCGGCAGGAGCGCTCGGCGCCGGCCTGGCCGTGCGCCAGGCCGCCGGCCTCGAGCCGCTCTTCGCGTGCTATGCGGAGCCCTGCCTGCCCACCGCGCGCGCGCACCTCGCCGCCGGCCGCCGCGCGCTGCACGCGCTGATCGAAGAGGCCGCCTTCACGGTGCGCGAGGCGCCGGCGTGGCTGGTGCCGATGCTGGCGAACGTGAACCGGCCGGAGGAGTGGGCGGGGATCGCCCGCAGGGGGACGCCGTGACCATCGAGATCGATTTCTTCGACCGCGCCAGGGTGGCGAAGCGCATCGCGAGCGCGCAGCGGCAGGCGCGCATGGAGATGGCGCGCTCCCAGACGGCGCGCATCGCCACCACGCACGACCTGCAGCGGCAGGTCGACCAGCTCTCGTCCGTGCTCTTCTGCCTGACCAAGTACCTCGAGCTCAAGGGAGTGCTCGACAAGACCGAGCTGATGGCCTTGATGGAATCGCTGGAGATCTACGACACCAATGATGATGGGCGCATCGATCTGGCCGACCTGCGCGCCGAGCTGGGGCTCGGTGAGGGGGGCCGGCCGGAACTGGACCGCTACCTGGCCATCCGCAAGGCGCGCGATGAGCGGCTGCGGCGCGAGGAACGGCAGCGGGGGGACGCGGGGTACCACTGAGCGGTGGGGGTCGTTCTTCCGGGGGGACTGAATGGTGGGGAAGTGGTGAGCGGATCCATGCGTCGTCCGTGAATACGTGGTGCGATGCGGGCCGGCGGCCAATGCCATCAAGCTGAGCTCTTCTCCGGTCTCTCTGGTGCTCTGTGTTCGATCGGCGGTCGGTACCACCCACCATCATTCCGGCTCGGCCGAACGGAAGATCAGACAGCGTGAGAGAACACAGAGCACCAGAGGGACCAGAGCCGCGAGAAAGACGACTCCTGGCTATCGTAGGAACGGCCTTGTACGCGCAGCTTGATAGTATTGGCCGGCGGCCGGCGGTCCCGGGGGAGAGGCGCTCCGGCGCCCGGAAGTGCGAGGCGGTCCACCGATCCGAGCGCACGTCGGCAGGAGTCCGCTAACGACAGCACCGCGGAGCTTTCGCTCCGCGGTGCGCTTGGTCGATCGGTTCGCTGCGGCTTATTCGATGACGGCGAGGACTTCGGACTCTTCGATGACGAGCAGGTCGTCACCGTTGATCTTCACCTCGTTGCCCGCGTAGCTGCTGAACAGCACGCGGTCGCCGGCCTTGAGCTGCATGGTCTGACGCTTGCCGTCCTCGAGGACCTTGCCGTTGCCCACGGCGATGACCTTGCCCTCCTTGGGCTTGTCCTTGGCCTTCTCGGGCAGGACGATGCCGCCCTTGGAGACGTCCGCGGCGCTGGAGCGCTGGACGATGACGTGCGAGCCGATCGGTTTGATGTCGGTCTTGGGCATGTGGGGTACCTCGGTTCTTTCAGGTTGGGGGCTGCCGGAATGGCGGCCCGTCGGGAAACTCTGTGAGGGATGGGAAGAGCGGGGAGAGAGGACGCCGGGCACGGGACGCCTGGCGCGGGACGACGCGGCTGGCCCGGGGGACCAGCCGCGTCGCGGAGCTCACTTCTGGACGGTGAAGTCGGCGTCCTTGATGTTGTCGTCGCCGCCGCCCTGGCCGCCGGCCTGCCCGCCCGGAGCGGGACCCGCGCCGGCACCGGCGCCGGCGGCGCCTGCGGCCTGCTGCTTGTTCATGCTCGCCTCGTGGATGCGCTTGCCCCAGGCCTGGGCCTTGGTGTCGAGGTCCTTGGTGGCGGCCTCGATGGCGGCGACGTCCTCGCCGGCCTTGGCCTTCTCGATCGCGTCGATCGCCGCCTTGATCTCGGCCTCCTCGTCGCCCTGGAGCTTGTCCTTGTGCTCCTCGAGCGCGCTGCGCGTCTGGTGCGCGAGCTGCTCGGCCTGGTTGCGCGCCTTGGCCAGCTCCTCCTTCTTCTTGTCGCTCTCGGCGTTGGCGGCGGCCTCCTCGACCATGCGCTCGATCTCGGACTTGTTGAGGCCGGACGAGCCCTGGATGGAGATGTGCTGCTCCTTGCCGGTGGCCTTGTCCTTGGCCTTCACCTCGAGGATGCCGTTGGCGTCGATGTTGAAGGTCACCTCGATCTGCGGCATGCCGCGGGGCGCCGGGGCGATGCCGTCGAGGGTGAACTTGCCGAGCAGGCGGTTGTCCTTGGCCATGCGCCGCTCGCCCTGCGAGACCTGGATGTCGACCGCCGGCTGGTTGTTGGCCGCGGTCGAGAACACGTTCGACTTCGAGGTCGGGATGGTGGTGTTGCGCTCGATCAGCACGGTCATGATGCCGCCCTCGGTCTCGATGCCGAGGCTGAGCGGGGTGACGTCGAGCAGCAGCACGTCCTTGACCTCGCCGGTCAGCACGCCGCCCTGGACCGCGGCGCCCGACGGCCACGACCTCGTCCGGGTTGACGTTCTTCTTCGGATCCTTGCCGAAGATCTCCTTGGCCACGGCCTGGGCGCAGGGCATGCGCGTCGAGCCGCCGACCAGGATGACGTCGTTGACGTCGGCGGCGCTCAGCTTGGCGTCCTTCAGGCAGTCGAGGCACGGCTTGCGGCAGCGCTCGATCAGGGCCTTGGTGAGGTTCTCGAAGTTCGCGCGCGTCAGCGAGGTGTTGAGGTGCTTCGGCTGGCCGTTCACCATGGTGATGAAGGGCAGCGCGATCGCGGACGTGGTGACCTGCGAGAGCTCCTTCTTGGCCTTCTCCGCCGCCTCCTTGAGGCGCTGCAGGGCCATCTTGTCCTTCCGCAGGTCGAGGCCGCCGTTCTCCTTGGCGAAGGTGTCGGCGAGCCAGTTGATGACCACGTCGTCGAAGTCGTCGCCGCCGAGGTGGGTGTCGCCGTTGGTCGCGAGCACCTCGACCACGCCGTCGCCGACCTCGAGGATCGACACGTCGAAGGTGCCGCCGCCGAGGTCGAAGATCGCGATCTTCTCGTTCTTCTGCTTGTCCATGCCGTAGGCGAGGGCCGCGGCGGTGGGCTCGTTGATGATGCGGCGCACGTTCAGCCCGGCGATCTTGCCGGCGTCCTTGGTGGCCTGGCGCTGCGCGTCGTTGAAGTAGGCGGGAACGGTGATGACCGCCTCGCTGACGCTCTCGCCGAGGTAGTCCTCAGCGGCCTTCTTCAGGTACTGCAGGATCATCGCGGAGACTTCCGGCGGGGTGTACTGCTTGCCGCGCACCTCGACCTTGACCAGTTCCTGGGCGCCGCCCACGACCTTGTAGGGGACGAGCTTCTCCTCGCTGCCGACCTCGCTGTGGCGGCGGCCCATGAAGCGCTTGATGGAGTAGACGGTGTTCTCGGGGTTGGTGATGGCCTGGTTGCGCGCCATCTGCCCGATCAGGCGGTCGCCGTTCTCGACGAAGCCGACGACCGACGGCGTGGTGCGCAGGCCTTCCTGGTTGGCGATGACCACCGCCTCGCCGCCTTCCATGACGGAGACGCAGCTGTTGGTGGTGCCGAGGTCGATGCCGATGATCTTGGCCATGGGAGGGATCCTTTGAGAAAGTGCGATTTGGAGGGTTGCGTTGGAAAAAGGTTCACATGTCGAGGAGGCGGTGGACCAGACCGGTGATGCGGGTGATCTCGACCGGCTTGGACAGCAGGTCGATCGCTCCCGCCTCGCGCGCCGCGCGCCCGAGCTGGGCATCGGCGCGCGCGCTCATCAGGATCACCGGCAGGTGGCTGCCCGCCTGCGGACTCTGGTGGCGCTGACCCAGGACAGCAGCGCGAAACCGGTCATGTCCGGCATGTCCACGTCCGAGAGCAGCAGGTCGCAGCGCGTCTGGCGCAGCACCTCGATCGCACCGCCGCCGCTGCCGGCGGTGCGGGTCGTGCAGCCGAGGTCGTTGAAGACCTCGCTGAGCGATTCGCGCAGGCGGCGATCGTCGTCGGCGATGAGGATGGTGGGGTGGAGCATGGCGGATTTGTGCGGAGGCCATTCCTGACCGCCGCGTGCCTCTGCCCGCTCCATAGCGAGCACCATGCCAATGCCGATTTCCGCTCTTTGACCTAACCTGCTCCCCTGTAACGACATGGATGGAGGGGTATGGCCTATTCCAGGAACCCACGGCGCAGGTCACCGTGTCCGAGTGCTGCTATCACGGTCAAAATGACCCGGAGGCCGAACGCGCCGGACTCGAGACGCGAGACCCGCGAGGCGCGGTCTCGAGAGCGCAGTCAGGCGTGTTCCTCGTGTCTCGTGTTTCGGGTCTCAAGAAAAGAGGCCTGGACCCTGTGCCAGGATCCAGGCCTCCGATTGGTGGGCAGTACAGGATTTGAACCTGTGACCCCTCGCGTGTGAAGCGAATGCTCTAGCCACTGAGCTAACCGCCCATGCCGGTCGGACGGGGATCATGCGCCCTCGCTCCGATCTGCAAGGGCTGCGCCGCCGCGCCAGTGCCGCGCACGGGAGGCTGAACCTGCGGCGGCCCTCGCTGAAGCCCCTGCCATCCAGGTGACCCGATCGCCCTCGCGCTCGGCCGTGAGCCACCGTTCGAGTCCCCTCGCGCCTCGCCCCTCTGCCGAGTCAGGTCTTCCCCGTGGTCTTCTTCGCCGTGCGCATCAACCCGCGCATCTGCGCGAGCAGTCCGGTGTCGTGCTCATCGATGTAGGGTTTGAGATCGAGGTCCGGGGGCAGGTTGGTGACGTGGCCCTCGCCCATCTCCTTGATGAACGACTGCATGAAGCGGTCGTACTCGCGCCACGACACGCCATCGGCGCGCACCGCGGCCTGCTCGGCACGCAGCGCGACCTGGTGGGCGTGCTGGTAGTGCAGGCCGAGGGTGTCGATCAGGCTCTTCTCCACGGCCTCGTGCAGGAGCAGGTAGCGATCGATGGGCACGGTCTCGCCGTCGCTGCTCGTGAAGCTGGGTGGCAGGTCCTTGTCGATGTAGATGCGCTTGCCATCCGTGCTGTAGCCGGCGACGTAGGGCACGTGGTACTGCCGCGAGATCGGCAGGCGGCGATAGATCGCGTCGATGGTGCGGTCGAGCATCATCTCCGAGATGTACCAGTCCGGCCCGCGCAGCTTGCGGTGCTTGGTCGCGATGTGGGTGCGCTTCGCGCGGCGGCCGTGCATGGATCCTCCCGGGCTCCGGGCAGCATCAGCCGGGAACCAGGGATGCGCAGGGTACTTCTGTACTTCGAGCGGGCGCGAGCCCGGTGACGGACGCCGAGGTCGGAAAAAGGGATGACCTGTGGCTCCGCCACAGGTCATCCGTGATCTCCACGTCCGCGTCGCGGCGCTCAGCGGCCTGATCCCGACCGCAGCCAGGAGGGCCCGGGCGGTCCGGCTCAGGCGACCTGGGAATGGACCAGGCGTTCCTGCGCGGTGCGCAGATCGAAACCCGGAGCCAGCAGGTCCGCGAGCAGCAGGGTGCCCGGGCTGCCCAGCGCAGTGATGCGCAGGGAGCCTTCCCGCGCCGCTTCCTCATCGGCTTCGATGCCGACTTCGATAGCGGGGGCGAGCGCGCCGTCGGCGACCGCGTCGGCGCGCCGCACCACCGCCACGCCGCGCGCGGCGAGCAGCACGGCGGCGAGGTCGGCGAGCGGCTCGGCGGCCTCGCCGAGCGCGACCACCTGGGTCACCGCGCCGCGCACGGGGTGGCGGCGCAGCAGCTGCCGGCAGCGCTCGCTGGCGAGGCGGACCAGGCTCTCCTCCTGCGGCAAGGTGCGGCCGTGGTGGTGGAGTTCGGCCAGGCCGACGAGCAGCGGAGCGAGCACCGCGCCGATCTCGTCGCTCGGGCGCAGGTCGATCGGCGCGAGCTGCACGATCTCGAGGGCGCGGCCGGAGTGCTGGTGCTCCATCGCTTCCAGGAGCTGGTCGCGCAGGCCGCTGGCGCGGCGGTCGGCGCTGACCGGCAGGGCGCGCGCGTGCTCGAGGCGCAGGTGCACCTCGCGGCCGGGGATGGCCGGCCAGCGCGGCAGGCCGTCGATGATCAGCTTGCTGATCGCCATGCCACCGCGCACCAGCTCGGCGGCGTGCTTGAGCTCTTCGAGGTCGTGGGCGGAGAACACCCGGTAGCCGTTGCGCAGGCGCTTCGGGCAGGGCCAGCCGTAGCGGGTCTCCCACACGCGCAGGACGCTGGGGGCGAGGCCGCTGATGCGCGCGGCGTGGCTGATGCTGTAGGTCGTGTCGGGCATGGCGGATTCCTCCTGGTGACCGTTATGGACGTTTTAGCAGGGTACGGGAAAAAATCAAACACGGATTTGACGAATTTTCTGCCGTGCGGCTCTGCATCCTTCTGGCAAGTCCCGCGGCGGCATCGCGCAAATCTGGACGATTTGACCGTATTACGGTCCAACCCCCATGGGTGTTTGGCATCTGCTCGCGGTGGGACGGCCGGGTGGTGCATGGCTTACCAGGCACTTCCCCAGCGCGAGGCGTGCCGTAACTCGCGCGGCGACACCCCGTGGATCGCGGCGCGTCGCGGGTCAGCGCCGGTCAGCGCCGCGGCCGCTCAGGAGCGCCGCCGCGGCCAGTCCTGACAGCGCGGCCCCCTCGATGCGCGGGCGCGCTCCGAAGGCGTCGCCCGCCAGGACCACGCGCGCCGCGGCATCGACCGCCAGGCACGGCTCGACCAGGGTGCTGGTCGCCAGGCTGTAGCGCCAGCGCTCGAGCTGGGCGGTGGCCGGCGCGTCCCAGTCTCCGGCGGCGCCCGCGCGGCGCAGCGCGGCGGTCACGCCGGGCAGCAGCGCGGCGATCACGGTGGCCGCGTCGTCCTGGTAGTGCTGCTGGCTCCAGACGCCGTCGGCGTGCACGACCAGGCCCTCGCCGGTGGTGCGCAGGCCCTTGCCGCGCTGGCTGGCGATCCAGCCGATCGGCCCGCCGGTGAGCCGCATGCCGCCGGGTGCGGGCAGGGCGGCGGCCGTGGCCTGCGGGTACTCGAGCAGCACGCACAGGCAGGGCGCGTACGCGACGCCCTCGAGGCGGCGGCGCACGGCGGGCGCGAGCGCGGTGCCCGACGCGTCCAGCAGCGCCAGCGTCTGCGCCACCGGCGCGGTGGCGATCAGCGCGTCGGCGCGCCAGGTGCCGTCGGCCGCGCGCGCGGTCACGGTGTCGCCAGCGCTGGCGATCGCGGTGACGGTGGTGCCGGTGCGCACCGTCAGCCCGCTGGCGAGGTGCTCGGTCAGGCGCTGCATGCCCCCGGGCGCGCGGTAGCGCGGGAAGCCGTCGTGCGCCACGGCGCCGTCGTCGCCCAGGAAGCCGTGGCCCCACTCCGCCACCGCGCCGGCGCGTTCCCACGCCGCGACCAGCGCGGCGAAGCGCGGATCGCGCACGCTCAGGAACTGGCCGCCGTGATCGAACGCCTGGCCACCGAGGAGGCGGGTCGCGAGCCGCCCGCCGACCGCGGGGCACTGCTCGAGCACGGTGACGGACCAGCCCGCGTCCTGCAGGCTGCGCGCGGCGAGCAGGCCGCAGATGCCGGCGCCGAGGACGATGGCCGTGGGCATGGTGGCGCTCCCGCGGGGCAGCATCGCAGCGCAGGACAGGGGGCGCCAGTGTCGAGCGCCGCGACGGGCCCATCACCTGGCCGGGTGCCGCGCGCGCACTGCGGATTGCACGATCCGTGGGGACTCGCGAGTCGTGACGTGCATCACCGGGCCCCGGAGTGTGCCGGAGGGCCGGACCGTGGCGGCGTCAGGTCGCCAGGGGGACGCTGGCGCCGGCCTCGGCGGGCTGCATGAACCCGGCCGCCCCGTGCCACCCGAGGGCCTGGGAGAGCTGCGCGGCCGCTTCGACGACCATCGCCGTGACCGGGGCGAGCCGTTCGTAGGACAGGCGCTCGGCGGTGGTGGTGATGCCGATCGCGGCGATCACGCGATCGTCGCGGTCGCGCACCGGCGCCGCGACGCAGCGCACGTCGGGCTGGAGTTCGCCGTCATCGACCGCATAGCCCTGCCGGCGCACGATCTCGAGTTCGGCCTCGAGGCGGTGGCGCGAGGTCAGGGTGCGCTCGGTGCGGCGCTCGAAGGTCACCGCGGCGAGCAGCAGGTCGGCCGCCGAGCGGATGGAGAAGGCGAGCAGCACCTTGCCGGGAGCAGAGCAGTGCAAGGGGACAGCGGTGCCGACACCGGCCGAGAGCCCGGCAGGGTGCGGGCTGTCGCAGGTGTCGAGCAGGAAGATGCTCTGGTCCTGGGCGACGGCGAGGTGGGCGGCCTCCCCGCTGGCGGCGACCAGCTCTTTCAGCACGCGCTGGGCGTTGGCGTGCAGCTCGAGCTTGGTCAAGGCGGCCAGGCCGACCTGGACCACCCCCATGCCGCAGCGGTACAGACCCTTGTCCTCGCGCGCGAAACCGGTGTGGCAGAAGCTGCGCAACATCCTGTAAGCGCTGGTCTTGGGAACTCCGGTCAGGCGGCTGACCTCGCCCAGGCTGGTGCCCTGCGGGCGCTTGCCGAGCAGGGCCAGCACGGCGCAGCTCTTGATCACGTTGGGAATGGTGTGGGCAGGCGCGGGCGGGCGGGCGTTTTCCATACTTGGAAACAGCGCATGGGGGGGTTTGGTTAACAGTGATTTGGAGGAGGCTGGAGACCTTGGAAGACCCTGGACCCTGGACTCGAGACCCTAGACCCTAGACCCTAGGTATCCAGGTCGGGAAAGTCCGATCATTCTGGGATTCCTGACACCGCGACGCAGCGCATGGCGGACGCGATCTCAACCTGACTACAGTACCTAGGGTCTAGGGTCTAGGGTCTAGGGTCTAGGGTCTAGGGTCTGAGTCTAAGGTCCAGGATCCAGGGTCTAGGGTCCAGGGCCTGGGTCTGAGCCTGGGTCCAGAGTCTTCATCAGCTGACATCCCCCTGTCCCCATCCCACCTTGCCGATGCTTCGTGGTGTGAACCATTCGCTTCCATAACCGATGGCAGCCCCCGGCCCCACCAGCATCGCGCAGCTCGCGCTCGAGGTCATCCCGCAGGCGATGCAGGCGATCCGCCTGCACATGCGCGCGGGGCGCGAGCCGGCGCTGAGCGTCGTGCAGCTGCGCACGCTCGCGTTCGTGCGCTGGCACGCGCAGCCATCGCTGTCGGAGGCGGCGGAGCACGTCGGCCTGGGCCGGCCGGCGATGTCCGCGCTGGTCGCCGGGCTGGTGCGCGCGCGCCTGCTGCGCAGCGGCGAGAGCGGTAGCGACCGGCGGCGCCTGGCCTTGACCGTGAGCGCGCGCGGGGCGGCGCTGCTCGACCGCGCCGAAGCGACCGCCCTCGCCTTCCTCGATGCGCGCTTCGCCACCCTGGCGCCCGGGGACCAGGCGGTGGTGGCGCGCGCCTTCGACCTGCTGCGTCCGCTGTTCGCGGTGGCCGCGCATCCCCAGCCGCGCCGGCCGGCGCGGCGCAGAAAGGCACCTCCGTGAGCATGCGCACCGTCGTCCTCGTCCTTGCGGCGCTGGCCGCGTCGAGCACCGCCATGGCGGCTGACGCGCCTGCGACTGCACCTGCACCTGCTCCTGCGACAGCGCCGGCCGTCGCGCCGCCCGCGCCGGCCCCGGTTCCGCCGCTGACGCTCGCCCAGGCGCTCGACCAGGCGCACCGGCTGAACGAGACGCGCGAGGTCGCCGCGGCGCGCCTCGACCACGCCCTGGCCCTGCGGCGCCAGGCCCTGTCGCTGCTGCTGCCCAGCGTCGGCGCCTCGGCGTCGCTGCAGAAGTCGTCGATCTCGAAGGCGCCGTTCGCCGACCACGTGCGCGGCGACAACGGCCTGACCGTGGCGGTGGGCATGACGCTCTTCAACGCCAGCTCGTACGACACCGTGCGCTCGGCGGGCGTCTCGGTCTCGGCCCAGGAGCTCGACTCGGCCGAGCTGCGCCGCGCGCTCGCCTTCCAGGTGGTGACCGGCTACCTGGACGTGATCGGCGCCGAGGGCCAGCTGGACGCCGCCGGTCGCCGCCGCGCCGTGGCCGCGCAGACCGCCGAGGAGACGCGCGCGCGCGTCAAGGCGGGGGTGGCGACCGGCAACGATGCCACGCGCAGCGAACTGGAGCTGGCCAGCGCCGACCTGGCGGTGACCAACGGCCGCCAGGCGGTGCTGGCGGCGCGCCTGTCGCTCGGCGACCTGGTGGGACGGGAGGTCTTCGAGCCGCTGCAGGACCCCGAGCCCGCCGCGCTGGTGGGCCGCGACCTCGCCGAGTACGAGCGCATCGCGCTGCGCGAGCGCCCCGACTTCCGCTCGACCGAGCTGCGCATGCGCGCCACCGGACTGCAGGCGCGCAGCGCGCGCCTGGGGCTGGTGCCCACGGTCGGCGTGCAGGGCAGCTGGGGCCTGAACGACACCGATCCGGATCCCGGCGTGGCGACCTCGCCGCAGTGGACGGTGGCGCTGGTCGCGCAGTGGGACCTCTACGACGGCGGCAACCGCGAGGCCACCGCCGCGGCCTTCGACGCCACCCTGCACGAGCAGGGCGCCGCCTACCGCGGCGTGCGCCGCGACCTGCACCGCGATCTCGCCACCGCACTGGGCGCCTTCGCCGCCGCCGAAGCCAGCGTCGGCCAGGCCGACACCCAGCTGCGCGTCGCCAGGGTCAACCTCGACGAGGTCCAGCAGCGCTTCCGCCAGGGCCTGGCCACCGCGCTGCAGGCGGCTGACGCCAGCGCCTCGCTGTTCCAGGCCGAAAGCGACCTGACCAGCCGCCGGCAGGACCTGGCGAACAGCCGCTTCCAGTTGCGCAACCTGCTCGGCCGCTGGCCCCTCGCCGACACCGCCCCGGTCGAGCAGGAGGCCAAGGGCGCGCCGTGAAACGGGGAGGGGAGGGATAGAACCGCCAAGGCGCCAAGGCGCCAAGGTCGGTTGATCAGGCGCGACGGTCGTCCATGAGCTGGTGCATGCGGCTGAGGGATGCGTTCGCGGACGCTCTCTGTCTCCATCCTTGGCGCCTTGGCGGTTCTATCCCTGCGGATCCGCCGAGGAGGATCAGGCGCGGCGGCGGGTGGCCTTGAGGCCGAGGAAACCGCGCGCGAAGGCGGCCAGTTCGCCCATCGAGCCGGCGAGGTGCAGGTTGCCGCCGCTGCACAGGCCGGCCTGGCCGAGGTGGGCGAGCGCGGGGCCGGCGACCACCAGCGGCACGCCTTCGAGCTCGGCGGCGAAGCGGCGGATGTGCTTGGCGGTGGCGGCGGGGTCCTTGATGACGGTCACCGTGCGCCAGATCAGCTTGGGGCGGTGGCGGACCATGGCCGCGCGCAGCACGCTGCAGGTGGTCAGCGGACCGAGGTTGATGGTGCGCCAGCCGCACTCGCCGAGGGTGGCCGCGGCCATCAGCGAGGGCAGCGCGCAGGGGTCGTCGCTCCAGGTCGCGCCGATCGCCGCGGGCGCCTGGGGGCCCGGTTCGGGCAGCAGGATGCGCAGGGCCTCGATGGCCTGCTTGCAGATCGCGACCGCGACGTGGTGCGCGGCGACGCCCTCCTCGCCCTCCTTGAGCAGGGCGCAGAAGCGGCCCATCGCGCAGCGCAGCGCGCCATCGCACAGCGCGGCGATGCTCTGGCCGTCGACGAAGGCGGCCTGGAGCAGGGCGCGCGCCTGCCCGGCGTCGCCGTCGAACAGGGCGCGGTAGAGGCGGTCGTCGGGCTGGTGGCAGGCCGCCGCCGCGCCCACCGCCACGTCCAGGCCGAGGCAGGCGGCGTTGCGCACCGCGACCTTGCCGGAGCGGGCGAAGCGCACCGCCTCCTGCAGGGGGATGCGGCGGTGGCCGCCGGCGGTGCGGCTGACGGCGAGCTCGCCGTCGTCGATCCAGCGCTTGAGCGAGGACTCGCTCAGCCCGATGGCCTGGGCCATTTCGCGGGGAGATAGGAAGGCTTTGGGCATGGTCCGATCGGGCCTTTTTAGCCCCCGAGCGGCGCCTGGCAACGGCCGATGCGACAGGCTCCCACGCGCCCGGCGGCGGGCCCCGCCCGTTCCACCCTCACCCGTTCCACTCTCAACCGTTCCACTCTCAGCCGTTCCACAACGTGCGCTTCATCCCGATCAGCGTGAAGAGTTCGAGGCGGGTGGGGGGGTTCTCGAGGAACACCCCGTGCAGCTTGCTGGTGGTGGTCCACGAGCCGGGCTTCTTCACGCCGCGGTAGCACATGCAGAAGTGCTGGCACTGCATGATCACCGCCACGCCCTGGGGATGGAGCACCTCCTGGATGGTGTCGGCGATCTGGGTGGTGAGCTTCTCCTGGATCTGCAGCCGGCGCGAGAAGGCGTCGACCACGCGCGCGAGCTTGGACAGGCCCACCACACGGCCCTTGGGGATGTAGGCGACGTGGGCCTTGCCGACGAAGGGCACCATGTGGTGCTCGCAGTGGCTGTGCACGTCGATGTCGCTGACCAGCACCAGCTCCTCGTAGCCGCCGACGTCCTCGAAGGTGCGCTCGAGGAACGAGCGCGGGTCGACGGCGTAGCCGCCGAAGTGCTCGGCCATGGCCTTGACCACGCGGCGGGGCGTGTCGACCAGGCCTTCGCGGTTGGGGTCCTCGCCGATGTGGCGCAGCAGCCCGCGCACGTGGCCCATGGCCTCCTGCACCGCGGGGTCTTCCGGATCGAGCTCGGGTTCGGCCATGGCGGACGAGTCTGGGCGCACCCGGCGGGGTTTCCACCGGCGAAGGGGCCAGGGTGGGGCGCCGCCGCGGACGAGTCCGGCCGGTCAGACCGGGTGGTCGATCAGCTCGATGCGGCGCTGGTGGCGGCCGCCCTCGAAGGGCGTGTCCAGCCAGGCGTCGACGATGGCCAGGGCCAGCTCGGTGCTGACCAGGCGCGCGCCCAGCGCGATGGCGTTGGCGTCGTTGTGGGCGCGGCCCAGCTGCGCGGTCTCGACGCTGTAGCAGTAGGCGCAGCGCACCCCGGCGACGCGGTTGGCGACGATCGCCTCGCCGTTGCCGGAGCCGCCCAGGACGATGGCGCGCGCGCAGCTGCCGGCGGCCACCGCCTCGGCGGCCGGGCGCATGAAGCGCGGGTAGTCGCACGGATCGGGCGTGTCGGTGCCGAAGTCGACGACCTCGTGGCCGCGCGCGCGCAGGTGGGCGGTGATCGGCCCCTTGAGGGGGAAGCCGGCGTGGTCGGTGGCGAGGGCGATGCGCATGGCGGCATGCTTCGCGCCGGGAGCGGCGGGGCAACGACCGCCCGGGCGACCCCGGGCAGTCGGTCGCTCATGTCCTGTCCGGTACGTTCACTGCCTCTGGCTTGGCCGCGTCGGCCGTCTGCTGCGGTGCACCCTCCTTGCGATCGCGCTGCTATCGCCGCGTCGGATGCGCCTCGCAGCCAGCCGACGGGGCCGGCGCCCGAGTCGGTGAATGTACCGGACAGGACACTAGGCCGACACCATGGCCGCGCCCCGTGGCCGCATCACCAGCCGGCGCAGGGCCCGGGCCAGGCGCTGGGAGGCCGCCGCGTCGCGTGGGCGCTCCAGGCACGCGGTGGCGCCTTCCTGCGCGCAGCGGAAGCGCAGTTCGGGGCCGGATTCCGCGGCCACCATGACCGCCTGCAGGTGGCGCAGCTCGGGCGTGTGGCGGATCAGGCGCAGCAGGTCCAGCCCACGGATGCCTGGCAGGTCGAGATCGATCAGCACCAGGTCGGGTAGCGGGCTGTGGTCGCCGGCGGCAGCGAGGCGCAACTGGACGACGGCCAGGTGGCCGGTGGTCGCGGTCTCGACGCGCAGGTCGGTGCCGAGTTCGGCGACCAGCGTGGCGAACTCCGCGGGGCGGCGATCGACGATGAGCAGGCCGGGCGCGGGACTGGGGACGTCGGGGTGCGGGGCGGGCGGACCGGTGAGGATGGGGGGGAAGGTGGACATGGCCACGGTGACCATCCATGGGGGTGTGAAGGAGGGATGAAGGGGTGGTGAGGGGATGGGGAGTTGGGCGGATGCGACGTGGGAATGTCGGATTCGAGCATGGGGCTCCGCCTTGCGTCGGGGCGGGGGGAGGGAAGCTGCAGGCGGAAACGTGTCGGCCGCGCTGGCGGGGAAGAGGTGGATGTCATGCCCATGAAGCGGAACCCTGGTGCGGGGGTGGTCCTGGCGCTGCTGGTGCTCGGGACCTGCGCCACGCGGGGGCAAGGCGCGGAAGGGACCCCGCAGGCGGGTGCCGGCGCGGCTGGCGCGGCCAAGGTCGCCGCGTTCGCGGACTTCGATCGCCGCGCGCGCGCCGGCGAGGCGCTCACCGTGGTGTTCTTCGGCGGCTCGCTGACCTGGGGGGCGAACGCCACCGACCAGCTGCACACCTCCTACCGCGCGCGCCTCGTGCAGCGCCTCGAGGCCGCGTATCCCAGCGCCCGCTTCCACGGCGAGGACGCGGCGATCGGCGGCACCGGCTCGATGCTCGGCGTGTTCCGCCTCGAGCGCGACGTCATGGCGCGCAGACCCGACCTGGTGTTCCTCGACTTCTCGGCCAACGACGACATCGGCTCGGCCGACGAGGAGACCCTGGCCTCGTACGAGTCGCTGGTGCGGCGCATGGTGCTCGCCGGGGTGCCGGTGGTGCAGGTCATCTTCCCGTTCCAGTGGAACGTCACCGCCGACGCCAAGCCGATGCCGCGCCGCACCGCGCACCAGGCCATCGCGCAGGCCTATGGCGTGCCCTCGGGCGACGCCATCGGGCTGATCGCGCAGCGCCTCGCCAGCGGCGCGAGCACGACCGCCGAGGTGTGGCCGTACGACCCCGTCCACCCCGGCGACCGCGGGTACGAGCTGTTCACCGACGCGGCGTGGGACGCGCTGCGCGCCGGCATCGCCGGCGGCGCGGTGTGCCGCGCGCCGGCGGCCATGCTCCACGCCGCCACCTGCATGTCCTGGGCGCGGGCGCCCCTCGCCACGCTCGCACCGCTGCCGGCAGGCTGGAAGACCGCCCACCCCGACCTGGTCTCGGCCTTCTACGACATGCTCATGTCGCGCTGGCAGGGCGACCAGGCGGTGGCGGAGGCCGCCGCCGCGCCAGCCGGTGCCGCCGCCGCCGGCACCGCGACCGCCGTCGCGCCGTTCACCTGCTCCGTCCAGGCCAGCACCGTGCTGATCTTCGGCGAGAGCACGGAGAAGTCCGGCACCTACCAGGTGCTGATCGACGGCGTGGCGCAGGTCCCGCCGGGCAGCAAGACCGGCGCGGACATCGAGGCCGGCACCTTCGCGCGCAACGCGCACGGCAACGTGCACCACGTGGTGGTGGTGACCACGACGCTCGATCCGGCGCAGCCGCACCGGCTGACCATCGTGCCGCACCTCGCGGCCGGGCAGGAGCTGCGCCTGGAGAGCGTGTGCGTGGCGGGCGGGGCGGCGCGGGTGACCGCGCCGTGACATGAGAACGCCCCGGCCCGCAGGTGCGGGCCGGGGCGTTGCAGCGTCGGAGTCCGGGTGCGCTACAGCTTGAATCCCGCGCCCGTCGAGTCCTTCAGGAACCCCTTCACGGTATCGAGCGAATACTCGCCGAGGTCCGCGGCCCACGCCGCTGAGCTTCTTGAGGATGTCGTGCGGCACGGTGATGACGCTGCAGCCGGTCTCCTCGGCCTGGTAGATGTTGAGCAGCTCGCGCGTGCTCGCCCACAGCAGCAGCGGCGCTCGGCACGTCCTCCAGGATGGCGGCGCAGGCGTGCATGTACGGGCACCGGGTCGCGGCCGGTGTCGGCGATGCGGCCGGCGAACACCGAGACCACCGAGGGCGCGCCGCCGCGCAGGGCGTCGGCGGTCTCGCGCACCTGCTTCAGCGTCAGCAGCGCGGTGACGTTGAGCTTCACGCCCTCCTTCGCCAGCTTGCGGATCAGCGGGATGCAGCTCTCGCCCTTGGTGTTGGTGATCGGGATCTTGGTGTAGACGTTCTTGCCCCAGGTGGTGATCAGGCGCGCCTGGCGCTCCATGTCGGCGAGGTCGTCGGAGAACACCTCGAAGGAGATCGGCTTGTCGGGGATCGCGGTGAGGATGTCCTTGGCGAAGGCCGGGTAGTCCTTGATGCCGGCCTTGGCCATCAGCGAGGGGTTGGTGGTGAAGCCCTTGATGAGCGGGTTCTTGTCCAGCTCGAGGATGCCGGCCTTGTCGGCGCCGTCGGCCCAGATCTGGACCTTGAGCTGGTTGAGGGGGGTGACGGGTCGCTCATGGGAGGTCCTTGCGTGGGGATGGTGGGCGTGCGAGGATGTGGGTCGGCGGCGTCGGCGAGGTCGCCGAGCCGCGCCGCGGGCGCGGCCGCGGCCGGCGTTCGCCGTAGCCGTCGCCCAGGAGGATCGTGCGGCAGCCGGCGCGGACGCCAGCGAGGACATCGCGCTAGCGGTCGCCGACCATGCAGCTCGCGGCGAGGTCGATGCCCCAGCGCGCGCGCCGCGGCGAGCAGCATGCCGGGGTTGGGCTTGCGCTCGCGGCGTGGTCGCCGTCGTGGTAGCAGACCACGAACTCGTCGAGGGGCAGCCGCGCGGCGAGGTGGGCGTTGATCGCGCTCGATGCGCGCGCGGCGTCTGGGTGCCGCGCGCCACGTCGGGCTGGTTGGTCACGACGATCAGCAGGTAGCCGGCGCGCCTTGAGCCGCGCGAGGGCCGCGCCGGCTGCCGCGGCAGGATCTCGACCTGCGCCACGTCCGGCGGCGGGATAGGGCCGGCCGCCGCGCAGCACGGCGCGGTTGAGCACCCCGTCGCGGTCGAGGAAGACGGCGCGACGGCCCTGCATCACTGCACCGATTCCCACTTGGTCTGGCTGGCCTTGAGCGCGGGGTGCGACACCAGCAGGTGCCAGACCACGCGCCTGGAAGGCCTCGGCGTGCGGCGTGATGTGGTCGGCGTTCACGGTCGGGATGATGACGCAGGCGTCGGCCACGGTCGCGGTGTAGCCGCCGTCCTTGCCGACGATGCCGATGACGGTCGCGCCGACCTCCTTGGCGTGCTGCACGCGCGGCGACCAGGTTGGGGCTGACGTTCTTCTCCAGGTTGCCGCCGCCGACCGGACAGCACCAGGACGCCGTCCTGGGCGTTCAGCCGGCTGACCTTCAGCCAGTTCGACGAAGATCGTGGCCCAGCCGTCGTCGTTGGTGCGCGCGGTCAGCTCCGAGACGTTGTCGGTCGGCGCGTACGCCTCGATGCCGACGATCTTGCGGAAGTCGTTGACCGCGTGCGAGGCGTTGCCGGCGCTGCCGCCGACGCCGAGGATGAACAGCCGCCCGCCGCGGGCGCGGACTGTCCGCGAGCAGCGTCGGCGGCGCGCTCGATCACCGCCACGTCGAGCGCGGCGATGATCTGCGTCGCTTCGGCGAGGAACTGCGCTGGCGAAGGTCATGGGCGTCCCTGTCGTCGGTGGTGAGCAGGTGCTTGAGGTCGGCGATGCCGGCGAAGGAGCCGATCTCGTAGAAGCGCTCGGCGACCTCGAAGCCGGCGAGGTCGCCGTGCGGCGAGGCGCTCGCGGTAGAGCGTCGGCCAGGTCGGCGGCCGCGCCTTCGGGCAGGCCGGCGAAGGCGCTGCGCCGGAACAGGCCGAGACCGTAGTCGATGTGGTGCATGGCGGGGCGTCTGGACCTTCTTGTCGTAGACGCGGATGCGGCCAGCCGCGAATTCGACGTTGCTGCGGTCGTAGCTGCCCGTGGTTGCGGAAGACGGTCATGAGCGCCGACTTCCCGGAGGCGGTGAAGGCGTCCTGCACCGCGGCGTGGTCGCAGGTCAGGTAGGAGTCGCCGTACAGGGTGAAGAAGCTCTCGCCGAGGTGCGGCAGGGCGCGGCGGATGGCGCCGGCGGTGCCGAGCAGCGTCGGGCCGTCGAAGAGTAGCTGACGTCGCAGGCCGAAGGCCGCGCCGTCGCCGACGAAGTCCTGGATCTGCTCGCCGAGGAAGCCGGCGCAGAGCACCACCCGGCGGACGCCCTGGCCGCGCAGCAGGCGCAGCTGGTGGGCGATGAAGGGCTCGCCGGCGATGTCGATCAGCGCCTTGGGAATCTTCTCGGTCACGGCCGCAGCCGGGTCGCCAGGCCCCCGGCGAGGATCGACCACCGGGAAGCAGCTCGCGGCTCATGCGTGCACCAGCACCTTGGTGCCCTCGAAGTCGAAGCGGAAGCGCACTTCGACGAGGCCCGCCTCGCGCATCGCCTTGCGCAGCGGCGCCTTGTCCTCGGCGTAGAACATCAGGAAGCCGCCGCCGCCCGCGCCGATCAGCTTGCCGCCGAGGGCGCCGTTGCCGGCGGGCCGAGCTGGTACCAGTCGTCGATGTCGGTCGTTCGACATCATGCCGCTGAGCGCTTCTTCTTGTGCTCCCAGTGCACGTTCATCAGCTCCGCGAAGCGCGTGCAGGTCGCCCTTCTCCAGCGCCTCCTTGCTCTCGCAGGCCGAGCTGCTTGACGAAGTGCAGGTTGCGCGGTCATCTCGCGGTCGTTCTGCGTGCTCTTGTCGTCCTGCTCCTTGAGGACCGCCGACGCCGAGCGCGAGTAGCCGGTGAAGAACAGCAGCAGGTTGTCCTCGAGCTGGTGCAGCGTGTCGTCGGCGACCTGCGAGCGGCCACGCCTCGACCGCGCCGTCGGGCATGGAAGCGGAAGCAGGTCAGGCCGCCGTAGGCGGCGATGTACTGGTCCTGCTTGCCGATCGGCTCCCTGAGCAGGTCGATCTCGATGTGGCAGGCCTGCTCGGCGAGGTCGCGCGGGTGGATGAAGTTCTTCTTCAGGCTGTGCAGCGCCTTGAGCAGCGCGGTGGTGAAGCTGCCCGAGGAGCCGAGGCCGGTGCCCGCCGGGATGTCGGCCATGCTCGTGATCTCGAGGTGCGGCGCGTCGATGCCCGACCAGCCGCATCGCCTCGCGGATGATCGGGTGCTCGATCTCGTCGGCGGCCGTGCGACGCGCTCCAGCTTCGAGTACTTGACGATCAGATGTCGTCGGACGAAGGTCTGGTGCAAGGTGATGTAGACGTACTTGTCGATCGCGCCGGCGATCAGGAAGCCGCCGTGGTCGCGGTAGTAGGACGGGCAGGTCGGTGCCGCCGCCGCCGAGGGAGATGCGCAGCGGGCTGCGCGTGATGATCATCGGCTCGAGCTCGTAGATGCGTTCGACGATGCGCAGCGCGGCGATGGCGTCGCGCAGGCCCGGCGACGGGCTGCGCGCGCCGAGGCGGATGTCCTCGAGGAAGTCGGCGAACTCGAGCGCCCACGAGTCGGTCGCCGCGCGGGTACTCCCAGGCTCGGTCTCGGGCGGGCCCATCTCGGGCAGCATCTGGTACCAGGTCAGGCGCTCGACGCCGTAGCTGCCGCCCAGGCCGCTGATGTCGAGCTTGCCCTTGCGGCCGTAGAGCTCGAACGAGAACAGGTTCTTCCACTCGGTGCAGCTGGCGTGCAGGAAGGCGGTCTGGCCGCGCGCGGTGCGCAGCAGCAGGAAGCCGTTGTCGTCGACCGGCATGTCCCAGTAGTAGGTCTGGGCGTGGCCCTGCACCTCGGTGAACTGGCGCCGAGCAACAGGCGCGCGAGGTCGATCAGGTGCACGCCCTGGTCGATCAGCTCGCCGCCGCCGGAGAGCGCGGGATCGGCCCGCCACTCCTTGTCGTAGCCCGATGCGCCCGCCGTGGCCGTAGCGCGCGCGGCAGAACATCAGCTCGCCGAGCGCGCCGGCGGCGACGAGCTCGCGCGCCTTGAGCAGCGCCGGGTGGTAGCGGTGGTTGAAGCCGACGCGCACGCGCGCGCCGGTGCGCGCCGCCGCGGCGACCACCGGGTCGAGTTCGGCGGCGCGGCGCGCGGCCGGCTTCTCGATCAGGGCGTGCAGGCCGCGCTCGGCGGCGGCGAGGGCGACCACCGGCAGCTGGTCGTGGGTGGTCGACACCAGCACGATGCCGACGCCCGGCTGGTCGAGGGCGGCGCGCCAGTCGGCGTGCGCGGTCGCGCCCGGAGCGGTCGCGGCGAGCGCCGCCGCGCGCTCGGGGACCTTGTCCGCGCAGGCGACCAGCCGGCACGGGGCGAGCAGCTTGGCGCGCTTCTGGCCGATCAGGCCGCAGCCGATGATGGCGACGCCGGGGGCGGTCGGATCAGGCATCCCAGTCCTTCCCGCGGTCCTTGGGGACGATGCGGCGCAGCGTGTAGATGTCGCCGGCAGCCAGTTCGTCGGCGAGCGCCGGCAGCTTGGCCCACGGGTCCCAGAGCGCGCTCAGCAGGCGGCCCGTGATGCCGTCGCTGGCCGCGCCGGCGAGGAATTCGGCGAGCTCGGCGCCCTTCTCGGGCGGGGTGCCGCCGGAATCGCGCTGCTTGAGCGAGCGCTCGTGGAAGGCTCGGCCCGACCTTCTCCGGGCCGGCCGCGAGGACCTCGTCGAGCAGGCGCGTGTTGAGCGCGCCCGGGGCGATGGCGTTGACGTCGATGCGCGCGGCCTTGAGCTCCTCGGCGAGGGTCTCGGTGAGGCGCACCACCGCCGCCTTGGAGGCGGCGTAGGCGCTGATGAAGGGCAGCGGCGCGGTCGCGCCGCCGCCCGACAGGTTGATGATCTTGCCGTAGCCGGCGCGCTTCATCAGCGGGATCGCGGCCTGGCACAGCGAGACACGCCGAACAGGTTGATCTCGATCGCCTGCCGCCACGTGCCCAGGTCGACGTCCTCCAGGGCGCCCATCGGGCCGTAGACGCCGGCGTTGTTGACCAGCGCGGTGAGGCCGCCGAACTCCTGCGCGGCGCGCGCCGACCGCGGCGCGGCACTGGGCGTCGACGGCGACGTCGCAGGCCATCGCGATGACGCGCTGGCCAGGAGCGGTGGCGCGCGCGGCCAGCTCCTGCGCGACCTCGCGCAGCAGGTCCTCGCCGCGCGCGACGAGCAGCACGCTGGCGCCGGCCGCGACGAAGCGCTCGGCGATGGCGCGGCCGAGGCCCTGGTTGGCGCCGGTGATGAGCGCCGCTGCGCCCGCTGAGTTGCAAATTCATGTCGCGGAATTCCTGACGTCAGGGGTGTAGGCCGACCAGTGGCGCGTTACATGATGCCGGACCCTATAGCCCACTTGGCGGCGGAACCGGCTGAAGGGGACGACCTGGGCGAGGCGCATGTCGCCGCTGAAGCCGGCGACCGCCAGAGGCCGAATGGCGACAGCTTGCGCGCTCATGCCGTGGACTCCGGTCTGCCGAGCGCCATCAGCGCGACCCCCACCGCGATCACCGCCATCCCGGTGAGCAGCAGCGGGCTGAGCCGCTCGCCCAGCAGCAGCGTGCCGATCAGGCCGAGATGACGAAGTGCACCGACATGGTGAACGGCACCAGGAAGGTCAGCCGCTCGCGGCCGACCAGGACGATGAGCAGCAGGAAGGACAGCCCGTAGAGCCCGACCCCGGTCCAGAACAGCGGCTCGGCGAGCAGCGCCTTGGCGCGGGCGAGGGTGGGCTCCGGCGCGCAGCGCTTGAGGAGGTACATCCCGCCGTTGGCGAGCAGCGACTGGACGACGGCCAGGATGAAGGAGACGGCGAGGCTGCTCATGCGCGGGCCGCGAGGACCCAGTCCTCCGCGCGCAGGTAGGCGACGGTGCGCTCGACCGCCTCGCGGATGGTCAGCTTCGGCTTCCAGCCGAGCGCGCGGATGCGCGCGGTGTCGAGGAAGATGAACGGGTTGTCGCCGATCCAGCCGCGCTCGCCGCCGGTGTACTCGCAGGTCGGGGCTGCACGCCCAGGGCGGTCGCAGATCCAGCCGATCGAGTCGTTCGACCTCGCAGTACTCGTCGGTGCCGAGGTTGAAGATGTTGACCTTGCCGTCGGCGCTTGCTCGATGGCGAGCAGGATCGCGTCGACGCAGTCGCCGACGTAGAGGTAGCGACTTGCGCTGCGTGCCGTCGCCGAGGACCGGCAGGCGCGTCGGGATCCTGCCGCAGCTTGCTTGTAGAAGTCGAAGACGTGGCCGTGGGTGTAGCGCTCGCCGAGGATCGAGACGAAGCGGAAGATCCAGCCCTGGAAGCCGAAGCCCTCGCAGTAGGCCGCGATCAGGCCCTCGCCGGCGAGCTTGGACGCGCCGTAGAGCGAGGTCTGCACCGGGAACGGCGCCGTCCTCGGGCGTCGGGAATGACGTCCGGCTCGCCGTAGACCGAGCCGGTCGACGAGAAGGCGATCCGCTTCACGCCGCCGGCGCGCATCGCCTCGAGCACGTTGCAGGTGGCGATGGTGTTCTGCTCGAGGTCGCGGCGCGGGTGGTCGGTGCCGAAGCGCACGTCGGCGTTGGCGGCGAGGTGGAAGACCGACGTCGCAGCCGGCGACCGCGGCGTCGAGGGCGGGGCGGTCGAGCAGGTCGCCGCGCACCAGCCGGAAGCGCGGGTCGGCGAGCGCGCCCGCCGAGGAAGCGCTCCTGCCCGGTGGAGAGGTTGTCGTAGCCGACGACCTCGTGGCCGTCCGCGAGCAGGCGGTCGGCGAGCGAGGAGCCGATGAAGCCGGCGGCGCCGGTGATCAGGTAGCGCATAGGGGCTCTGCGGTCTTCTCGGCCGGGGCCAGGGTCGGGTGCTGGGGGAAGCCGAGGGACTCCTCGACGATGAACAGGGGCCGCTGCTTGGTCTCGTCGTAGATGCGGCCGATGTAGGCGCCCAGCACGCCCATGCCGATGAGCTGCATGCCGCCCATGAACAGCACCAGGATCATCAGGCTGGGGATGCCCGAGGCGAACTGCCAGTCCGATGCCGAGCTTCATGTAGGCGATCACCAGCGCAGCTGAGCAGGGCCAGCGCGGCGCAGGCCAGGCCCGCCTTGATCATGAAGTTGAGCAGGTAGTCCGAGAAGCAGATGATGCCGTTGAAGCCGATGCGCAGCGAGCCGGTGATGCGGTTGTACTTGCCCTCGCCGGCGGCGCGCGCCTCGCGGTCGAAGGGCAGCAGCACGGTCTTGAAGCCGACCACCGCGACCAGCCCGCGCAGGAAGCCGTGGCCTTCCTTGAGCTTCTTCAGCTCGTCGACCACGCGTGCGGTCCATCAGGCGGAAGTCGCCGGTGTTGCGCGGGATGCGCACGTTGCTGATCTTGTTGATGAACCAGTAGCCGAGGTGGGCGATGAGCTTCTTGAGCGGGTGCTCGCCCTCGCGCGAGCGGCGCTGCGGCAGCACCACCTTCCAGCCGGCGCGCCACTGGCGCACCATCTCGGGGATGAGCGCGGGCGGGTCCTGCAGGTCGCAGTCGATGATCACCACCGCCCGCCCGTTGGCGTGGTGGATGCCGCCCATGGTCGCCGCGGGCTGGCCGAAGCGCCTCGAGAAGGCCAGCAGCTTGACGCGCGGATCGGCGGCGTGCGCCTCGGCGATCAGCGCGAAGGTGCGGTCGCGGCAGGGGTCGGCGCAGAAGATGATCTCGTAG
>CAWFSD010000003.1:0-184323 GCA_963818245.1 uncultured Planctomycetota bacterium
TCACCAATCAGTCCGGCTTCCGTGACTTTTGTCGGCAGGTCCCGCCAAATCGAAAACTGGTTGTAGATACTCGGCCACCTTGTGAATCGTGCTTTTCCCAACCGCAGGAGGGCCGATGAGCAGCCCGTGCCCGCGTCGACCATTGGTTGCGGATGCAGTAATTGGAAACGCATGGCCTCAGCAAGGATCGGAAGACGGTCAAGGTGAACCACTTCAAGGAGGGAAACCAAGAGCCCATGATCGTGTCGATAAGCGAAGGATCGCTGCCGTAAAGTGCTTCAGCAGCAGCGATTTCTCCAGGCGAAGGTGCGACAACCTGAATAGCAGTCCGCAAGGGACGGGCGTCCACCAAGAAGAATTCGTAAGTACGATAAGTACGAGATGGGCGATTGGTTTCCTGGGACTCGGATTCTTGCGACGCACTGGTGCTCAGAACGACGTAGATAAGGAATTCCCAAGTTGCGTATCGGTGACCATCTTCCTGGAAAGTGTTAATAAGCTTACGATCAATGAATCGATTTGTTTCAATTTCATCGTCTCCATCTCCTGAGATACTAATTCTACTCATGAGACTTGTAATAACTGAGGCTGAGGTTTCATCTGAACGCTCACCGATAAGGTCTGTAAGCGTGGCATCCGCATTGCGCGGGGACTCCACGTGTACGGGGGTATCCATTCCCGCAAGGCTGCCGCGCACACGAGCGAGCTTAAATGCGTTTTCAGGGCGACGGATTGTGGAAACCGTTGCAGGGATGGCGGAGTCGAAGGAGATGGTTGCGGTGCGCAGCGCGCGCTTGGCCTCATCAGCCTCCTGGTGAGCAATCTCGCTCGCGCGCGCGCCGAGGTTCCGCTTCTGGATTTCCGCCAAGCGCAGGTTTGTGGCTTGGTCAATGGCGTTGATGAGGGCGCGAATGGCGTCTTCATTCGAGTTGGAGTGGAGCATGGGAAATTGGCCTTCGATGTCAGCAGGCTGGCGGTGTGCCAGCGGGTGATTGTCGGTCATGGGGACCGATGATATGGGATGCCAGACGTGCTGACCCATCGAGGTCCGCTGGCAGGTTGCGGTTGAAGCGACGGAAATGCCGCAGAACCGAGAGGAGCACGTGTACAGGTCCCATAAGGGGATCGCCATGAGGCCAGCTTACGTGTTGTCGGAGATGACATGGGGGCGGATGCTGGAAGCCCCATTGCTCAAATCCACCAATTGGGGTAGAGTTCTGAACGAGAATGCCAAATCTCATTCATCACCTTTGGCCTCAATGGGTTAAGTCAGATGCTTTCATTCAGAAAATTTCCGAGAACTACTGTTTAGGAAACGGCGTAAAGCCTTCCGAAAAATGCTCCGAACTTCCTACGTGGACAGCGTTTGTGGAGGCGGTAGACCATAGCCTTTCAGAGGGTCTCGCTGTTTCTCGGCTGATTCCGACAACGGCGAATGGCCGTCGATTGAGAACTCCATCCTCCCGCGACAGGGAGATCTTGGGGAGGCGCATTCGGTTGGCTCGGCTAATGGCCAGGGAGCACCAGAAGACTCTCCAGGTGCGAATGGGGTATGGGAGCAGAAGTGGTATGTTATCTAAAATAGAATTTGGGCATGAAAGCATAAATCCTGAATCACTAATAAAGTTATCAAGTGAATTAAATATCGCTGTTAGCTGGTTCTATTCTTTGCACATTCTAGCGCCGCTAGGCGAATCTGATATTTGCATATCGAAACTTTATTTAGAGAAAATTGCAGATGGAAAAATACTATCTACAGGAAAGACTGCGGCCTGGAAATCGCCAGATTGGATGAATCCATTTATCGCGTGGAGCTTATATGGTCCTAAAAAAGGTATGGGTAGTGGTACACGATCAATACTCAGAGGAAGCAGGTCCAGTCCTTTAAATGACAATGATATATCGCAGAAAAAATCGGTGACCGAGAATGACGTTCGGCCATAAGGTGTCTATGGATGAGGGCTAAACCAGATCGGAGCACCTTCGATCTTTATTAGCTAGGATAGGAGGCCCGCTTCTTTGAGCCGTCGCAGCCACCTACCCGCATCCGTCCCATTCGCGACCTCGCCTGCCAGTTCCTCCGTCGTCTGCTCCTCCCACTGTCTGTACGGCACGACTCGCCGTTCGATGCGGAGGCTGCCATCGTCTCTGCGCACAGCGCGCCACCGGCACTCGGGAGCGCCGAGCACCTTTGGAGGGGTGAAGGTGAATGGGTCGGAGGGCATGATACGCATCATTGGGTTTCGCCCGTCGCCGCAAGTCAGCCACACGAGTCGGCCGGGATGAACCTTGGCGCCCGTGCCTCTTTCACAGGCCCCTCTGCGCCTATTCTCCAGGCATGTGTGGTCGCTACGAGCTTCACCTCTCCCAGACCGCGCGCGGACAGCGGTACGCCTACGAGTCATGGCTCGAATCCATCTTCGATGAAGAGTGGAGCAAGTACCAGACCCATGATGCGCGCCCGGAAACAGTTCGGCCGGTGGTCCCGGCAGTCCGACGCCCGCCCTGGAGACGATGCGCTGGGGTTGGCACCCGGCCTGGACACGAGCACCGCTGATCAACGCGAGGTTTGAAACAGTCCCAACGAAGGGCACATTCACACGCGCCTTCTGCTGAGCGTCGCTGCGTTGTGCCCGCGACCGGCTATTTTGAGTGGTTGCGCGACGAGAAGGACAAGCCGAAGGCAAAATATCTTTTCCGCGGTCAGGGCGGCGGCCTGCTGCGCATGGCGGGATTATGGGAGGAGAGCACCCACAAGGACGTGCGCGAGCGTCGCTTCCTCGTCCTCACTCGCGCCATGGTCCTTCATGCCCACGTCCACGATCGGACCCCCGTCCTCCTGTCGCCGGCCGCCGCCGAGGTCTGGCTCGACCCTGCTGCCAAGGAGGCCGAGCTACTCGATGCCGCAACCCACCTCGGGGACGACCACTTGGCGCTCCGAAGCGTGACCTTCGATAAAACCGCGGGAAAGACTGATGGCCCTCATCTTTCCGAGCCCTTGGACGGGCCGTGGCCCTGGGAGTCGGCGTCGCTGTAACTACAGTGCGAAGATTTCCCCTTGTTAGGTCCGTATAGACCCTATTACGGACGGTGTGCCTACAGCGCCCGCCCTCATCCAAGGACCCGCCTTTCCGCCCCAGGCGGTGCCTGACCGGCTGGATGAGGATGCTGCAGTCGGCGCCATGGTGCGCGAATGCCTGGGCGAGCGCCTCCCTTGGGTCGCGGTGCAGACCGCCTTCTCTGCCCTCCATGGCACGGTTTCGGCCGCCCGATGGGCAGCGGCCCTCGGCGCGCTGAACGGAGGCGCCTCTTCCGTGGCGGCGGACAGGCGCGGCGCGAACCATCCCGCAGATGGTGCTGCGGTTCTCCTTGCCGCCCAGGCGAGCGCCGCCGCCCTAGCTGGGGCTACCATCCCATTGCCGCCGCCCAAGCCGGCGGCGGCGCCGAGCGGAACCGCACCGTGGGCTGCGCTCGCTGACGTAGGGGATCTGGCTGGTGTCCCTGCCTGCCTCGGCGCATGGGGGCATGGCCATGTCGCCATTGGGGCGACCCTCCCACTCGCCGACGATGGCCATGGCCCGCCCCCCGTTCTGCTCCTCGCCCCCGATGAAGCCGCCTACCGCCGCCTGTGCCGGCTCCTCTCCTGGCACCATGAAGCGCCCGACGAGTGGGCTGCCTGGGTCGTCGGCTTGACGGAGGCGGGTCCCGCGTGGGATGGCCTCATCGCTCTGGTCCAGGATGTGAAGCTGGGCGGAGCGGCTGCGCTGGCATGGGGCGGAGGTCCATTGGCGTCGGCCGGGACCCCCAGCGCCGGCTGGCTGGACCGAGGCCGCCGTCCCTATCCTGACCGACATCAGCGGCAGCGGCATGAAGGCGAGCCGCATCCTGCATATGATTCAAGACCGATCCCAGGTCGCCGCCCACATCGAGGCAGTGCGCGGGCGGGTGGCGCCATGCACCCTCAAGGGCCTGCCCAAAGCGATGGAGGGAATCGACGACCAGGCCATTGCCGTCGAGGTCATGCGTTGGCGGCGCGCTGCCTGTTCTCGCCTGGCCGACCTGATGCCAATGGCTATCCCCGTTGGAAGATGCCGCCCAATCGCGTGGGAGGATCCCGCGCGGGAACTGCGGCAGCGATGCCTGGCCGGCCTCCACCAGCGCTACGGCGGAGCCCCGCCGCCGGGCCTACGCGATCGTCTGGAATACGAACTCGGCATCATCACGCGGAAGAATTTCTGCTCAGTACATCCTCACTGTGATGCACCTGGCGAAGGGGCGTCGTACCTGCGGGCGAGGTAGCGCGGCCTCGAGTCTGGTCTGCTATCTGCTCGGCCTGACCAATGTGGACCCGCTGAAGTACCGCCTCGTCTTCGAGCGGTTCCTGAACGACGCGCGTACGGATCCGCCGGACATCGACATCGATTTCCCATGGGATGAAAGGGACGCGGTGTTCACCGAGGCGTTCGCAGGAGTATGGGCGTGAATACGTCGCGCTGGTCGCCACCCACCAGACTATGCGCCGCGATGGCGCAATGCGGGAGGCGAGCCGCATCCTCGGACATGAGCGCACCGAGGTGACGGCGGCCATGCACCGCATGGACCTGGTGGACCGATACGGTGTCGGCGACGGGCGCCGGTGAGAAATGGCATGGCGCGCTTGAGGCCGCCAGCGAGATCATCGGTACGATTCGTGGCTTTGGCCTGCACTGCGGCGGCTTGGTCATCACCGAGGAACCCATCCGCGATTTCGTGCCCATCCATCCAGCGGCCAAGCGCATCGACCAGCATCCCCGTTCCTGCCATCGCTGGGAGAAGAACGGCGCCGAGGAAATGGGCCTCGTCAAGATCGACATCCTCGGCAACCGGTCAGCCTCGCGGTCGTGCGCGATGTTCTCGCCGATCTCCGCGAGGACGGCATCAACGTGGACGAGTGGCGCTGGGCACCCGATGACGACCTCCTCGCGCGGAAGCTGGTCCGCGAGGGGCAGACCATGGGCTGTTTCTATATCGAGAGCCCCGCGATGAGGCTGCTCAACGCGAAGTGCGGGGATGTCGACTTCGACCGGCTGGTGCTGAACTCCAGCATCGTCCGTCCGGCGGCGCATCACTGGATCAACGTGTACCTCAAGCGCCTTCATGAGTTCCGGAAGACCGCGAAGCACGATCCCGCGTGGTACCCGCATCCGGCCCTCGGCGCGCTCCTCTCCGAGGGATTCGGCATCCTCGCCTACCAGGAGGACGTGATGCTGGTCGCGCGCGACATGGCCGGCTTCGACCAGCGCGCCCAGGACAAGCTCCGCAAGGCCCTCGGTCGCAGCGACACGCCGCAACGCCTCGCGCACCTCGCGAGGCGCCTTCTTCGAAGGGTGCAAGGCCCGCGACGTGACGGAGGAGGCGACGCGCACGGTGTGGTCCATGATCGTCTCGCTTCGCCGGCTACTCGCTTCTGCAAGGCCCACAGTGCGAGCTACGCCATGGTCTCCTACGCCTGCGCGGCGCTGAAGGCGCACAACCCCGCCCACTTCCTGGCCCGCGTCCTGCATAACGAGGGCGGCTTCTACTCGCGCACCGCCTACGTGGAGGAGGCGCGTCGGATCGGGGTCGCGATCCTGCCGCCATGTCGTCGTCCAGGGATATCCGGACACACGTCGTGAGGGCCATGGCGCCATCCGGATCGGCTTGGAGATGATCCGTGGCCTGCACAAGCGTACGCAGGAGGCGATCGTCTCCGAGCGATGCCGGATGGCCTTCGCCGGCCTGCGGGACTTCTGCCGGCGATGTCGTCCCACGAGCGCGGAGGTGATCTCGCTTCTCGACGCGGGCGCGCTCGCGGCGCTGATGCCGACCCGGACGGCGGCGGAGCGCGACTGGATTGCGCACAAGGTCGCGGTCGAACCGCGGGGTGACATGGACGAGGACGATCAGCTCCGGTTCGATTTCGCGCCCGGTGATGGTCGAGGATCCCGAGCCTCCCGCAGGGCTCGCCGAGGTGCCGCAGCGCGCGCTCGACCAGCGGGCCTGGAACATGCTCGGGTTGCCTGCCGCGGGCGCATCCCTTCGCCCTCTGGGACCTGCCCAAGGCCAACATGAGGTGCAAGGACATTGGGCTACACCTGCAGGGGCGGACCGTGGCCATCCTCGCGTGGGTCATCACCCGCAAGCAGGTCGACGCGGTGCAGGAGCGTGGGCGCGATGGGAAGGCGCTGCCCGAGCCGCTGATCCGGCCAATGGCCTTCGGAACGCTTGAGGACGAGAGCGGCACGGTGGAGGCGACGTGGTTCCCGGACGTCTACCGCGCCTGCGGCCCGCTGATCGAGCGCGGGGAGCCGTGCTGGGTCCAGGGGCAAGGTCGCGGTGGAGTTCGGGGTCACGACACTGGAGATCACCGCGGCGTGGGCGGTGGCGGCCCCACAGGATAGGACCCGACAAAGGCACGGCACCCAACTCAGAAGCATGGGCTAGTCACGGCGTTTCACGCATAAAAACTCTCAATGTCAGCCCAAAGAGGAACAGAGACATTTTGTCCCTAAAGGGGCTGATTCGATTGCATTAGCTTAACCAATTGTCCCTCGCCTCGTCATGCCGGTTTCGCTCCCGCGTTGAGACGACTATTGCCAGTCGGATGGTGGACCGAGCAGCTTGAACAACTCTACAACGACCTCCGTATCGAATTCGACGATCACAACTTGCTCTGGTAGCGGCTTTGTCCATTCGCGGATGGTTTCTGCCGCGATGCGCACCGCATTCGGATAGCCGTAGATTCCGCAGCTGATCACCGGGAAGGCCACGGTCCGGCATCCGTTCTCAGCTGCCAGCTGCAGGCTCGACCTGTAGGCGCTGCGTAGCATATCCGCCTCACCTTCCGCTCCTCCAGACCAGCGAGGCACGACGGCATGGATGACCCACCGAGCGCCGAGCTTGAAGCCGGGAGTGATCCTGGCTTCGCCCGTAGGGCAGCCACCGAGTCTATCGCATGCGGCCAACAACTCGGGTCCGGCCGCCCTGTGGATTGCTTCGTCCACGCCTCCGCCTCCTGCCAGGTAGGTGTTCGCGGCGGTCACCACAGCGTCGACGTTGAGCTTCGTGATGGAAGTTTCGGTCCAGGTGAGGGTTGGCATGTCAGAGCCTACTGTCGTCCATGAGCCCGGGCAATACGCGCCGACCCTTCAGGTCTTGGGTGCCGCCCCCGATGGCGCTTTACTTTGCTGTCACGCATCTCATATGGCACCATGAAAAACCGCGCTCGCACCGGTCTCCATCTGCTACTGACCGTTGTCGCAGTCCTTGTGGTCGCGGCAGGGGCGAATGCCGAAGTCTCGTCTACCCCCGATCCACTGACGCTCAGCGCAAATGATGAAGTGCTCGCCTTCACCCATGACGACGCAACCGGTATCACCTACTTCGGAGGCCGATTCACCAGCGTCGGTGTAGCGGGCGGGCCGTCCTTCGCGACCGATCCGGTGAGCGGCAGGCAGGCCAATGGGTGGCCGGCGATAACTGGCAGCGCGGTGTACGCGCTGACTCCCGATGGGGCTGGCGGAATGTACGTTGGCGGCTCGTTCACGGCTGTCGGGGGGCTCAATCGCAATAACCTCGCGCACTTGCGGGCGGACCGCACCGTCGACCCGGTCTGGAACCCCGCCCCGAACGGCGCGGTCCGAGTGATCACCGTTGGCCCGACCTCCCTCTATGTCGCCGGAGACTTCACGGTGATCAGCAGCGTCCAACGCAATGCGCTCGCGCAACTCGGTATCGCCAGCGGCCTCGCGTCCCCATGGGATCCGAAACTCAATGGCAACGCCTACCAGCCCGGGGCCGGCGTAAACGCTCTGCAGGTGAATGGCGCGCAGGTGGTGGCCGGCGGCAGCTTCGCCAGCATCGGGGGCGCTCCCCGCAGCAACCTCGCGGCGATCGATGCAAGCGGTGCCGCGACCCCCTGGAACCCGGCGCCTGATGGCGCCGTCAGCGCGCTGGCGCAGACTGGCGGCAAGCTGTACGTCGCCGGCTCCTTCGGGAGCCTCGGCGGAGCGGTGCGGATGACGGTGGGAGCCGTCGACCTCGCCACCGGGCTGGCCACTTCCTGGAGTCCGACGGTCACAGGTTACGTCACGACGGTGACAGCGGCGTCGGGGAGCGTCTACCTGGGCGGGCTCTTCTCGGCGTCTCAGGCAATGCCCGTGCGAATCTCGCGGCTGTCGACCTCGCAGGATCCGTCACACCGTGGGCGCCAGTCGTGAACGGCCACGTCTGGGGGATCACGGTCATCTCCGGAGCGATCATTGCCAGTGGCCAGTTCACCGTGGCCAATGGCGTGCCGCGCAGCAATGTCGCCTCGTTCAATGCCCTCGGGGCGACCACTACCTGGGATCCGGGCGTCAACAACGTCCCCAGCGCCATCGCTCCCAGCGGTGGCGCAATCATCGTCGGCGGGAACATCAGCGGGATCAGCGTCGTCAGCCGCGCGCACCTTGCGGCCATCGACGCCAATGGCGCGCTCACCCCCTGGAATCCGGGGGCCGGCGACGTGGTGTCTGCGCTGGGGATGATCGGCAGCACCATCTACGTCGGCGGGGAGTTCACCGCGGCCGGCGGCCAAGTCCGGAACCACTTGGCGGCGGTGACCACCGCCGGTGCCTTGACCGCGTGGAATCCCAACGCAAATGCGGTACTGAGCAGCATGGTCATCGTCGACGGCGTGATCTACGTCGCTGGCAACTTCACCAGCGTCGGCGGACTGCCGCGCGGCTACATCGCCGCCATCGACCAAGCCGGCGTCCCCACCGCGTGGGCGCCCAACGCCAACAACATCATCAACACTATCGCCGCCGCAGGTGGGAAGTTCTACGCCGGCGGGAAATTCGGCACCATCGGTGGTCAGCAGCGCAGCTATATCGCGCAGCTCGACGCCACCGGCGCGGCTACCGCCTGGAACGCGAACGCCACGGGTACAGACCCCAGCCATGGCGGTCAGGTCATGAGCGTCGTCCCGCTTGGCGGACTGGTCTACGCCGGTGGCTTCTTCACCACCATAGGCGGTCAGAACCGCACCCACCTGGCGGCCCTCGACGCGAATGGCAATGCGACGGCGTGGGACCCTGAACCGTCAGGTGGCGATTGCATCCAGTGCATGACCCAGCTCGACGGCCAGCTCTACGTCAGCGGCAACATGGACACGGTGGCCGGAGCACCACGGCGGTCGGCGAATTTCAACGCGGCGGGCGACCTCCTCAGCTGGGATCCTGGCGTCACTGCGTACAGCATCCTGGGCGCCGCGCACACCATCTACCTGGGCGGCGCTTTCAATCAGTCCATCCACGGGGTCCCGGTCTCCTACATGGGCGTATTCCGCCCGGTCACATCAGTCGGGGTCGTGGTCGCAGCCGACCATGGCCCGGTCTCGGGCGGCCCCAACGTCTCGTTCACCATCACCTTCGCGGCCCAGGTCACCGGTCTTAGTGCCGCGGGCCTGGCGATCACCAACGGCACGCCTGGCCTGATCACCAACACGGGCGCCACTTGGCAGGTCGAAGTCCACTCGACCGCGCCAGGCACAGTCACCTGCCAGGTGCTGGCCAACGCGGCGCACACCGCCGATGGGATGCCGAACTCCGCATCGAACGTCGCATCGATCACCTACGACACCACTCCGCCTGCCGTGGTCATCCGGGTCCCTACCGGCGACCCCACCTACACCACCACAGCGACGTCCATTACCCTGGGTGGTACGGCAGCGGACCCGGACGGCATCGCGGGGCTGAGCTGCAATCTCTCCGGCGCGACCACGGGTACGGTCGCGGTGGCCGGCGGCGCTCAGTGGACGACGTCGGTGACCGGCCTCAACCCCGGCACCACCATCGTCACGGTCACCGCCACAGATGGGGCGGGGAATACCGGCAGTGCCGCTCTCGCCGTGCGCGTCCTGGCCCCGGGCGACCGTATCGGGTCCGGCGTCAGCCTCGCCGGCGACGAGCTCGCGGTATTGAGCCAGACCACCACCTCGGTCTACATCCGCACCGGTTCCTCGTGGACTTTGCAGTGGTCGACGCCGCTCCACGGCGACGATGTGGCCATCTCGGGCCGGTTCTTGGCGGTCGCGCACTCGGCGGGCATGAATGGCGCCTACAGCGGCAGCGGTGTTTCCCTCTTCGCATTCAACGGCACGACGTGGAATCCGGAGGGGGAGATCGCCACCGCGCCGTCTCTCGGGGGACCAAGTGTCCTGCACAACGCCATCGCTTTGTCGGGCGATACCTTGGCGATCGGCGGTGGCGATCCGATGACGCTCGCCACCAATGGCACCGTGGATCTCTACCAGCACCGCGCCGCAAGCGGATGGGCCTATTACCAGCGCCTGACCGATTGGCGCGCGGACTACGCGCCGCCGGGACTGGGAGTGATGCAGCATCGCTTCGGATGGTCGGTCGCTATGAAGGGCGATTCCCTGGTGGTGGGTGCGCCCGGATTCTCGGGGTTCGCGTACAACCGCATCGGTGGATTCTGGGTCAACCAGGGCCAACTGCTCCAGCCCGGGATCATCCCAGGCCAGATCGATGGACAGGTCGGTTGGTGCGTGGCGGTCGAAGGTGACCTCGCCATCGTCGGTGACCTCGGTGGCGGAGCCAAAGCCTTCCGGCGCGCCGCTGGCGCATGGACGTATGATGGCGTCCTCCTCAACTCGGGTTTCGGAACCTTCAATTATGCCCTGCGCATCGCCAACCAGGTTGTGGCCGTTGAGAGCATCGACGTCTCGACCCTGAGTGGCGGCGGCGGGCGGGTGGACTTCTTTACCGAGCTCGCGCCCCGCGCGTGGCAGGCCACGGCGGCGGTGACGTCACCATACACGCCGACCTTCTCCGACGGCGATCTCGCCGCGATCGCCTTCGACGGAAGTACCCTCGCGCTGGGTGCGCCCCAGGCGCCAGACGCCGCCGGGAATGCCGTAGGAGCTGTCGAGGTCTACGGACCGGCCGGCTCGGGATGGGCATTACGTGCGGGGGTCGGCGCGACCACCGGCCGCGGCATCGATGTGGGGGTGGCGCGGTCCGGGCTGGGCGGCGTTACAGGCGATGCAGGATCGCTCGGAGTCAGTGCCGGCGGTACGTCGCTATCGGGGACCGCGGACGACTTCCGCTTCGTCCCCTGGAGCCTCGCTGGCGACGGGACGATCACCGCGCAGGTCGGCTATGCCGGCAGCCAGCCGCTCGCCAGGGTCGGTCTGATGATGCGCGAGAGCGATGCGCCGGGGTCGACCTACGTGCTCATCGCCCTCACCGGCTCCAACGGGCTGGTCTTCCAGCGCCGCGTGGTCACCGGGGGCACGACGGCCAGCTTGGGCCTGACGGGTGCGCCCGGAGGGCCGTTATGGCTGCGCTTGGCCCGCACCGGGGACACCATCACGGCTTCGTACTCGCTGGACGGCAGCGCCTGGACGGAGGCCGCACATGCGGTCATTCCCTTCGCGCGACCATGCGCGGCCGGAGCTGCGGTGTACGGGGCCAGTGCCACCGTCGCGGTCCTCGGCGGATTCACCGGCTTGAGCGTGATCCCCGCGCCGGCCCCCACCGTGACGCCCATTGCGCCTGGCGGTCCATCTTGGCGGCGCGCCGCTGCCTGGGTCCGGCGAGGAGGAGCACGACGGGCTCATCACCATCGCCGGCGGCGCCGGCGATCAGACGGGCACCAGCGACCAGGGTGAATACCTACTCAGCGACGTGCTGGCCCAGGACTTCGACGTGGTGACCCAGGTCCAATACCAGCGTGGCACGAATGGCAATGCGAAGGCCGGCCTGACGCTGCGCAGTGGGGTCGCGGCCGACGAACCCGACGTCTTCCTCGGGCTGACCGTGAGCCACGGCGGCCAGTTCCAGCACCGCACCGTGGCGGGCGGGCCCACGCTCAGCCTTCCCCGCACCAACAATACGGCGGCCTGGTACCGCCTGACTCGCGTCGCCGGCATGGTCACCGGGTCATGGTCGAGCGACGGTCTCGCCTGGCACGTGCTCGGCACGGTCGCCCTCCCTGATCCCGTGCGGGTCGGCCTCGCCGTGAGCAGCGGTGACCCGGCCCTCATCGGGCTGGCCACGTTCGCGCATACCTCCTTGGTGGGTGCGGAGGTGGTGTCGGTGGCGCCGTTATCGAACAATTAATGGGGGAGAAGAACGGCGCATTCCCTCGCGGAGACTGATGCGATCATGAGATACGGCTGGGCGCCGCCGAAGCGCAAATTCCGTTCCGATCGCCGTCCTGGGCAGCGACTGAGGCCAGCAACGCCCTGGCCGGCCGTCCGCGCTCCGCGCTGACCAGCATGCTGGCGCTGACAGACGCGACGGTGCAGGCGGAGGGCGCTATTGTAGGCTGGAACGATATTCATGCACCGCTTTACGACCTACTCTCACGCTTGGCGGTCACTGCGCCTGTGGACTATTGCGCGAGGTACAGTTAAAGGGTGCGATATTCGTCGCGTATACCTCATGAAACGAAGCAGTCAGTGCTTCAGATGGTGCTCTTTGCTCAAAGGGAACACCTCTTTTAGATATTCAAAAATGGTTTCATCGTCAATGCCCTCGAAATTCTTGGGGTTAAGGTCTTTGAGGTCAATAACAATGTGCTGCATAATAGTTTCTGGATCGTATGGATTGCAGTAGTCTTGGGACATCACCAAATCAACCAATTGGACCGCCGTGAGAAAGTACATTTCAGTAACCTTATCTTCAAACAATTTGTTAAACACAAAACACATACACTCAGCCAACATAAGATGGCTACGGATGGTTTTCCTCAAAGCGGACGGAGGAGTCGAACAATAGGTGCGAGCCATGGATTTTCCTTCACTAGGTGTGAGCGGTTAAGAAGTTATCTACTTCTTAGATTGCATGATGGATGAAGGCGACCGTCGCCTCCACAGGAACATCGAAACTTAGCGAGGTTATATGCAAGTGGAGTAGAATGGGAACTTATTTCTGGTGAGAACTCCCCAATATTATCTCAATACAAATGGTCGATCAGCGAGAACTGGTCCGCGACTGCATGAGAACTCTCGGTGGTCACCGAGAACTTCCTGCTCACGCTGAGAACTCTCGCGTGCGCACTGAAAACCCCACGTGCGCCCTGAGAACTTCTCGCGCGCTGTGAGAAATCCGACTTGCACAATCAAGTTGCAGCTACTTGTAGCGAAATTATCGACGCTGCTGACCTCTAGAACGCAAATGTTATGCAGGGCCATTCTAGCATGCGTAAAAGGGGCCCATTATCCTCAGTGTGTTGCTCGAATCCGGTTCCTGGGACGTTGCCGCACTGGTGCCGCCTGACCCGCGTCGCCGGGATAGTCACCGGCTCGTGGTCAAACGCCGGCTGACGTGGAATGCGCTTGGTACCGTGGCGCTGCCCAGGATGCTGCGCGTCGGGCTGGCATTGAGCAGCGGAGATCCCACCCTTCTCGGCTTGTCGACCTTAACCCATGTGGTGCTGACTAGCCCGGACCTGCCGCTGCCGTCACCACAAGCGAACAACTAGCCGCAAACCTCCGACTAGAACTGCTGGCGGTGGAACCAATTGTGCGCCCGACCCAGGTGCTGCCCATCATGGTCCAGGGCGCGGCCGGTATCCGCATCGAGCCCATACGTTGGTGCTGGCTCTGGGTGCGGTTGAAGCAGCTGTTGATCAAGGCCCGGACGGAGAGGGTGGGAAACACAGCGGCTTGACGCAGCGCCTACCGCGAGCGCCGGTGCGCAGTCCCAACGACCCTATACTACTACAAGTGGAAGGTCGGCCCCGCGAAACGACAGAGGCCAAGTAAGGCGAGCGAGACAGGAGCGGCTCGCTGCTGCTGCTCACTGGCCACTTCGCATCGGAGGATGGCAAGAACAGGAAGCAGGAACTGCACTTCGTGGTGCTAACTATGACTATGATGGTGCACGCCGAGATCCACGACCGGACGACGGTCATGCTTACCGTCGACGATCCCCTGGCCTGGGAAGATCCCGAGGTATCCGAACAGGTGGTCGCGACGTTACTCTGCAGCCGGCGGGACGACGACCTGGTGTTGTGGGAGATGAAGCTTGAGGCGGGCGAGAGGGGGTGCGCGCCTGATGCGGCGCATCCAAAGTGAAATGGCCTTGGGAGGCATCATGCCATCTCGAAGTGACCCATTGCAGTCCCGGTTCGGGGAAGAAAGCGCTACCGTCATGATAATCCGCATTGCAGTGCGTCGATTGCGCTGATGTGGCTAGTGCTCGGTGGTTGAAGATAGAGCCGGAGGACTTCGGTGAACATAAGATTCTGTAAACAAGAGGGATCTGCTCAATACCGATACTTTAGACCTCTATACTCAATACTTCTCTATACTAAACTCAAGAAGAAAGGAGAAGATATCTTGTTCTCTATATCTAGTATACTGTTGTTTATCAAGTGACGATCTCATATGTATCTTGGAAGTAATAGGGCTCACAAACCTACATAGGGAATCAAAATATGCCTTTTAGGTGCAAATGACTTTAACCCTGAAGTTTAAACCGCCTGTTTGAGTTCGTTTCCATCTTCGCGGACTAGATGTAATGGGGCTGATACGGGAAATCCTTAGAATCTACGTAGGGCTTTTCGGCCAACCCTCCTTCCCACGAAATCAAAATTGCTGGACTCGATCTACGCCAATAGAATGGCAGGACCATGCAAACCGATACCCTTCAGAACATCAACGGTCCGAACCATTCCCTCCTGGAACTGCTGAAGGTTCAGGGAGTGTCTCGTGGAGAGCTGGCGCGTCGATGTGGACTGCGTCGTGGCACGATTTACATGGCGCTGAATGGGTGCAAGCCGAACATCCGCGGTCTCGTGGCGATCATCGCTGGGGGGCTTGATGTGAAGCCGAGCATTGTGCATGCAGCCATCGAAGAGTCCCGTCGCCGGGGCGTGAGCCCCAATGCCGTTCACTTTAAAATTCGCGTAAAATAAATATTGACAGTGCTTTAAGATCTGGTCGCGGCGCCTCATGGGCACTCCGCGAACACCACACGACCTCCTCCACCACCTCGACATCGCTCTCGCTGGACTGGCGACCTCATTTACGCGCTTGCGACGATGGTCACCACGGTCGATCGTCGTCGCCGTGATGTTGCTGACTCGTCCTGATCAACGCACGAGCTACGCCAGCATGTTGGCGAGCTTGGCCGATGAGACCTGCCGCTGGCTGTGCATGTCGACAGCTCCCACGCGCAGCAGTCTGAGCGTGGCGCGTCGCAAGGTGTCGGTCGAATCCTTCCGGCAGGTCCTGCATCAACTCGTCGATCACGTGAGTGGATTATTGCCCGGTGCGCTGAAGCATTTCAGCGGAGATCGACGTTTCATCGCAGTGGATGCGACCAGCCTGGTGTGTCCAAACACCCCGTCGCTGGTAAAGAACCTGGATCGTCCGCATTGGAGCCCGTGGCTTCTCGCCCATTACCCACGTGCAATGGTCGTCGTAGCGTTCGATGTGGTGCGGCGGCTGCCCTTGGAATGGGTTCTCCTGGAGAAGGGGACTGGTGAACGCGCGGCCATAGAACCGCTCCTCAAGCGCTTCCGGCGCGGCGACGTCGTCATCATGGACCGGGGCTACCCATCACGCGCCGTCCTGGCCTCGCTGGTCCGCAGTGGCGTAGATGTGGTCATGCGCATGACCGCAGGCAAGGCGGGAGCATGGCCGGAAGTGAAGAAATTCCTGGATTCGGGGGCCAAGACAGCGGTTATCGACTACACCTGGGCCAAGGGAAAGACCGTCGCTATCCGCTTGATTCGCCGCAATCCGCCGCCGGGCCGGCCGCTCAAACATCAGAAGCGAGAGACGATGATCGTCCTCACCACCCTGCTGCCGAAGCACGGCTTCGAGGCCAAGGACATCCTCGATCTCTATGGGAAACGGTGGGACATCGAATCGCTCTTCCGGGAGATAAAGGAAGCCTTCGGCATCGAGCGTTTCCACGCGCGGACCCTTGACGGCATCCAGCAAGAAATTGCAACCGTGCTCATGTGGATCGCCCTGATTGCGGTCATCCATGGCGCGGTTCAGGACGGTCTCACCGACGGAAAACGGGCCAATCGCACCGTCAGCCGCGAGATCGCAAGAGTCTGCATCCTCAGCGCCATTGAGGGTCGAATGCCCGATATCCCCCGCTTCATCACAGAAGCACGAAGACACTCGTACAAGCCGAGGCCAGGCAGGTCATTCCCCCGAGTATCTCGAATTCCATACGGAAGATTCAGGAATCGGTCGGCTACTAAGTGAACGGCATTGGCGCGAGCGCGGGCCACCCGGAGCTCCCCCACGTGGACCCGGAGCACCTCGCAGAGCTTCGCGCCATGCGGAAGATGACCCAGGCCGCCTTGGCGAAGAAAGCCCATATTGCCGAGATGACGGTCTCGGCGATCGAGAACGGGACGAAACCGCACCCGGCCACGCTGCATGCCATCGCGAAAGGGCTGGCCATGGACCATCGCTACGTCGCACTGGCTTGTGGCTACATCCGCCAGGAGGTCGCACCGTGAGCACATTGAGGAAGCTTCGCGTCAATTGCGGGCGGTCCCAAGCCGCTTTGGCGGCGCGCATGAAAACGAAACTGTGGTATCTTCAAGCCGCAGAGTTTGGGCTGGGACATGGCGCCGATCCCCGGTATGTATGGGACCGTTTTCCACAGGAATCTTTCATCGTTAATCTGGCAGAAGCGCTCGAGACGACCTTTAGAGTTGCTGCCGACGCGTACGTGGAAAGCTGCGACCAAGGTGACCATCAGATCTTTCCGTCTGATGAGCTGCCGTCAGTGCGGTTTTCGGACCTCTTGGACCATGCGAAGGTCTCTCTGGAAGAGTTGGCGCAGATGTCCGCCATCCCCGAGGCCAGAATCCTCAAGATCGCGTCCGGGAATTTGTGGTCCAGTTCTGCAGCAGCCCGTCGTATGGCTGATGCACTGCAAATGGATCCAGTGCGCCTCGAAGTTGTTCTCTGGGGCTCGCATTACCGCCGAACGGATGTGCTCACGATGCGCGGGGCGATCCCTCGCACCCGTCCGCGCCGTCGTGGCGGTTCAACCGGGTGTCTCCCGCGGCACGAGGCGGGCTCCGGCGTGGCTGAATGCAGCGATCCTCACCAAGATTCTGGTGCACCGGCTGAAAATCGTGACGCTCTGAAAGCGCTATTCGATGCCTGGGAAGGCCAGCAAGAGGCAGGCGATGCCTCGCGCGCGCCGTTCGAGCCTCCAACGAGTGCCATAAATGCAGCTCTTGCTGGTTCAGAAGAGGATGCTGGTGCCATTTTCTCGAGCCTGCCGGAGAACCTGAGCGCGCAAAGTCATCTGCCCCCACCGAAAACAAAGGCACGCCCGGCCCCGACGACACACATGAGCGAGACCGCTCCAGTGGTCCCAATCCCGATAACGCTGGCGGAAGCGCGCGAAGCGCGGGGGCTCACGATCCGTCAGATGGCACGTGAGTGTGGGTTGTCCGTAGTTACGATTTGCAAGCTGGAGAAGGGACGCACGCCGAAGGCGATGCGTCCATCAACACGGCAGGCACTGGCGGTGGCATTGCGAGTTGAAGTGGCGGAGGTGGATCACCTTGTAATCGCCTCTCGTGTAGAGGCCGCAAAGCGGCCTCGGCAGGAACTCAGCCTTGCATTGGACCGTGCGCAGGCCGCTCGTACTGATCCCGATGCCCGCCTTCCTACGCTCGAGAATGCGCGTCGACAGCAGATTCCGACGGGTGCAGAGTATGTGGCACGCGAGAACGGCTGGCTTGGGGCGCCGCAGGCTACTTCGGGGGGACCCACTCCTGGGGTTCAGAAGGGGATTGCACTCCACGCGGCGAAGCAAAGCGCCCTATGGACCGAGCGCGCTCGAAAGGGACATCGCACGCGGCAACGGCGCCTCCATGGATTGACTCGACAGGAGGCGGCGGAGCGCTGTGGCCTGAGCGCGCGTGCCTATCGACGCATCGAGGCTGGGCTTGTGGCGGCAAAAGAGGCTACGATCCGCAAAATCGCGCGAGGGTTCGACCTCAGCGTTAGTATGGTGCGGCGCATCTGCAGTGAGAGCCTGCGCATCGGGCAGCTTAACCAAGAAGCGATGAAGCAAGGGCAGCAGCCAAGTCTCCAGGAATGAGGCGATAGTGCACCTTCGGACAATCAGGACGGTCGCCATAGAAGAATTCGGCCGCAGGTGGGTGCGCGATGTCGCTAATAAATGTGTTCTGGACAAACATAGGTGGGTTCTCACGTATGATACTTGAGTTCTCGGTCGAAAGAGATGGGTTCTCGAGTGGCGAGAACGTCGGCGACAACTCGTTATGAATAAAACTGGGTTGTACGCTGGACGCTTGCGGTTCTCATAAAATAGTTTTGCAGGCCCATCCTATCTAAATAAACTGAGCTGGCAGATGTGTCGTGAGCACGGCATGGGAGGCGTGTTGCCCTTCATGCATCCTAGCCATGACCTCAAGGAGGCTAACATATGAATAATCCTGAACCCCCTTCACTGGGTGCTCATTTGCTTTCAGGAGCAACTGCCAAGACCTTGGCACAAGTCAAAACGCTCTGTGAAGAAAGCGCCCCGATGGCGACCGAGATCTACAAGATCTTGGCCGCCAATGAGGGTGACTATGAAAAAACTAAGCTCGTCTCACTGCGCCGCGAGCACTCCTATGTCCTCGAGTTGTCGAAGAGCATGCGCGCCGGTACCGCATCGATCCCCGGATACCGCCTGATCTGGACGACCAAATTCGATCCCAAGACCGGTCGCTACCGCGAGTGCGTCGACATGTTGACTGGAGAGGTCGCCGATAAATATACTCCGCTCGTGTCGGACAAGACGCCGGTCCGCTTCAATAGCAAGCTGAAGGCGCTTTCCGGATTGTTGGCGGACGCTGGTTTGACCCACGCCACCTTGGCTGCCCAGTCCGGAATTCCTATCGAGACGATTGACACGCTCCTGCGCGGAGAGGGTAAGCTCCTCGCATCGCGCGCTGGCGCGCTGGGAGTTGTCTTGAAGGTTCCCCACGGGGACGTGCGCAAAGCGTTTAACATTTCGCGCCGCTACGCAGAGTTTTTGAAACATCACCCCTATGCCAATAGCAAGTCGACCGCCCTGAAGGGCATCGATATCGCATCCATGGACATTAACCCTATCGAGATTCCTGAAATCGAAGAAAAGAACAAGTGCGGCAATCTGGAAACTAAAAAGAAAGTCCGCTCGATCAATCAGCGCACGACGGTCGTTAAAGTGAACCTTCCAGATGGTCGCCAGGGACTCTTTTCCTTTCGTTACATCTGAAGTTTTCTCTAATAATAAAAATACATACCCGTACATCATTAACGCTAAAATAAACATCAATTTATGACATAAGACTCATGGTATCCGCTATTCCGAGCGGTCTCATGTCGGGGCTGCTCGCACCATCACCTCATATCGTGGAGCAGCCCCATGCAATTCTTCCATCATCGTGATTTCCGTGCGAGCGAAACACCGCTGAGCCAGCTCTCTCACCGCCTGTCTCCCGCTGCCGAGAGCGGCGACGTGGCTCGCAGCCTCGGCTTCCTGCCTGCCCGGCAGCATCGCCCGCCGCAGCCGCGACAGGTGTCGCCGGCGTCGGTTTGCTTCACTTGGCCAAGCCCCAGCCGCCATCACCCGCATCGTGGCGATCGCGGCCAAACAGCCTGAAGACGCAAAACCACCCATTGATCGGCCCGCATCGACCCATGCTTTACGGACCCAGTGGTGTCGGCATTGCCGACATGTCACCAGCACCGACATGTAATTGGTCCACCACAACGATCCATGGGTGCTATCGTCGAACGCAACCATGCCTCCCTCGAAAAGACAGTTATCAGTCCGAATAGACGCTGCGCTCCTTGCCGAGATGAAGAACCTTTGCAGGGACTACAGTGGTAAAAGTCACTACCTGAACTTCGCGACTGAGGTCGAAAATGCACTCCGTGCGCGGCTTGCCATTCTCAAGCAAATGGTCGGAGAGACGGAAGAGCGAACTCCGATGAAAAACCATCTCCCCACACGCGGTCGGCAGACTTAGCCGACTGCTCAACTACCATGGAGTCTACTGTGCAGGGAAACGATGATGCACGAATGGTGAAAATGAGGACGAACACATGACGCTGATGCGAAGGAATATCTCGCGAAGCTCAATGCAGCAGTTCCCATGATCATACAGGCACAGCGCCAATTTGACGTGGATGCAGATTCAAGGTTGCCAATGTGGCAAGTAGGAGTTTTTGGCGAGGTAGGATTTCAGGTTCTCCTGGCACAGCCTGATGATTTGAACTTCGGAGCCCTTCGTCAGGGAAAAAAGGTAGCAAAGATTGATCGCCGCAGAGTTTCAATGAAGCACACCTCCGACGCCGGTGTAGAGACGACAACGGATGAATACGCCAACATTTATCTCGTCGTCACTCAGGATGCAATTAATGAAGCGGAGAAAAAGGTGAATACTCTTCAACGGGAGGTGTCCGGACAGTAGTGCGAATGAAGAATTAGACGCCTTCGCATTTTACAGCCCGTAGTTCGTCTTGAGCCCCGCCAAATTCTTGGCGGGGTTTTCTCGTTTCATGACCAATCACTAAACCAAGGAGGTCCCATGGCACTCACGCTCATCATCAATCTCAGCAAGAAAATTCCAGGACCTGTCGACTACTCCTCGATCCAGGCATCCTGTTCGATCGAGGGAGAAATCGCCGCGGGACAGGATCCGGTTGCCGAATCCGCGCGACTTTTCAGCCAGGCGGAAGAGGCAGTTGACCGACAACTCGGACTGACGGCAGTGACCCCAATCTCCGCCAGCTCGGCTCCGGCACCAGCTCCCGTTCCGCCTCGCTCCTCGTCAGCCCCTGCCGGGGCGGCACCTTATCCCTCGTCGGGCGCACGACGTGCACCCACTCCGATTTCTGCCGCCCAGCTCCGCTTCCTCCGGCAACTCCTCGACCGCACCCCAGGTGCCCAGGACCGTGTCCTGGCCGAGCACCAAGTCCAAAGGATCGAGGCTCTCACCAGCCGCGCCGCAAGCGCAGTCATCGATCGACTCAAGGCACCAGCGCCGTGACGGTGCGTGTCATACCGGCGAGCGAAGAATCTAATGCCCAGTATCACGCCTCGGGTGCCTGGGGTTCATCGCTAATTTCGACATTCCTCAAGAGCCCGCAACTCGCGCATCGGATGATCAAAGCGCAGATGATTGACGCTGCGTAGTCGATCCGCGCTCCTGCGCTGTCGTTGGTCAGCGTGGCTTCAGGATCTTAATTTATCCGGCTGAGGACGTCCTTTGATGAGACGTCCCAGGCCGGTCCGCGTTCCTATATTTCCGCTCCAGCCCATGGCTATCGCCACGGGCGTCCCCACCACCACGGAGTCTCCATGCCCCGACATCGTCGCTACCCCTGGCCCGCTTCCCAGATCGATCGGGACGTGATGCATGAGCTGTATCGCGCCTCGCGTGATACCGGACTTCCCATCAGCCGGCTCGTCGGCGATGCGGTCCATGCCGCCATGAACTCGCGCCTCGAACGCCCGCAGCCGCCCATCGGATTCATCCAGCATAAGGCGGTGGGAAGTGGCTGATCGATATGATCCAATTGGAGGATGCCGGGGCGGTTCAAGCCCGATCATTGGGTCTAGCGGAACCTCCCCAGCCCAGAATGGGACCGACAATTTACTTGGTCTCGACGACGCAGGAACCTTCTGCCGAATTCTCGGATGTCGCCCTGGTCATCGTCACTACGCCAGGCTGCATCAAGCGGTCAACGAGTTGGGGATTCTCGGCATTGCGGGCCTGGATCCCTACGGCCTAAAGGCGCAGCTGGGATTGCCGCTGCCGATGGCGAGGCGCTTGGTTGGGATTCTGGAATTGGCCCGACGGCTGACCGTGTCCAGACGTCCTGACACGGCACTGCTCAAAACCCCTGAGTCCGTGCGTGAATTAATGGCGCCAGCTCTCGTTCATTTGGCGCACGAACAATTCTGGTGTCTGCCTGTCAACGCGCGCAACTGCCTCATCGGTAGCCCTCGGATGGTAAGCAGGGGGGACGTCGACGGTACCGAGGCAGGTCCACGGACATTCCTCAGAGAAGGTCTACTGGCACATGCCAGCGGAGTCATCGCTGTCCACAATCATCCATCCGGCGATCCGACGCCTTCCCCATCCGATCGAGCGATAACCCGTCGACTCGCCGAGGCTGGTCGCCTGGTCGATCTTCCTCTGCTGGATCATGTCGTCATCGGCGACGGCGGCCGATTTACCTCTCTCCGTCGTGAATGCCCAGAAGTCTTTCGTTGAATCAGAAATTTCCTCAACCTATTCAAGGATTATTCATGAAATCAGGTTCCTCTTTGTCCCAGATTGCTCAGCGAGTCGACCACCTGCGCCGCAATGCCCGCGACTTCCTGGCCAGACCAGCCCAGGTTCGGCTTGCTGCGTCCTCGGTTGGGCAGCAACCGTCGCTCCTTCTCGACGATGGTGCCGGCGCTCTCTCTTTCGGCATCGGTGACCTGGTTCACGACCAACTCGCCGAATTCGCCGGAATTCCGATCCCTTACTACAAGCGTATGCTGACCCAGGCCCCGGATCTCCTGGCAGCCAACGCCAACACCTGGCTCACCAAGAGTGAGGGGCGGCGTCTCGTTCGGACCGCGCTCAACGACCAGGAGCAGCCTACCGCCCGTGCCTTCCTGAGCGACCGCTACCGGCCCCTCGATCACTACCAGCTGATGGAGGCGGTGCTTCCGCTTCTTCATGAGCAGGGCATCCGGGTCGAGTCCTGCGAGCTGACCGAGAAGCGGCTGTACCTCAAAGCCGTCAGTGAACGGATCACCGGTGAGGTGAAGGTCGGCGAGACGGTCATGGCCGGCATCATCGTCTCGAACTCGGAGGTGGGGTTCGGCGCCCTGGGCATTCAGCCGCTCGTATACACGCTGCGGTGCACCAACGGCATGATCGTCGAGGATTCGAGCCTGCGGCAGCACCATGTCGGCCGCCGGCATGGCGATCCCGGCGATGGCGACATCCAACATCTGCTCAGCGATGAGACTCGCATAGCCGACGACCGTGCTTTTTTCCTGAAGGTGCGCGATGTGGCCAAGGCTGCCCTCGATGAGAGGTCCTTTCAGAGGCAGGTCGAGCGCCTGAAGATCGCGGCCGGTATCAAGATCGAATCCACTCACCTGGACAGGGTCGTGGACGTCACTGCCAAGCGCTTCGGGCTCAGCGATGAGGAGGGCGCCGGCGTGCTGGCGCATCTGATCAGGGGCGGCGATCTCTCGATGTGGGGCTTGTCGTCGGCCGTGACCAGGTTAGCCAAGACGTCGGCAACTACGATCGGGCCACGGAACTCGAAAGGGTCGGCGGCAAACTCATCGAACTGCCCAAGGCCGACTGGCAGCGAATCTCAGCCGCAACGCCAGTGGTGAACTAGGTGGGGCCTGTGGAAGTCCTACCGCCGTCGCCTGGAATACAGACCCCACCTGTAGTGGTCTATAACCACAACAGCCCCGCCTTTTCGGTGGTGTCCAAGTCGGTTAGTAAGGGCGAGGGGATGGCTGGGTTCTTGGCTGGCCTTCTCCTGGGGTTGGCCATCGGCTTCGCAATCGAAGAGGCCAACGAGCGCCGCGAACAGCGCAATGGCTGACAAGGACCGCCCGGAGACGCCATCGGCCGACGGCGTCCGACAAAGCTCTTGCACAGACCCACCCGCCATTGGTATCTTGTTTCCAGACACTCGATGTCCCCATGCGGCCTCGCCTGATGGCCCGGCCGTGTGCAGTTCGATGGCTCTGACCCCCGGGTTGCCCGTACTTCAGACTGCCGTCGGCGAACTGAGAACGATTCCACTTCCATCGGCGCCGCGGACGGGCTCGCCGGGACAAAGTCCCAGCACCAGTTTGATGGAGCCTCGTTCTCAGGCTTATCCCCATGCCTCGTCGCATCACCAAGGCGCACTTGTGCGCTATTGAAGCTTCGGCAATTCCGCCGAAAGCTATGGCCTTCCTCACCGCTGCAGAAGCTGCTCACCGCCTTCGTGTGAGCATTCGCAGCATCGACCGCTTCCGGCAGAAGGGCCTTCTGCCCGGATATTCCGTCGGTGGATCCGGCCATCGCCGCTTCCGCGCCGATGATGTCGACCAACTGCTCGTGCCTGATCAGAGTGTGGATCAGCAGAGCGCGGATCTCGATTCCTTTATTTCCACCCACATCAAGAGGGACTGACCTATGGACAGTCCCAAAGGAGGTTTTTTGCCGAGGCATACGTCGATGCCGCCTCGCAAACAGAAGACACCCCACGGCGACGTCACCCTGACCTCGAAGTGGATGCGCGACCATTATATGCTCATGGCATCAGGTGCATCAGCCGCGTTGCGCTGGATGTTTCCGAACATGCAGCATGACCCAGAGCTCAATGGCAGTTGTTTCCGCCATGCTTTTGAACCGTCCCCGAGGAAGGTCACCATCGAGCGTGATTTGCGCCGCATTTGCGCAAAGTGGCAGGAATCCTGGAACAGTCAGTTTGAAGACCATGTAAATGGTCTGCCCGATGGGGGGATGACTGCAGACCAAGTGCCGACCATTTCCACGCTGGGCCAACTCTTCGACCATCTGCATGGCCAGCGCAAGAAGACGGTAGCAGTTTCAACATCGGATCGCGATCGCTACCGCCTCCAGCTCTGGCGTGACGAGATCGGCCACGGAGTTCCCCTCGCGGACCTCTCGGTCGAACGCATCACTGCAGCGCTGGCACGCATTGGAAAGCGCACGAGCGCACCGACGGCCAATCCGGCCTTGGGCGTCCTGAAGACGTACCTGAACTGGGCGGCCCATATGGGCCTGCTCAAGAACCAGGGCTATCGGACGGTTCGTCCTTTGAAGGAGCCGGCCGGAGGGCGTCACCATCGCGCGTGGTGGACGGCGGCCGAGGTGGAGTTGGCCGTGCGTTGCGCGTCTCAGGATCATCATCAGCCGACGGCGACCCTCCTGGTCGCCATCGGGTGCTACCTCGGACTTCGCGTCGAGGAGATCATCATGCTGCGCTGGCAGGACCTCAGTCTGGATGCCACCGATCCCAAGACCGGTGAACCCAAGCCCGTCTGCCATCTGACGGCCAATAACGGCTGGCAGCCCAAGGACGGTGAGTCGCGTGACATCCCCATTTGCACTCCCCTGTTGGCACTCCTGAAGGGGTACCGGCAGGTTGAAGGCTTTCTCCTGCAGGCAGAGGAAGGACGTCCGGGGCGCCGTCGTGGCGGCAAGGGGTGGCTGTATCGGTACGACCCGAAGAAGGTCTGGCTGCGCGTCATGAAGCAGGTGGTCGCTGCCGGCGGAAAGGCGATCACGATGTACGGCATGCGCCACAGCTTCGCGTCCAACTTCTTGATCGCTGGGGTGTCGGACGTGAAGGTGTCTCGTTGGCTCGGCCACTCGGACACGCGCATGGTCCATCGCCATTATGGCCATCTCTTGAGCTACGACGGGGACATCAACGCGGTGACGGCCGGGAAGGCCGTCCGCCCCGATTAGCAGGTTGGGCTTCTGACGGCCATCGGGCTGGCGGGGGAAACCCGCCGGCCCGGTGGCTTTTTCTTTAGGTCCAGCGGCCGCTGTTAGGGAGCAGATTAGGGATCAAACGCCGTTGAAGCCCCTTCTTGAGCATGGTGCTCAGAAACAAATAACCCCCAGCTTGCACTGGGGGTTACGTGTCTTGGAGCGGGCGAAGAGACTCGAACTCTCGACCTACAGCATGGCAAGCTGTCGCTCTAGCCAACTGAGCTACGCCCGCGCGTAGGCGAGGGATCCTAGAGGACTTAGGCATTTGTCCAGAGGGTTCTGCCAGCGCCGGGACAGGCCTCCATCGGGGCCCCGGCGAAGCGCCGGGGTCTTGCCGGAACCTCTTTTACGGTCCAGACTTGCGCAGGGAGGTGCGATGGAGGCCGGATTCATGGCGGCGGTGGTGAAGGCGCTGGTGCCGCTGCTGATCATCGTCAGCCCGCACGGGGCGGCGCCGCTGTTCCTCAGCATGACGGTCGCGGACGGAGGCGATCGGCGGCGGCGCTCGGCGCTGTACGCGGCGGCGACCTGCAGCGTGGTGCTGGCGCTGGCGGCGCTGTTCGGCGAGGTGGTCTTCCAGTTCTTCGGCATCACCATCGACGCGTTCCGCATCGCCGGCGGGGCGCTGATGTTCCTCTACGCCATCGACATGGTGCAGATGCGCACGCCGCGCATGAAGACCACCCAGGAGGAGGTCGACGTCGGCGTCTCCCAGCAGGAGGTCGGCATCATCCCCCTGGGCGTGCCCATGCTCGCCGGGCCGGGCGCGATCGCGACGGTGATGGCGCTGCGCATCGGCGGCCACGATGGCGGCCTGGCGGTGCAGCTCGCCGCCATCGGCCTGCTCGGCGTCGCCAGCGCGGCGATCCTGCTCGCCGCGGTGCGCGTCGAGCGCTGGATGAGCCCGGTGGTGATGGGCATGCTCGTGCGCCTGCAGGGGCTGCTGCTCGGCGCGATCGCGGTGCAGATGCTGGTGTCGGGGATCCGCGGCGCGTTCGGGATCGTGGTGGCGGGGGCGGCGTCGGTCTGATCGCGCTCGACTCCGCTCGTTCGCATCAGCCGCGGCGGCGTGTGGCGACGCTCCGCTGGCCGGTAGGGACTCAGGCGCTCGAACTCGACGTCAGGATGTTCGGCGTCACCCCGTGCCACAGCGCTCCGCGCCCGGAATCCAGCATCGGCGCGGCGGCGATCGCGGCGGAGACGTAGAACTTGGCGTGGAAGATCGCCTCGCGCAGGCTGTCGCCCTTGGCCAGGCCGGCGGTGATCGCCGCGGAGTGCGCGCAGCCCGCACCGTGCACCTTGATGCGGTGGCAGGTGGGCGCGTCGAAGTGGCTGACGCCGTCGAGGCCGGCGAGCACGTCGAGCGTGCGTTCGGCGAGCCCGCCGCCGGTCACCACCACCGGGCAGCCGAAGCGCTTGAAGATGCGCTGCGCCGCCTCTTCCATGTCCTCGAGGCTGAGGCACTCCTCCATGCCGGCGAGCAGCGCGGCCTCGAAGCGGTTGGGGGTGCTGACCGTGGCGCGCGGCATCAGCTCGTCGCACAGCGCGCCGACCATTTCAGGCTGCAGCAGCGGGATGCCGCGGCTGTCGGCGGCCACCGGGTCGAGCACCACCGGCACGTCCGGGCGCTCGCGCAGCCAGCGGCCGATGACGCGGATGGTCGCGACGTTCGGCACCAGGCCGATCTTGATCGCCGAGATCGGCAGCTCGTCGCCGACCGCGTCCAGCTGGGTGCGCACGAAGCTCTCGGGCACCAGGTGCATGCCCTTGATGCCGGAGAAGTTCTGCGCGCTGAGCGCGACCACCACCGAGGCGCCGTAGCAGTTCTGCGCGGCGAAGGTCTTGATGTCCGCCTGCACCCCGGCGCCGCCGGAGGAGTCGGACGTGCCGATGGTCAGGCACGAGGCGGGGAAGTTGCCGCTGCGCTGCACGACCCGCGGGCCATCTTTGAGGAAACGGCTGGTGTTACCCATGGCTGCATCATGCATGCCCGGCGGCGCAACGCCACTGCCGAGGGTGCGGGCTTGCGCGTTCCGCGTGGGACACGCGCAACGCTGGGGGTAGGAGGGCCGCAGGCCGCCCAGGCGCCCGCAGCCTCACGTCGCCCGCACGTACCCGCCCGGCGCCTTGCGCGCCAGGCGCCGCAGCTCGAGCGACAGCAGCGTCGCCGAGATCGCGGAGGGCGGGATCTCGCCGACGCGCACCAGGTCGTCGATGCTGCGCGGGGTGTCGTCCAGCATCTGGTAGACCTGCTTCTCGCGGCCGGACAGCGCGGCGGCCCGCGGGCTGTCCGGCACCGGCGCGCCGCCCAGGCTGCCGCGCGCGAGGGTCATCAGCGGCTCGACCTCGTCGAGGATCTGCTCGACGCTGGTGACCAGGGTCGCGCCGTCGCGGATGAGCTGGTTCGAGCCGACGCTCTCCGGGTTGTCGATGTTGCCGGGCAGCACCAGCACCTCGCGGCCGAGCTCCATGGCCAGGCGCGCGGTGATCAGCGCGCCGGAGCGCTGGCCGGCCTCGATCACCAGCGTCGCCAGGCCGAGCGCGGCGACCAGGCGGTTGCGGCGCGGGAAGGTGCCCGGGCTGGGTGGCGTGAAGAAGGGGAACTCGCTGATCACCGCGCCGCGGCCGTCGGCCATGCGCGCGGCGAGGGGGGCGTTCTCATCGGGGTAGAGCTTGCCGTGGCCGCTGCCGAGCACCGCCACGCTGCGGCCGCCGGCCTCGAGCGCGGCCTGGTGGGCGACGGTGTCGATGCCGCGCGCCAGCCCCGAGACGATGCAGGTGCCGAGCCGCGCCAGGCCGATGGACAGGCGGTGCGCCTGGCGGTGCGCGTAGGAACTGGGCCGGCGCGGCCCGACCACGGCGATGGCGAGGCGGTCCTGCGGCTCGAGCGCACCGGTCATCCACAGCGCCAGGGGCGGGTCGGCGAGGCGGGTCAGCGCCTGCGGGTAGCCGTCCTCGCCGCGCGTGACGATGCGCACGCCGGCGCTGTGGCACTGCGCGCGCTCGGTGGCCACCGCATCGACGCCGCGCGGATCGCAGATGCGCCGCGCGCGCTCGCCGCCGATGCCGTCGACCGCCTGCAGGCGGTCCATGCTCCAGCGGAAGATCTCGCCCGGGTCCTCGACCTGGTCGAGCAGCCGCTGCGCCGTCGTCGGCCCCAGCCCCGGCACGAGGGCCAGCCGCAACAGCGCGTCGGCAGGGCTCATTCCGGTCGCGGGCATGCCGGCAGCTTCGCCATGCCGCCCTCCACACAAGACCGGTACCCCCCGCCCTCGGCGCCCCACCTCCCCCATCTTCCCAGTTGAAGCCCCGTCCCTCCCCCATCCGATCAGGTCATGGTCGATTCGCTCCTGCTCCTCGGCTTCGGCGGGCCCACGCCCGGCTGCTGCGGCCGCCGTCCCACCTGCTCCAAGGCGCCCGGCTGCGAGGCGGAATGCTTCGTCTCGGGCATCCTCGGCGACAACCCGGCGCGCGCCAAGCGCGTGGCCGAGGTCACCAGCCACTACCTGCACTTCGGCGGTTTCAGCCCCTACAACGAGTTGACCGCGCGCCAGGGCGCGGCGCTCGGCGCCGAACTGGCGCGGCGCGGCCGCCCGCTGCGCATCGCCTGCGGCTACCGCCACTGGGTGCCGTGGACCAGCGACGGCCTGCGCGAACTGCAGGCGGCCGGCGCGCGCGAGACCCTGCTGCTGATCATGGCCCCGCACCAGTCGTCGGTGAGCTGGGACTGGTACATCAAGCACGCCGCCGAGGCCATCGAGCAGCTCGGCGAGGGCAGCCCGCGCGTGGTCGGCGTGATCGATCCGTGGTGGAACAAGGCCGGCTACGTCGAGGCCGTCGCCGACACCCTGCGCGAGGCGACGCGCGGCTGGACGCCCGAGCGCGTCCGCGCCGCGGCCCTGGTCTTCACCGCGCACGCCATCCCGCAGCCGGTCGAGAGCACCTCGCCCTACCGCGCCCAGTTCGCCGAGAGCGCGCGCCTGGCCGCCGCCGCCTTCGGCCACCCCGAGCACGCCATCGCCTTCCAGAGCCAGCCCGGCGACAGCCGCATCCCGTGGTCCGCCCCGACCATCGAGCAGGCCGTCGAGGACGCGCACCGCGCCGGCCACCGCGACGTCATCGTCCAGGCCGCCGGGTTCCTGGTCGACCACACCGAGGTGCTCTACGACCTCGACGTCGAGGCCAAGGAGCTCGCCGCCCGCCTCGGCATCGGCTTCACCCGCGCGCGCTGCGTGCACGACCACCCCGCCTTCATCGCGATGCTCGCCGACCAGGTCGAGCGCGCATTGCCCGTGCGGGCTTGAAGACCCTGGACCCTGGACCCTGGACCCTGGACCCTGAGACCCTAGACCGTAAAATCGAAGCGATGACGTTTAGGAGTCGTTGACAGACGGATGTGGTTCCCGGGTCAGGCAACTCGCAACTCGCAACCGTCCAAGTGCGGCAACCGACTGCCGCCCCACGTCCCATGCCAGCCGTCACGCCTGCGCCTAGGGTCTAGGGTCTAGGGTCTAGGGTCTAGGGTCAGGGTCTAGGGTCTAGGACCTAGGACCTGGACCTAGGGTCTCAGGTATTCGGAAATCCCCACTTCACGCCTACCCCCCCGTCCCCATGATGCTGGCCTCCGCACGTGCGGGAACCAGGTGGTCATGGCATCGGAAGACGGCTCATCGGAGCGGCGCAAGCGCTTGGCGGCGGAAGCCGCGCAGCGCGTGGCGGCACGCCGCGACGACGGCAGCACGGCGCGCCGGCGCAAGGCCGCCGAGGTGCGGCTGCGCGTGCCGATCTCGCTGCCGACTCCACCGGTGCTGCCGGCGCTCAATGGCCACCGCGCGCCGGCCGCCATCCCGGACCGCGCCGAGTTGCGCTTCGCGCAGTGCTGGGAGGACGCCGACCGCGTGCTCGACGGCCTCGCCATCCGCCCTGGCGACACCTGCGTGTGCATCGCCTCGGCCGGCGAGACCGCGCTGGCGATGCTCGCGCGGAACCCGGCCAAGGTCATCGCCATCGACGTGGCCCCGGCGCAGCTCGCCGCCCTCGAGCTGCGCGTCGCCGCCTACCGCACCCTGTCCTACGAGGAGCTGCTGGTCTTCCTGGGGTCGCAGCGCGGCTCCGGGCGCGACGCGCTGTACGCGCGCTGCCGGCCCCTGCTGGCGCGCACCACGCGCACGTACTGGGACGGGCGGCCCGAGGCGATCGCCGTCGGGCTCGGTGCCTGCGGCACGGTCGAGCGGCGCATCGCCAGCCTGCGCCGGCACCTGCTGCCGCTGCTCGGCCGCGGCGAGGTGGTGGCGCGACTGCTCGCCGAGCGCGATCCGGCGGCGCGCGCGCGCATCTTCGCCAGCGACTGGGACACCTGGCGGTGGCGCGCGGTGGCGCTGGCGATGCGCCTGCCCGCCGCGCTCGGCGCCCGGCCCGGGCTGCTGCCGCGCCTCGCCGACGCCGCGACCGTGGCGACCGCGGTCGGCGCCCTGCGCCGCCTGATGGTCGAGCAGGACCCGGCCGACAACCCCTACCTGCAGTGGGTCCTGACCGGCAGCCACGGCAGCGCCCTGCCGTTCGCCCTGCGCCGCGACCAGCACCAGGCGATCTGCGCCAACCTCGATCGCCTGGAGTGGCGGCTGTGCGCCGTCGAGGGCCTGCTGGGCGAGGTCGGCGACCGCGCCATCGACCGCTTCGCGCTCAGCGACATCTTCGAATACATGGCGGAATCCGCGTTCCGCACCCTGCTCTACCGCCTCGCCCGCGCCGGCCGCCACGGAGGCCGCCTGGCCTATTGGAACCTGCACCTGGCGCGCAGCCGGCCCAACGAGATGGCCGAGCTGCTGGTGCCGCACCGCGATCTGGCGGAGCGGCTGCACCGCCAGGAGCGGGTGGGGGTGTATCGGGCGTTGGTGATCGAGGAGGTCATTTGAGGCGGAGAGGGGGGAGACGCCAGTTGCGAGTCGCGAGTCGCGAGTTGCGAGTCGCGAGGGAGACAGTCAACGTCTTGGCAGCAATAGAGATGGTCGAAGCGGATCGCGGATCGCGGTCAGCGCCGTGCCTTCGGAGTAGGCCCCACTCGAAGAGCGGCCCAGCGGGCCGCGGTCGTGCGCCCAACAGCGCGCGTCATTTGCAGGGTGGAAGTCCCTGTCGGGGTGAAGGCATCCAGCCCCGTATCCGACCCCAACTGCGTCGCCGTGAGGCGGGGTGGAGAGCAGGGGAAGGGGAACTGGTGGCCCGTAGGAGGACGAACGCGATGAGCGGTCTGATGATGAGGCGAGCCGACGACCGAAGGCGAAGCCGGGTGCCGAGGGGCGCTTGCGCGCATGACGAGTGGGAGCCTGTGAAGGCATGCGCGATGGTCATTGGGCGGTTGGCGACGGGACATCGGGACGGTGACGTGCGTGGACTGGGGATATCTGGGCGCAGCAGTGCCGGTGCAAGCCGGGCGTCCAGAAGACAGAGGCGTCGTACGAGCGATGAGTCCGGTGAAAGCCGGAGGAGCAAAGGACGCCAGGGAATCGGAAAGCCGTGAATCCGCAGGAGCCGAAGAACAACCCGGGACAAGTGCCCATGTTGGCTACGCCGACGGGAGAAGCCGATCCGTATGGATGGGTGGAACGGAGCGTGTGGACGGAACGGATGGTGGGGTGCCTCCGACGTGGAGGTCCCGACGGTGGGAAATGGTACAGCCTGCACGACAAGGTCTTCGCGACGAGGACGTTGGAGGCGGGCTTCGCCCGGGTATTGTCCAATCGAGGCGCCCCGGGCGTGGACGGCATGCGGGTGGAGGACTTTGGTAAGCGTCTGGGCGTGGAGATACCACTCCTGCAAGCGGCATGGGAGTCTGGGACGTACCAGCCCGATGCGGTGAAGCGGGTGTGGATTCCCAAGCCCGGGAGCAGCGAGAAGCGGCCGCTGGGCATCCCGACGGTGCGCGACCGGGTGGTGCAAGCCGCCCTGCTGCTGGTGCTGGAACCGATCTTCGAGAGCGACTTCCACGAGCACAGCTATGGCTTCCGGCCCGGGCGCAGCGCCCAGCAGGCGGCTGGAGCGGTGCTCGCCCAGCTGAAGGCAGGCCGCCTGAAGGTGGTGGACGCGGACCTGAAGTCGTACTTCGACAGCATCCCGCACGAGCGGTTGCTGGATGCGGTGCGTCGCCGGGTCACGGATGGATGTGTGCTGTCGCTGATCGAGCAGTTCCTGAAGGCGGGAGTGATGGAGGATCGCAGTCTGATCTCACCCGAGGCGGGCACTCCGCAAGGAGGCGTGATCAGTCCGCTGCTGGCAAACATCTATCTCGACGCACTGGACCATGAGATGGCCAAGGCGGGATGGATGATGGTGCGCTATGCGGACGACTTCGTGATCCTCTGTCAGACGTCCGAGGAGGCGGGGCAGGCCTTGGCCGCGGTGCAGCACTGGACGGCGGAAGCCGGCTTGGTTCTGCATCCGACCAAGACCCGGATCGTCGATTTGGGCGAGCCCGGTGCCTGGTTCGACTTCCTCGGGTACCGCTTCAAGCGCCACGATCTTCCCGATGGCACCCTGCGCATCCTGCGCCTGATCCGGGACAAGAGCCTGGCTCGGGCACGCGATGCGATCAGGAGCATCACCCCGCGCAATGCCAGCGATGCCATGGAGAAGATCATCCTCCGGGCAAATCGCTGGGCCCGAGGCTGGTTCGGATACTTCCGCAGCATCCATCGCAGCTGCCATGAACTCCTGGACGGCATGCTCCGCAGGCGACTGCGCAGCATCCTCTCCCGGCGGCAAGGCCGCGAACGCTGGGGCCGCGGACATGCCCATATCCTCTGGCCCAATTCCCACTTCGATCGGCTTGGGCTGTTCTCACTGGCATGTGCCCACACCGAGTATCTCCACTCTCACTGAGAAAGCCGATGACTGGAGAGCCGTATGCGGGAAATCCGCCTGTACGGTTCGGAAGGAGGGGCGGCCCGAAAGGGCCGTCCCTACCCTTATCCAGGACAGGTCCTGACAGTTCTTGCGGGGTCATCGGGTCTGATCGATACGAGGGCCCCCCCGGGTCACCCAAACCGCGCCCGCGCCGCCGCGCGCGCGGCGGGATCGAGCCCGGGCTGCCGTTGCCGTTGGAAACTCTGCGGATCGCGCTCTTCGCGCTCGAGCGTGGCGGCGGCGGGCGGCCCTTCCACACCGTAGGTGAAGGCCTCGCGCACGTGCGTCGCCTGTGGCTCCGGCGGCACGGCGGGCCGTTCAGCGGTGCTGTCGGGGCCTGGTGGCGGCGGGGGGTCGCGGTCGTTGCCGGAGGTCGGAGCGGTCACGGCCGACCCCGCAGGTGGCGCCGGCAGTGCTGGGACCACTCGCTGGCGATGGCGCGGTGCTCGACCTCGTGGAGGCGCTGCGCGGGGTCCTCGATCAGTACGATCCAGCGCCGCAGCAGGGCGCGGTGACGCTCGGCGATGCCGGCCGGGGCCTCGGCCACACGCGTACGCAGGGTCTCTTCCATGCGCCGGCCATTCCATCACGCCCTGGCGGTGCGCCAGCATGGCAGCGTCCGCACCCCCGGGCGAGCCTTGCGACCGTCCGGTCCGCGTCTACGAGGAGACTCGCTCCCGGTGGCCCCGCGCTGCGCATGGTTCCGCCCTCATCCCTCGATCCCCCGTCCGGCACACCGACCCTCGCCCAGCGGTTGACCAGTTTCGAGTTTCGAGCTTCGAGACCCGAGACCCGAAACCCGAGACCCTAGCTTCGCGTCTCGCGTCTCGCCACTCGCTACTCGCTACTCGCTACTCGCTACTCGCTACTCGCTACTCGCTACTCGTAACTCGCAACTCCCCATGCCCCACCCTCTCCACCTGCCCCGATGAGCTCCACCCGCCCCCGCTGGGTCCGGTTGCTGCGCTGGTGGTTCGCCGGCCTGCTGGGGCGCGGCCAGCATCTCGCCGGGATGCGGCTGGTGGTCGCGGGCCTGGCGGTGGGCCTGGCTGGCGGCTGGCTGATGGGCAAGAACCTGCGCATCGTCAGCATCGCCGAGCTGACCCTGCCCCGACCGGTGGTGCCGGCGGCGCCGGGCACGCACTGGGCCAAGGTGCTGACCACCGGCTACTGCCCGTGCACGCTGTGCTGCGGGCCCTTCGCCACGGGCGTCACCAGCATCGGCCATGACGTGCGCCACCTGCCCTTCGGCATCGCGGCGGCGCCGGCCCTGCTGCCGTACCGGCTGTGGCTCGACGTGCCGGGCTATGGGCGGGCCGAGATCGACGACACCGGCGGAGCGATGCGCCAGGATGCGGGCAAGGGCGTCATCCACCTCGATCTGCGCTTCGTGACCCATGCCGAGGCGCTGCGCTGGGGGCGCCGCTCGATGTACCTCGCCCTGCCCGATGGCCTGCCGCTGGCGCAGGCCGCCCCGCCGCGACCCGCGGCGCCCGCGGCGACCAGCCCCGGCGTTCCTGCGGCCGCGCCATTGCCCGGACAGGATCGGCAGTGAACGGCGTCCGGGGGTATGGTCCTCCGACCGTGGACCAGCCGTCGACCCTGCCCCACACCGGGGTTGGCGGGATCCGGCCCGCACCTATCCTGTCCCGCCAGCCGTGAGGTACCCGCCATGACCCTGCGCCACGCCCTGACGTTCACCTGCTCGCTGCTCGGCGCGCTGGCCGCCCTCCACGCGGAAGACAGCTACGAGAAGCCCAAGAACCCGGCCGGCCCACCCATGCTCGGCGTGGAGATGACCCCGGTGCCGATCTCCGTCCAGGAGAAGGAGGGCCTGCAGCCCGGCCAGGGGGTGCTGGTGCAGAGCATCTTCAACGACACCGCCGCGCAGAGCATGCACCTGCAGCCCGGCGACGTGGTCCTGGCGGTCAACGGCCAGCAGATCGGCAGCATGACCGACCTGCGCAACGAAGTCGGCCTCAACCAGCCCGGCGATCCCATCGACGTCACCTACCAGCGCGGTGGTCAGCAGTTCCTGGCCAGCGGCACCATCAAGCCCTGGCCGACCAACATCCCGCGCGAGCCCATCGATCCGGCCATGGAGAAGCAGTTCCAGGACTGGCAGCAGCACCGCCTGGAGCGCAGCCAGGACGAGATCAACGACCTGCAGAAGCAGGCCGACCGGCTCGCCCAGGCCGCCGCGGCCCAGAACGCCGCCGCCGACCAGGACGCCTTCGGCGGCCTGCGCCTGGCCGGTCCGGAGAAGGAGGAGCTGGCCGCCAAGGGCTGGCACTTCACCTACCGCTACCACCCGGCCTTCCCCGCCGCCGTCCCGGGCGCCGCGCTGGTCGAGGCCCCGGTCTTCGACGACGGGCAGGCCGCCCCGCTGCCGCCCTGGCACTTCGACTGGCGCGTCGGCGACGCGGCCAAGGAGCCCCGTGCGCCCCGCCACGTGAAGGACCCGATCTGATGCGCTGCGCCCCGCCCGCCCTGCCCCGCGCTCTCGCCCTGCTCGCCCTCCTGGCGCCGGTGGCGGCGCTGCGCGCGGCCGACGCCACCCCGCCGGCCCCGGCCACCACCACGCCGCTGCCCGGCCCCGACCGCACCCCGCGCCCGGTCTTCGGCATCGTCCCGGACGACAACGCCTCGATCTTCGACGCCACCGGCCTGGCCGTGCAGTCGGTCAACCCGGGCAGCACCGCCGCGTCCTTCGGCGTCCAGGCCGGCGACGTGATCAAGACCTTCAACGGCCAGGCGATCGCCACCCAGGCCGACCTCGCCGGCGCGCTCGGCAAGCTCAAGGTCGGCGACACCGTGACGGTCGAGATCGCGCGCAAGACCGGCGACAAGGTCACGCGCAAGAGCATGTCCGGCCCGCTGCGGCCCGCGCTGTCCGCGCCCGGGCTGGGCCCGCAGATCGCCAAGGTGCGCGAGGCCATCGAGCGCACCGAGGCGGCGCTCAAGGAGGGCTCCGCCAAGAAGCAGATCTCCCTCGCCGAGATGCTGCGCCAGCTCAAGGACATCGAGGAGGCCATGCCGGCCGCGGTCGCCGAGTTCAAGAAGCAGTACCCGAACGGCGACTTCACCATCTCGATCAAGATCGACATCGTCAGCGACAAGAGCAGCAAGCAGCCGGTCGAGGTCGGCAACCAGGCGGGCGCCGACGTCAAGGGCGACAAGCCCGCCGAGCCCAAGAAGCCCTGACGGGCGGACCGGTGAGCGCGCCCGCCCCTGACGCCGACGCGGGCCTGCCGCCGTGGTGGGGCGGCCTGCGCGCGGGCGCCGCGTGCTACGACGCGGGGCGCTACTGGCACGCGCACGAGGCCTGGGAAGAGGTCTGGCACCGCTACCGCGCCCTCGACCGCCACTACTTCAAGGGCCTCATCCAGTTCACCGCCGCCTGCCACCACCTGACGCGCGCGCGCTGGAGCGCGGCGCGCCGGCTGCTCGACCTGGGCCCGGCGCACCTGGTCGCCAACCGCCCGCACGCCTGGCCGGTCGACACCGCGCACCTGCTGGTGGTCGCCGCGGTGCTGGCCGCGGCCATCGACCGCGGCCGGCATCCCCGGCCCCCGGCCCTGCACCTGACGCGCATGATCGACCACCGCCGGGGCGAGCACCTGGGCGACGGGCACCTGGCCGGTGCGGCGGCGACGTCCGGCTGAGCGGTCCGCGCCGCCGGGTGGCGCAGACCGGTCCTGGAGCGCGGTCCGCTGCACGCGGCCACGCGTCCCGCCAATCCTTGACCCATCGCTGTCCCGATCTTCATCGGGGCGCCATAGGGGGATGGAAACGTCCTGTACATGATCCCCACGTCGCACCGCGAGCTCCTCCGCATCCGCTGCGCGCGCGACGCATGCCCAATTCCGCGGGGGATTTCTGACGAGGGAGTATGCACTCCGTCAATGCGACAGGCCGGAATACCCCGGCGCCCGCCTTGCGTTGCAAGTCTGGCGGGCTGCAAGGTGCAACCTTGCAATCGTGGCGCTGCGGGTGATACATCACCTCCGTTCGCCGCAGCTGGATCTCCATGGCCCCTCGTCCTCCCCATCCGCGAGCCGCCCTCCGGCCCTGGTCCACGCGCGCCACGGCGCGCTCGCGCGGGGCGCTCACGCTGATCGAGATCGCGTTCTCGCTGGTCATCCTCGTGTTCGGCGTGGTCAGCGCGATGCTGCTCTTCCCCGCTGGGCTCAAGGCGCAGCAGCTGTCGCGCTTCCAGCTCTACGCCTGCGCCAAGGCGCAGGAGATGATCGACAGCTTCAACTCCAGCCACAACGCGAACCCGGCGATCGACACCGAGGCCTTCAACCCGTGGGACGTCCCGGTCAGCCGCCGTACCCAGGCCTGGGACCTGGAAGAGCGCCTGTCGTCGAACAGCTTCGGCATGCTGCCGCTGCCCATGGACATCGCCAAGCGCCTCGATTCCGACGGCGACGAGATCCAGCGCATCCTCTCCGAGGGGGGCTACCTCTACTACTCGCAGCCCATGGCCACCACCAACCTGCAGGAGAGCAGCCTGCAGACCACGCCGGCCAACGAGGCCCAGCGCCTGGTGTGCGCGGTCAGCGGCTACGCGCAGAACAACGCGCTGCACATCTTCCCGTGGAAGAACTGGCCGTACGTCACGCCCTACCCGTCGCCGCCGATCCACGGGCTGCACTACCCGGACTTCCTGGCGCCCAAGGGCGCCCAGACGCCGACCACCTTCCGCTGGGTGGACTCCTGGACGGACGGGAAGAACGCGGACGGCACGGACAAGGTCGTCACCGCCAACGACGGCAAGACCGCCTCCTACTGCTGGGAGGAGACCTCCGACCCGGACATCCAGAAGGTATTCAGCTGGCGGGAGCGCAACGACAGTTACGGCTACTTCCCCTACTGCTGCGGGACACTCAGCCACAAAGGCAGCGGCATCGACCCGACGCAGCCCGCGACCAGCCAGCCCATCGACATCCCCAGCGCGGTCGTTCCCGACTACAAGGGCGCCCTGCGCTACTTCGAGGCGGCGCTGTGGTACTGCAAGCAGAAGGGGCTGCGGCCGGAGTTCTACAATCCGCCGCCCGAGGTCCTGGCCACCTACAATCCAGTGGCCCAGCCGCTCTCGGCCGACCGGGACTTCCCCTTCGAGCCCCAGACCAAACCAGAGGACCGTTGGAAGCAGGTCCAGGCGATGCGCTTCCTCGCGCACGCGGCGACCTGCCTGACGCGCTGGTACAGTTCGGCCGAACTCGGCGCGACCGGCTCGCCGCTGGACATCTGCACGGGCAGGACCAGCCCGACCTCGGACGATGACCCGATGGTGGTCCTTCCGCAATTCGCCACCCTCACCTATGCCTACACGGTCGGCGTCAACATCCCGGACGTCACGCTCGACACCCTCGCCGGTCCGTTCGCGTTCGACAACACCCAGCCCGCGGCGCCCGGAACCGCCGCCGGGTCCCCGCTGCCGGTGCAGCACACCGTGGCCGTCGCGGGCAAGCAGTTCTCGCGCCTCACCCACCACCACATCCTCTACTACCACGAGCGCTGCCTGCGCCTGATCATGGCCTACGCGGCGGCCAACCCCTACGACTGGGGGGCGCCGCGACCGCTGCAGCGCAGCATCATGACGGACTTCCCGCTGTTCGAGTCCGACCTTTTCTCCAACCCGCAGGTGGGGCTGCCCTTCAACGTCACCGACGTGGGCAAGACCTCCGCGCAGTGGAAGCCGATCCCGGGCCAGCCGATCTCGAACCTGGGGCGCGGCTACATGTTCCCGGGCTACGCGCCGCCGGGCATGCCGTACGACGCGGCGCAGCGGATTCCCGACAGCATCTACTACCAGCGCGCCCAGCGGCCGGACGGGTCGTACTACTACCCGCAGAACCCGGATGGGACCTACAGGTACATCGACGACAAGGTGACCGAGCGCCACGCGGTCAGCCCATATATTCCCGCCAACGTCGATCCCTTCTGGGGCAACCCGGCGCACTTCACCCTGACCGCCAAGTTCACCCCGGACGAGCGCTGCCGCGAGATCGTCTTCTGGATGGTCGATTGGCAGTCGTACGAGGACTTCGAGCTGGCGCCCAGCGCGCCGGTCGACGCGGCGCGCTACCCCTTCGCGGGCCCGTTGCTGGACGGCTCGGTCAGCACCGCGACCGATCCGAACCAGTACGCGACCCTGCAGCGGCGCATGAGCAACGACGACTCCATGCCGAGCACCAACAGCCACCCCACCGGCATCGAGTTCCGCGACGAGCAGCTCTACACCTACCGCAACCCCGAGAAGGTTCTGCTCTTCAAGACCGACGTGTCGGACAAGGACACCGGCTACCCCTTGGTGAAGCAGCACGTCGATACGACCGTCACGCCGAACAAGCTGGTGACCGACTACTCCTTCGAGATCCTCAACGAGAGCGGCACCGACCAGGGGCTCGGCAGGTCCACCGACGCGATCGCTCCGGGCGATGCCCCGCACAGCATCGACGCGCGCGCCATCTTCCGCGGCCAGTGGGGCGCGGACCGCAACTTCAACAAGCGCCTCGACCGCGGCCCGGTCCCGCGCTCGGTGCGCCTGCGCGCCGTGCCGGTCGCGCGCTTCCTGTACTACGACCCGCGCGTCCCGGCGATGATCCATTGAGCCCGCCGATGCCCGCTCTCCGCCATCCGTCTCCGCGCCGCCGCAGCGGCTTCACCCTGGTCGAGGTGCTGATCGCGAGCGCGATGGGCGTCGTGATCATCGGCACCGCCTTCGCCGCCTTCCGCGTCGCCTCGCAGACCGTGACCATCGCCAACCGGCTCTCGCTCGAGAACGCCATGATGCGGGCGGGCTTCAGCAAGGCGCAAGAGGAGCTGGATTTCTGGCAGGCCTACGACGACCCCGGCACCACCCAGGGTGAGAACCTGCGCGCGGCCCTGGCGCCGGTGCCCCAGCAGGGCGCGCACGGCCTGATCTTCGCGCCGATGATCACGCTCATGCCCTCGCCGACGTTTTCCACCGACGCCGCCGAAGGGGCCCAGGGCTGGGACGACCACGCCTGGCTGCCCAGCGACTCCCGCACCTGGTACCGCGGGAACATGGCCGAGAAGTGCGACAGCGCGCTGCTGTTCGGGCGCTACGCGATCTTCTCCAGCGCCGATTCCGGAGCGACCTCCTTCTACTCCGATGCGGGTTCGCCAGCGGTCGGCACCCCCGTGGGCGACCCGCCGGTGGTCCCGCCGGCGGTGGCGCCGATCAGCGACTACTCCGGCGTCACCGTGCCGCACCACTGGCACGACCGCCAGCTCAGCGCCTTCCTCAGGAACACCAGCCGCTACATGCTCAGCGAGTACCTGCCGGCCAACACCATCTACTGCTACGCCGAGAGCTACTCCGGCGGCAAGACCGACAAGGGCGGGATCCCGCTGCCGACGATCCAGCCGGGCGACGTCAACGCCTTCTGCAATCAGGACGGCAACCAGAAGAACGCGCGCGGGCGGTACCGCCAGACCTACCGGACGAGCTGGACGGTACCACCCAACGACCCGCAGGTGCAGCCCGGCGGCCCGGCCGACCCGACCATCTTCACCGAGCGCTGGAAGAGCCAGCGGCGCTACTTCGAGACCGGCTACGCGAGCACACCCGAATCGCTCGACGACTTCGTGCACCTGACCACCATCACCAGTCCCGTGCTCGATGTGGCGCCGGCGAACTGGCCGCGGGTGGCGGTGTCGGTCAACCGCTTCATCAAGAACGCGCGCAGCATCGCGCTGTTCCGGCTGCGGCTGAGCAATCCGGAGACCGGCAGCGTCTATGAACTGAGCTTCACCGGCTTCGGCACCACCCTGCGCGGCGCGCGCCAGCAGCGCTACTTCGATCCGAGCGACCCCAGCCCGGCCAACGATCCGGGCCGGCGGCGGGGCTGGGCGAACTGGGACGATCCCATCCCAGGGCAGACCCCTGCGCCCATCCCCGACCCGACCCTCGACACCTCCACGCCCTGATGATCCACCCGCCCCGCGCGCGCCGTGGCGCCGTGCTCATCCTGGTGGCCGGCATCGCCGCCCTGCTGATCAGCATCTCGCTGGCCTTCCTCACGCGCATGCGCAGCGACGCCGAGGAGACCGTGCTGACCATGCGCGAGACCCAGGCGCGGCTGATGCTCTCGGCGGCGTGCAACTACATCCTCGAGGCGTCGCGCCTGGGGTGGGAGACGCCGCCGCCCCCCGGACTGGTCCCGCCCGATGCGCCGCCCTCCGCCCATCAGGAGGCCTTCGGCTGGATCGATGTCCGCGACGGCAAGGTCGGTCCGCGGCTGGCGAACGAGGAAGCGCTTCCCACCACTCCGGAGCGGCCGCTGGGCGACAGCGTGCACTTCCCCTTCTATCATGGGTTCCGCTTCCCGATGTACGTCCGGGAGCGCCCGCCATACGCGATCCGGCTCGACGCGGTCTACAACCCCATCGCCGCGAGCGGGCCCGACGAGGGGCTGCCCTGGCTGATCAACCCGGACCCCCAGCCGCTGGCCAGCAACCGCTGGAGCGGCAGTCGACCACACCGTGAGCCCGTCGGTGAGCGACTGGAACGACTACAAGACCGGTGATCCCCGGCCGCGGATCCGCACCACGGGCCGGGCCTGGTTCCGGCTGTGGCGGGATGGTCCGGCGACCTTCGTCGTGACCTGCGGTGCCGGTGGCACCCTGGGCTATCGCCTGCGCGACTGGCTCGCCGTCGATCCGGTGACCCACCAGCGGATCATGAGCGCCGCGGATCGGGCGCAGTTCAGCGATGACTACGAGACCTTCCGCGACCTCGATGCGCAGGAGGTCCGCTTCTGGTACCGCGTCGAGTGGAGCGCGGCCGTGCTCGCCCTCGATTACCACAACCTCGACCACGAGCTGGGCACCGACCGCGACCACTACATGAGCTGGCCGCCCAACGCCAGCCACACCTGGCGCCACAGCCGGCGGACCCAGATGCACGCCAAGAACATGGTCGGCACGATCAGTTACGTCCAGCGCCTGGTCACCGAGCCGACCAACTGGTGAGCGTGATGCAGGGCGGCCGGCCCGCGGCCACCCCGCGGTCGCCGTTTTGCCCCGCCCTGCTAGCATCCCTGCATGACCAGCGAGGGCGCCGTCCTGCGGCCACCGATCACCGCGCAGCAGACTCCGCGCGACATCCACTGCCGCATCCTCTACGCCGACCAGGTGACGATCGACACCTGGTGGGACGTCAGCCTGCGCAACCCCTTCTGGCGCCTGTACCGCAACGACAAGGACGGGGCCTCGATCAGCACCCCGACGGGGCTGGTGGCGCTGCCGGCGGGTGAACTGGTGCTGGTGCCGGCCTGGGGGCGCTTCCAGGGCGTCTGCCACGCGCCGATCGGGCACTTCTACGTGCACTTCGACCCGGTGGGCCTGCGCGGCGACTGGGACCGCGGCTGCCTGGAGCGGCCCTTCGTGCTGGCGCCGGACGCGGCGCGCGCCGCCCGCGTCGACCGCCTGCGCAGCCGCATCACCGACACCGCGGTGTGGCGCCTGGGCATGCAGGCGCTGCTGCTCGACTGCCTGGCGGCGGTCGCCGAGGGCCTGCCCGAGGCCGCCCGCACCCGCCTCGACCAGCACCTCGCCAGCGACGACCCGCTCGCCGCCGCGCTCGGCCACATCGAGCGCAACCTCGCCGGCCGCCTGAGCATCGAGGAGCTGGCGCGGCTGTGCGCCGTCAGCCCCGACCACTTCGCGCGGCTGTTCCGCGCGCGCTCCGGCAAGACGCCCAGCCGCTACATCCAGGAGCGCCGCGTCGCCATCGCCGCCGAGCGCCTGATCTCGAGCGAGGACGACATCGCCGGGATCTCGACCGCCACCGGGTTCGCGAACCGCTTCCACTTCACGCGGGTGTTCACGCGCTTGATGGGCGTGCCGCCGGCGACCTATCGGAGGACGGGAAGGGTGTAGGCGCGAGGGGCGAGGCGTAGGACACCTGGACGGGAGCGGGCGGCAAGCGGTCACGCGTCATGCCTGCGGGACGGTCGATGAGCCCGCGGAGCGGGCGGCACATCGTAGCCCAGGGCCACTGCCCTGGGTCGATTTATCAGATTATGAGCATCGGAGCCCGCGGAGCGGGCGGCACAGGCTCAACGCGGTGTTGACTCGAACCGCGTATGAAAGCATTTGGCCTGAGATGGGCAGGTTTCCAGCGGTCCGGCGATCCGCACCTCAGAGGCGATTGAGCTTTTTAAGACGTCACGCCTGTGTCGCCCACTCCGTGGGCTTGTGCGTTCGTTGATTCGGGAACCCGGGGCAGGGGCCCTACCCGTTACCCACAAGTCCCCTCGTTCCCGCCCTGGATGTCAGCGATTTCGGCTGAAATCTGCGAAATCTCCCCAATCTCCCCAAATCTTGCGGATTCTTCTTCTGAAGACTCGCAGAAGAATCCGCAGATTTGGGGAGATTTGGGGAGATTCAACCGGGTTTGATCACATCCACGGCGGTGAGTTGTGGGTAATGAGCAGGGCAGGGGCCCTGGGCTACGATGTGCCGCCCGCTCCGCGGGCTCATCGCTCGGAATTCGCGCATCGATTCCGCGCTCTGGGCGGCTCAGCATTTCCCTCATCCCGATATCCCGACCCGGCATCGCTCGTACCTGGTACTGGCCTCAGCCCGCTACTCCCCCGCCTCCGCCCGCAGCTTCAGGAACTCATCCTCGCTCAGCCAGCTCGGCCGACGCAGGCTGGGGCCGTCGGTCAGGGCGAGCTTCGAGCGCTGCTCGGCGCTCAGCGCCTGCGCTGTGGGCGCGCCGCCGGCGCGCAGGGTCGCCCACAGCGCGGCCACGGCGGCGGTGAGGGGGGCTTCGATGCGCACGGTGCGGCGCTCGACCGGGTGCGGGAATTCCAGCACCGCGGCGTGCAGCGCCTGGCCGGGAAGCTCGGCGCAGGCGTGGCCGTAGACCCAGTCGCCGACCAGCGCGTGGCCGTGGTGGCTGGCGTGCACGCGGATCTGGTGCTGGCGGCCGGTGTGCAGGACCAGGCGCAGCAGCGCATAGGCACCCGGGCCGGCGCCGTCCGGGGCGGTCTCGAGGACGTGGTACTCCGTGTGGCACTCCTGGCCGTCGGCGCGCACCACGCGCGCGATGCTGGCGCCGTCGCCCTCGCCCATGGGGTCGCGCCAGTCGCCGTCCCGCGGCGCGGGCACGCCGTGGCAGATGGCGCGGTACTCCTTGTGCAGGTCGCGCGCCTCCATCGCCTGGCTGAGGCGCACGTGCGCGGCCTCGTCCAGCGACAGCAGCACGATGCCCGAGGTGTCGCGGTCGATGCGGTTGACCAGGCGCACCGCGCGCGGGTCCTGGCCGCGCGCCTCCTGGCGGTCCTGGGCCTGGTTGAGCAGCGTGCCGGTCATGGTGCGCCCGGCCTGGTGCGCGAGCTGGCCGGGCGGCTTGTTGCACACCATCAGCCAGGCGTCCTCGTAGAGCACCGCCAGCGCGTTCTCCGCCGGCGCGTCCGCGTCGCGCTCCGGCAGCGGCGCCTCGAGCACGATGCGCTGGCCGGGGCGCAGCTTGACGCGCTCGTGCACCGGCGCGCCATCGACGCTGGCGCAGCCGCGCTCGACCCAGCGCAGCACCAGCGAGCGGCTGATGGTCGGCAGCAGCGCCGCCAGGTACTTGTCCAGCCGCCAGCCCTGGCCGTGGTTGCGCCCGACGGCGAAGCGCAGGATGCGGTGCGTGCCGGTGAGGACGCGCTCGACCGGGACCTCGTTGCGGATGGCTTCGGCCTCGTCCGAGGTGGCTGCGGTGGGGTCGTCGGCCATGGCCGGCGCAGCGTAGGGCGCGTCGGGCGGCAGCCAAAGCATATGGGGGGAGGCCCTGCGGGCAGGTCGCGCGGCAGCGAGGCCGAGGTCGTCGAGGACTGCCAGTGTTCCAGCGGGTTCGCTGCTCGGCGCTCGCTCCGACGACTCGCCATGGCTCGATACATGAACCGGTCCCGAGCGGCTCCCCAGAACAAGCCTTGCCGCCTTTGACCAGTCGCGCGGTGCGAGGACCATGGGCGGGAGTGAACCCCGCCGCCCCATCCCCTGCGCCCTTGGCCTATCCGCCACCATCCCGACCCTGCAGCCGGGCGAGGGGCTGGGCAGCGACGGCGCGGCGGCGGCGGCCTACCGCATCACCGGACTGATCGGCTGCGGCGGGTCGGGACGCGTGTACCGCGCCCAGGCGCTCGCGGACGGGCGCGCCCTGGCGCTCAAGCTGCCGCGCACCTGGGAATGCGCGGAAGACCTGTTCCACGAGGCGCGCTACGCCGGCGGCGCCGACCTGCCGCACCTCGCCGCCATCCGCCGCGTCGATCACGCCTGGCGCGCCGGGCTCGGCCTCGACCTGCCCTTCCTGGTCATGGACGCCTACCGCTCCAGCCTCTACCAGCGCCTGCTCGCCGGGGTGCCACCGCGCGCGCAGGCGGTGCGCTGGATCCGCGAGGCGGCCCTGGCGCTGCAGGCGAGCGGCCTGGTGCACCGCGACCTCAAGCCCGAGAACCTGCTGCTCGATGACCACGACCGCCTGCACGTCAGCGACTTCGGCGTCGCCATCCCGGTCAACCCGTTCGTGCGCGGCCGCGCCGGCATCACCATCGCCGGCGTGGTCGGCACCGCCATCTACCTCAGCCCCGAGCAGATCTACGAGGCCGACGACATCGACCAGCGCGCCGACATCTACGCGCTCGGCCTGGTGCTCGCCGAGTTGATCACCGGCGTGCCGGCGCAGCCGCGCTTCACCGGCTCGCGCGACCAGGGCCACTACCTCGAACGCCTGCTCGAGCACGAGGTCGATTGGCGTGGCCTGCCCGATCCCGCGCTCGCGGGGATCGTCCGCCACTGCACCGCCAAGGCGCGGCGCGACCGCTATCCGGATTATTGGGCGCTGCTCGCGGACCTGGACGCGTACGCAGGAACGTGAGGCGATTCCCTCAGGCCTTGCCGACCAGCTTCGCCAGGGTCGGGAACACGCGTGCCAGGCGGCGCACGGTATGCGGCCGCGGCAGGTACTTGCCACCCTTGCTCAGCGACAGCACGGTCAGGTAGGACACGCCGCTCTTCTGGGCGATGGCGCGCGCCGACAGGCCGCTCTTCTGGATGGCGGTGGTGATCACCGGCAGGACCTGCGAGCGCTGCTTCTCGTGGTTCTCGGCGCGATCCTGCAGGCCGGCCTCGACGGCCTTCACCAGGCGGCGCTCCCAGGGGCGGGCGTCGCCTTCGCTGATGGCGCGGCGCGCGACCACCACCAGGTGGTTGACCTCGGCGGACTTCACGTCGAGCTTCTCGGCGATGCGCTCGCGGGTCAGGCCCTGGGTGAACAGGGGCACGGCGAGGCCGGCGATGCGCTCGCGCTCGGCGTCGAGGGCCTGCAGGTAGGGCGGCTCGCCCTCCTGGGCGAGGATCTGGCGCACGCGCTCGCGCGTCAGGCCATAGGCGCGGCCGATCTCGGCGCAGTTGAGTCCGTCCTCGTGGTAGAGGCGGGCCATCTCCTTGTTGCGGGAGGCGACGGTCTCGGAAGTGGGCATCGCGGTGGTCCTCGCGGGGCGGTTTTCGGGGCGTCGCCAAGCGTCAAGCCGGCGCGCGGAGGCCGCGGGCGCCCCTGATTTGACGCATGCTAGCGGGTTTTGCCCAGATGGCAGGATTTACTGGTGGATGATTCACTCGTTGCACGGCTCGAGGTCTGAGGGGAAGCGGCGTTGTCCGCGGCGGCATGCCTGCCAGTGCGGCAGAATCCTGCAATTACTCACTTGAATATGCCGGCACGCGCGCAGGTTGGACGGTCATGACAGCAAAAAGCCCGCTGGCAACCGCGCTCCTGCGTCGCATCGACGAAGCCGGTCTCGCCTCCCATTCCGCAGCCGCCGAGCAGATCGGCATCACTCCGGCCTCGCTGCGCGCCGTCCTGAAGCAGGGTCGCCGGCCCAACCGCCGCACCTTCCCCGCCTACGCGCGCTTCCTCGGCATCGAGGAGTCGGCGGTGCGCGACCTCGTCGATCCGCCGGAAGAACAGGCCCAGGATGGGGCGCTGGAACGGCGCGGCCGACCCGCCTTCGCGCTGCCTGGGCGCGTGCTCGAGCGCCTGCGCGCGCTCGACGCGGACGAGCTCGACATGGTCGGCGATTTCGCCGCCTGGCTGGTGCGGCGCCGGCCGAGCCCCGGCACCCCGGTGCCCGCGCCGCGGCGGCGCGGGACCTCGCGGTTCCGGCGCGCCCGGCGCATCGGCGGGCTTTAGATGTTCGGTCGGGGGCTGCGGCCCCCCAGCAACGCCCTTCGGGCTGCCCCCCGAGAGAGAAGGAACGGCCTTGGGTGGGATGCTGGGGCATCCTCGTGTACCTATTCGGCGTGGGCTGCATTGCTATCCACGGGTTGACCGAGCGGGTTGGTGGCGGTCGACGACCATGGGCGTTGCGGCAACCTTGCTGCTGGGGGCGTGGTCGGGTTTGACTCGTCGCGGGATGGGAAAAGGATCACTGGGCGGGTCGGCCGCGGAACCAGGTGTGGTCTGGCCACCTTCATTCGAGACCCTGATGCGGGTGTACCGCCTGCTGGAGCGCCCATGCGACGCCGCCTTCCGACCATGATCCTGCTCACCCTGGTCGCGCTCGTGGCCGCGACGCCAGCACGCGCGGCGGATGAGGACTGGCACCAGGTCAGCGACTTCCCGGCCGTGGGGCTGCACGCCTTCGGCACCACCGTGGTGGCATGGGACCAGGTGCGCTACGCGGTGTCGGTGGATGGCGGGCAGTCGTGGTCGAACGCGGTCGCCATCGCCAGCGGGGGACTGGCCCAGGGCCAGCCGCTGGCGGTGCACCAGGCGGTGGTCGCGGCCAGCGGACCGGTGGTGCTCGCCCAGACCGGCGTGGCGCTGGGCGTCGGCGGCGGCCGGACCGCGCCGCTCGGCCTGCCGGTGGCCAGCGCGCTCGCCGTCGATGGCGCCGGCCGGCTGTGGCTCGAGGGCGTCGACGGCACCATCTCGGTCGTCGACGGGGTGGTGCGGCCGGTGGGCAAGGGCCGCATCTACCGCGCCTGCGATGGCGGCGTGCTCGCTCAGACCGGCGGCAAGGACCTGGTGCTGCTGACTCCGGCGGGCGCGCAGAAGGTCGAGACCCAGACCGATCAGCTGCCGCCGGTTTTCCAGCTCGCGCCGCTGACCGGCAAGGGCGGCGATCGCTGGGTGACCAAGGCGGGGGCGAGCTGGACCCTGGCCCACGGCAAGGTCGCCAGCACCTCCGACCGCCCGGTGAAGATCCTCAGCTACGGCTTCGCCGCGGACGGCTACCACGACCTGGTGGTGTGGAAGGGCCTGCAGATCAGCTTCCTCAACCACGGCGCGCTCGCCCCGCAGCGCCGCACCCGCCACCTGCCCCCGACCACCACCCTGCTCGGCATGACCGCCGACCGCTTCGTCGCCGCGACGCCGGATGGGCTGTGGACGGTGTCGATCGAGCCGACCGACGCGCCGGGTCCGTCGCCGACGAAGTGACCTGCCTCGGCTGCGGTCGCACTGGGCTGGAGTCTGCGAAATCTCTCCAAATCTCTCCAAATCTCTCCAAATTTGCGGATTCTTTGGCGGGTTCTTCGAAGCGTCCGCAGATGTGGGGAGATTTCGCAGATGGGAAGGGAATCGATGGATGTGGGCGGCAGGTAGGACTCCACCGAGCCCCTGGAATCGGTAAGCCGAGTTTCGTCATCAGCCACCCGTTTCCTGGTGACCCAGCTGCCTGCGCGCGTACGCTGCGACCATGGACCCCTTCCTGCACGCGCTGATCGCCATGCCCACCGCGATCTGGTCCGGTCTGCTGGCGCTGGTGGTGCTGTACTGGCTGTCGGTGATCGTCGGCGCGCTCGATCTCGACCTGCTGCACCTGGGTGGCCACGGCCATCTCGACGCCGGGCACGGGGGCGTCGGGCATGGCGGGGCCGGCCACGGCGGCCACGTGGCCCACGGCGGCGCGGCGGGCCACGGCCACGCCACCGCGGTCGGCGGCCACGAGGCCCACGGCCTCTTCGAGTTCCTCTCGCTCGGCCAGGTGCCGGTCACCATCACCGCCACGGGCATCGTCTTCCTCGCCTGGCTGCAGGCCATGGCGCTCGACCTGGGCCTGCGCTCCACGCTCGAGCCGGTGCTCGGCCACCTGCCGTTCGCGCTGCTGCTCGCCGCGGTCGCTCGTCCCGGCGGTGGTCCTCACCGCCCACGCGGTGCGGCCGCTGCGCCGGGTCTTCGAGACCCACGACGAGCACGGCGAGGGCTCGCTGGTCGGCCGCCCGGTGCGCATCACGTCGCTCGCGGTCGACCAGGGTTTCGGCACCGCGGCGGTGCAGGCGCAGGGGCCGGAACTGCTCCTCAACGTGGTGTGCCGCGAGGGCGTGCGCCTCGCCAAGCACGACATGGCGGTGGTCGTCGAGTTCCTGCCGGACCGCGCAGTGTACGTGGTCGCGCCGTACGCGCACCTGGAACCGGACGCCCTGGGCGCTCCGCTCCGCCCCCCGGCGGGTGGCGATGCGGCCGCTGGACCGCCGGCCGCGGCGGGACCGGTTTCGCTGGAAAGCCGCCGCGCCCCGCCACAGTGACGGTTCCTGCCCTGCGCGCTACCCGCGCATGGCAGGAACCACCCCGGAGCGCAGCCATGGCTGATATCATCACCGTCGCCGACGGCACCACCAACATGCTCATCCTCGGCGGCGCCGCGGTCGCGGTCGCCGGGGTCGTCGGCCTGGGCATGCTGATCATGATCAAGAGCTGCTACCGCAAGGTCGACCAGGGCTTCGCGATGATCGTCAACAAGCTGAAGAAGGAGCCCGACGTCACCTTCACCGGCGCGCTGATCATCCCGATCATCCACCGCGTCGAGATCATGGACATCTCGCTGAAGACCATCGAGGTCGACCGCCAGGGCGCCAACGGCCTGATCTGCTCGGACAACATCCGCGCCGACATCAAGGTGACCTTCTTCGTGCGCGTCAACAAGACCACCGAGGACGTGCTCAAGGTCGCCGGCGCGGTCGGCGTGGTGCGCGCCAGCGACCGCGGCACCCTCGAGGAGCTCTTCCAGGCGAAGTTCTCCGAGGCGCTCAAGACCGTCGGCAAGAAGATGAACTTCATCGACCTGTACAACGAGCGCGACCAGTTCAAGGACCAGATCGTGCGCATCATCGGCCGCGACCTCAACGGCTACAGCCTGGAGGACGCGGCGATCGACTTCCTCGAGCAGACGCCCGCTCAAGCTGCTCGATCCCGACAACATCCTCGACAGCGAGGGGCGCAAGAAGATCATCGACCTGACCACCCAGCAGCGCATCAAGGCCAACGAGATCCAGCGCGAGGGCGAGAAGATCATCAAGAAGCAGGACGTCGAGACCCGCGAGGTGCTGCTGGCGCTCGAGCGCCAGCAGGCCGAGGCCGAGGCCAAGCAGCGCCGCGAGATCGCCACCACCCAGGCGCGCGAGACCGCGGAGCAGCAGAAGGTCCAGTTCGAGGAGCACAAGCGCGCCGAGGAGTCGCGCCTGTCGACCGAGCAGGAGCTCGGCATCCTGCGCGAGAACGCGCAGCGCGAGGTCGAGGTCGCCGCCAAGAACCGCGAGGGCGCGGTCGCCGTCGAGGGCGAGCGCATCGAGAAGAACCGCAAGCTCGAGGCCATCAACCGCGAGCGCGCGGTCGAGCTCGGCACCATCGAGAAGGAGAAGATCATCGCCGTCGAGCGCAAGAACATCGCCGAGGTCATCCGCGAGCGCGTCGCCGTCGAGAAGAAGGTCGCCGAGGAGGAGGAGCGCATCAAGGACGTGCGCGCGAGCATGGCCGCCAACCGCGAGAAGGAGGTGGCCGTCACCAAGGCCACGCAGGAGGCCGAGCAGTCGCGCATCAAGGCGGTCAAGGCGGCCGAGGCCGGCGAGCAGTCCGCGGCCTTCAGCGCGCGCCAGCAGCTGGTCCTGGCCGACGCCGACCTGAACGCCGCCGAGAAGGGCGCGCAGGCCGCGGTGCGCCGCGCCGAGGGCCACCAGGCCGAGGCGGCCGCCGCCGGCCTGGCCCAGGCCAAGGTCAAGGAGGCCGACGCCATCGCCTCCGAGAAGCAGGGCCTGGCGCACGCCCGCGTGGCCGAGGCCGATTCCGAGGCGGCGCGCAAGCGCGGCCTGTTCGAGGTCGAGGTGCGGCAGGCCTCGGCGCGCGCCATCACCGAGGTCGGCCAGGCCGAGGCGTCGGCGGTCGAGCAGCGCATGCTCGCCGAGGCCAAGGGCCTGACCGAGAAGTCCGTGGCCATGGCCAAGCTCACCGGCGAGACGCGCGGCCACGAGGAGTTCCGCATGCGCCTCGAGAAGGGCGTCGAGATCGAGAAGCAGCGCATCGCCGGCGACGTGACCATCGCCGAGAGCCGCGCGCACGTGCTGGCCGAGTCGCTGAAGAACGCCAAGTTCGAGATCATCGGCGGCGACGGCCAGTTCTTCGACCGCTTCGTCAAGGCCATCGCCCTGGGCAAGGGCATCGACGCCACGGTGGCGTCCAGCGAGGTCATCCAGCACCTCGGCCACGAGTACCTGGAGGGCGGGCGCAGCCTGCCCGACGACCTCAAGGGCGCGCTCGCCGGCCTGGGCAGCAACGACCTCAAGAACCTGTCCCTGACCGCGGTGCTGCAGCGCATGCTGGCGGGCAAGGACCCGGCGAAGGTCGGGGCGCTGATGAAGCAGGCGCAGACGCTGGGGCTGCTCGATGGCGGCCGGGGGTGAGCGCAGGCGCGCCTGCCACCGCCCGCACGCTGCGGGCGGTGGCGCACCGGGCGTAAAACCGCCCGTAAGGCGGCGTCAGGACGGAGTCCTCGCCCGCTTCTCGCTTCTCGCTCGCTTCTCCAACTCGCTTCCCGCAACGTGACCACCCCCAGACACGCGCCGATGGCCGACCCCGCACCAACCCTCGACTCCGGCACCTACGACGTGGTGCGCCAGCGCCTCGACGCGCTCGGCGCGACCCTGCTCGAGCGCGTCAACGCGCTCAACGCGCGGCGACTGGAGGTGTTCGGCGCGGCCGGCATGCAGCTGCTCGCCACCGAGCACGTGCGCACCGAGCACAACTGCGTCCCGCGCGACATCCTCAGCGTGGGCGACCGGCTCATCCTCGGCTACCAGGTGCACCTGGGGCTGAAGTCCGCGACCGCGGTCGGCGACGTCTTCGCCGAGCAGGTGGTCGCCGGCACCACCTTCACGCCCGCGCCGCGCGCGCTGCTCACCGGCGCGGCCTTCGAGAAGGACTTCGCCGAGCTCTTCCAGTACTACAAGAACGCGCGCCTGCTGCAGCTGGTGCGCACCGACACGCACGCGCTCGCGGCCTTCCAGACCGGGCAGCGCATCAGCGACGTGCGCGTGCTGCGCTGGGCGCTGACCGCGGACGGCGCCGGCGTGGCCTACGTGGACAACCGCGGCGCGGCGGACTACGTCTTCCCGCCCAGCCACGACTTCGCCTGGGTGCGCACCACCCGCGAGGACCACGTGCAGGGCGCGCACCCGCACGTGAACATCCTGGACACGGTGTTCGTCGAGAGCATCCAGGGCGACGTCACCATCAAGATCGAGAACAACACCGCGACCGGCACCGGCATCCTCAGCGACCCGGTCAAGGACGCCAACCAGGGCCTGGACGACGCCGAGATCAGCTACGCGAAGCTCGAGAGCTGCATCCTGATCCGCATCCGCCCGTACCGCGAGAACGAGCACCGCCACTACGTCTACAACACCCTGACCCACGAGGCGCAGCGCATCGACGCCATCGGCGCGAGCTGCCAGCAGCTGCCCGAGGGCCACGGCCTGATCTTCCCGGGCGGCTACTACCTGGCGAGCGGGGTGGCCAAGGTCTTCCCCCAGGACTTCTAGCGGGATGCAGTTCGTGCGCGCGCTGCGCGCGCCGAACGGCGAGGACCTCGCCTACATCTACTACGAGCACGAGCAGGGCGTCTACATCATCCTGCGCTACAACCTCATCACCCGCGAGGTCGAGCAGCCGCAGGTGTGCAACGGCTACACCTTCTTCGCCGACGGCCGCCTGGTGGTGTTCCGCGCCAACCCGGAGCCCGCGCGCCTGCACGCCATGCAGGTGTGGCAGACCCCGTTCGTCGCCGACGAGGCCGCCGCGGCGGCGGCGCCGGACTCGCCGCTCGGGCGCATCGGCAACCGTGAACTGGTGCGCGGCATCAGCGACCTGCGCAACCTGCAGCGCCTGATCGCCAACCAGCGCCCGACGCGCGAGGCCTACGCCGACCTGCTCAAGCAGGTGGTGCGCATCGGCGACTCCTACCACTGGCTGGACGAGGAGGACGGCGGCGGCATGAAGCCGCTGCTCGGCGAGCTGCGCGCCGCGGTCAACGCCGCCATCGGCGAATTCGAGAAGGTGCTGCAGCTCACCGCCCAGGCCGCCGGCCAGGTCGCCGCGCTGGAGGCCGCGGCCGGCGAGCTGCTGCGCGCGCAGGCGCTCGAGACGCGCACCACCATCGACCAGTTCGTGCTGCCGCTGGCGGCCCTGCGCCGCAGCCGCGGCGCGGTGGCGAGCGCGCGCACCCTGCGCCACGTCGACGGCGCGCGCCTGGACGCGCTCGACCAGCGCCTGGCGGCGGCGGCGGCGGAACTGGCGGCGGCGGCGGTGGCCTTCCTGCTCCAGGACCAGGCGCTCGCCTCGTACCACGGCGAGCTCGCCGCGCTCGAGGCCCAGGCCGCGACGGTGGCCACGGTCGCCGCCGCGCAGCCGCCGACCGCGCGCTGCGGCGAGCTGGGCGCCGCGCTCGACCTGCTGGTCGAGACCGTCAACGGCCTGGACATCGCCGACGCCACCGCGCGCACCGGCATCCTCGAGCGCATCGCCCAGGTCTACGCCGGGCTCAACCGCGTGCGCGCGCTGCTCGACGGGCGGCGCCGGTCGCTCGGCGCGCGCGAGGGGCAGGCGGCCTTCGCCGCGCAGCTCGCGCTGCTCGCGCAGGCGGTGGCGAACGCGGTGGCGCTGTGCGCCACGCCCGAGGCCTGCGACGAATTCCTGGGCCGGCTGATGCTGCAGATGGAGGAGCTCGAGAGCCGCTTCGCCGACGTCGAGGCCTTCACCGCCGCGCTGGCCGCGAAGCGCGAGGAGGTCTACGAGACCCTCACGACGCGCAAGCAGGCGCTGCTCGACGAGCGCCAGCGCCGCGCCGACGGCCTGGGCCGCGCCGCCGAGCGCGTCATCGCCGGCATCGCCAAGCGCGCGGCGGCCTTCGCCAGCAGCGACGAGCTGAACGCCTACTTCGCCGCCGACGCGATGGTGCTGAAGGCGCGCGCGGTGATCGCCGAGCTGCGCACCCTGGGCGCGACGGTGCGCGCCGACGACTGCGAGGGCCGCATCAAGGCCGCGCGCGAGACCGGCGCGCGCGCGCTGCGCGACCGCGGCGAGCTCTTCGACGGCGAGGCGGTCAAGCTCGGCCGCCACCGCTTCAGCGTCAACACCCAGGCGCTCGAGCTGACCATGCTGGCGCGCGCCGGCGCGCGACGGGCGCGCCGCGATGTGGTTCCACCTCGTCGGCAGCGACTACTTCGGCCCGGTCGAGGACGCCGCCTTCGCCGCGACCAGCGCGTTCTGGGCGCAGGAGCTGCCCAGCGAGACCCCGCGGATCGCGCGCTGCGCGTACCTCGCCTGGCAGGTGCTGGCCGAGGCCGAGGCGGGCGCCGCGCCCAAGCCGCTCGCCGAGGCGGCCAGCGATCCCGCGCGCCTGCTCGAGGCGGTGCGCGCCGTCGCCGGCCGCCACCACGACCACGGCTACGAGCGCGGCATCCACGACGCCGACGCGGTGCGCATCGTCGCCGCGCTGCTGCAGCTGCGCGCCGGCTGCGGGCTGCTGCGCTTCCCCGCGCCGCTGCGCGCGGCGGCGCTGCTCGCCTGGGGGACCGGCGGCGCCGGTGGCGACAGCGGCGCGGCCCGCGCTGGCTGGCTGCGCCAGGCGCGCGCCCTGGGCCGCCTGCGCGCCCACCTCGGCGACACGCCGGCCTGGGCCGGGCTCGCGGGCGAGCTGGCGCAGTGGATCGCGGCCCAGGCCGGGCGCGCCGGCCTGGCGCTGGATGCGGACGGCGCCGCAGAGGCGGGCGCCTACCTCGCCGAGGAGCTCGCCCGCCCCGGCGAGGTGCGCTGCGTGCGCAGCGGCCCGGCCGACGACCTGCTCGCGCGCTTCGCGACCTGGCTGCACTCGCTCGGCGCCGAGGGCCGCCTCGCCGACGACCTGCGCAGCCTGCTGGACGGCGGCACGGCGCCGCTCAGCGAGGCCTCGGTCCTGCTCGGCGGTGGCGGTCCGCGCGTGCGCGACCCGGGCGGGGCGGGGCGCGGCGAACCCGCGGGCGGCGGGGTGGGCGCCGCGCTGCGCCTCGCCCGGGCGTGGCTCGAGGCCTTCGCGGACCGCCACCTGCCGGCCGCCCGGCCCGCGCTCGCCGAGGCCGCGGCGTGGCTCCTGTGCGAGGGGCGCGTCGCCGCCGAGGTGGTGCACGCGCGCACCGCGCTCACCGTCGACGGGCTGCTCAGCCAGCACCCGACCATCGTCGAGGGCCGCCTGGAGGTGCGCATCGACGCCTTCGCCGCGCTGCTGCGCCCCCACGCGACCGTGACGGTGCCCGCGTACCGCGCCTACCAGGAGCAGCGCCGCCGCCTGCTCGAGCAGGAGCGCGCGCGCCTGCGCTGCGACGAGTTCACGCCCAGGGTGCTGACCAGCTTCGTGCGCAACCGCCTGATCAGCGAGGTCTACCTGCCGCTGATCGGCGATAACCTCGCCAAGCAGACCGGCGCGCTGGGCGACGCCAAGCGCACCGACCTGATGGGCCTGCTGCTGCTGATCTCGCCGCCCGGCTACGGCAAGACCACGCTCATGGAGTACGTGGCCAGCGTGCTCGGGCTGGCGTTCGTCAAGATCAACGGCCCGGCGCTCGGCCACGAGGTGCGCTCGCTCGACCCGGCCGCGGCCCCGGACGCCACCGCGCGCCAGGAGCTGGAGAAGCTCGGCCTGGGCCTGGAGATGGGCAACAACGTGATGATCGTCATCGACGACATCCAGCACTGCCACGCCGAGTTCCTGCAGAAGTTCATCAGCCTGTGCGACGGCAGCCGGCGCATCGAGGGCGTGTGGCGCGGGCGCCCGCGCACCTACGACCTGCGCGGCAAGAAGGTCGCGGTGGTGATGGCCGGCAACCCCTACACCGAGTCGGGCGAGCGCTTCCGCATCCCGGACATGCTCGCCAACCGCGCCGACACCTACAACCTGGGCGACATCCTCGGCGGCCACGGCGAGGCCTTCGCGCTCAGCTACCTCGAGAACAGCCTGACCGCGAACCCCCAGCTCGCCGCGCTGGTCGGCCGCCCGCCGGCCGACCTGGGGCGCCTGCTGCGCCTGGCCGCCGGCGACGACGCTGCGCGCGCCGAGCTCGAGCACCCCTACAGTGCGCTCGAACTGGGCGAGCTGACGGCGGTGCTGACCCGGCTGCAGCGCGTGCAGCAGGTGCTGCTGACCGTCAACCAGGCGTACATCGCCAGCGCCGCGCAGGCCGACGCCTACCGCACCGAGCCGCCCTTCAAGCTGCAGGGCTCGTACCGCAACATGGCCAAGATCGCGGCCCAGGTCGTGCCGCTGATGAGCCCGGCCGAGCTCGAGCGGGTGATCCTCGACCACTACCGCGGCGAAGCCCAGACGCTGACCACCGGCGCCGAGGTCAACCTGCTGAAACTCAAGGCGCTGCTCGGCGCGCAGAGCGCCGCGGACGCGGAGCGCTGGGCGGCGATCCTGCAGACCTACGCGCGCCGCCAGGACCTCGCCGGCGCGGACGACCCCGCGTCCAGGGCCGTGCTGCAGCTCGCCAAGCTCGGCGAGCAGGTCGGCGCGCTGCGCGCGTCGCTGCACGAGGCCGCGGCCGCCGCCGGCGCGCGCGGCGCCGAGGAGCGCCGCGCCCAGGCCGAGCAGCTCGACCGCGTCGTGGCGTCGCTGGTCGCCGGCCTCGCCGCGCTGCACCCCGCGCCGGTCGAAGCGCCGCCGCCCGCGAAGATCGAGATCGTCAACACCCTGCCCAAGTACTACGCCAACCTCTACCAGCACCACGTCCAGGTCATCGAGCAGGCGCTGATCCCCGCGGTCGAGGCGATCGGCCGCTTCCTGGGCCAGTCCACCGCGGCGCGCGACAACCTGCACGGCATCGCCAGCGACCTGCGCAGCCTGATCCAGCGCAACCAGGGCTCGCCGGTGATCGATCCGGGGAACGAGGGGGAGGCGCGGTGAAGTGGATCGGGGAGACGTGAGGCGAGGCGAAAGGCGCGACGCGGGAGTCGCGAGGCTCCTCACCTCACCTCACCTCACCTCACCTCACCTCACCTCACCCGCCTCACCTCACCACCACCCGCACCCCCGGCCTGATCATCTCGAACAGCGCCCCGATGTCCTCCTGCCGCATGCGCACGCACCCGTGGCTGCCCTGCTTCTCCAACCACTCCTGCGGAGCCGCGCCCGTGAAACCGTGGATGCCGATGCCGCGGAAGCGCCGGTCCTTGCCGGGCGTGAAGCCCAGCCAGTAGCCGCCCAGGACGTTTCCGGGTTCGTTGGCGGCGAAGACGTGGCCGGTGTCGGGGTCGCGCCAGGTCGGGGCGCGCACGCAGCTGGCCACCGTGGTGCTGCCGGCGGGGGTGGGGCTGCGCTCGTGGCCGACGCCGACCGGGTAGCACGCGATCAGCAGCGGGCCGCGCCACACCAGCAGGCGGAAATCATCGCGGCGCACCTCGATGCGCGCGCGCGTGCTCCTCAGGTCGAGCACCTTGAGCACCTGACCGGGGCGCAGGCCGCCACCGGCCCCGGGATTGAGGCGCAGCAGGCCGCCGCTGCCCAGGCGGTAGCGCCGCGCGATCACGGCCAGGGTTTCGCCGGGGCGGACGCGGTACAGGCGCAGGCCTGCGCGCTCCATCCCGGGCGGCCGTTCCGGGCCGAGGCAGATGCGCGCGGCGAGTGGCGCGAGGCGGTCGGCGAGCGTGACGTCCCAGGCGGCTGCGAGCTGGCGGCTGCCGGCCATCAGCTCGTCGAGCGCCGCGTCGGAAGCCCCGGTGACGCGGGTCGTCAGCAGGGTCAGGAGCAATACGACGATCATGGACGGGTGCGTGGGCACCCCGGCAGCCTCACGGAATCCGCCTGTTCCGCAATGGCAGGCGGACAGGCGGAGGCCTTGTGGCGGCGCTCCTCGCGCGCCGTATCTCTTCCCACCTGTGCTGTTTAGGTCGGAAGCGAACGCTGCCTTGCGGTACCATGCACCGGTGCGCGAAGCCCGATGTCAGGCGATCGTCAGCACGGCGTTACAGCCCCCTGTGGGATTATCCCACAGGAACAGCGCAAGATTCGCGGGCATTCATCGGACGTAACCCCACAAGGAGCCTTCCATGCAGATCCTCCGCCACCTCGTCCTCGCCTGCGCCATCGTCGGCGCCAGCGCTTCCTTCACCATGCTCACCGCCGAGGACGCCAAGCCCGGCCGCGGCGAGAAGGTCACCGTCGAGACCCTGCCCGACGCGGTCAAGGCGACCTTCGCCAAGGAGGCCCCCGACGCGAAGGAGGTCTACAAGTCCAACAAGGACGGCAAGGACGTCTACCGCGCCAAGATCACCGGCACCGATGGCAAGGCGCTGATGCTGGTCGTCGGCGCCGACGGCGCGGTGATCTCGAAGAACCCGGCCCGCCAGAAGGGCGGCGACAAGCCCGCGAACTGAACGCCGCCGACCGCGTCCGCGCGGTCGCGCATGGTTCCCGCCACCCCCGCTCGCCAACGAGCGGGGGTGGCGCTTTAACCGTCGCGGAAGAAACATGGCGGTGGGTTGCGATGCGAGTTGCGAGACGGGACGCGGACGCGGGTGGCCATGAGGACGGTGCCCGAACGCAACTCCCCGCCACTCACTTCGGTGTCCGGCGTGCAGATCAGGAACGGCTCGCCCCACTGTGCACCATCGGCGACGCTCCAGCGCACCGCGGCGGCCGCGGCGGGATCGCCGATGCGCGCCAGGCGCAGGCCGTGTCCGCCACCGGTGACCAGGCGCGCCGGACCGTCACCGCTCTCTTCGATGGGCGTGAAGCGCGCCTCGCCGGGGCCGTCGTGCCAGCCGGTGACCGCGCACCACTGCCAGACGCCGTCCAGCTGCAGCCGCACCGCGCGGATCGCGCGGCCGGGGCCGGTCTCCTTGAAGGTGGCCATGGCCGGCTCGTCGAGGTTGTCGCTGGCGGGGATGTCGAGGTACATGGCGGTCGTCCGGAGCGGGAGGATATGGCCGTTGCCGGGGGGGTCGAGCGCCAGCTCGACCACGGGACGGAACCCGCCGCGGGGGGCGCGTCGCCACCCGCTTGACCACGCCCCGCAGGCGGACTGGGGGAGCGCTCAGGCCGCTGGCGGTACCGCCGCGCCTCCACCGGCACCGCCAGCGTCGGCTCGACCAGCAGCCGCAGCCCCCAGCGGCGCCACGGTTCGACGCTGCGCGGCGGCAGCTCGAGCAGGTCCTTGAAGCGGCGGTGCTGCCAGAAGTACTGGCCAGGGAACGCGGCGATCATGGTGGCGAGCAGGTCCTGGCTGGCCTGCACCAGCGCGGCCTCGTCGCCGCTGTCGTGGGCCAGGGGGCGGCCCATGAACAGGACGCTGCGTCCGGCGCGGACGCGCAGGCACAGGCCGGGGATGATCGGCACGCGCGCGCGGCTGGCGAAGAAGCCCGGTCCGCCGTGGCAGTAGGTGGCGACGCCGAAGAAGCGCGCGGGCACGCCCTCGCGCGAGCCGGGCGCCTGGTCGGCCATCAGCCCGACCGGCGTGCCCTGGCGCAGCGCGCGCATGACCTGCACCGCGCTGGAGCGGTCGCCGTGCTCGGCGAGCAGCACGGTGATGCCGCTGCGCTCGCGCTGGGCGTTCACCAGGCGGTCGACCGCCGGGTTGTGCTGGGCCTTGGCGTAGGCCAGGAAGCGCGGGACGAACGCGCGCACGCCGGCCGCGCCCATGTCCCAGTTCCCCAGGTGCGGGGTGAGGAAGGCGCAGCCCGGGTGGCGGCGGTGCACCAGCGCGTGCCAGGCCGGCGCGAGCGTGCGGATGTGGCGTTCCGGCCCGTCCGGGCCGCCGACCGTCCACAGTTCGAGGAAGTTCGCGCCCATGGTGGCGTAGCTGCGCCGGATCAGATCGCGTCGGCGGGTGGCGTGGTGCGGCAGGCCGGCGGTGCGGAACACCGCGCTGGCCACGCGCCGACGGACGCCGAGGTGGAAGGCGAGCACGCCCAGTCCGCCCCCGATCCGGCCGGCGGTGTCGCCGGCGAGCCGGTTGAGGGCGCGCAGCAGGGGCAGCACCACCAGGCGGTCGAGCATCGCCGCATGCTAGCAGCCTGGGGAAAAACCACGACCCGGGGGCCCTCCCCCGGCCCACCCCGTCCGCGCCGGCGCTGGGCGGTCCGCGGCGCGGTGGCCATGTGCAGGCGGCATGGTCGCGCTCCGGACTTCCGATGCCGCATCCCCATGACGCCTTGTCAGGATGCGCCTGCGCGCTAGTGTGCGCGACCATTTCGCATATGTCAGAGCGCGGCCCCGCCGCACCGGAGCTGGAACATCATGGCCATCAAGCGCGTCTGGATCGAAGAAGGCTGCATCGTCTGCAATGCCTGCGAGACCACCTGCCCCGAGGTCTTCAACGTCACCGAGGACAGCTGCTTCATCCGCTCCGACGTGCGCGAGGACGGCAAGCAGGACACCAACCTGGCCGCGCGCAGCGCGCTCTCGGGCACCTTCGGCGCCGACCTCGCCGACCAGATCGAGGAGGCCGCCGAGGGCTGCCCGGTCGAGGTCATCAAGTTCGAGAAGTGAGAAGGCTGACGGTTGACGGCGAGCCAGCACCGGGCGCCACCTTGCGGGGAGGCCGACCCGGTCGAGCCTGCTGACACGTCGCAACGCCAGCGCCCGCTGGTGACTGAGCGAGGAAGAGCCGTCAGCTGCCAGCTGCCAGCCGTTCCTTGGATCCAGGGTCCATTCCGCCCCGCTTCCCCGGGACCTGTTTGCCAGCCGTAAACAGCTGGAGTAGAGTGACCTGAAGGCATCCCGCGCGGGGTTCCACACGGTTCCGTGACCGACGCGGAAAGCGCTCAAGTCCGGTGGGGCCGGGCCGATGATGATGGCAGCATGGGGACCTGGTCCCCTGTGGAGAAGGCCATGGAGATCCATAACAACGAGTACCGGCCGGTCGACCCGGCGACGCGCCGGCGGCAGACCGAGGCCGCGTCGGTGCGCAGCGGCGCGCCCGTGGTCACCCCCAGCGGCCAGGGCCGGCCAGGCCGACCAGGTCGACGTGACCTCCAGCAGCCCGGCGGCCATCGCCCGCTACGTGCAGCTCCTCAAGGACATGAATCCCGTCGACCTGCACAAGATCGACCAGCTCCGCCAGCGCATCGCCGAAGGCTCGTACAGCGCCAGCGCCGACGAACTGGCCGGCCCGCTCACCGATCTCCTCGGTGGCGGCGGCGGCTCCAGCCGCGTCACGCCCAAGTCCAAAGCCTGACCCGGAACCAGCCCATGCGCCTGCTCCGCCATGCCTGGGCCGCGGCCGTGCTGGCCGCCGCGCTGCTGACGGCGCCCGCCGCCGAGTTGTCGGTGCTGCCGGAAGGCAGCGCGGCGCAGCGCATCGCCCTCGGCAACGAGGCGCTGATGCAGAAGCGCTACGAGACCGCGATCGAGCACTACCGCCGCGCGCTGGCGGTCGACGCCACCTCCTTCCAGGCGCTCTTCAACCTCGCGCTCGCCTACCAGCAGCTCGGGCAGAACGAGGAGGCGCGCAGCTGGTACGAGCAGGCCAACAAGGTCGGCCAGGGCCACGCCGAGGTGCTCTGCAACCTGGGCGTGCTGGCCTTCAAGGCGCGGCGACTTCGCCACCGCCGCCGAGCGCTTCGGCGAGGCCGCGCGCCTCGCCAGCGAGAGCCCGGCCGAGGCCGCGGACTACTGGTTCAACGTCGGCACGGCGCGCGAGCGCCTCAGCCAGTGGCAGGAGGCCAAGCGCGCCTATGAGGAGTGCCTGGCGATCGCGCCCGGCCACTTCGGCGCGCAGTACAACCTCGGCACGCTCTACCTCGGCCCGCTCGCCGACCAGCCGCAGGCGCTGTTCAAGTCCGAGACCCACCTCGCCAAGGCGCGCGACCTGGCGCCGACGCGCAGCGAGCCGTGGGTCAACCTCGCGCTGGTCCACGAGCGCACCGGCGCCGGCGATCCCGACGCCGACTTCGCCCAGGCGCTGAAGGTCGCGAGCGGCGTGCAGGCGCAGCGCGTGCTGTGGCAGCGCGCGCTGTTCGCCAACCGCCAGAAGCCGCCGCGCAAGACCGCGATGCGCGACGACCTGCAGCGCATCCTGGCCGAGGACGCGGACTTCCCGGAGGCGAACGGCATGCTCGGCGCCTACTGCTTCGCCATCGCCGACTACGACAAGGCGATCGGGCTGCTCGAGCGCGAGGTCGCTCCGGGCCACTTCGACCCGACCAGCAACGTCGACCTCGAGTCGCACTACCTGCTCGCGCTGATCTACACCGACCACCGCCCCGACGCGACCAAGGCCCTGGCGCACGCCAGCGCCTACTACGAGCAGCGCCCCGACAGCGCCAAGATCCACGAGCTGCGCCGGCGCGCCCTGCGCCTGTCGGCGGGTGGGCAGTGAGCACCCGCCCCCGGAGCCAGCCATGAGCGCCTGCACCTACCGCCGCGCCGGCGAGGACGGCGTCTGCCCGCACGACGCGGTCCCCGGCGCGGCGCTGTGCCTGTGGCACAACCCGGCGGTGCGCAAGACCGACGCCTACGTGAAGGAGCTGCTGCAGCGCGCCGACGCGCGCGGCAAGGGCGACCTGCACGGCTTCCAGCTCGCCGGCCTGGTGTGGCCGCAGGCCGGGCTGCCGCTGCGCAACCTGCGCGGCGCCGACCTGCGCGACGCCTTCCTGGACGCGGCCGACCTGGGCGGCGCCGACCTGGCCGACGCGGTGCTGCGCCGCACCAGCCTGAAGGGCGCCGACCTGCGCAGCGCGCGGCTGGCGGGCACCGACCTGAGCGGCTGCAACCTGAGCGGCGCCGACCTGCGCGACGCCGACCTGGGCGGCGCGCTGCTCGCCGACACCTGCCTGCTCGGCGCCGACCTGCGCGGCGCGCGCTTCGCCGGCGCGCGCATCGTCAGCTTCCGCTGGAACCAGCTCACGCGCTTCGCCGGGGTCAGCGGCCTCGATCCGAACGGCGCGCAGGTGGGCGCGGACGAGACCCAGGTGTTCCTCGCGCCGCTGCTCGCCTCCGACCCGCACCCCAGCGGAGTGCGCTCCGCGCTCGCCGACGTCGATCCCGCGCTGACCAAGTCGCGCGTCTTCGCGCCGGGGACGGTGGTCCCCGCGCTGGTCGCGCCCGCGGCGCCGCCGGCCGCGGCGGCCGCGCCCACGCCGGCCGCCGCCCTCGCGCTCGAAGAGCCGGTCACCGTCGCGATCGCGGCCGGGTCCGGCGCGAAGCCCGCCACACCGTCCGCCGCGCGGCCGGCGCTGAGCGTGCCGACCACCGCGATCGGCGCGCCGCCGAGCGGGACGCCGGCGGGCACCACCTCGTACCCGCCGTCGCCCAACTCGAGCTCCGCGCTGCGCCCGCTGCCGCGCCCGCGCGGGGCGCGCGGTCTGCTGGTCGCGACGATCGCCGCCCTGGTGCTCGCCGGGGGCGGCGTGGGCGCCGGCATCTACGGCTGGCAGGTCGCCCAGCAGGCGCGCGCCGTGGCCGCCGCGGCCAGCGCCGCGCTGCAGGCCAAGCCGGTGCCGCCGGACGCGGCGCGCCTGGCCATGCTCGAGGGCGAGCGCACCGCCAGCGCGCGCCAGCACGAGGCCGACCTGGCCGAGCTCAAGCGCCTGCAGGGCAGCGTGCACGAGACCGAGGACCGCGGCGCCAACGCCAGGCAGGAGGCCGCGGTCAGCCGCGCCGAGGCCGAGCAGCTGCGCGCCAACCTGAAGGCCAGCGAGAACGAGGCGCTGCGCCTGCAGGGCGTCGACGACCGCTGCATGGTGCTCGCCGAGCAGGTGAAGAAGGCCCAGGCCCTGGCCGCCGATCTCGCCCGGCACGGCGCCAAGGAGAGCCGCGTCGCGGTCATCCTCGCCCAGGGCGTCGACCGCCTGCAGGACGAGAACAGGACCCTCGCCGAGCAGCGCGACCAGCGCCTGCTCGATTACGGCAACGCCGCCCAGGCCCAGAACGAGGTCAAGCGCCTGCACGGCGAGCTCGAAGCCGCCATCGCGGAGCGCGAGCGGCTGCAGCAGCAGAACCAGCAGCTCACCGCCAGCCTGACCGGCGCCCGCGCCGACATGGAGCGCTACCTGGCGCGCATCACCGCCACCCACCTGCAGGACTACCTCGGCGACAACGCCCATGATCCGCTGCTGCCGCTGACCGCCGGCGCGCCGGTCGCGCTCAGCGGCGACTACCTGCTGACCCTGCGCGTCGACCGCGGCCAGACCCCCGGCACGGTGCAGGCCCAGGTGGTGGTCCAGCGCCCGCCCGCGGCGACCAACCCCGAGGTCACCATCGTCCTCTACGACCAGGACGAGCGCCCGCTGCGCCGCATCGCCTACAGCTTCCCGCACGTCGACGGCGGCGCGCCCTTCGTCAGCGGCGTGACCACCATCGCCTGCGACCGCTTCCCCAGCTTCGCGCGCGTGCTGGTCGCGGCGGGGATGGATGATGTTTCGGCGAAGAAATAGGCCGAGGCCCTAGACCTTAGACCCTAGACCCTAGACCCTAGACCCTAGACCCAGATAGACCCTAGACCCTGGTCGCGAGGCGTGACGGCGACGTTGGGAGTCGCACGGGGGCTCGTTTCCGCTCCATGGAAGGTGGCGAGTCTCGAGACTCGCCACTCGCCACTCGCCACTCGCAACACGCAGCCCGCATCAGTGTGGCCCAAGACTATTGGCTCGACGTTCCCTTCGCCGTCACGCCTCGCGGCTCGGGTCTCGGGTCTGCGGTCTCCCCAGCCCCCTTCCCACTTCGTCGTCACCTTCCATACTGCGCCGCATGCGCATGACGACCATGGCGTGGAGCGGCTTCCTGGCGGCCTTGCTGGCCCTGGGCGGCTGCGGCGGCACCGCGACGCCGGGCCGCGGGCGCGCCACCGATCCCAACGCGCCGCCGGCGGACCGCACCAAGGAGCTGGCGGCGGAGCGCGAGCTCGCCGACCTCGAGGCCCAGGTCGCGGAGCAGCGCAAGCTGCCGGCCGCGGAGCGCACCGCGGCCGAGCAGCGCTTCGGCGGCGCGCTCGAGCGCACCGTGGCGCACGTCGCCGGCACGCACGTCGAGAACAAGGCGCTCTACTGGCTGGCGTCGTGGCGCTTCACCTATCGCGACGGTGACGGCGTCGATGACCTGCTCGACCGGCTCAACCAGCTCAAGTCGCCGGCCTTCCGCAACGCGGGCAAGGCGCTGCGCGTGCAGCTGCGCCTGCGCCAGGGGCAGGTGCGCGAGGCGCGCACGATCGCCGAGCCGCTGGTCGCGCAGATCCCCGAGTTCAAGGGCCTGCTCGACCTGGTCGCCTGGCACGAGACCGTCGGCCAGGCGGCGCCGCACGTCGCCAGCCGCAACCTCAGCGGCGGGCCCGACGACCCGCTCGGCCGCGGCGAACCGTGGCTGCTGTGGCTGTTCGTCGAGCGCGTCGACGACAACGCCCTGCAGCGCATCGCGCGCTACCAGCAGGCGCTGGCCGCGCTGCCCAACCCGGCGATGATGCGCCTGGTGGTGGTGGCCTTCGATCCCAGCCCGCTCAACGCCACCGCCACCCTGCTCAACCAGGGCCAGGGCAAGGGCCCGGTCCCCGACCTGATGTGGGCCAACCCCAACGCCAACGGCACCAGCAAGGCGTGGGAGACCGCCTGGAAGCTGCCGCAGCCGCTGCCGCACAGCGCGCTGCTCGGGCCGGACCGCACCATCATGGCGGTCGAACTGCCGCCGGAGGAAGTGATGAAGGTCGTGGGCGGGGGCGCGAAGAAGTAGACGCGAGAGGCGAGGCGCGAGGCGCGAGGCGCGAGGCGCGAGGCGCGAGGCGCGAGGCGCGAGGCGCGAGGCGCGAGGCGCGAGGCGCGAGAAAATGGGGGTGAAGCCCGTCGCGCAAGGAAAAGGCGCGGTGATGGTGTGCATGAGCCCGCGGAGCGGGCGGAAGAAATTAGCCCAGGGCGTCAGCCCTGGGAACAGCGATGTGCGGATCATCGAGCCCGCGGAGCGGGCGACACCATTTCAGTCTGCAAGGGCATTGCGACATGGGATCACAGCATTGGAAAATGTGTCGCCCGCTCCGCGGGCTTGTACGTTCGTCGATCCGGGCCCCAGGGCTCACGCCCTGGGCTAATCTCTTCCGCCCGCTCCGCGGGCTCGCCGCTGCCTGCCCATGCGTGATTTCCGCGTTCGGAGCGGGCATTTCACGGACATGCCGGCAGAGTCTGCCGGCATCCTCGCGCCTCGCGCCTCGCGCCTGATCGCGCTCAGCGCGTCTTGACCAGATACGCATCCGCCAGCACCAGGTGGTCGCCGATGTCGTAGCGCGCGCCGTAGTCCACGTGCAGTTCGAGCACCTGCACGCCGGTCAGGTCGAGGTCGAGCGGCAGCGGCTTCTCACCGCCCTTGATGCTGTCGTGCTTCCACACGGTCTTGCCGTCGGCGATCAGGCTGGCGGCGCAGTCGCCCTGGTCGGCGACCAGGTCGGCGATGCCGACGGTGGCGTGCAGGCGCTCGTAGGCGGCCGCGGTCTTCCAGGTCAGGTAGGCCTGGCTGTGCACGGTCAGGCCGTGGTCGTAGCGCACCCCGCCCAGGCGCAGCGGCGAGCCGTCCAGGTTGCGGTCCTTCTGCCACGGCCACACCACGCCGAAGGCGCCGGTCTCTTCGACGTGCGCGGGCGCCAGATCGCCGAGCCAGACGCGCCGGCCGCCATCGATGCGCAGCCGCACCGCGGTGATCGCCGGGCCGATCGCCACGCCGGGCGCGGCGGCCAGGGTGAGCGGCTCGCCGGGCAGCAGGCGCAGCGGCGGGTGCCCGTCGTCGAGCACCGCGTTCAGGCGCAGGCCGCGCCCGGCCTTGGGCGCGCCGGCCAGGCGCAGGCCGCGCACCTGGTCGAGGGCGAGCTCCTGCGGCTTGGGGTCGATGTCGAGGCGCAGGATGAGCTTGCCGCCGACGATGCCCTCGACGCGGCCGGAATAGACGCCGCTCTCGAGCTGCACCTGGTCGGCGTCGGCCTTCTCGCCCGCGGGCGGCTCGCCGCTGGTGCTCCAGCCGCGCAGCGCGGCCAGCGGCAGGGTCAGGGTGCCGAGCGGCCCGCCGAGTTCGACGGTGTGATCAGCGGCGCCCGGGCGGATGCGCTCGGCCGGCAGCCAGCTGCCGTCGACCAGCCACACCCCGAAGGCGCGGGTCGCCGCACCCGGCAGGCCGCCGCCGGCGCCCGGTTCGAGCCAGTCGCAGTCCGCCAGCGCCACCGTGGTGCCGCCGCACGCGACCGTGCCGGCCTTGCCGTCGAGGACCAGCGCCGGGCCGCTCAGCGTCCGCCCGTCGAGCGTGCCGACGCTCGCCGCCTGCAGCGTCGCCGGCAGCAGCAGGAACGCAGCGAGGACGGTCAGGCGCAGGGCGGGGGTCATGCCGGTCATGCTACGGCCGGCGCGAGCCTCGCCAGCGGCGGTCGCGATCGGGATGGTCGATGGATCTCGATCCTCAAGGGATCGCCCCTCTCCAGCACCACGAGCCCCTCGTCTCCGCCCTGGATGTGGTTGAAGTCGGCTGAAATCTGCGAAAATCTCTCCAAATCTGCGGATTCTTCGGCGGGTCTTCGAAGAATCCGCAGATTTGGGGAGATTTTCGCAGATGAGAGACGGGAATCGAGGGATGTAGGGTAGGGTTCGGCTCGGGTACCACGGGTTGCCGCGGTGCGCCATTCCACCCCCTAGGGATCGAGCGCTGGCTCGATCAGGCCTCCGGGGAGCGTGGCGAACCAGGGACCCCCGGGCTCCGCGCTCCACCCGGCCAAACCACTTCAGAACAACCGGCCGCGCAATTTCTTCAAAGCCGCGCCGGGGTCGGGCGAGGTCATCAGCGCCTCGCCGACCAGCACCGCGTCCACGCCGGCCGCTTCGAGGCGGCGGCAGTCGTCGCGGGTGTGGATGCCGCTCTCGCTGACCACCACGCGGTCGCCGCCGAGCAGGCCCGGCAGCAGGGCGAAGGTGGTCTCGATGCTCAGCGAGAAGTCCTGCAGGTTGCGGTTGTTGACGCCGATCAGGTCGGCGCCCGCCGCCAGCGCGCGCAGCGCCTCGTCGGCGTCGTGGACCTCGACCAGCACGTCCAGGCCGAGCTCGCGCGCGAAGCCGCCGAGGTCGCGCAGCTCGCCGTCCTCGAGGCAGGCGACGATCAGCAGGATGGCGTCCGCGCCGGCCAGGCGCGCCTCGGCGATCTGGCGCTGGTCGATGATGAAGTCCTTGCGGATCACCGGCAGGGTCACGGCGCGGTGCACCGCGATGAGGTGGTCGAGGTGGCCGAAGAAGTGCTTCTCGTCGGTCAGCACCGAGCAGCAGTGCGCGCCGCCGAGCAGGTACTGGTAGGCCATCAGCACCGGGTCGTAGTCGGCCTTGAAGACGCCGCGCGAGGGGCTGCCCTTCTTGCACTCGGCGATGACGTGGATGGTGTCGTCCGCCGGCCGGCGCAGCGCCGCGCGGAAGCCGCGGCACGCCGGCAGCTCGCGCAGCACCCCACGGTCGACCGCCGGCAGGCGCGGCACCAGCGTGCGGGTGTGGGCGACGATCTCATCGAGGATCATGGGGGCGCCATGCTGGGCCGCTCCTCACGTGCGCAAGCCCAGGGTCAATTCGATGGTGGGTACAGCGGAATGAGCCGCTGCTGCCGGGCGAACAGGCGGGCCAGGGCGCGCAGGCGCAGGGGGCGCACGCCGGCGCGGCGGTTGGCGGCGCCGATGGCGAAGAGCAGGCGCTGCTTGGCGAAGATGGTGGCGAAGCCGCGTCGCAGGCCGGTGTCCGGGTCCCAGGCGTGGATGGCCTCGGCACCCGCGCCGTTGATCTCGATGATGGTGAAGCCGCGGCCGGCGCAGAGCGCGGCCTGGTCGGCGAAGCGCACGTCGAAGCGGCCGCAGTGGAAGCGCGGCAGGTCGCGGGCGATGGCGTCCACTGCGGCGGTCAGTTCCGGGGTGATCAGCGTGGCGCCGTCGCGGTACAGCCCGCCGACGCGCGTCGAGCCGATGGTCGCCAGGCGCACCACCTCGCCGGCGGCGGGCACGCGCGCCGCGTCCAGGCGGCTGGCGTGCCGGGGCGAACCGAACAGGCGCGCGGCGCGCGCATCGGCCGCGATCAGCGCGCCCACGCTGCGCCGGCCGTCGCCGGTGACGCGCGGGAAGTGGCGCAGGGCCAGGCCGATGATGCGCCCCGGCCCGGCCGGGTGGCGCGCGTAGAAGATCCCGGCCTCGCCCGCGGCGGGCAGCCACTCCTGCAGCACCACCACCTCGCCGACCGGGAAGGCCGCGACGTAGGCGCGCAGCTCCGCCAGGGAATCGATGCGGGCCACGCCGTACCCGCACAGGCCCAGGTCGGGCTTGGCGATGAGCGGGAAGGCCAGCCCGGCGCGCGCCACGGCCTGCTCCAGGTCGCGGTCGCGCAGGCGGCCGGTGTTGGGCAGGGCCGCGGTGCGCGCGGTCGCGGCGCGCGCCACCGGGCCCATGCCGCGCAGGCACTCCAGCTTGCCCTCGCCCATCAGGCCGCCGGCGGTCAGCAGCGGGTTCGCCGCCGCCGGCAGCGTCAGGCTGCGGTGCTGCAGGCCCAGCCACAGCCATTGCACGACGAGCGGCACGCAGATCAGCCACTTCGGCAGGCGCTCGAGCGCGCCGCAGCGGGGTCCGGCACGGGGGGCCGGGCTCGGGCGCGTGGCGGCCCGCGCGCGCACCGACCCGGAGGTCCCGCGGTCGACCGCGCCGGGCGCGCCCGCGAGCTGCACCGTCACTCCCGCAGGCCGGCCGGGGTGCGGCGCAGACCCGAGAAGAGGAAGACCAGCACCACGCCGGTGATGAAGCCGCCGATGTGCGCCATGTACGCGACGCCGCCCTGGGCCTGCATGCGCAGGCTCTGGAACTGCTCCAGCACCTGCAGGCCGATCCAGCCGCCCAGCACGATCCACGCCGGCAGCACCGTCGGCCACCGGCCGACGATGACGCGCACGCCGTTGGTCGGGTACTTCACCAGGTACGCGCCCAGCACGCCCGCGATCGCGCCGGAGGCGCCGAGGTTGGGGATGATCGAGTCCGGGTCGGCGGCGATCTGCGCGGCGCTCGCGGCCAGGCCGCAGAGCAGGTAGAAGATCACGAACTTGACCTTGCCGAGCAGGTCCTCGATCTGGTCGCCGAAGATCCACAGGTAGAGCATGTTGCCCAGGATGTGCATCCAGCCGCCGTGCATGAACATCGAGCTCAGCAGGGTCAGCCAGATCGGCGACGGGCCCGGGTACTGGTGGATGCCGTAGGACTTGCCGTCGACCTCGATGGACTGGTCGCCGGTCAGGTCGGTGTGGTGGGTGATCTCGTAGGGAATGGTCGCGTAGCCGTTGGTGAACGTCTCACCCTGGGCGAGCTGCAGCGCGAACATCGCCGCGTTGGCCGCGATCAGCAGGTAGACGACCACCGGCACGGAGTGGCGCGCGGAGTTGTCGTCGCCGAGCGGGAGGAAGCCCATGGTGCGTGTCCGGGGGGTGGGGCGGGGTGGAACGGGCCGCTGGTCTTAGCGCTCAGCGTGCCAGACCGGGGTCCGGGGCGTCCAGTCCGGCCTCGTTCTCGTACTGGCGCAACAGGGCCTCGGCGAGCAGGGCCTGGCCGGTGGACCACGGTTCGTGCGCGACCAGCCAGGCGAGCAGGCGCGGCGGCTCCTGGGTGCGGTGCAGGGTGGCGCGGCGACCCAGCAGGTCCCGCCAGTCGGCGAGCAGCGCCGCGCGGCCGTGGGTGCCGGCGCGGATCGCCGCGGCGTGCGCCGGCGTCACCCGGCACGACAGCATCTGCAGCTGCGCGTCGAGGTCGCGCGCGCTCGGCTGCTCGGCCGCGGGCAGCGCCATGGCCGCGACCGTCGCCTCCACCGCCGGGCGCAACTCGTCGATGAGCGCCGCGTCCGGCGCCTGCGGTGTGCTGCAGCCCGCGGCCAGCAGCACTGCGGCGAGCAGCGCGGTGGCCAGCGGAGCGGTCGCAAGCTGCGGACGGCGGTGCGACGGCATGGCGGCATGCTCGCCCGGCCGGCCACGGCTCAAGTCCTATCGGCGGGCGCGGCGCGCGTGGGGGCCGGCGGTTTGGGCTTGCGCCCTGCGCCTCGCGGATGGGATGGCCCGGCCGCGCCATGACCCCGTACCTCTGGCTCATCCGCCTCACCTTCCTCAAGCTGATGGCCTACCGCATGCGGTACGTCACCGGCATCGCCACCTACGGGGTCTTCGTCGGCGGCCAGTACGCGCTGTGGCGGGCGGTCTACGCCGCCAAGCACCTCGGCCCGGACGACCGCCTCGACGGGCTGACCCTGGCCCAGATGACCACCTACCTGGCGGTGGGCTACATCGCGCGCGCCGCCTACTTCACCAACACCGACGGCGAGATCGCCGCGCGCTTCCAGAGCGGCGACGTCACCCTCGACCTGCTCAAGCCGCTCGACTTCCACGCCCAGTGGCTGGCCCAGGCCGCCGGCGAGACCGCCTTCCGCGTGCTGTTCTTCGCCCTGCCGATGAGCCTGGTGCTGGTCCCGCTGTTCGGCGTCCAGGCGCCCAGCGGCGCCGGCTGGTGGCAGTTCCCGCCGCTGTTCCTGCTCGCCTTCCTGATCAACGCCGAGCTCAACCTGCTCGCCGGCACCGCCAGCTTCTTCCTCGAGGACATCACCGGCCTGATGAGCCTCAAGCGCAACCTGATCATGCTGCTCTCCGGCCTGATGGTGCCGCTGCACTTCCTGGGCGAGACCCTGGCCGCCGTCACCAGCGTGCTGCCGTTCGCGCTGATCTCCTATTATCCGACGATGGCCTACGTGGGGCGGCTGGGGACGGAGGGGGTGCCGGGGATCGCGCACGTGGCGATCCTCGGGCTGTCGTGGGCGGTGGGGCTGCGCATCGCGAACGTGCTGCTGTGGCGGCACGCGCAGAGGAGGTTGGAGGTGCAGGGGGGGTAGGGCGGAGGCGCGAGTGCGATGCGATGCGGCGAAGGATTTCCGCTCAACGCAACGCGCGCTTCCCGCACCTCGCTTCGCTAATGGATCCTCTGCCCCGCCTTCGCCCCACTGTCCGGCGCGAGCAGGAAGATGTCCTTGTCCCCCGGTCCCGCCGCGACCGCCATGCCTTCGCTCAGGCCGAAGCTCATCTGCCGCGGCGCGAGGTTCGCCACCACCACGATCAACCGCCCGACCAGCACCTTGGGATCCGGATACGCCGTCTTGATCCCCGCGAAGATCGTGCGCCGCTCGCTGCCGCCGAGCGACACCGTCAACTTCAGGATCTTCTTGGCCTTCGGCACCTCCTCCGCCTCCACCACCAGGGCGGCGCGCAGGTCGATCTTCTGGAAGTCCTCGAAGGCGATGGTCGGCGCGAGCGGCTCGCCGGCGAAGGGCTCCGCGGCCGCCGTCGCGACCTGCGCGGCGGCGGCGACCGCGGGCGCCGCCGCGACCGGCGCGGGCGCCTCGGCCTGCGACGCGGTGATCATCGCCGCCACCTTGGCGCCCTCGAGCCGCGCCAGCAGGTGGCTGAACGGCGCGATCGCCCGGCCGGTCACCGGCGTGGCGGCGTCGCGCCAGGCGGTGATCGGCGCGCCGAGCAGCTCGCCGGCCTGGCGCGCCAGGTCGGGCAGGATCGGCGCGAGGTAGACGGCGAGCTGGCGGAACAGGTTGAGGCTGATGGTGCAGGCCGCGGCCAGCTCCGCGCCCTTGGCCGGGTCCTTCTTCAGCGCCCACGGCGCGTGCGCCTCGACGTAGGCGTTGGCCTTGTCCGCGAGCGCCATGATGCGGCGCGCGGCGTCGCCGTAGTCGCAGGATTCGTACGCGGCGGCGATGTCGTCCGCCGCGGCGGCGCCAGCGGCGAACAGCCCGCCGTCATCGGGGTAGGTCGCCGTCAGGTCCGGCACGAAGCGCGCCGTGCGGCTCGCCAGGTTGACCACCTTGCCGACCAGGTCGCTGTTCACCTTGGCGGTGAACTCGGCGAGGTTGAGGTCGATGTCCTCGACCTTGCCGTTCAGCTTCGACGCGAAGTAGTAGCGCAGGTAGGCGGGCTCGGCGACGTGCTCGAGGTAGGTGCGCGCGCGCACGAAGGTGCCCTTCGACTTCGACATCTTCGCGCCGTCGACGGTCAGGAAGCCGTGCACGTGCACCTGCGTCGGCAGCTTGTACCCGGCGGTCTGCAGCATCGCCGGCCAGAACAGCGTGTGGAAGTAGGTGATGTCCTTGCCGATGAAGTGGTGGACCTCGACCGCGGGATCCGAGAACGCCGGGTCGTGGCGCTTCGGCCACCAGCGCGCGACCGGGCCGGGCAGCTTGCCCGCGGCGATGGCGTCGCTGAGGCTGGCCAGGTAGCCCACCGGCGCGTCGACCCACACGTAGAAGTAGTTGCCCGGCGCGTCGGGGATCTCGAAGCCGAAGTACGGCGCGGGGCGGCTGACGTCCCAGTCGCGCAGCTCTTCGGACAGGAACGCGCCGTGCAGCCAGTTGGCGATCTCGCCCTGCAGCGCGCCGCTGCGCGTCCACTCCTTGAGGAAGCCGCGGAACGGTTCGAGGCGCACGAAGTAGTGGCGCGCCGAGCGCACCTCGGGGGTGGTGCCGCTCAGCGTGCTGACCGCGTTCTTGAGGTCGCTGGGGCTGTAGGTCGCGCCGCACTTCTCGCACGAGTCGCCGTACTGGTCGGGCGTGGCGCACTTCGGGCAGGTGCCCTTGACGAAGCGGTCCGCCAGGAACGAGCCGACCTTGGCGTCGTAGAGCTGGGTGACGTCGCGTTCCGCGACGATCGCCGCGCCGCTGCCGTCCTTGGCCGCGCGCAGGGCCTTCCAGATCTCCGCGACCAGGGTCTTGTTCGACGCGGAGTCGGTCGATCCGTAGTGGGTGAACTCCACCCCGAAGGCCGCGAAGTCGTCCTGGTGGGCGCGGCTCATCTCGGCCATGATCTGCTGTTCGCTGCGCCCTTCCTGGCGGGCGCGGATCATGGTCGCGGTGCCGTGCGTGTCGTCGGCGCAGATGTAGGCGACCTGGTGCCCGCGCAGGCGCTGGAACCGCACCCACACGTCCGCCTGGATGTACTCGACCAGGTGGCCGATGTGGATGTGCCCGTTGACGTAGGGCAGGGCGGCGGTCACCAGGATCTGGCGCTCGGTCATGGCGGCTCCGGGGGGTTGGAATCGTTGGGGGGAGCGGGGGGGGCGCAACCCCCTGGGAGGCACGAGGCACGAGGCACGAGGCACGAGGCGCGAGGCGCGAGGGGGGGCCTGGTCGTCAGGTGAGAGCAATCGAGCACGAGGAGCAGGCGTGAAGAGCGGAGGAGGAGAGGCCTTCATCATGGGGCCATATGGCCCCTGTCTTATCGCCTGAAGCCCAGAGATCTTTTCGATTCCCCCGTTTCGATTCACCTCATCGCCATTTCGCCGCTCGCTTCACGCTTCTCGCCATTTCGCCGCTCGCCGCTCGCACCCACTTCCCGCGCTTCCACCGTGTCCCACGACCTCGCGCCTCACGTCGTCGCGCCTGCGCGGCGTCTGCGCCGCGCCCCCCACCGCTGGACCTGGCCGGCCTCGACCCATGCTGGCGCGCATGGCGCCCACAGGCACGCCTGGCCGATCCGGGCCCGCCGCCACGCCCGGTGGCGCTGCGGCGGCGACACCGCCCGGCGGGGCGACCCGGCCGGCGGACACCGAGTTCGAGCTGATGGCGGCGCGCCTGCTCGGCACCGCGCAGGACCTGGTGGCGGGTACGGCCTTCGGGCCCTACACCATCCAGGAGCGCATCGGCCAGGGCGGCATGGGCGTGGTCTACCGCGCGCTGCACGCCACCCTCGCGCGCCCGGTGGCGCTGAAGATCATGCGCTCCGAGCTGGCCGGCGACGCCGGCTTCCTCGAGCGCTTCCTGCGCGAGGCGCGCGTCGCGGCGACGGTCGACCACCCGTGCCTGGTGCGCATCTACGACGCCGGCCGCCAGGACGGCATGCTGTTCATGGCCTTCGAGTTCGTGCCCGGCGGCGACCTCGAGGAGCTCATCGCGGCGCGCGGCCAGCTCGACTGGGAGGCCGCGGTGCGCCTGGTCGACGACTGCGCGCAGGGCCTGGCCGCGATCCACGCGGCCGGGCTGGTGCACCGCGACCTCAAGCCGCGCAACGTCTTCATCACCGCCGCGGGCTGCGCCAAGGTCGGCGACTTCGGCCTGGCGCGCAGCGCCTCCGGCGACGACCGCATGACCGCGACCGGGCTGGGCCTGGGCACGCCCGCCTACATGTCGCCGGAGCAGGCGCACGGTCACGGCGACCTCGACATCCGCAGCGACCTCTACGGCCTGGGCTGCGTGCTCTACGCGGCGCTCACCGGCAAGGCGCCGTACCAGGGCCAGACCTCGTGGATGATCGTCAACCAGGTGTGCAACGACCCCGCGCCCGACCCGCGCGCGCTGCGCCCCGACCTGCCGGAGGAGCTCGCCAACCTGGTGCTGCGCGCCATGGCCAAGCGCCGCGAGGACCGCTACCAGGACCCCGCCGAGCTGCGCGCCGACCTCGCGCGCCTGCTGCCCGCGCTGAGCGGCCGTGCCGCGACCTCGCTGGCGCCCGCCGATCCCGCCGGCCGTCCGCCGCTGGCGATGCCGCCCGGCACGCTCGACCTGCTGCTGGGCCCGGCGGTGCCGTGGTGGTGGGCGACGCTCGCCGGCCTGACCGTGGCGCTGGCGCTGCTGCCGCTCGCGCTGTGCCCAGGCCTGCAGCTGCCCCGCCTGGGCGCGTGGCCCTACGACGAGCCCGGCCTGTGGGGGATCATCGCGCTGCTGACCACCATCGCCGCCGGCCTGCTGTGGGTGCCGCTGCGCACCCTGCACATCCGCCTCGCCGCCGCCGGCCGCGCCGGCGTGCGCCGCTCCGCGCGCCTGCCGCTGGGCGCGCTCGACGCGTGGCCGGGCCTGGCCGCCGGCGTCACCGCCGCCGGCCTGATGGCCGTGCTGCTGGGCGGCGCGCTGTGCGCGCTGTTCCGCTGGAGCGGTCCCGCGTGGGACGGCTGCGTGCTGGCCGGCGGCGCGGCCGCCGCCGCGGCCTGGCTCACCGTGTGGTGGACGCACCCGCTGCGCGGCGACCCGCTCGCCCTCGCCCGCCGCCACCTGCCGCGCCTGGCCATCACCGGCTGCGCCCAGCTCGCCCTCGCGCTGTTCTGCCACCTGCTGGTGCGCAGCCGCCTCGCCGCCGAGCCCGCCATCCGCCCGTCGCGCAGCGCGCTGGAGTCGCTGCGCGACAGCGTGCGCGGCCTGTTCAAGCCGCCGCTGCACCTCGACGCGCCCGCGATCCTCGATTGGCCGACCACGATCGCCGTGTCCGTCGGCATCGCGCTGGTGATCGCGCTGCTGGTGCCGGTGGTGGGGATGCAGATCGTGCTGCGGAAGCGGACGACGCTGCTGTAGGCGCGAGGCGCCTCTCGCCCCTCGAGCTGTCACACGTCTCTGCAACGGTGGAGTTTGGCACGCCGAACGCCCGTTCCGGCTGTTCCTGACCCCCCGCGGGCCGGCCTGTCGGCTTCCGCAACGGAGATGTCGTGGCCGAAGACCCGAATGGCGGCGAAAAGACGGAGATGCCGACGCCCAAGCGCCTGCAGGACGCCCGCAACGACGGGCAGGTCGCGTTCTCGTCCGAAGCCAACATCGCCGGGCTGCTGATCATCGGCTTCGCCACCCTGGCGGTGATGGGGCCGAGCTTCTGCCAGGCGATGGGCAACATCATCACCCGCTGCCTGGGCGACGCCCTGACCTGGGACCTGGAAGGCGGCGGCCTGCGCCGGCTGATCGTCACCATGTGCGCCCCGGCCTTCGCCTGGCTGCTGCCCTTCCTGGGCGTCCTGTTCGCGGCCGGCCTGGGCCTGTGCATCGCCCAGGTCGGCTTCCACGTCTCGGGCAAGGCGCTGGTCCCCAAGCTCAACCGCGTCAGCCCGTTCACCGGCTTCCAGCGCCTGTTCGGCTACCGCGGGCTGATGCGCGTGCTGCTCAGCGCGCTCAAGCTGACGGCGGTGATCCTGGTCTCCTGGCACGTGCTGCAGGTGGACATCCCGGGGATGGTGCCGATCAGCCTCGACCTGGCCGCGCGCATGGGCCACGAGTCGCACACGCTGTTCACGTTCGGGATGAAGGTGGCCTGCGTGCTGGCGCTGATCGCGGCTGGGGACTTCATCTTCCAGCGCTGGCAGCACACGCGGGATATGATGATGACGAAGCAGGAGGTGAAGGAGGAGTACAAGCAGTCGGAGGGCGACCCGCTCGTCAAGAGTAAAATCCGGCAAATTCAGCGGCAGATGGCGCAGCGGCGCATGATGCAGGAGGTGCCGAAGGCGGACGTGGTGATCACCAACCCCACGCACGTCGCGGTCGCGCTCGAAATACGACAAGGCGAACATGGCGGCGCCGGTGGTGGTGGCGAAGGGCTACGACGAGGTGGCGCGGCGCATCAAGGAGTTGGCGGCGAAGCACAACATCGTGATGGTGGAGAACGTGGCGCTGGCGCGGGCGCTGGCGAAGGAGGTGGATATCGGGAAGGCGATTCCGACGAAGTGGTATCAGTCGGTGGCGGAGGTGCTGAGCATGGTTTACAAGGTGAAGAAGGGGAAGAAGTAGACCTTACATACCGCGGTCTAGAAACCATTTGATTTATGGACATGCATAAATTCAGCGAACGGGACGGAAATCGCTTACGGACCGCGATTCTGCGCCAGGAGCGGAAGCGCGCGCAGCGTGGTGAGGGGGCAGAGATCGCGAACCGTGAGCGCTGAGTGGTTCAGGCTGCGTTTCCCCAGGCCGCACGCCTGGGAACGGTTGTGCCGCCCGCACCGCTGGCCGAAAAGACTGCCCGATGATCCATCCGCTGGCTTGAACCGGATGACGTTCCAAGAGGAAACCCGAAAGCGGTCCTACCTGCCGCCAGTCTCGGGCACCTTGATGGCGAAGAATCCGTCGCCGAACGTCGCGCTGTAGAGGATGTGGCGCACCCGGTCGACGCGCATCTCGAAGGGATCGGTCGAGAAGGTCCGGGAGCCGCCCGCTAGCGGCTTCCACGCATGCCCATCGGCTTCCGGCGCGGTGAACACCGGTTGGTGCTCGCCGGTGCCGCCCGTGTAGAGGTTGGCGCCATCGCCGCAGATGCCGATGTACCAGCTGTACGGCAGGCCATCCTTCAGCGGCTGCCAGCTGGCTCCGTTGTCCGTGCTGCGCACGGGATACTGGTAAGCCCCGGCATACAGCGTGCCGTCCTTGGTCCGATACAGCTGGTTGCCGCCATGGGTCATCTGCAGCGGATAAGCGAGCGCCCAGGTGGCGCCGCCATCGGTCGTGCGGAAGAATCCGCCCTGCTGAGCGGTGAACAGCCACGTCTTGGCATCGCCCTGCCTGGTCGCGGGATCGGACAGGAAGAAGATCGCCATCCCATAGCCGCCGGCCGATCCGCTGGGCGGTTGGCGCGCGGTCCAGCTGGCGCCGCCGTCCGTGCTCTCCAGGACGCCGCAGTTCCGCGAATTCTCCCAGGGGCTGTGGAAGCTGACCAGCACGTGCGTGAAATCCAGCGGGTCGACGGCGATGGAATAGAGGTCGGACGTGCCGACGCCGGCGGGCGGATGGTCGGTGGCGGTCTTGAAGCCCGGCGGCATGGACCAGTTCGCGCCGCCATCGTGGGATTCCCAGAAGCCGATGGTGTTGCCGCGCACGCCATCGACGCAGTACAGGTGCTGGCGGTCCTTGGGGTCGATCTCCAGGTGGAGCGGTTCATCCAATTGGCCGATCCTGGCCCAGGTGGCGCCGCCGTCGGTGGTCTTGAAGAGCCCGGCCTTGGCCACGTCATAGGCGCAGACGCAGAGGTAGATGGTCAGGGGGTCGACCGGATCGAGCGTGACGCCCTGGCAGAAGACGTGCGATGCGGGCGTCATGACCACGCCGGGTGGGGTGAGGTCGGTCCACACGCCGGGAACCAGGTCGAGGGCCGCGGCCGCATGCACCTGGGCGACGAGTAGGCTGGAAATGAAAAGGAGTGCGGATTTCATGGGGCGAGTCCCTCGAGTGCCTGCATGGGCGCGCTGCTGCCGGTGCAGATCCCGGTGCGATGGTGGATGCCGCCGGGCGGGCGGGTCGGGTCATCCACGGAGTGGCCCGATCGTAGGCGGGGGGTGGGGAAGGGAACGGGGGATGCCGATGCGTGATGCGTCGAAGGCCGGCCCGCAGGATGAGCAGGGGGTCTGCCAAATTCACGCCAGATGGCGGCGCCCGACCGGAATCTGAAGATCGCGGTCCATGGACAGGCATGTGCACGCTGCGGCGTGGCGTAAGTGCGGAAATATGCTATGATGGCGCTGAGCGGCATCGTCCAGATCGGGCGATGATCTTCCCTGCGAGGCGGTCCGATGCCCTATCCCTGTCCGGTGTGCAACGCGGCACGATCCGCCGCCGGCTCCATCTGCGCCTGCGGCTGGCCAGGCAAGAGCGCGGTGCCGAACGCTCCTGAACCAATCCAACCAGCGCAACCACCGGAACCGCCGGAACCCCAGCCCCTGGAAGAGGGCGCGGCCCAGGTTGGGGAACCTCGCCGGCCGCGGATCAGTCGGACCACTCCGCCATCGCAGAGGCCTGGAGTGACGGCGTCCGGGTCCGCCTGGATCGTCACGGGTGTGCTGATGTCCGCGCTGACCGTGACGATCGTGCTGACCTGCCGCCTGGGCCGGGGCATGGGCTGGGACGTGCAATACGCGGTGGTCGGGTTCGGGATCTTCGTGATCTCCGCCGGCGTGCTGACCACGCTCACCCTCGGCACGCGCGCCTTCTACCGCATGGCGATCGGCGTGCCGGAGAGCGCGAGGAGCGAGGCGGCCGCGCAGGTGCCCAAGCCCGACCTCCTGGACTTCCTCGGCGAACTGTCATCCGGTCCGGCGAATTACGGATTCGCGGGGGTGATCATCGTGGTGGGGACGGCGGCGGCCACCTTGGTGGCCGCATTCGGCGGGGTGCGGCTCTTTCCGCCCGGCACCCACGCGCCGCGCATCGTCTTCGCCATCCCCGGGCTGATCGCTGGCGGTGTCTGCTACCTGGTGCTCGGAGCACTCGTCCACGCGCTCATGCCCGCGCAGCTCACCCTGAACAAGCGCCCGGTCGCCAATGCCTGCCTGGGCTTGCTGCTCGCGGGCGGGGCGGGTGCGGGCATCTGCTGGTACGTGGCCACCTTGGTCAGGTGAACCGTGCGCGATCCCGGGCGGCACGCGCGGTGACGGCGCCAACCACGGTTCCAGGCCGACCTCCTCAGGGCGTGACCTTCCCCAGCAGCCCCCGCTGCTTCATCCACTCCACCGCGCGGTCGGGCCAGCTCGACGCGATGTTCTTCGTCGGTCCGCCGATGCCGTAGCCGGCGCCGCTCTTCATGCCGTGGTCGCCGGTCTCGTAGACGTGCAGTTCGGCCGGCACGCCGGCGGCCTGCATCGCCACATAGAAATCCACGCTGTTCAGCGGGCTGACGCCGTGGTCGTCGTTGGCGTGCACCAGGAAGGCGGGCGGCGTGTCCTTGGTGACGTGCAGCTCGTTGGAGTAGTAGGCGACCAGCGCGGGGTCCGGGTGCGGTCCGAGCAGGTTCGCGCGCGAGCCGCCGTGGCCGTGCTCGCCCATGGTGATGACCGGGTAGATCAGCAGCATGAAGTCGGGGCGGGTGGCGGCGTCGAAGTGCGTGCCCGCCGTTGCGGCGAGGTGGCCGCCGGCCGAATAGCCGAGGATGCCCAGGCGGTGCGCGTCGATGCCCCACTCGGCCGCGTGGGCGCGCGCGGCGGTGATGGCGTGGTGCGCGTCCTCGAGCGGGGCGCCGTGGTCGGCGCCGTGGGCGACCGGCAGGCGGTACTTCAGCACGATGCCGGCCACGCCGCGCTCGGCGAACCAGGCGGCGGTGTCGTGGCCCTCGCTGCCCATGGTCAGGCCGCCGTAGCCGCCGCCGGGACAGATGATGATCGCGGCGCCGGTGGCCTTGCCCGGGGCCGGCAGGTGGGCGGTGATGGACGGCTGCGCGGGCAGGGCGGCGTCGAGGATGAGGTCGGGCTGGAGGCCGCTCAGCGCTTCGGCGGCGCAGGCCCCGCCGGCGCCGAGCAGTCCGGTGAGGGCGAGGCCGAACGCGATGGGCATGGTCATAGTGGTCTCGGGGAAGGGCGGGGCCGGTGGCCCCGGCCCGGGTGGGGCCCGACCGGCGCCCGGGCAAGCATACCTACGGTCAACGTGCGGGTCTGTTTCAGAGGCAGGTCGCGCACGTGGAGTGCGAGGGCGTGGTGGGGTGTCGGCCGGGTCGCCATCGCTGCCGGCCCGTTCCATCCCGGCCCCATGGAGGTACGGTCCGGCGCCCCGTCCCCGCCCCCACTGGATCGGAACAGCATGAACCAGCGTTTCGCCCTCGTCATCTTCGCCATCCTCGGCTTGGCTCTTTCCGGCTGTGGCGCGCGCGCCGCCCCGCCCCGGCAGGAGACGCCGGAGGTGGTGGCGGACTACGTGCTGAGCTGCATGACCGGCGATCGACCGTTGTCGCGCGACCTGATCTACCGTTACGGCGATGCGCCCGACGGCCTCGCGGACGATCTGGGCGCGCTCCAGCATTTCCTGGTCGCGCAAGGGCACCACGAGATCGCCGCGCACGGGCGGCCCGTGGTGACCATCGCCCCCGACGATGGCGCCGCGGCGGAGGCTGGGATGACGCCACGCGGCTACGCGTTCAACCTGCACGTCACCCTCAAGATCACCTTCACGTGGCATGAGGTGGCCACCATGGACACCACGAGCCTGTCGCTGCTGCTCGGGGCGCACGACGGCCGCTGGTACACGCCGGGGGTGGCGCGCCTGACCAGATGAGGGGCCCGGGAACGTTGACCAGAACCTGGCCGCCTTTGTGCCCGATTGGCGTATACTCGCCCATCACCCGCCTGCGGAGCACGCATGAGCAAGGTCCTCCTGATCGCCGCCGCCGCCGTCTCCGGGTACCTGCTCTGGCACTCCCACGCTGCGGCGCCCGCGCCCCTGACCTGGGACCGGCCGATGGTCACGGCGCTCACCGCGGAGCTCGTCGACCGGGACGGGAAGTCCGCCCCGCCGGAGACCCTGCGCGACGCGAAGCGCGTGCTGGTCTACTTCTCCGCGAACTGGTGCCCGCCCTGCCGCGCCTTCACGCCGAGGCTGGTCGAGTACTACCGCACGCACCACGGCGGCACCGCCTTCCAGCTGCTGTTCGTCAGCGCCGACGAGAGCCCCGGGGCGATGCGCGGCTACATGCGGGGCGACGCCATGCCGTGGTGGGGCGTGCGCTACGGCTCGGCGCCGGCGCAGGCCCTCCACCAGGCCTATGCCGGGCGGGGCATCCCCTGCCTGGTGCTGCTCGATGGCCAGGGGCACGTGCTCGCGGACAGCTACGTCGGCGGGAACTACGTGGGACCGGGCGAGGTGCTCAAGGCGCTGGATGGGATGCGGTGAGGGGATCCTTGCGCAAGGCGCGCTGATCCCGCGACTGGTCCGGCACCCCATGCCTCTCCCGCAAGGCGCCCACCCCTGCTCCCTGGAAGCGAGCGGTGGGGACCTCCCGTTATGAACAGGGGCCGGTCCCTGGCGTACCATCGGGACAGGACCGGTCGTGAACGGTCAGGATGGAATGGGATGATCCAGGCGATGACCAGCGCACGACCGTTCAGCACCCTCGGCGCGGCAGCGCAGGCGGGACTCCTGGTCTGCGCCGTGAACCTGGCGCGCGCTGCGGACCAGCCGGTCGAGCTGGTCGCCACCGGTAGCGACAGCCGCGTCGACCTGCGCTGGTCCGCCGCGCCGGACGCCAGCGGCTACGTGGTCGAGCGCGCTCCCGCAGCCGGCGGTCCCTACGTCCGCCTGCGCCTCGAAACCCACGGTCTGCCGCTGCACAGCGATTTCCTGGGCGAGAACGGCCGCACCTGCTGGTACCGGGTGGCCGCCACGCGCGCCGATGGGTCGCGCTCCGCATGCTGCGCGCCGGTCGCCGGCAGCACCGCCGCGCTGGATGACGAGCGCCTGCTCGACTCCGTCGAGCAGGCGACGTTCCGCTACTTCTGGGATTACGCCCACCCGGTCTCCGGTCTCGCCCGGCACAAGTTCCCCGACAACCAGCGCTGCGCCATCGGCGGCACCGGCTTCGGCCTGCTGACGATCATGGTCGGGGCGCAGCGCGGCTTCGTCGCGCGCGCGGCGGCGGCGCGGCGGGTGCTGACCGAGGTCGCCTTCCTGCAGGACAAGGCGCAGCGCTTCCACGGCGCCTTCCCGCACCTGCTCGATGGCGCGGACGGCACGGTGCGGCCCTTCACGCCCCACGACGACGGCGGCGACCTGGTCGAGACCGCGCTGCTCATGCAGGGCCTGCTGACGGTGGCCCGCTATTTCGCGGCGGACGACGCCGTCGAAGCGGAGATCCGCCGGCGCATCGCCACGCTGTGGCGCGAGGTGGAGTGGGACTGGTACCTGAAGGGGGAGGGTGGGCGCCGGCTCTCCTGGCACTGGTCGCCGCACTACGGCTGGGAGATGGGCCTGCCCATCACCGGCTACAACGAGGCGCTGATCGCCTACGTGCTGGCCATCGCCTCGCCCACCCACCCCATCCCGGCCGCGTGCTACCGCGAGGGGTGGGCGATCGGCCAGGGCTACCAGGGCGGCGACGCGTCCTCCCACCCGGGCTGGATCGGGCCGCCGGGCGGTGGGGCGCTGTTCATGACGCAGTACTCGTTCCTCGCCCTGGACCCGCGCGGCCGGCGCGACGCGTTCTGCGACTACGCCGAGAACGGTCGCGCCATCAGCCTGATGCAGCAGGCGTACTGCATCCGCAATCCGCACGGCCACGCCGGCTATTCGGCGCTGCTGTGGGGCCTGACCGCCAGCACCGGCCCCGACGGCTACCACGTCGGCTCGATCGGCGACGACGACGGCACCATCGCGCCGACCGCCGCGCTCAGCGCGATGCCGTTCACCCCGCGCGAATCGCTCGCCACGCTGAAGCACCTCTACCACGCCTACGGCAGGGACATCTGGGGCGACCTGGGTTTCCGCGACGCCTTCAACCCGACGCGCGGGTGGTACGGGCAGGGCTACCTGGCCATCGATCAGGGGCCGATCGTACCGATGCTCGAGAACGCGCGCAGCGGCCTGTGCTGGCGCATGTTCATGAGCAACCCGGAGATCGCGCCGGCGCTCGCGGCGTGCGGGTGGGTCTCCAGCGCCACGCCCTGAGCGATCGCATCGGTCCCGCGGGGGCTCCGCCAGCAGGCGCGCAGCGATCGCGGAGCCCGGGCCGGAGCGCGGAGCCCTCAGGGCGCGAGCGCCGCGGTGAAGGAGATGACGATGGTCTGCTGCGCCGCGGACCCGCTGGTGATCGTCGTCGGCGCCTGGAAGTAGAGCGCGTAGGCGGAGGTCGCCCCGCTCAGCAGCCCGCTGGTCAGCGCCTGTCCGGCGGTGGTCAGCGTGAGGGCGTAGGACGCCGGGTTGGTGGGTCCACCCGATGCGGCCGCGCTGGTCCCCGCCTTCATCAGGTAGGTGTTCGCCCCGGCGCTGGCCGCGGGCGCCCAGCTCGACGGCGCCGTCACGGTGCTGGCGATGCTCAGGTCGACGTTGCAGTCGCCGACGTCGCGCACGGTCAGGTCGACGCTGCTGGCGAGCGAGTTGGCGATGGTACCGACGGTGAGCGTGCCCAGCGACCAGGAGCGCGGATCGACGCCCGTCGCCCAGGCGATCGAGACCGTGGCGGTGCCGGGACCCAGGTCGACCGCGCTGGCCGCGCTGCCGGTCGCCGGCGCGAGGCCCACGGCGTCATGCAGGTGGCCGCCCGATGCGATGAAGACGCCGCTCGGCTTGCCCGCGCCCGTCGCCGCGGCGCTGTAGGCCCCGCCCGGCGTCAGCCGCGGGCTGCCTGCCAGGGTCATGGTGAGGGTGGCTCCCGTCTGGTTGGTGATGGTCGTCGAGGACAGCGTGTCGCTGGTCACCGGCAGACCGAGATCGGCCACGACCAGCGACGCCGCGGTGACGCTCTCGGAGAACGTCAGGGTCACGGTGTCACCGGCGCCGACGCCGCCGATGCCGCCGTCCGTCCACGCCGACGACAGCAGCACCGGCGCCGCCGTGTCCGTCGCCGCGGTCCCGGAACCCTCGGCCTGCACCAGGCCGGCGCCACCGAGGCGGGTCAGCGTGGTGTTGCCGGTGATGCGCACCACGGGGGTCGCACCGGTATCGCCAACGCCAAGCTCCGTCACCAGCACGTCCATCACCGCGTCGTTGGCGGTGCCCGTGCTGAATCCGGTCACCAGATAGCCGGCGACGGTGACGGTCAGCCCGCTGGTATCGTCGTTCAGCGGCAGGTCGAAGGTCAGGCGGATGCGGTCGAGGTGCCCGTTGCCGTCCAGGTCGATGGTCTGCCGCGCGGTCAGCACCGGGGCGCAATCGGTCACGGTCACGGTGGTCGTCGTGTAGGCGATGCGGAACAGCCGCCCGGCCTGGCTGAAGAGCGCCTGGTCGGCCAGCCCGCTGAACGTGCCGGTGAGCGAGCCCGCGCTGACCAGCGTGTAGACCTTGCCGACCGCGGCGTTGGCGATGCTGGCGATGGTCAGCGTGCCCGCGCACGCGAACGTGCCGCCGGTGGCGACGCGGTCGCTGGTCGGCGACGTGCCATCCAGGTCGGCGGACAGCGCCGAGGTGGCGTTGCAGCTCACCGGGCCCGTGGTCAGCGTGCCGATGGCGGTGCCGCCGGCACCGGGCGCCAGGGTGCCGCCGGCAGCCAGGGTGATCGTTCCAGCCACCGTACCGGTGCCGCCCAGCGTCGCCGTGTTGGCCACGCTCACCGGGCTGGCGGCCACCGTCGAGCCGGTCACCAGCAGGGTGCCCGCGCTGACCGTGGTCGCACCGGTGTAGGTGTTCGCTCCCGACAGGGTCAGCGTTCCGGAGCCGCTCTTGGTGAGCGCCAGGACGCCCCCGAACAGGTCGCGCACGACGCCGCCGAACGTGCTGGTGGCGGTGGTCTTCACCTGCAGCGTGCAGGCGCCTGTGACGCCTTCCGCCTGGACGATCCCGGAAGTCCCGCTGAGTCCGGCGATGGTGGTGACCGTGCTCAGCGGGTCGATGTCCACGATGGCGTTTGCTCCGGCGGAGACCAGCGCGATGGACGCGAACTGCAGGGCGTTCGGCGCGTCGATCAGGATGTAGACGTCCGTCGTGGCCGCCGAGGTCACCGTGACCGTGCCGGAATAGGTGCTGTTGCCGTTGGTGAACCAGACTCCCGAGGGCGCGCCGGTGTCGAGGACCGGCACCACCGCGAGCGCGCCCGCACCGGTCAGGACGCCGTCCAGGTAGATGTCCTTGGTGGTAGAGGCGACCTTGATGGTGCCGCCCGACGCACCGACCGCGATGGTCGCGCCGCCGCCGGTCCCGAGGTGGTGGACGCCGTCCTCGCCGACCACCATGCCGCCGTTCAGCACGAACGAATTGACCAGGTTGTAGACCGTGGCGGTGACGCCGGGCTTGAAGTACAGCGTGCCGCCGGAGTTGACCGTCACCGTGCCGGTGCCGAGCGCGGCGGCGTTCTCGGTGCCGGCGCTGTTGGTGCCGAGCTGCAGCGTGCCGGCGTTGATCGTCGTGCCGCCCGAGTAGGTGTTGGTCGCCGTCGACAGGCTCAGCGTGCCGGTACCGGCCTTGGTCAGCACCCCGCTGCCGCTGAGCACGCCGGAATAGGTCGTCGACGCGTTGTTGCCGCCGCACGTCAGCGTCGCGCTGCCGAGCGTGACGTTGCCGGTCCCGGCCAGCGAGCCGATGGTGTCGGAGAAACCGTTCAGGTCGTAGACGGCCCCGGTCGACACGCTCACCGCGCAGGCGTCCGGCAGGTTGTCGGCGATGCCGCCCTGCAGCTTCCCCGCAGCGACCGTCACCGGCCCCGCGAAGGTGTTGACGTTCGCGAGGGTCACCGTCCCGGTCCCACCGGTGCCGATGGTCAGGCTGCCGGGACCGCTGATGACGGTTCCCGCGGTCCACACGTTGCCGGCCGATGCCGCCAGCGAACCACCGCCGGCGGCCAGGGTGATGCCGCGGGTGACGCTGGGAGTGGCGGTGGTGTTGAGGACGACCCCACCCCCGTTCAGCGTGATGTAGTCCGGAGTGAAGGAGCCCGGACTCGTCCCGAAGTTGTTGGTGTTGGCGATGCCGACCAGCCCGGCGTTGATCACCCACTTGCCGGCGTTGGTGCTGGCGGTGGTGAGGGAGTACGTGCCGGTGCCGTTCTTGATGAACCCGCCGGTGCCATTGCTGGTCCCCGAAAACGTCGTCGAAGTGTTGTCCCCGCCCGTGGTCAGCGTGGCGCTGCCCAGGGCGATGGTGCCGGCGCCGGCCAGCGAGCCGATCGTCTCGCTGGAGTTGTTGAGGTTCCAGGTCGCCCCCGACGCGACCGTCACCGCGCTGCCGTCGGGGATGACCGCCGCGGCGCCGCTCTTCAGAGTACCGGCGCTGACCGTGGTCGCGCCGCTCCAGGTGTTGGCGCCCGACAGGACCAGGGTGTCGGCGCCGCTCTTGGTCAGCGTGCCGGTCCCGCCGATCGCGCCCGTCACCGTCAGCGTCGTCCCGTTCGAGACGCTCATGGTGCACGCGCCGGTCAGGGTGACGGCCCCGGCCCAGTCCGAGTTCGGGTTGACCGCCGCGAGGGTGCCGGCGTTGAGCTGCAGCGGGCAGGTGTTGCCGGTGTCGGTGTAGAGCTGGAGGGTCGCCCCGGACTGCACCGTCACGCCGGTGGTGCCCGCACCGAGGTTGGTCCCGACCTCCACGCTGAAGATGCCGGAGCTGACTGTCGCCGCGGTGAAGCCCGTGACCGCCACGGTGACCAGGGTGAACTGGTTGGCGCCGACCTTGGTCAGGGTGAAGCCGCCGCAGGCCAGTGTCTCGCCGCCGCCGTTGGCGCGCACGTCGAAGCGCCCGCTGCCGCCGACGCTGGCGTCCGCGAGCAGGGTCAGGAAGCGCAGCGCGAAGATCTGCGCGGCCCCGGTGTTGATGAGGGCCCCGTTGCCGCCGACGCCGGTGCCGCTGATCGACACCGCTTCCGCGCCCAGGGACTGACCGTTGATGTCGAGGGTCGCGCCGGACGCCACCACCGTGCCGCCCGCGCTCGTACCCAGCGCGGCCCCGTTGTTCGCCTTCAGCGTGCCCGCCGACACCGTGGTGGTGCCGGTGTACGCGTTCACGCCGGACAGCGTCAGGACGTTGCCCCCGGTCTTGGTCAGTCCGCCCGCGCCGCTCAGCACCCCGCCCAGGGCGAGATCGGCGCCGGTGGCGTCGCAGGTGCGCGTCGCCGCCATGGCCATCGCCAGGTTCACGGTCTGCAGGCTGGCGCTGCTGTTGGTGACGCTGCCGGCGAGGGTGATGGCGTTGCCGCCGATGGCGAAGGCGCTGGCGCCGGAGTTGAAGGTCAGGCTCGCGAAGCTGGTGGCGGCCGTGTAATCGTTGTTCGGCGAGGTCCGCGTCGCGCCGGCGAACTGCAGGTCGTCGCCCGCGCTCGGCGCCAGGTCGAAGTCCCAGTTGGCGCCGGTCGACCAGTTGTTGTCGCCGCCGCCGCCATCCCACACCCGCGTGGTCGGGCGCGCGACGTCGGTCAGGGTGACGGTGGTGCCGGTGTAGGCGATCTGGAAGGTGCGGCCCTGCTGGTTGGTCATCGCGCCGTTGACCAGACCGCTGAAGGTCCCGGTGACCGCGCCCGCACTGACGATGGTGTAGACCTTGCCGAGGGCCGCGTTGCCGGCACTGGCGACGGTCAGCGTCCCGGCGCAGGCCATCGTGCCCGCGGTCGCGGCGCTGTCGCTGGTGGGTCCGCCCCCGTCCAGGTCGACGCTGAACACCGACGTGCTGCCGGCGGTGACCCCGCCGGTGGTCAGCGTGCCGATGGTGGTCCCGCCGGTGCCTGGCGCGAGCGCGCCGGTCCCGCCCAGGGTCACCGCGCCGCCCACCGTGCCGGTGCCGGCCAGGGTCCCGCCGGACGCGACCGCCACCGCGCTGCCGCCTGCGGTGGCGCCGGTCACCACCAGCGTGCCGCCGCTGACCGTGGTGGCGCCGGTGTAGGTGCTGATGCCCGCCAGGGTCAGGCTGCCGGTGCCGCTGCGGGTCAGCGCGGTCCTCTTGGTCGCGCCGTCGCTGATCACCCCGCTGAAGGTGGTGGCGGCGCTGCCGCCGACCGTCATCACCGAGTCCGCGATGCCCGTGTTGGTGATGCTTCCGCCGCCGCCGCCGCTGTCGGCCAGCGACGCCACCGTCTGGGCCGCGCCGCCCAGGTCGAAGGTCGCGCCGGAGGCGACGCTCAGCGCGGTGGCGCTGGGCAGGTTGGCGGTGGTGATGGTGCTGGTGGTGTAGCTGAAGTTGCTGATCGTCTGGATGGCGGTCGAGCCCCCGGAGCCACCGGTGAAGCCGATGAAGGCGGTCGCCGCCCCGAGCGCCGTGGTGAGATTGCCCGCGTTGATGGTGGTGGTGTAGGTGGTGCCCGCGGTGGCGTCGGTCAGCGTCTCGACCAGGCTGCTGCTCCCATCGTAGGCCAAGGTGACCGCGATGGCGTCGCCGCTCGCGATGTTGACCGGGCTGGTGGTGACGAAGGGCGCGGCGAGGGCGCCGTTGGTGACGTATTTGCCGCCGGTGGTGCTGCTGGCGAACAGGTTAAAGGCCACGCCCACGCTTGGCGTGATCGAGGTATAGCCCATGGCGCCACCGGCCCCGCCCAGGACGCTCGCGCCGCGGCTGTCGTTGTGCAGGACGCAGACCACCCCGTCCGCCGCCTTGTTGCCGGCCGCCTGGTACTGGTACGAGATGGTGAACGGCCCGACCGGGACCTTGGTGTTCTGGAAGGCGCTGCGCGTCACATTGGTGGTGTTGTCGGTCAGCGCGATGGTGTCGGCGACCACCGCCGTGCCGGTGCCGTTCAGCGTCCAGCCGTTGCCGCTGCCGCCGAAGCCGTCGTAGCTCGTCCCGCTCAGTGCCAGGGTGCCGGCGAGGACGCTGGTCGCGCCGCTGTAGGTGCTGGTCCCGGACAGCGAGAGCTTGCCGGCGCCCTGCTTGGTCAGACCCCCGGTCCCGGACATGGCGCCGCCCACCTTCAGCGTCGAGGCCGCGACCGTGACCTGCCGCGACGCGGCGCCCAGGGCCACCGCGCCGCGGCCGAGGTTGAGGGAGTTGGTGCCGACGAAGGTGAAGTCGCCGTTCCAGGCCTGCGGGTTGTTGGTCGACAGCCGCAGCGTCGCGCCCGAGGTGTTGTCGAGCGTGGTGCCGCCCGCGATGGTGAAGGTGCCGGCGGTCGCGCCGAGCGCCGCCGAGCTCGCGAGGTTGAGCTGGCCGGCGCTCAGAGCGACGCCGCCGCTGAAGGTGTTGCCGCCCGCCAGGGTCAGGGCGCCGCCGCCCGCCTTGGTCACCCCGCCGGTGCCGCCGATGGCGCCGCCCACGGTCAGGGTCGAGGCGGCGATGGTCAGCGTGCGCGTCGCCGCCCCCGAGGGCGATGGCGCCGGTGCCGAGGTTGAGCGGGTTGCTGCCGGTGAAGGTGAAGTCGCCGCTCCACGTGCCCGGGTTGTTGGCGGTGAGGGTGAGCGCCCCGCCCGAGGTGTTGTCGATGGTGGTGCCGCCGGCGACGGCGAAGGTGCCGGCCGCGGTGCCGAGCGCCGTGGCGCTGTTGATGTTCAGCGTGCCGGCGGACAGGGTCGCACCGCCGCTGAAGGCGTTTGCGCCAGAAAGGGTCAGCGCGCCGGCGCCCGCTTTGATGAGACCGCCCGTGCCGCCGATCGCGCCGCCGACGGTCAGCGCTGCCCCGGTCGTGGTCACGGTGCGCACGGCCGCGCCGAGCGCCACCGCGCCCGCGCCCAGGTTGAGCGCGCTCGACCCGGTGAAGGTGAAGTTGCCGCTCCAGGTCTGGGGGTTGTTGGCGGTGACGGTGAGGGCTCCGCCCGAGGTGTTGTCGATGGTGGTGCCGCCGGCGATGGAGAGCGTGCCGGCTGTGGCGCCGAGCGCGGTGGCGTTGTTGATGCCCAGCGCGCCGGCGGACAGCGTCAGGCCGCCGCTGAAGGTGTTTGCGCCGGCCAGAGTCAGCGTGCCGCTGCCCGCCTTGGTCAATGCGAAGGCGCCGCTGACCACGCCGCTGACCGCCAGGTCGTTCACCGTTGACGTCCAGGTCTGGTTCGCGCCGAGCGCGACCGGGCAGGCGATGCTGCTGCCGGCGACGCTGGCGGTGATGCCGCCTGCGCCCACGGTCAGCGTGCCGGTGCCGGCACCGACCGCCGCGGCACTGCCGGTGAAGGTGATGCTCTGGCAGGTGCCGCCGGCGGCGGTCACCGAGGGGGTCAGCTGGAACGTGCCGGTTCCGTTGCCGATCTGCACGTCGTGGTTGGCCGTGGGAACCACGCCCAGGCTCCAGTTGGACGCCGTGTTCCAGTCGATGCTGGTGGTGCCGTTCCAGACGTCGACGCCGTCGCTCACCGTCACCGTCACGGCGCTGGCGCTCGCGGACAGGTTCAGGATGTAGCCGGTGCCGCCAGCGAACACGTGCAGCACCGTGCCGCCACCCGCGAATTGCCACGTGGCGCCACCGAGGCCGCTGGAGGCGGTGATCAGCGGGTAGCTGCCGCCGATCGTCAGGCTGGTGCCCACCGTGGTCAGGCCGATGGTGTTGGTCCCGCTGGTCGTCGCACCCAGCGTCGCGGCCAGGGTGTCGGCTCCGGCGCTGCCGATGTTGAAGTTCAGCGTCGCCCCGCTGATCGCCAGCGGCGTGCCGGCGAAGCTGGCGTTCTGCTGCAGGGCGACGGTCCCGACCGCGCCATCGGCCATGTCGTAGACCGCGCCGGAGCCGAGCGTGAGCATCGACGCCGAGCGTGCCGGCCCCGGTGGTGCCGAGCGCCATGGTGGTGCCCGCGGGGTCCGGGGCGAGGGTCGCGCCGCTGCACACCGTGATCGCGGTGTTGCCGAGCGCCGCGCCGCTGGCCAGCTTGAGGGTGCCGCCCGCCACCGTGGTCGAATCGGTGAAGGTGCTGGCGCCGCTGAGCGTCAGCGTGCCGGCGCCGCGCTTGACCAGGCCGCCGGGGCCGGAGATCACGCCGCTGAAGGTCGGTGCTGGTGCCGTCGAAGCCGGTGACCAGGCCGCCGTCGGTCAGCAGCACCGTGCCCGCGCCCGCCAGCGAGCCGATGATCAGGTCCGGCGTCAGCGTGGCGTTGGCGGTGCGACAGGTCGACCATGGTGGTGTTGCCGGCGCCGCTGATCTGGGCGTTCAACCCGTAGTTGCCGCCGTTGTTGTAGTAGGCCACGGCGAGGTCGTGGGCGCCGCTGGCTCAAGCGTCGACCGTGCCGCTGCGCGTGGCGATGCCCTGGACGAAGTTGTTGTTCACCACCAGCGCGCCGTCGACGAACAGCACCGACCCGTCGTCACTGCTGGTGTTGAAGGTGTACGACCCCGGCGGTGCCGATGTTCACCCGGCCGGTGAAGAAGGCCTCGAAAACAGCGGCGCCGCTGTTGTACGGTGGACGGGAAGCCGGCGCCGTTGGTGGCCGAAGTTCAGGGTCGTGGCGGTGTTGGCCGAGGGCCAGCGCCTGGCCGCTGAGATGGGCCTGCAGCAGGGTCAGGCTGGCGAAGTTGGCGAGCCGTCGGTGCGACGTTGAAGTAGCGCGCCGCCAGCCCGCTGCCGCCGGTCACCGCCAGGGTCGCCCCCGCGGCCACCGTCACCGCGCCCGTGCTGAGTTCCTGGCCCGTCGCGTCGACCGTCCCGCTGGAGATGGTCGTCGGCCCAGTGTAGGTGTTGGTCGCGGTCAGGGTCAACGTCCCCGCCCCGTTCATGGTCACCGCGCCGGTGCCGCTGATCGTCCCGCCGTAGCTGAAGGCGTCGGCGCGTCCGAAGGCGAGCGTCGCGAAGTCATACACCGCGCCAGCGCCGATCGCGCCGGCCGTGCCCCCGTTGTCGACCTGCAGCGTGCCCGCCGAGATGCGCGTCGGCCCGGTGTAGGTGCTGGTCCCGGTCAGGGTCAGGGTGCCGGTGCCGATCTTGGTCAGCGCGGCCAGCGCCCCGCCGGCGCCCGAGATCACGCCGCTGAAGGTGGTGCTGGTGTTGTCGCGACCGACCACCAGTCCACCGCTGGTCAGCACCACCGACCCGGCGCCGGCCAACGAGGCGACCTCGAGCTGGGTCGGGGCGATCGCCGCGTTGGCGGTGGAGATGTCCACCATGGTGGTGTTGCCCGCGCCGCTCATCTGCGCGTTCAGGCCGTACAGGCTCGCGCCCTGGAAGTAACCGACCACCAGGTCGTGCACGCCCGCCGCAAGGCTGATCGAGCCGGTCTTGGTGGTGAGGCCCTGATAGGCGTTGTTGGTCACCACCAGCGCGCCGTCGACCCACAGCATCGAGCCGTCGTCCGACGAGGTGTTGAAGGTGTACGTGCCCGCGGTGCCGATGGTCAGGCTGGCGCTGTAGTAGGCCTCGAAGTTGGTGGCGCCGCTGTTGTACGGCGATGGGAAGGCGCTGCCGGTGGAGCCGAAGTTCAACGTGCTGGCGACGTTGATCGCGGCCATCGCCACGCCGTTGAGGTGGTTCTGGAAGGTGGTCAGCGACGCGATGTTCGGGTTTGCGTTGCTGACGTTGGCCGGGGTCACGTTGAAGTAGCGCGCGGTGGCCCCGCTCCCTCCCGTCACCGCCAGGGTCGCACCGGAGGCGACCGTCACCAGCCCGGTGCCCAGCCCGGTGCCGGCGGCGTTGACGGTGGCCTGGTTGATGGTGGTGCCGCCGGTGTAGGTGTTGTTGGTCCCCACGGTCACGCTGCTGGCGCCGGCCGTCACCAGCGCCCCGGAACCGCTCAGCACGCCGTTCAGCACCACCGCGTTGCTGGTCGCGGTCACCGTCACCGTGCCGCTCAGCGCCACCGCCAGGTTCACGGTCTGCGTCGACGAGCTGCTGTTGGTGATGCCGCCGGTCAGGACGATGGCGTTGCCGCCGAGGGTGAAGGCGCTGGCGCCGGCGCTGAAGGTGATGCTCGCGAAGCTGGTGTTGGCGGCGAGGTTGTTGTTCGTGGTGGGCTGGGTGGAGCCCGCGAACACCAGCGCATCGCCTGTGCCCGGAAGCGTTCCGCCCCAGTTCGCCGTCGTCGCCCAGTTGCTGTCGCCACCGGCGCCGGTCCAGGTGCAGGTCGCCGCAGCCAGGTCTCCTCCCACGCACAGCGCCAGTACCACGGCCCATGCCCAGCGCGCCGCGGCACGGAGAACCCGCCTGCCAGGGTCGCAGGGCACCGGAGCATACTCGCAGGGGCTATCGAGATGAGGGGGGGACATGGCGTGGAGCGCCTGCAAGTATAGCCCGTAAACAGACCACCGGGGTGATCCGGATCAGAGGGAGCGACAGCTGGCACAATGTCGTGCCTCCTCCCGCGCCGGGTGGCACATGAGTGTCGAAAGCCTCCTAGACCTGATCGCGTAACAAAAATGCGTCTATGAGGTTACGAGAATATTCTCGCTGGCCTGCAGCGGACGGACCGGCCTCTTTCGGAAGATTTACGTGCCTCTTAATAATTACTTGCCCGGTGCCTTGCGGGAAAATTTGTCACCCCGCTGAAGTCGCCGCTTCATGTGAATCATCATCCGCGGCATCATCCGACCGGAGCATGCCCACCTTGGCCGCCCCGCCCGGGCTCCCGGCCGCGTTCACCGCTTCTCGGCGCACGGTCCTCGTGGGATCCGGCCCTGGACGCCTTCCAGCGTCCACCCACCGCGCAGGCTGCGCGGTCCACAGCAGCTCAGCGCTGCTCCGTCACTTCGACGCCGAATAAGGCAGCTCGCCGTCCGCCACCGCGTCCTGGTTCGCCGCGGTCCCCATCTCCACCTGCAGCTCGCCTCCGCGCACGACGTCCGCGTGCGCGATCCAGACGCGCGGGGCGCGCTTGCCATCGAGTCGGCGCTGTTGCACGAACACGTGCGCCGCGTCATTGGCCGGCGCGCTGATGGTGAAGGTCCTGCCCTGCGCCAGGTGCAGGTCGACCCGCCGGTAGAGCGGGCTGGTGAGGATGTACTGCGGCGTGCCCGGGCAGTACGGGTACAGGCCGATGGCGCTGAGGATGAACCAGCTCGCCAGCGAACCGTTGTCCTCGTCGCCGGGGAAGCCGTCGACACCGGACGTGAACAGTTCGGCGCAGCTGCGCCGGGTCCAGCGCTCGGTCTTCCACGGCTGACCGGCGACCGCGAACTGGTAGAGGTTGGCGAACGACGGCTGGTTGCCCTGCGCGTACTGGCCGAACCCGTCGCGGGCCATCTCCAGCATCTCGTGGATGACGCCGTGGTAGCCGCCCGCGTGGTAGGTCGACGGCAGCGCCAGCATCTGGTCCATCTTCGCCACCAGGCGGTCGCGCCCCCCGAGCAGGCCCGCGAGTCCGGCCGGATCGTGCGGCACGAACCAGCTGCCCTGCCACGGCCCGCCCTCGGTGTAGCCGTCGCCCCAGGCGAACTCGTCGAAGGGGTGCGCCCACCCGCCGTCGGCGGTGCGCGGGCGCATGAAACCGACCGCCGGGTCCCAGATGCGGCGGTAGTTCTGCGCGCGCTCCAGCAGCGTGGCGGCGACCTCGGGGTGGCCCTGCTGCCGCGCCAGCTGGGCGATGCACCAGTCGTCATAGGTGTCGTCGAGGGTCTCCGAGACCTCCTTGGGCACGTAGCCGTGCTTCAGGTAGTCGTCCAGGTGGTTGCGCAGCCGCGCGCCGTGGCCGTCGTTGGCGCTGGCGCTGCGCAGCAGCGAGGCGTACGCCGCGGGCACGTCGAAGCCGGTGACGCCCTTGGCGACGGCGTCGGCGACGATCGCGGCGCAGTGCTGGCCGCCCATGCCGCCGCGGTCGCCGGGGCTGGGCCACTCCATGAACATGCCGCACTCCTTGGCGGCGTTGGTGAAGCCCTCGAGGATGTCCGCCGTGCGCTCGGGGTAGAGCAGGGTGACCAGCGGGAAGGTGGTGCGGAAGCCGTCCCAGATGCCGATGTCGCCATACAGCGCGCCGGCGTGCAGGGCGCCGTCGTAGGGGCTGTAGTGCACCGCCTCCCCGCGCGCGTCGACCTCGAACAGGCGGTGCGGGAACAGCTGCGCGCGGTAGAGGCACGAGTAGAACAGCCGCTTCTGCGCGTCGCTGCCGGCGATGGCGACGCGGTCCAGGCTGGCGTTCCACGCCTGCTGGACGCGCTGGTGGACGGCGGTGAACCCGCCCTCGGCCTCGCTCGCGAGGTTCTGCCCGGCCTGCGCGAAGCCGATGAGCGAGGTGGCGACGCGCACCGTCACCGGGTGCTCCGGGGTGGTCGCGAACTCGACCCAGGCGATGGCCTGGTCGTCGCGCGCCGGCGCGGTGGGCGACTTCCTGCGCGTGGTGACCTCGCCGGCGCGCAGGTCGCGGTCGACCTCGATGATGAAGAACGAGCCGAAGCGGTTGCCGACGCCACCGCCGTTCCTGCGGCTGATGCCGCGCAGGGTGCGCCCGCTGATGGTGATCTCCGAGCCCGGGAAGGCGTCCACCACCAGCCGCCCGGTGGAGCCGCTGGCGAAGGCGAAGCGGAACACGCCACAGCGCTCGGTGCCGGTCAGCTCGGCGGTGATGCCGGCTTCGGGCATGACCAGGCGCTGGTAGTCGGGGCGGAAGACCGCCGTCGCGGCGTCGTACGCGGTGCTGCGCGCCTCGGCGTCCAGGCGGCGCTCGCCGGCCTGGGGCATGACCACGAACGGCCCGTAGTCGCCCAGCCACGGGCTCGGCTGGTGGGTGGCGCGGAAGCCGTCGAACCTGCCCGTCGGCCGGAAATACCAGCCGCCCGTGCCGTTCTGCAGCGACCAATCGACCATCCCCCACGGCATGCCCACCAGCGGCAGGGTGTTGCCGTGCGACAGCCCCGGGGTCGAGTCGGTGCCCTGCAGGGTCGAGACATAGGCGACGCGGTTGGCGTCGCCGGGCGCGTCCGCCTCCTCGGCCGGGGCCGCGGGGCGGCAGCAGAGGGCCAGGACGGCCAGCGCGATCAGACGGTTCATGGCGATGCGTACCTCGGTTGCGTGCGGACAGGAAGTGTCCACCGGACGGCGACGGTGCGTCCAGCGCGGGAAGCCATCGGCCGCCCGCCAGCCCATGGCGCGATCCCGCTCAACGCTTCTCCACGAACTGCAGCACGCGCGCCCGCTGCGTCCGCTCCCAGGCCGGCATCAGGCCCGCCACCTCCCACACCCTGAGGTGCGCGAACGCCGCCACCTGCCCCGGGCCGTTGCTCGAGAACAGGTCGAGCTGGCTCTTGGCCAGGTCGATGCCCTCGGCATGCCCGTAGCAGACCAGGCGCTCGTCGATCGAGGCGAGCGACTCGGTGCCGTGCGTCTCCCACACCAGCGTGTACCACCGCCCCGGCGCCAGGTCCGCCGCATGGCCGTCCAGGGTGTCGTCCTTGCTGCCGGGGATGAGGCCGAACCAGCGCGACACGTCCCACTTCGCTGGGTGGATGTTGCAGCGCACGACGTGCCCGCGCTTCTCGTTGTCCCAGCCCACGCCCAGCCAGTCCGCGCCGTCGAAGCGGAAGTCGACCTGGACGATGGCGTCGGTCAGGGCCATGCGGTGCGCCTTGATCGGGTGGTGCTTGTCGCCGGGCCCGCTGGCCGTCACCGCGCCGTCGCGGCACTCCCAGGTGCCGAAGTCGGCGTACCAGTTCTTGGCGAAGCTCGCGGCGGTGAAGTCGTCGCTGAAGAGCAGCTTGCCGCGCTCGCACATCAGGGTCTTGAGCTCGGCGGTGGGCGGCGCGCCCGCAGCGTGCGGATCCGCCAGTGGCGCGGGCGCGTCGGCGGCGCTGGCCGCAGGTGCCGTGACCAGCAGCGCCAGGGCCGCGCAAAGGGTGCCGATGATGTGCATGACGCCTGGGCCCTCACGCAGACACCCTAGGCCCGCGGGGGTCGCCGCCCATTGAGAATAACGCGCGCACTTGGGATATTCCCTCCTCCAGCCGGCCGCGCCGGCCCGGCCCGCGCGGGACCACCCCCCAGGACATCCCCATGCGCTCCCCGGTCTCCTTCGTCACCGGCTTCCGCTTCGACCTGCGCGGCGGCACGGTGTATTCCCCGCACCGCCACCGCGCGGTGGAGATCGTGTTCCACGCGGCCGGCGCCGGCGTCCTGCACCTGCCGGGTGGCGAGCCCTGCCCCTTCTCCGCGGGCGAGGCCTCGATCTGCCCCGCCGGCCAGGTCCACCACCAGGCGATGACCGAGGCCGGCACCGACCTCTGCATCCTGCTGGTGCTGCGCAAGGACCTGGCCGCCCCGCTGCCCGGCCCGCTGGTCGCGCGCGGCGCGCCCAGCCCGGCCCTGCGCCACGAGATCGAGCACCTCGCCGCGGGTCCCGGCGCCGGCGACCCCGCGCAGCGCGCCGAGCTCGACCTGCGCGCGGCCACCGTGCTCGCCGGCCTGCTCGCGCGCGCCCAGCCCTGCAGCGGCGCGCGCGCCGGCTCGCTGGCGCTGGACGCCGCCCACCACCTGGCCGCGCACTACGCCACCATCGGCTCGGTCGAGGAGGTGGCGCGCGCCCTGGCGGTGGGCACCGGCCGCCTGCGCCGCGAGTTCGCGGCGGCGCACGGCGAATCGATGGTGCGCCACCTCGCGCGCATCCGCGTCGACCGCGCCAAGGAGCTGCTCGCGCACTCGCCGCTGTCGCTGCGCGAGATCGCCGCGCGCTGCGGCTTCGCCAGCGAGCAGTACCTGTGCGCGGTGTTCGCGCGCCTCGAGGGCATGCCGCCGGGGGCGTTCCGCGCGGCGCGCGGCGGGCGCTGAGCGGCCGTCGCGGAAGCGCCGCTCAGCGCACGATCGCGCCCGTGGTGACGTCGCCGGCGACCTCCAGCATCTGCACCTGGTTGATGGTCTTGAAGTGCTCGTGCCCGGCGAAGCTCCACACCACCTGCTTCGCGCGCGTCACCTCGAACACCTGCGGCTGCGCGCCGACGTGGCCGTGGCCGAGGTAGTTGCAGAACACCACGTTCCCGTTGGGCAGCGCCTGGCAGCCGGCCATCAGGCGCAGCGGGTTGCCGGGCAGGTCGTTCTCGCCCAGCTCCCACACCACCTTCGCGTCCTGGTCGAGCTCCACCACGCGGTGGCCGTCGCCGCAGGTGACCAGCAGGTGCCGGTCCGGCAGCACCAGGGCCTCGTGGACGTCGCCGGGCACCGGGATGGCGCGCACCACCGCGCCCGCGCCGTCCAGCTCGACCACGGTGTGCTCGCCCTTGAAGCAGACCAGGTAGTGGCCATCCGGCAGCTTGCGCGCGCCGCGGAACTGCTCGTGCACCGCCGTGGTCGTGGTCACCAGCTTGATCTCCTTCGCCACGGCGCCGGTGCGGTCGACCTCGACGAGGCGGCTGGTGCCGCACTCGACGACCAGGACGTTGCCGCCCGGCAGCGGCTGGCAGGCGTGGCATTCCGTGCCCGGCGGCGCCTTGTACTGCCAGACGACCTTCTGGTCCTGGTCGGCCTCGATGGCGCCGCCGGCGTGGCAGAACAGGATGTCCCCGTTCGGCAGCTTCCAGCAGTCCTGGGGGTTGCGCGCGGCCATGCGCCAGGTGATCGCGCCACCCTCCGCGACCACGCACACCTGGCCGCCGTTGTGGTCGCAGCACAGGAAGCTGCGCCCGGGCGCCTCGGCGCCGCGGCAGAGCGCAGGAGCGGCGAGGAGGACCAGCAGCGCAGCGGCGGGCAGGGTGGGTCTCATGCTCGCGACGGTGGCCCGGGGGTCGGCCGGGCCAAGTGCGAAGGATGGACGGCGGCGGGGGTCGTGCGGTGCACCGGCAGGACGCGCTCGGGAGGGGGCGCCGCGCGCGGTGGGCGTTGTCGTCTGGAGCGTCGGCACCGGGCTGGTGGTCAGCGGAGATGGACCGGGAACGAACCCGACATCTGCTGGCCGCCCAGGCCCCCGCCGCCGCCCCCGCCGTGGTTGAAGTCCCCATCGAAGGGCGCCCAGATCGGGAAGGTGCAGGCCGCGAACGTCCAGCACAGCCCATCGACCACCAGGCAGCCCGGGGTCATGATCACGCGCTCGATGGTGCGCTGCACCAGGTAGGTGGGGAGGCGGATCTTCATCAGCACCTCGACCCAGTGGACCTCGACCCCACGGACCGTGAGCGCATCCGCCGCGGGCGCCGCAGCGGGATCGGTGCCGATCCAGTCGTCCTCGCCGGCCTGGTCGAGCAGGCCGAGGACGACCAGGTCCATGAGCGGGACCGCCAGCAGGCCTTCGTTCGCCACCCCGCCGGCCAGGGTGTCGCGCTCCAGGCGGCAGGCGAGGCGCAGGTCGGGCAGGCTGGCCAGGCGGTGGTGCGCGACCAGCTCGTCGACCTGGGCCTCGAGATCGCTGAAGGGCTTGGCGGGGGAGCCGTCGGCGCGCAGCCAGCCGAGGAAGACCAGGCGCGTGCGGCCATCGTGCGGTGCGCGCCAAGCTGGCGGGCCGCCGGTGATGAGCAGCGCGAGCGCGTCCAGGCCGCGGCCCAGCGGTTCGGCCGGGCGCTGGGGCAGGTCCATGAGCAGGCCGGTCGGCACGCTGGCGGTGCGCCAGGCGGTGGGCTCGCGCAGCCGCACGTCGAAGGTCAGGCGCGCGCTCGAGGTCGCGCGTCCGGCGTCGATGCGCAGCCGTGCGGTGGGGGCGCTGAACACGTCGCGGGTCAGCGCCGTGCCGACGGCCCACTTGGCGAGCGCCCCGGCGCAGGCGAAGCGGTAGGGCACCGGGGCGCCGGCGCGCACCGCGGGCGGCATGGCGCGGCGCTGCTCCGGGGTCAGCGTGGTGGTGTCCACCACCAGATCGATCGCCAGCGCGCCCTCGTCGACCAGCAGGTGGTCGGTCGCCGGCGCGTTGCGCAGCGTCGGCAGGTCGTAGCCGCCGGCGTGGTCCGGTCGCCACACGTTGCGGGTGAAGTAGCAGCCGGCGAAGAGCAGGCAGCAGGCGCCGACCGCGAGCGCGGCGAAGCGGCGCGCGGCGGCCAGCGATCCGGTGGCCATGGGTGCGGGCGTGCGGGCCATGGCGGCCGAACCTAACGACCGGGGCGGCCGGGGACAGTCGCAGTCATGGATCCCGGTGCCAGGCCGACCGCCTCCAGGACCTGCGAACCGTCGGCCCGGTTCACCCGGCCGACAGCGCCGCCTGCACCTGCTTCTCGGTCTGCCGCGTGCGCATGGCGATCTCGGCGGTGCCGACCCCCTGGCGGTGGAGCTGGAGGATCTCCTGCGCGACGAGCTCGGCGATCTTGGACGCGGCGGAGGACGCGCCACCGGCGGTCGGGCCGGCGCCCGGGCGAGGACCGCCACCCGGCGGTGGTCCTCCGGCCTCGCCGGAGGCGGCAGGCGCGCCCGCGGCGGGCGCCGCTGCGCTCGCAGCCGGCGGCCGCGCCGGCGCGAGCTGTCCGGAGCGGATGGCGGCGGCGATCTTGTCACGCCCCGCGGCCAGTTCGCTGGCGGTGAGCGTGCCGGACCTGCTGGTGTCCAGGGCGCGGAACAGCGCGGGGTCGCGCTGGGCGAGATCCGCACCGATGCGCGCGGCGTCGGCGTCGCTCAAAGAGGTGGCGGAACCCGCCTGGGACTGCACCAGCGCCGCGAGCGCGGCGTCGCTGAAGGCGGCGCTGTCGCTGGTGAACGGGTGCAACGGCGCGGGCGGCGCCGGCGGCGCGGGCCGCGCCCCCGACTGGCTGCCGGCGGCGGCCACGGTCTCGATGGCTGGGATCTTCATGGCGCGTCCTTTCCCGCCTGGCGCACCGGGTCGGTGCGTGCTGCGACCGTCGCCCGGCGCCATCCGGCTACGAGGTCCGATCCCGATGGCGGGGCCGGGCCCCACCTTCCGCAAGGCTCAGCATCGGTCGGGGCGGGCGGGACTTGAGGAGGAAGTGCGAGCGCCACCACTCACCAGCGCGATGCCGCCCAGGACCAGGCCGGCTGCGACCACCAGCCCGCTGGTCAGCGGTTCGCCGAGGAAGGCCACCGCGCCCAGCGCCGTCAGCACCGGCACGCCGAGTTGGGCGATGGCCGCCTGGGTGACCTCCAGGCCCGCGATGGCGCGGTACCAGATGATGTAGCCGATCCCCGAGGTCAGCGCCCCGGACGCCACCGCCAGCACCGCCCCGGTGGCGTCCATGGCCAGCGTCGGCAGCAGCGCGGCGGCCAGCGCGGCGGCGAACGGCACGGCGCGGTGGAAGTTTCCCGCCGTCGCCGCGGCGGGGTCCGCCACCCCGCGCCCGCGGATCGAATAGATCCCCCAGGCGGCGCCCGCCACGGCCATCATGCACGAACTCGCCAGGGGCGGCGCCGCCAGTCCCGGCACGAACAGCAGCGCGAGCCCGGCCAGCGCCAGCACCAGGCCGAGCATCTGCAGCGGCCGCAGGCGCTCGCCGCGCGCGAGGCCGTAGCCGATCATCGTCGCCTGCACCGCCCCGAACAGCAGCAGCGCGCCGGTGCCGGCGGGCAGGCCGACGTAGCCGAACGAGAAGCCGGCGGCGTAGGCGAACAGTGCGAGCGCCGAAGGCCAGCTCCCCGCCCGCGTCGTCGGCGCGCCCCGCCGGCGCAGCAGCAGCCACAACGCGAGCGCGCCGCTGAGCAGGCGCAGCGCGGTGAACCCGGCCGGATCGCAGTGCCCGCCGCGCAGCGCCAGCCGGCACAGCAGCGAGTTCCCCGCGAACGCGCAGACGGCGAGCGCGGTGAGGATGAAGGTCCGGCCGCGCGGTCATCGCCTCGTTCCAGGCCGGCGGGGGCGGGAGTGCCACCGCGGCGGGTCCTGATTAGCGGGCTTCCACCGCCTGTCGAGGCGGGACCGCGCCACTCCTCCTGCCGGTGGGTCCGGCCCGACCGGCCGCGTGGCGCGTCAGTCCCGGCGCCACGCGTCGCGCCTCGGAACCCCGGCCGCAGCGTCAGCCCATGCCGGCCACCGTGAGGATCACATAGAGCCCCGCGGCGAAGATGCCCGAACCGAGGATCACGCACACCGGCATGGTCAGCACCCACGCGAGCAGGATGCTGACCAGCGTGCGCCCCTGCAGGCCGGAGCCGTTCGCGGCCATGGTGCCGGCGATGCCCGAGGACAGCACGTGCGTGGTCGAGACCGGCAGGCCGAGCACGTCGGCGGTGGCGATGGTGGTCATCGCCACCAGCTCCGCCGAGGCGCCCTGCGCGTAGGTCAGGTGGGTCTTGCCGATCTTCTCGCCGACGGTGACGACGATGCGCTTCCAGCCGATCATGGTGCCGAGGCCGAGGGCGAGCGCGACGGCGATCTTCACCCACAGCGGGATGAACTTGATCAGCGCGTCGAGGGCGCCCTTGTACGCGACCAGGTCGGTCTGCTCCTTGGCGTCGGTCAGGCGCTTCTGCTTGTTCAGCTTCGCGATCGACTCGTCGACCAGGTAGACGTCCTTGCGCAGGGCGCGGCGCTCGGCGTCGGTCAGCTGCGCGAGCCCGGTCTTCCCCGCCAACGCGGTGATGATGCGCTGGTTGACCGCGACCAGCGCGGGGTAGGTGGTGTCGCCGAACGTCCCGCTCGACTTGACGAACGCCGAGAGCGCGTCGGCCTGGTCGAGCGCGATCGGGGCGGGTCCCGCGCCGGGCACGACCAGGGCCGTCGGCGCGGTCGCCTCGGCGATGGAGGGCGAGGCCGGCGCCGCCGCCGCCGCGTGGGCCGAGAACAGCTCCTGCGCGTGCTGCGCGCGCGCCTGCAGCTGCTTGAGCGTCTCCACGTCGCTGTCCATGCGCAGCGCGTACACGCCCGGGATGATGCCGATCAGGATCAGCATGATCAGGCCCATGCCCTTCTGCCCGTCGTTGCTGCCGTGCGCGAAGCTGACGCCGGTGCAGGTCAGCACCAGCAGGCCGCGGATCCACAGCGGCGGCGGCGCGCTTGTCGAGCGGCGCCTGGAACAGCTCGGGACGGCGCACGGTCACCTTCAGCACCAGCAGCAGCAGGCCCGCCGCGCAGAAGCCGACCACCGGCGAGATCAGCAGCGCCATGAACACGTCCTTGGCCTTGCCCCAGTTGACGCCGTCGCCGAAGGCGGCGCCCTTGGCCATCAGCGAATTGACCATGCCCACGCCCATGATCGAGCCGATCAGGGTGTGCGAGCTGGAGGCCGGCAGGCCCAGCCACCACGTGCCCAGGTTCCACATGATCGCCGACAGCAGCAGCGCGAAGACCATGGTGAAGCCCGCCGACGAACCCGAGTTGATCACCAGCTCGACCGGCAGCAGCGCGAGGATGCCGAACGCGACGGCGCCGGTCGACACCAGCACGCCGACCAGGTTCCACAGGCCCGACCACACCACCGCCGTCCACGGTCTCAGGGTGTTGGTGTAGATCACCGTCGCCACCGCGTTGGCGGTGTCGTGGAAGCCGTTGACGAACTCGAAGGCCAGGGCCAGGCCCACGGCCAGGACCAGGAACAGCAGCGAACCGGTGGTGAGGGAGGCGGCTTCCATGGACGTTCTCCTGCAGCGTGGGCCCGTGGTCGTTGGCGCAGGCCAGGGGCGAGGGCGCCACGGTGGACGTCCGTGTGTCGGATCGGTGAAGGGCGGGTGAAGGTGGGCGCGTCGCAGGCCCACGGGCGCGGCCTCGGGCCCGGACGGTGGCGCTGCGAGGCCGTGGCGTCCGCTGCCGACCCGCGCCCGGTTTTCGGCTTCCCCGCCGCGGCCGCCGGCGGCACGATCGCGGCCATGCCGCTGGTCCGCTTCACGCCCAACCTGGCGCGGCACTGCGCCGTGGCCGACGCGCAGGTCGACGGCGCGACGGTGGCCGCCGCGCTGGCGGCGGCGTTCGCGGGTCGCGAGCTGGCGCGCGGCTACGTGCTCGACGAGCAGGGCGGCCTGCGCAAGCACATGTCGGCCTTCGTCGACGGCGAGCAGGTGCGCGACCGGCGCACGCTCAGCGACGCGGTCGCGCCGTCCTCGACCATCGACCTCATCCAGGCGCTCTCAGGAGGCTGAATGCTGCTCCACGTCGCGACCCGCAAGGGCCTGTTCGTCTACGACCTGGGCGACGAGCAGCCGCGCATCAGCGGTCGCCACTTCCTCGGCGACAACGTCACGCTGACGCTGGCCGACCCGCGTTCGGGCAGCTGGTACGCGGCGCTCGAGCACGGCCACTTCGGCGCCAAGCTCAAGCGCTCGGACGATCGCGGCGCGACCTGGCGCGAACTGCCCGCCCCGGCCTACCCGAAGCGCCCCGCGGGCGAACCCGACGAGATCGGCGCCGATGGCCGGCCGCTGCCGTGGGTGCTCAAGCGCATCTGGTCGCTCGAGTGCGGTGGCGGCTCGCAGCCGGGACGGCTGTGGTGCGGCACCATCCCCGGCGGGCTGTTCGCCAGCGACGACCACGGCGAGAGCTGGGCGCTGAACGCGGCGCTGTGGGCCCACCCCGGCCGCCGCAAGTGGTTCGGCGGCGGCGCCGACCAGCCCGGCATCCACTCCATCTGCGTCGACCCGCGCGATCCGCGCGTGGTGCGCGTGGCGGTCAGCTGCGGCGGCGTGTGGACGACGCGCGATGCCGGCGGGTCGTGGGCCAACACCACGCACGGCATGTTCGCCGCCTTCCTGCCGCCGGAGCAGCGCTACAACGTCGACAGCCAGGACCCCCACCGCATGGTGCAGTGCGCGGCGCAGCCGGAGCGCTTCTGGGTGCAGCACCACAACGGCGTGTTCCGCTCCGATGACGGTGCGCTGACCTGGCAGCATTGCCCGGACGTGCCGCCCTCGGGGATCGGCTTCGGCTTCGCCGTGGTCGTCCACCCGCAGGACGGCGACAGCGCGTGGCTGGTGCCGGGCACCAAGGACGAGCAGCGCATCCCGGTGGACGGGCGCGTCGCGGTGACGCGCACGCGCGATGGCGGGCGCACCTGGACGGTGCTGCGCGCGGGCCTGCCGCAGCAGGACGCCTACGACCTGACCCTGCGCCACGCCTGCGACCTGGCTGGCGACGGCCGCACGCTGGCCTTCGGCTCGACCACCGGTTCGCTGTGGCTCAGCCGCGATGGCGGCGACCAGTGGACGGAGCTGAGCGCGCACCTGCCGCCGATCCACGCGCTGCGCTTCGTCGGCTGACACGGCTCCGGCACCTGCCGGAATTCCCGCTGCTGGCTCAGAAGCCGGGATTCTCCGCGGGTTTGGGCGCCTCGCCACCCTGCGGCGGCGCGCCGCCCGGCTGGCCGTTGGGTCCGCCTCCGGGACCTCCAGGCCCGCCCGGCCGCCCATTGCGCCGCCCGTCGCGCGGCGGCCCGCCGCCGCCCCACATGCCCGGGAAGCCGCGCGCGCCGAAGCGCGGGCGCAGCCAGCCGACCAGCGGCGAATCGCCGGCGATCTGCCAGTGGTCCTCGTGGCGGACGAGCTTGAGCGGCAGCGCCTCGGCCTTGCCGAAGGCGGTGAACGCGACGGTGACGTAGCGCGCGTCGTCCTCGCCGGGCACGGGCCGGGGCTCGCCGACCTTGGCCGAGTCCAGCACCTGGTCGAGCTGCAGGTCGTAGAGCGCGAGCAGCGCCTTGAGTCCGCCCAGGCTCTTGCCGAGGCGGCCCGCGGCGTCGTCGATGGTGATGGCGCCGAGCTCCGCGGCCGTGCCCACGCCCAGGCCCTTGATCAGCGCGGCGAACTGCGCGGTCGCCTTGGCCTGCTTGTCGGCGTCATCCAGCCCCGCGCCCTTGGACCACGCGGCGAAGCCGTCGAGCAGGTCGGCGATGGCCCTGGTCTGCTCGGCCTCCAGGCCGGTGGCGAGGATGTCGCCGACCGTGCCCGCGAGCAGGTTGGGGACCAGGAAGCCGGTGCGGCGCGGCTCGGCGTCGGCGGGCGCGCCCGGCTTGGCGGCCAGCCCCTGCAGGGTCGCGGCCAGGCCGTCGCCGCCGATGAACAGCGAGAAGATCTGCTGGAAGTGGCGGTCGGCCTCAGGCCCGCCGTTGCCGAGCGCGAGCAGGCGCTCGATGACGCCGTCGCGGAACGGGTTGTTCTGCCCGGCGAAGCGCTTCCAGGAGCTCTCGAGGTCGCTGCGCTGCGCCGGCGCGAGGCGCGCGAGCAGCCCGGTCGCGTCGTTGCCGCGCAGCGCCTTGATCAGCTCGGTCAGCGCGGCGTCGGCGCTCGGCGCGGCCGGCGCCGGCGGTACAGGCGCGACCGGCGCGACCACCGCGGGTGGCGCGGCCTCGGCGGCGGGCGCGAGCGCCGGGGCGATGGTGAGCGAACCGGTGACCAGCGCGGCACCGGCGAGGACGGCGAGGCCGCCGATCTTGAGCATGGCCATGGTGGTGACTCCAGCGGAAGCGGCGGTGGCGGCGGCAGCGGCGGAAAGCGCGGCGGCGGGCGGGGCCATGCCCGCCGCGGCGGCGTGCGCGGTGGCGGCGGCGAAGGCGAGGGGCACCGGCGCGGCCGCGGCCTGGGCCTCGGCGGCGAGCAGCCCGGCGAGGGCGAGCGCACCGACGGCGACGCCGCGGCGGCCGAGCACCTCGCGCAACTGCTCGCGCCCGCGGCTGAGCAGCGAGGCGAGGGTGCCGGGGTTGAGGTTCAGCAGGCGCGCGACCTCCTCCTGGGGATGGCCTTCGAGGTAGTGCAGGACCAGCGGCACGCGGTAGCGCTCGCTGAGCCGGTCGAGGGCGCCGTCGAGCTCCTCGCGGAGTTCGGTGCGCCGGCGCTCGTCGAGCGGCTCTTCGGGAAGGGTCATGGCGCTGGCCTCCTCATGGCGACGGCGGATGCGCCCGGCGTCGCGCTGGCGCGCGGCGACGTGGCGGGCGGTGCGGTGCAGCCAGCCGCCCAGGGTGGGATGGTCGGTGAGCGACCTCGGCCTTGTCGGCGAGGACCAGGAACACCGCCTGCGCGGCGTCCTCGGCGTCGGCCCCGGGTCCGAGGATGCGCCGGCAGGTCGCCAGCACCATCTGCCCGTGGCGGCGCAGCAGCTCGGCGAAGGCCGCCTCCCGCTCCACGACCGGCCCGCCGCCGCTGAAGGCGGTGAGCAGGGCGGCATCGCTGGTCGTCGATCGTACCATGGTTGCCCTCTATCCGGCCACGCGCCGGTGGACTTGCGGGGAACTTCCCGGAACCAGACCTGTTCCCCTGCTCGGGGAGGGGGACGGATGGAACCGCCAGGACGCCAAGGCGCCAAGGGCCGGTGGTTCGAGGTGGAAGGCGCTGCTCATGACGCTCCTAGCGCACGTTCGCTCTGGCTGTCGAGCCTTGGCGCCTTGGCGCCTTGGCGGTTCTATCCTGCGGGTCCGATCACCCCGCGGTCAAGCGCTTACGACGCGAACGCCAGGCGCGTCCAGGCGCCGCGGTCGGCCGAGCCGCGGCACGCCCACAGCTCGCGGCGCGCCGGCACCGTGACCATGCAGGCGTTGGTGCTGGTGCCCTGGCCGTCCTCGGCGAAGCGGTTGATCGAGTCGCTGCCGTCGGCGCGGTCGGCGAACAGGCGCTGCAGGCTGGCGACGTCCTGACCACCGCCGTCCAGCAGCGCGCCGAGCCGCGCCAGGCGCGCGCGCGACGACGGGCTCGCCGGCTCGCCCTCGCGCGCGCGGTGGGCCTCGTCCAGGCAGTGGTTGGTGCGGTAGAGCGGGCGGTCCCCGGCGCGGTGCACCGCGCTGTCGGCGGTGCACTCCCAGTCGTCGATCCCGCCCGCGTCCGCCGCCCAGTAGGTGTGCGCGGCCGCGCGCGGGCCACCGGTGAAGACCCGCCCGGCGGCGGCGCGGTCGCTTTCGCGCAGGGCGCGGTGCAGCAGCGACAGGTAGGGGATGCCCACGCGCGAACCGCGCGTCTTGATGTTGGTGGTGCCCACCGCCACGCCGTGCGCGTTCATGCCGATCAGCGACGGGCAGCCGGCGCAGGTGATGCTCCAGGTCTCGGGCCCGGCGCTCGGCCGGCGGTGCACCGCGACCACGAAGTCGAGGTCGCCGGGGTTCAGGTCCCAGCTCTGCGCGGCGTGCACCGCGCCGTCCGCCGCGTGCGTCGCCGGCACCAGCGCCGTCGAGCAGCCCTCCGCCTCGGCCGCGCGCGCCGGCAGCGCGAGGATGTCGCGGATGTCGGTCATGTTCGCGGTGGTGTAGAGATCGACCGCGTCGACGCCCGCGCCCGCCGCCAGCGCCTGGTGTTCGACCCAGCCCGCCTCGTCCCACCCCTTGAGCGCCGCCAGGCACGCCGCGCCGAGCGCGCGGAAGGCCTGCTCATCGCGGATGCCGCGCTCGTACAGGTACGCGCGCGCCGCGCGCAGGCGCTGGCTCACGAAGTCCCCGATGCGCTCCTTGAGCTGCTCGCCCTGCCCCCGCCCGAGGGCCGCGGCATCGCCGGACACGTGGATCTGGGGGAGGTCGAGCAGCGGCATACGTGGAGGGTACCGCGACCATGGCGGCAGCAAAGGGCCGGGTAAGCAGCGTTGCGCAGTGAAAGACCTGGACCCTGGACCGTGGACACCTGGACCCTAGACCCTAGACCCTAGACATAGGGACGAGGTGATCAGTAGAGCCTCGACGCGGAACAGGGCATCGAAGATCGCGAAAGTGGATGCATTCCATCGGCGAAGTTTCAGACAACGCCATAAAAAGCAGGCAGTCCGCCTAGGGTCTAGGGTCTAGGGTCTCAGGGTCTAGGGTCTCAGGGTCTAGGGTCCAGGGTCCAGGGTCCAAGAACCCTACCCGATCTGCTTCAACCAATCCTGCACATTGTAATGATTGGTCACCCGCGTGATCGCCCCCGGCCGCATCTCGAAGAACGTCCCGCCATTCAGGGCGTAGGTCTGCCCGCGCGCCGGCGGCAGGCCCTCGTCGGTGGCCAGGTACTCGCCGCTGACGCGGTACTCGACGGCGGCGCGCTTGGCGTCCGAGGCGCAGACGATGACGATGTTGCTCAGGCGCTCGCGGTAGCAGCGCGCCATGCGCGCGAGGAAGGCGCGGAAGGCGTCGCGACCCACTTCGCGCGGGCCCTGGTTGAGGTCGTGGACGACGTCCTCGGCCAGCAGCGCGAGCAGCTCCTCCCACGCGCCGGCGTTGAACGCCTTGTAGTAGCCGCGGATGAGGTCGATGGCTCCGATGGTCATGGCATCCCTTCCGTGTCCCGCGCGGCCCGCGTCGTGCGGGCCACCCGAGCATGGCGCGGCGCCGGCGCGGGGCGACGCGCGATTTCCGACAGCGGCGCCGGACCGTCCGGTACCGTCACCAGTCCATGGGCATGGCCCACAGCGGTTCCCCCGCCGCCACGCCCAGGTGCCCGGCGAGATCGTGGCTGAGGCGCAGGCCCTCGCCCTGCACCGCGCAGGGCGCGAGCAGGAAGCGGTGGCTGGCGGGGTGGACGAGCAGGCGCTCCCCGGTCGCCGCCAGCGGCGGCAGGTCGAGGCGCACCAGCCGCCGGCTGCGCTGGATCGGCGCGACGTCCGCGACCTCGGCGCCGTCGTGCGGGCCGGCGTCGAAGGGATCGACGGTGCCGAGCGGCTTGAAGCCGGCGCGCGCGAGCAGCCGGCGCACCGGCGTGGTCGCCGGGCCCTCGTGGCCGACCAGCTCGCGCGCGGCGGGCGGCAGCAGCTCCATCACGATCTCCTCGTGCGGGAAGAACGCCTCGATGAACTCCTTGTCGCTGCGGCAGAGCAGGTCGGCGCGGTAGTAGCTGAGCCCGGTGAGCGGCGCGCCCACCGCGTCCCAGAAGGCGTTGCCGCCGTCCTCGCGGCGCGGCGGCAGCAGCTCGGCGAGCAGGCGCCGGCAGAAGCGCTCGCGGTGCATCGCCACCAGCAGCAGGCGCGCCGCGACCAGCAGCTTGCCGATGCCCTGCCCGCGCGAGCGCGGGTGCACGATGAGCCCGCCGAGCTCCGTCCACGGTTCGACGTCGCGGCCGAGCTTGAGCAGGTGGCGCACGCGGTCGGTGCCGAGCTGCCTGCTGTGCACCGTGCTCTCGACGACGCGCAGGTAGTAGTGCGGCTCGTCGGGCATGCCGTGGTACGCGAACAGCGACGCGGTGCCGAACAGGCGCTCGGCGCCGTCCTGGTCGCGGCCGACCGCCACCAGGGTGAAGCTGGCGTGGCGCGGGTCGACGCGCTCCCGGCTCTCCGGGTCGAGAGTGGCGAAGCTGCGCCGGCTGTCGGCGATGATGCCCGCGATCACCGCCGGGTCCTTGGGCAGGTTCACGGTGTCGAGCAGCCCGGCGAGGGCGAGCAGTTCGCCCGCATCCGCATCATCGACCGGACGGATGGTGATGGGCGGGGGCACGGTGGGGGTTCTAGCAGGGGGTGGGTGGGGACCAAGGGGGGGCTGGGGGGCGTTGGGCGGAGGCGAGGCGCGAGGCGCGAGGGACGAGGCGCGAGGCGCGAGGGACGAGGCGCGAGGCACGAGGCGCGAGGCGCGAGGCGCGAGGCGCGAGGCACGAGGCACCGCGCTCGGGTGCCTGGAATGTTTATAGACCCAAGCGCGAGGAGCCAGCCTTGGGCCATTGTGCCCGACGATGTCGCTTCACGTGTTCGGCCTATCCGCGCATGAACCGGATATCTAGGGTCTGGGTCCAGGGTCCAGGGACTCGGGGTCCGGGTCCAGGGAGTTCCCCACATCCGATCAGCGTCGCAAAACGGTGCAATTGAAACGACGCAGGTTCAACTGGTCCAAGATTTTACACTTGACCATGGAATTTGTCGCGCCTACAAGATCGGCCGCGATCCGTGGCCTGGGGATCGAGACGGTGCGGGATGGAACGCATGCCCGTGCCAGCCAGGCGACACGCTCAGCAGCCACGCCGCGGATCTCAGCCCCATAGCCCAGGGTGCCCCGTGCCGACCACGCCCATACCTCCTTCCAAGCCGTCGGAATCTTCTTCCGGGGCCCTGCTGCCCGGACGGCTTCCACTCGGCCATCAGGTCTTCCAGCCCGATCACATGAACGACGCGAGCACGCACAGCTCGATGCTGCGTCCGAGCGGGGCGAAGGCCGATCACGGCTGGCTCTACTACCAGAAGCCGGTGCGCAATTACCTGCGTGGCCTGGGCTGCGGGGACCAGGACGTCGATGACCTGACCCACGAGATCCTCATCAAGCTGCAGACGTACATCGTCCTCAACTACAATCCCAGCCGGCCGTTCCGTCCGTATTTCAAGACCGCGATCCGGCACTTCTACTTCAGCCACCTGCGCGGGCGCGGCGGCCAGGGGGGCCGCCAGGTGGCGATGACGCCCGGCATCGCCGGGGCCGCCACCGCCGCCGAAGCCGAGGAGGATGAGAGCCAGGCCGGTGAGGACGTGCTCGCCGCCGGGCTGCTCGACTACGCCCGGCAGATGTACGACCACTTCGCCTCCGAGGCGGGATCCGCCCACGAGGTCGGCATCCAGAATGCTGCAGGCGTGGATGCTCGGCGGGCTCAAGCAGGAGCAGCTCGCCACGCGCTGGAAGCTGACCGACCGCCAGGTGCGCACCCACATCGGCCGCGCCGCGGACGAGCTCGCGCGCTGGATGCAGGAGCGCCTGCACGCCGACGACCTGGCCGCCCTGGCCACCCTGGCCAAGGACAAGGGCGTGGTCCTGGATCTCGAGATGGCCGACATCCGCGGCCTGTTCAGCCACCTGTCGCGGCAGAAGCGCCTGCGTGCCCTGCTCATCCTCTCGCTCATCTACAAGCGCGAATCCGGATCCGCCGCCGGCACCCCGCTGACCGCCCTATCCGTGCTGGCTGTGCATGGATTGAGCGCTGGGCATCGCATTCGCCGGTTGAAGGACCGGCGGGTGGTCTAGACTCGCCAGCCAGGATTCCGGTTCTGATGGAGCCCCAGGAGTAAGTCCTGGATGATCCTCATCGCCGACAGGTACCTCATGGACAACGCCTCAGCCCTCAGCAGCGCCTCCGCCCGCCCCTCCGGCGTGCCGGCCGCGCAGGCCAGTTCCAGCGGCTCGTCGCGCACCCATGAGACCACCTTCACCGCCGGGGTGCCGCTCTTCACCACCCCCCCGGTGCCGGCGCCCGGCCAGGACGAGGTCAGCGCCAGCATGCCGGCCGATCCCGCCTCGCTGCCGCCCGGGCTGGAGCGCATCGGCGGCGTCCGCCTGCTGCGCCTGGTCGGCACCGGCGGCATGGGCCGCGTCTACCTCGGCCACCACGAGGCCCTCGACCTGGCGGTCGCGGTCAAGGTGATGAAGGACGGCGCCGGCGACCAGGAGCGCTTCATCAACGAAGCGCGCCTGGCCGCGCGCATCCACGACGACCACATCGTGCGCATCCTGAACGCCGGCGAGGAGGGCGGGCGCGCCTTCCTGGTCCTCGAGTACGTCGCCGGCGTCAACCTCAAGCAGCTGCTCGCCGAGCAGGGCGGGCTGCCCTGGCGCAAGGCGGTGGACATCACCCTGCAGGCGGCGCGCGGCCTGGCCGCGGCGCACCGCGCCGGGGTCGTCCACCGCGACGTCAAGCCGTCGAACATCCTGGTCGCCGCGAACGGCGTGGCCAAGGTCACCGACCTCGGCCTGGCGCGCGAGGCCTTCATGGACAGCGGCGCGACCGAGACCGGCCACGTCCTGGGCACCCCCGCCTACATGGCGCCGGAGCAGGCGCGCGACTCGCGCCAGGCCGGCCCGCCCGCCGACGTCTACGCGCTCGGCGTGTCGCTCTGGCACATGCTCGCCGGCGAGGTGCCGTTCAAGAAGTCGAGCCACACCAACGTGCTGTTCGCGCACCTGCACGAGAACGTGCCCGACATCCGCCTGCGCGTGCCGGAGCTGCCCGCGCTGCTCTGCGAGCTGATGCGCCGCATGCTCGCCAAGGACCCCGCCCGCCGCCCCGCCGACGGCGCCGCCGTGGCCGACGAGCTGCAGCGCATCCTCGGCCAGCCCGGCACCACCGCCGTCCAGCGCGGCGGCAGCAGCGTGCTGCGCCGGCCGCGCATCTCGCGCGCGCTCGGGGCGCGCATCGCCGCGGTGCTGCTGCTCGCCGTGGTCGTCAGCAGCGGCTTCTGGGCCGGTCGCGGCACCACCGCCCCGGCGCTCGCCGCGGGCGACCCGGCGCCGGCCGCCACCCCGCCGGCCCCCGCCGCCGGCGACGCCTGGCACACCCCGACGCGCGCGGTCTGCCTGGTCGGCGACCAGCTCGCGCCCGCCACCGAGACCGCCATCCTCCAGGCCCTCGCCGCCAGCGGCCTGCCCGTGGTCGAGCGCGAGCGCGTCGCGACCATCACCGGCGAGCAGCACCTGGTGCGCGACGGCCACGTCGACCAGCTCAGCGCCGAGCGCATCGGGCGCATGGTCGGCGCGCACATCGTGGTCTTCGCCAGCGAGCGCGACGGCAAGGTCAGCCTGCGCACCGACCTGCTCGAGACCGCGACCATCGTCGACATCCAGCTCGCCACGCCCGACACCGTCGCCGCCAGGCTCGACGGCGCGCTGCGCAAGGCCGTCGCCGCGCTGCCCGTGCAGGGCGTGGGCTCGGCCACCGCCGTCGACGTCGGCGCGCGCCACGGCCTGCGCGTCGGCGACCACGTCGAGCTGCTCGACGGCACGCCCGCCGCCCCCGGCCGCACCGTCGCCACCGGCGAGGTGGTCAAGGTCGAGCCGTCCCACGCGGTGCTCCGCACCAGCCAGGAGCTGCCGGCCGGCGCGCCGCTGCTGGTGCGGCGCCCCGACCAAGCGCCCTGAGAGGTCCCGTCCGATGCCCGCCACCCGCCCGCCCTTCGCCGTCCCGGGCGCCCTGCTGATCCTCCTCGGGAGCACCTGGCTGGCGGTCGGTTGCGCGGCGCGCGGGGCCACGCCGACCAAGGGCGAGGTCGGCACCGTCCAGCCCTTCCACGACCGCTGGTGGCAGTACTACGAGCGCGGCGTGGCGTGGGCCGGCATCGGCCGGCTCGGCGAGGCCGAGACCGACCTGCGCGTGTGCCTCGAACAGCGCCAGGCCGACCGCCGCCGCGCGCGCACCTACGGCATGCACTTCGTGCAGTGCTTCGCGCACCGCGAACTGGGCGCGGTGCTGCTCAAGCAGGGCAAGCTCGACGAGGCCGAGCGCGAACTGCGCCTGAGCCTGGCCCAGGAGCCGAGCGCCAAGGCCGAATTCCTGCTCCAGCGCCTCGCCGAGCAGCGCCAGGGCGTGGCCGCGCGGCCCGACCACGCGCCGCTCGTGCAGGGGTCCGCGCCCCTGCCGGTGGCCCCGGTCCCGCCGCCCGGCGCCGCGCCCGATCCCCAGCGCGAGACCGTGGTGCTCGAGTCGGTCGAGCCCGCCGCCGCCGGCTTCGCGATCAGCGGCCACCTCCAGCCCGCCGACTCCTGGCTGTGGCTGCTGCCCGCCGCCGGCACCCCGCAGCAGGTGCGGCTCGCCGCCGACGGCGGCTTCAGCGCCACGGTCCCCGCCGGCGCCCAGCTCGCGCGCGGCGACGCCAGCGGGCCGGACGCGGCGGCCGCGACCCTGCCGGTGGTCGCGGCCAGCGCCGGTTCGCTGGTGATCGACGGCCCCGACCAGCAGCGCATCGTCCACGGCCCGCGCGCCTTCTACCGCTACAAGGCCGCCGCCTCCGGCGGCGTGCGCGAGCTCGTGGTGCGCGACGCGCAGGGCCGCGAGCGCGGCCGCCAGGTCCTCTCCGGCACGCACGCCGCGGGCACCTTCCCGGTCGCCATCGAGGACGGCGCGCAGGCGCTGACCTTCCGCCTGAGCGGGCCGGCCGGCCAGCTCGGCGAAGCCACCGTCGCGGTCAGCGGCGAGGGCACCCCGCTGCAGGACCGCCACCTGCGCGCGACCGCGCTGGTCATCCCCCTGCAGAGCCCGCGCCCTGGCGCGCTGCGCGCGGACGACGACACCCGCCTGATCGGCGCGCTGCTCGCGGATGGCCGTTTCCAGCTCCAGGACCCCGGCGCCGATGCCCTGCTCGCCCGCGAGCTCGCCCTGGTCGAGGCCGGCTACGTCGACCGCGCCACCGCCGCCGCCGCCGGCCGGCGCCTGGCCACGCGCTACGTGCTGGCCGGGACCCTGACGCGCAGCCCGGGCCTGCAGCGCGGCGACGTCGAGTGCTACCTGCGCCTGATCTCGTGCGACACCGGCGCCGTGCTGCGCACCGCCGACGCCTTCGCCGAGGACCTGCCGGCCGCGCGCGACGACGAGTTCTTCACCAGCGTCGCCGGCCTGCTGCGCCAGGAGTTCCCGGTGGTCGAGGGCCGCGTGGTCGAGAACGGGACCGGCGTGGGCCTGGACGTCGGCGCCCGCGCCGGCGTGGTCAAGACCATGCGCTTCCACATCCTCCCCGCGGCCGGCGCCGACCGCCAGGCGCCGCTGACCGTGGTCGAGATCCAGGACGTGGACGCCGAGCGCGCCCGCGCCCGCCCCATCGCCGGCGGCTCCGCCGCGCCGGGGGCGACGGCGATCAGCGAGTAGGAGGGCGCTGCGCGCAGGCACAGGCGCGAGGCGCGAGGCGCGAGGCGCGACGGGCGAGTCACGAGTCACGACGCGCGAGGCACGAGACGCGACGCGCGAGGGACAGCCTTTGGCTGTCGGTGCGGTAGGGGTGCGAGCGGGCATCGCCGCGCTCGTATGGGCGTGAGGCGCGGGATGCGAGGTGGTGATCATGGGCGGAATGCTGTTCCTGCTCGGTGCGTTCGGCCTCATGGTGGCAGGGGGATTCGCGTATTTCCTGCGCCGGAGCCGGATCGGCACGTGGGCGGTGCTCGCTGGGGCTGGGGGGCTGTCGTGGTGGGCAGCGCACTACCTCCACGCATTGGGCAGCGGAGTGCCGCTCACGGCAGACCAGGAATGGCATCGCACCTACCTCGTCTGGCTGCTGGCCGTCATCCCATGCGCACTGCTCATCGGGGGCGTGATCGGCTTCCACCTGCGCCGGCGCGCGTACATGGCGCAGTACCGTGGGATCCGGTGACGGTCACGTGCTGAGGCGCCTCGCGCCTCACGCCTTCAATTCCCCGTCTTCGCCTTCCCCGCATCGTAGCGCCGCCAGAACTCCGCCGCCGGCAGGTCGTTGATGACCAAGCTGCCCGGCAGCCCGCGCAGGCCGTCGAGTCCGGCGAGGTCCGGGCCCATGGAGAAGCTGAGGAGGCGCAGCGGCTTGCCGGCGAGCGGAGAGAGGTCGCGCACCAGCGGGCATTCGATGATGGACAGGCCCTCGAGCGGCGCGTCGCGGAAGATGGCGAGGTCGGCGAAGCCGCTGCAGCCGACCATCCACACCTTGGTCAGCGGCATGCCGGCGAGCGGCGTGAAGTCGCGGACCTTGGCCAGGCCGGCGATGTGCAGCGATGTCACCGGCATGCCGGCGAGCGGGGCGAGGCTCGCGATCGCGCTGCAGCGGTCCAGGTCCAGGACGGTGATGCGCATGCCGGTGAGCGGCGCGAGGTCGCTCACCAGCCGGCAGTCGGGGGCCATCAGCGTGGTGAGCGGCATGCCGCGCAGGGGCGTCAGGTCCTGCACCTGGTTGCACCGGCCGATCTCCAGGGCGGTCAGGTGGCCGCCCTGCAGCGGGGCCAAGCTCGCGACGCCGGTGCAGCCGACCAGGGACAGCGCGGTCAGCTCCTTGCCGATCACGGGCGCGATGTCGGTCAGCAGCGGGCAGTCGACCAGCGCCAGCTCCTTGAGCGGCATGCCGGCCAGCATCGAGAAGTCCGCGACCTTGGGCAGCGTGCGCAGATTGAGGTGGACCAGGCGCAGCTGGCGCAGGGGGCCGAGGTCGGCGACGTGCGGGCACTCCTCGATGATGAGGGTGGTCAGCGGCATGCCGATGAGCGGCGCGAGGTCCTGGACGCGCGGGCAGGCCTTCAGCACCAGCTCGGCCAGCGGCAGCCCGCGCAGCGGGGTCAGGTCCGAGATCGCCTCGTTGAGGTTGCCGGACTCGAAGCGGTAGCGGCCCTTGCCGAGCGCCACCAGGTGGGCGCCGGCGCCGGGCCAGGTCTTGTCCAGGCGCTGCCGGTAGGTCGCGTCCAGCCGCGCGGCCGACTTCGCCACGCGCTCGGCCAGTGACGGCGAGCCGAGCTCGACCAGGACGGTGGCGAGGTCGTCGCCCAGGGCCGTGGAGCCCGCCGGAGCGCCGGCGCCCAGCCGGCACAGCCGGGTGAGCTCCTGGACGGCCGGGAGCTGGCGGCGGTCGCCCTTCAGCTGCTCGAGAGCGGCGACCGCCGCCGGGAAGTCCTGCGCGCAGACCAGCAGCTCCGCGCGCAGCAGCTGGGCCTCGTCCGCGTCCGGGTCGAAGTGCAGGGCGAGGTCGACCGCTTCCTTGGCCTGGCCGAGGTCCTGGTTGGAGATCGCCGCCCGGGTCTGGGCGATCAGGGCCGGGACGGCCGCGTGCTCGGCCGCCTTGCGTCCCTGCTGCTCGGCGGTGACCGCCTCCAGCGCGTCCTCGGCGCGGCGCCGCTCGTGCTTCTCCTCGTGCAGGGCCTGGGTGGTGATGACCAGGAACAGCGTGGTCAGCACCACCACCAGCGGCACCAGCACGCCGATGGCGATGCTCGCGGCGCGGTTGCGGCGCATCAGCTTGCGCAGCGTCTCCCAGGCCGAGTCGACCTTGGCCGAGACGCTGCGCCCGTCCAGGTAGAGTTCGAGGTCGCGGCGGAAGTCCTCGACCCACTGGTAGCGCCGGAACTGGGAGTGGTGCAGCGCCTTGAGCGCGATCGCCGAGAGTTCGGCCGGGATCGCGCGGTCGGGGGCGCGCATCTCGGGCGCGTCGATGCGCCCCGCCTTGGCGGCTTCGATGAGGTCCTTGGCGTTCTTGCCGCGCACCGGCGCGCCCAGGGTCAGGCACTCGTAGAGCAGCGCGCCGAGCGCGTAGACGTCGCTGCGCCGGTCGATGCGCGCGGTGTCGCCCCGCGCCTGTTCCGGGGCCATGTAGGCGGGCGTGCCGGCGACCTGCCCGACGCGCGTGTCGGCCTGGCCGCCGTCGCGGCTGCTGGTCACCAGCGAGGCCTCGCCGGAGCTGGCCAGGAAGTCGTCGCCCGGCGGGGTCTGGCGGCGCGCGATGCGCTGGGTGCCGTGCTTGGAGACGATGCGGGTGGTGCCGTCGCCGGCGGTGCGCGGGTCCATGGGCGGTTCGTCGTCCACGGTGCGCACCGCGCCGCTGCCGTCGCCGACGGCGTCGCCGCTCGCGGTCGGACGCTTGCCGGCGATCTTGGCCAGGCCCCAGTCCATGACCAGGACCTCGCCGAAGCGGCCGATCATGATGTTGGCCGGCTTGAGGTCGCGGTGCAGCACGCCCTTGTGGTGCGCGAAGGCGATGGCGTTGGCGACGTCGACCAGGATGCGCACCAGGCGCGGCAGTCCGAACTCCTTGATCGCCTCGGCGTCGCCGTCGCGCATCTGGCGGAAGATCTGCGCCAGGCTGCGGCCCTTCACCAGCTTCATGGTGAAGTAGGGGCGGCCGTCGTGGTCGATGCCCATCTCGTGCACCGGCACGATGCCGGGGTGCTCGAGCTGGCCGGTGACCTGGGCCTCCTCGATGAAGCGCGCGCGCATCGCGCGGTCGTCGCCCAGCATGACCTTCATCGCCACGTGGCGGCGCAGGTCGTTGTCCTGGACCTTGAGGATCGCGCCCATGCCGCCGCGCGCGATCTCGCCGAGCTTCTCGTACTGGTGGGGCGAGCCGCTGCGGCCCTTGACCGGGGCGGTCTGGACGTGCGGGTAGGTGGTGGCCTCGCCGGCGGGCTTGGCGGCCCGCCGCGGCAGCAGCGGCGCGGTGGGGGGAGCATCGCTCTCCGGCTGCGCGTCGTCACTATCCGACGCCGGCCGTCGGGGTTTTGGCGAGGGCTCCATGGTGAGGACCATGGAAGCCGGAAACCTCAGTGCAAGAGCGGGTTGCAGATCCTTGACTGGGGTGGGCGCCTCAGCCCGCGTCGGCGGCGTCGCTGCTGGCGCGGCGCAGCAGGCGGTTGGGCACGTAGCTCCAGAACGAGGTGCGGCGGCGGATGATCTTGCCCTCGCTGTCGCCACGCGCGCCGCCGCGCGCCGCCGTCCCCGGCAGGTCGCCCTGGGGCAGGGCGGCGAGCAGGTCCCCGAGCAGCTCGAGCAGCTCGGCGTGGGACTGGATGCGGTTGGACGGGTCGCGGGCCATCATCGACATGATCAGCTGCGAGAGCCGGCGCTCGACCCCCGGGTGGACCAGGTGCGGCGGGATCGGCGCTTCGCTCAAGCGCTTGACCATGAGCTGGATGGGGTCGGGGTCGGCGAACGGGGTGCGGCCGGTGACGGCGTGGTAGATGGTGGCGCCGAGGGCGTAGATGTCGCTGCGCTGATCGGCGGCGGCGCGGCCGCCCTCGACCTGTTCCGGGGCGATGTACGAGGGCGTGCCCGCGACCCGGCCGTGCTGGAAGAGCCCGTCGAAGCCCTGCTCGGCGGTGACCACGGCGGTGGACGGGCGCTTCGCCGCCAGCGTGCTCTTGGCGAGGCCGAAATCGGCGATCTTCACCTGCTCATCGCTGGTGGTCAGGATGTTCGACGGCTTGATGTCGCCGTGCACCAGCCCGACCGTCTCGTGGGCGTAGGCCAGGGCCTCGGCGACCTGGTAGAACAGCGGCAGGGCGAGTTCGCCGGGCAGGCGCTGGTGGCGCTCGATGAGTGCGGCCAGCGACGGGCCGTCGGCCAGCTCCATGACCAGGTGCGGGAAGTCGCCCTGGTCGTGGAAGTCGAAGATGCGCAGGATCGCCGGGTGGTTGAGGCGGGCGAGCAGGCGCGCCTCGTTGGCGGTCATCAGGCGGTGCGATTCGTCGCCGAAGCTGGGCATCAGCACCTTGACCACCACGTCGATCCCCAGGCTGGCGTGCTCGGCGCGGTAGACGACGGCGCTGCCGCCGCGGCCGAGCTCGTCGCGCAGCGTGCAGCGGCCGAGCACGGTGCCGGGCTCGGGCGGGGCGAAGATGCGCACCGCCTGGGTGGCGTCGGGGTCGGGGGCGTGGCGGCGGGTGGTGGGGTGGTCGCCCTTGCGCGCGCGGATGCGCGCGCTGGTGCCGTTGCGCTTGCCGGCTGGCGCGGCGGCGGCTGCGTGCTCGCCCGGCTTGCCGGCCTGCCACAGCCGCTCCGGCGGGTACTCGGCCAGCATGCGCTCGACCGCGTCCAGGATCGACGCGGTGTCCTTGCTGATGTTGGTGCCGGGCTCGGCCGTGGTGCTGGCGGCGGCCGGCGCGAGTTCGAAGCGGAACTCGGCCTGGCCGATGACGATCAGGCGGGCCAGCGCGGGCGGGCCGGTGATGGCGTCGAAGGCGGCGGCGCGCACCGCGCCCAGGATGAAGCGCACCGTGCCGGTGTGGCCGCGACCGGTGAGGTGCAGGGTGCCGGTGACGCAGGTGCGGTGCAGCATGCGCACCAGTTCCAGGACTTCGCGGCCAGCGACGGTGCCGTGGAAACGGTCGTCGTTCGGCAGGAAGGGTGGGGAGTCCATGGAAGGTGTCGCCGGTGTGGAGTTTAGACCGGGATCAGCTGCCGCACCACTGCTAATCCGCTCGCTGGGGTGTCTGCCGGTGCAACCTTCGCACCATCTTCATCGTCGGGAGATGGCCGAAAAACCGGATTGAAACACCGCGCGCGCAGCGGCGGATGGATTGCTACGCCCAAGGGGGGCGCGCCGACCCATTCCCAAGGCGTTCCGGGCCGGCACGGTGGCGGCATGCCCGACGTCACCATCCGCGTGCGCTCCGCCGCCGCTCCCGACCAGCTGGCCTGGCTGACCATGCGCGTGCGCCGGCGCGAGGACCACCACATCCACTTCCAGGCCGAGGTCGCCACCGCCCTGGCCAAGGACGCGGTCAGCTTCCTCGCGCCGCTCACCCCGGCCCAGGCCCAGGTGGTGAAGTCCGAGATCACCGGCGGCATCCTGATGGCGCGCAAGCAGGCCGGCAAGGTCGGTTTCATCGCCGAACTGCTCTCGCTCGGCGGCAGCGTCGGCGACGAGCGCACGGTGTCCGCGCTGCCGTCGGTCGCCTTCGCGGTGGCGGCGACCCTGGCGGTGGTGCAGGGCTTGGGAGTGGAGGACCTGCGCACCGCGCCGCGCGGCGGGTTCCAGTGGAAGCTGGATGCGGTGGAGGTCGTGGAGGAATGACCCTGGACCCCAGGTAGGTCAGGGGGTTTCTGCCGCAGGGACGCAGAGCTGCAGCGAGGGCCGCAGAGGGGAGGTGCTGGCGAGGCGGGAAGGTGACGTGACGGCTGCACCAGCGTCAGACCGCAGATCCCCTGCAGGCCGTCCTCCGCGGCCCTCGCTGCAGCTCTGCGTCTCTGCGGCAGGATCCTTCGGGATCCCTGCTCAGGCCCCGTGGCACTTCTTGAATTTCTTCCCGCTGCCGCAGTGGCAGGGGTCGTTGCGGCCGATGGTGGGCTCGTTCTTCACGAACGGCTTCTGGCCCGGGGTCTGGCCGTCGACGTAGTGCCAGCGGCCGTCGACGCGGCTGAACTCGCTGCGCTCGCGGTGCGCGTGGTCGGCGCCGTTCAGGTGGAAGCGCGCGATGAATTCGACCACGCCGGTCTGGTCGTCCACGCCGCCGGCCTCGGTGGCGACGACTTCCAGGCCCTGCCACTGCGACTTGGTCGCCCAGGCGACCGCGGCCTCGCGGTTGAACTCGCCGCGCCGCGACGGGTGGTCGGTGGCCGCGATGTAGTCGACCTGGTTGAGCACGTAGGCGCTGTAGCGCGAGCGCATCAGCGCCTCGGCGGTCGGCGCCGGCGAGGTGCCGCGCAGGTAGGGCGCGCAGCAGTCGGCGAAGGTGCGGCCGCTGGTGCACGCGCAGGGCGCGCCGCCCTCGAGGGTGATGGCGGGGGAGGTGCTGGTGGTCATGCGGTCATCCGTTCTGGGGGTCGAGCGACTCGATCTCCTCGTTCAGGGTGAGCCACGCGGCCTCCTCCTGATCGAGCTGCGCGGCGACCACGCCCAGGCGGGCGGTGGCGTCGGCGTCGTAGCGGGTGGGATCCTGCGCCATGCGCGCGAGCAGCGCCTTCTTCTCGCCGTCGAGGGCGGCGACCGTGCGCTCCACCGACTTGAGGCGGTTGCGCGCCTTGCTGAGCCTGTCCTGCCGCTCGCGGCGCGCGGCCGGGTCGGCGCCCTTGCCGGCCGCGCCGGCCTGGTCCGCGCGCTTGGCCGCGGGCTGGCCGTCGAGTCGCGCCTCCTGCTGGATGCGGTAGACGTAGGCGGCGTAGTCGTCGGGGTAGAGCTCGACCTTGCCGTCCTTGACCTCGATGATCTGGGTGGCGACCACGCTGACGAAGGTGCGGTCGTGGCTGGTGAAGAACACCGTGCCGTTGTAGTCCTTGAGCGCCGTGGCCAGCGCCTCGACGGTCTCGAAGTCGAGGTGGTTGGTCGGCTCGTCGAGCAGCAGCACCGGGCACTTGGCGAGCAGCAGCCCGGCCAGGCACAGGCGCGCGCGCTCGCCGCCGGACAGCACGTCGATCTTCTTCAGCACGTCGTCGCCGCGGAACAGGAAGCTGCCCGCCATGTTGAGGATGACCTGCGTCGGCGTGCTCGGCCCGGGGCCGCTCGAGGCCGCCTTCTCGAGGTAGCGCTGCACGGTCTGCTGCGGGTCCATCGCGCCGAAGACGTGCTGCGCGTAGTAGCCGATGCGGATCTCGTGCCCCCACTTCAGCTCGCCGGCCTTCGGCTTGAGCACGCCCGCGATGGTGTTCAGGAAGGTGGTCTTGCCCTGGCCGTTGTCGCCCAGCACCGCGACGTGCCGGCCGCGCTCGATCTCGAGGTCGATGCCCTGGGCGATGGTGCGGTCGGCGTAGCCGATGGCGAGGCCGGCGAGGCGCAGCGCGGTGCCCTTGCGCGTCTCGACCGCGGGCATGGTGATGGTCACCGACGACAGCGGGTTGTCGATCGCGATGGTCTGCAGGCGGTCGAGCATCTTGGCCTTCGACGCCGCCTGGGTCGCCTTCGAGGCCTTGGCCTTGTTCTTGTCGACGAAGGTCTGCAGCTGCTTGCGGCGGATCTCCATGTTGGCGTTGACCGCCTCGGCCTGGGCGCGCTGCTCGGCCTTGTAGCCGAGGTAGGCCTCGACGTCGCCCGGGTACAGCACGATGCGCCCGCTCTCGACCTCGAGCGTCGACGAGCAGGTCTTCTTGAGGAACTCGCGGTCGTGCGAGACGATCATGAAGCCGCCCTCGTAGTCGGCGAGGAAGTTCTCGAGCAGCACCAGGGTCTTGAGGTCGAGGTAGTTGGTCGGCTCGTCCAGGATCAGGAAGTTGGGGTCGCGCAGCAGCATCGCGCACAGCTTGACGCGCGTCTGGAAGCCGCCGGACAGGCTGGCGATCTGCCGCTCGAGCAGGTCGTTCTTGAGCATGAAGCGGCCGGCGAGCTTGCCGCACTGCCAGTCCTCCTTGCCCGAGTAGCGCATCAGGAAGCCGAGCACGGTCTCGCCGGGCTTGAAGGGGTCCTTCTGCTCGAGGTAGCTGAGGCGCAGGTCGGCGTGCTTGCTGATGCGCCCGCTGTCCAGCTCCTCCTCGCCGAGGATGATGCGGCACAGCGTCGACTTGCCGGCGCCGTTGCGGCCGATCACGCCGATCTTGTGGTCGTCCTGGATCGCCGCGCCGGCGCCGTCGAGGATGGCGTTCGCGCCGTAGCTCTTGTGCAGGTCGGTGAACTGGAGCAGGGTCTTGGGCATGGTCGGTCGCGCGTGGGAGGGCGCACGGTAGGTGGCGTGCGGGGGCGGGCAATGGACAGGCTCACGCCCCCGCGCGCTCGCTCAGCTCCGTCCACCGCCCATAGAGCCGCTCGACCTCCTTCTGCGCCAGCGCCAGGTCGGAGCAGGCGGTGGCCATCAGCGACGGGCTGTTCACCACCTTCTGCGTGCCGATGCGCTCCTGCAGCATGGTCACCGCCTCCTCGGCCTTGGCGAGCTTGTCCTCGAGGCCCTCGAGTTCGCGGCGCTCCTTGCCGGTCAGCGGCCGGATGAAGCCCTTGGCGGCGGCCGCGGCGGGCGCGGCCCTGGCCACCGCGGCGGGGGCCGGGGCCGCCGACTTCGCCGCCGCGCCCCTGCCCTGCGCGGCCTGCTCGCGCGCCTTGGCCTCGCGCTCGGCGTGCTGCTGCCACTGCGCGTAGTCGGCGTAGATCTTGGCCCCGCCCTTGCCGTCGAGGCCGAGCAGCGCGGTCGAGACGCGGTCGAGCAGGTAGCGGTCGTGGGTGACCAGGGCGAGCGCGCCGGGGAACTCGAGCAGGCTCTCCTCGAGCACTTCCAGCGACGGGATGTCGAGGTCGTTGGTGGGCTCGTCGAGCAGCAGCAGGTCGGCCTCGACCAGCATCAGGTTGGCGATCAGCACGCGCGCCTGCTCGCCGCCGGAGAGCGAACCGACCTCCTGGTCGAGCTGCTCCGAGCGGAACAGGAAGCGCTTCGCCCACGCCATCAGGTGCAGCGGGCGGCCGCGGTAGAACACCGTCTCGCCGGTCGGGCACAGCGCCTTGCGCAGCGAGACCTTCGTGTCGAGCTTGGCGCGGCTCTGGTCGAACATCACCACCTTGAGCTCGCGCGCCTGCTTGACGGTGCCCGAGTCGGGCTGCAGCTGGCCGGCGATCAGGCGCATGAAGGTGCTCTTGCCGCTGCCGTTGAGGCCGAGCAGGCCGAGCTTGGAGCCGGGCGAGAGCGTGAGGTCGACGTCGCTGAACAGCGGTTTTCCGCCCAGCGCCTTGCTGGCGCCCGCGACCACCACCAGGTCGTTGGTGCGCCGGCCGGAACCAGCGAAGTCGATGGCCACCGACTTGTTCTGGTTGTTGCGGTAATTCAGCTCGGCGAGGTTGCCGATCATCTCCCCGGCCTGGTCGATGCGCGCCTGCGACTTGGTGGTGCGCGCCTTGGGGCCGCGCTTCAGCCACTCGATCTCGCGGCGCACGCGGTTGTCGAGCGCCTCCTGCTGGCGCGACTGGCCCGCGAGGAAGTCGGCGCGCGCGATGAGGAAGTCGCTGTAGCTGCCCGCGGCGCTGAAGTGGCCGCCCGGGTAGGCCTTGCTGATCTCGATGACGCGCGTCGCGACGCGCTCCAGGAAGTAGCGGTCGTGGCTGACCACCAGGACGGTGAACGGCGCCGCGAGGAGCATCTGCTCCAGCCACAGGATGCCCTCCAGGTCCAGGTGGTTGGTGGGCTCGTCCATCAGCAGCAGGTCGGGTTCGCGGATCAGCGCGCAGGCGATCGCGAGGCGCTTGCGCCAGCCGCCGGACAGGGTCGAGACCTGCTGGTCGCGATCGGTGAAGCCGACCTCGGTGAGGACCTCCTCGGCCTTCATCTCGCGCTCGTAGGGCTCGAGGTGGCGGTGGTCGGACGAGGTCTCGAGCGCGGCTTCCAGGGCCTGGGTGACGCTGATGCCCGCCGCGAACTGGTCGGACTGCGCGAGGTAGACCAGGCGCGTGCCCTTGTTGACCGCGCGCGTGCCCTCGCCCGGCGGCTCGATGCCGGCGAGGATGCGCATCAGCGTCGACTTGCCCGAGCCGTTGGGCCCGATCAGGCCGACGCGCTCGCCGGCGTCGATGCCGAGGCACACCCCCTCGAAGAGCGGGCGGACACCGTAGGATTTGCCGAGGTCGAGGCAGCTGAGGAGGACGGGCATAGGGGGCAGGAGCATGGTGGGCCCCCGGCCCGTGCAATGGCCCGGGGGCGCGGGGCAGACCTTGGACAGACCCTGGACCCTGGACCCTGGGCCTGGGCCTGGGCCCTGGACCCTGGACCCTAGACCCTAGACCCTAGACCCTAGACCCTAGACCCTAGCCAGTCCGACCGGGTCGGAAGAGCGTCATCGCGAACGAGGGTCCGAATGCGTTCTTCGTGATGATTGAAAAGCCGCATGCGGTGATCCGGCCGACGACGCGCGCGGGCGACGCACCGGTAACATGTCTAGGGTCTAGGGTCTAGGGTCTAGGGCCTCGCGCCTCGCGCCCCCCGCCCGGGCGTGCAGAGCACGCCGGACTTCTCCCTGTCCCCATGCGCCGGTTCTGGTACAAGTCCGACCGCAGGAGACCCGCCGTGTCCGCCCCCGTGCCCGCCCCCAGCGCAAAAGTCCTCGCCCGGCTCGCGGCCCTGCGCTTCGCCGGCGAGCTGACTGCGGCCGACGCGGCGGCGCAGGACTGCCGGCTGGTCGCGACCGAGCACGGGGCGCAGAGCGCGCCGGACCACATCGGCCTGACCCTGCTGCTCGACGCCGCGGGCATCGTGCGCGATGTGCGCTTCCGCTCGCCCGCGCAGGGCGCGCAGCTCGCCGCCTACGACGCGCTGGCCGAGCAGGCCGTCGGCCGCCTGCTGACCGACGCGGCGCGCCTGACGCCGCGCCAGATCGACGCGCTGCTGCGCGATGCCGGCGGCGGGCCGGTGCTCGACCTGGTCGCCACCAACCACCCCGACGCCGACCACCCGTACTACGTGCTGCGCAAGGCCGCCGAGCGCGCGCTGAGCGTCGAACCCGAGACCCCGCCAGCCCGGTGCCAGCACCGCCGCTGCGCTGCCGTGGAGCGACATCGGCCTGTTCGAGAAGGTGCGGCGCATCGAGGGCGTGCTCGACACCCACGTGCGTCCGGCGCTGGCCAGCGACGGCGGCGGTCTGGACCTGGTCGACCTCAAGGACGACGACCTGTTCGTGCAGTACCACGGCGCCTGCGGCTCGTGCTCGTCCTCCATCGGCGGGACCCTGAACTTCATCCAGGACTCGCTGAACAACCACCTGCAGACCAGGCTGGCGGTGCGCGTCACCGAGGCGGGCGGCGGCGAGAGCATCGTCGGGCTCTAGACCCCAGACCCCGGAGTGGTGTTCTCGGGTACGGAAGTGGAGAGGGGGCCGCAGGGCTCGTAAAGATCTCGGAACCGCGGTCTCGGGTCTCGGGTCCAGCCCTAAACCATCGGTATATCGAGTGAAATGGGTTGTCATTTTCACGTGGACCATAGCTTTCGGGCATGCGCCGCATCCTGCCGGTCCGAATTATTCCCGGCCACTAGCCGTCCGCAGCGCGAGCCCGAACCCCGTCGTCCGAGCCACTTGCCTGCGTGCGAGCCACGTGGCCGTTGCGTTTTTCGGACACCCAGGCCACGGACGCATAACGGAAACCCATGAATCCTCCCGCCCCCAAGTCCCCTGCCACCGCTCTCGAGATCTACGACACCACGCTCCGCGACGGCTCGCAGGGCGAGGGCGTCAACCTCAGCCTGGCCGACAAGCTGGCGCTGACCGAGGCCCTCGACTGGCTGGGCGTCGCCTACATCGAAGGCGGCTGGCCCGGTTCGAACCCCAAGGACGAGGCCTACTTCGCCGAGGTCGGCAAGTTCACGCGCACGCACGCCAAGATCGCCGCCTTCGGCTCGACGCGCCGCGCCAAGTCGACCGCCGCGACCGATGACAACCTCGGCAAGCTGGTCGCCTCCGGGGCCGACGTCATCACCATCTTCGGCAAGTCCTGGGACATGCAGGTGATCGAGGCCCTGCGCGTGCGCCTCGAGGACAACCTCGAGATGATCGCCGACTCGGTCGCCTACCTGCGCCAGGCCACCGGCCGGCCGGTGTTCTACGACGCCGAGCACTTCTTCGACGGCTGGAAGGCCAACCCCGGCTACGCCCTCGACACCGTCGCGGCCGCGTGGACGTCGGGCGCCAGCCGCCTGATCCTGTGCGACACCAACGGCGGCACCATGCCGCACGAGGTCACCGCCGCGGTGGCCGCGGTGCGCGCGCGCCTGCCCGAGGCGGTCCTGGGCATCCACGTGCACAACGACGGCGGCCTGGCGGTGGCGAACACCCTGGCCGCGGTCGCGGCCGGCTGCACGCAGGTGCAGGGCACCATCAACGGCGTCGGCGAGCGCTGCGGCAACGTCGACCTGACCACGGTCATCGCCAACGCCGAGGTGAAGCTCGGCCACCGCTGCCTGCCCGCACGGCCACCTCCAGCGCCTGACCGAGCTCAGCCGCCTGGTGTGGGAGCGCATCAACCAGGTGGGCCCGGTGAACCAGCCCTACGTCGGCCGCGCCGCCTTCGCCCACAAGGGCGGCGTGCACGTCAGCGCGGTGCAGCGCAACGCCCTGACCTACGAGCACGTGCCGCCCGAGACCGTCGGCAACACCCGGCGCATCCTGATCAGCGAACTGGCCGGCCGCTCCAACGTCCAGGCCAAGCTCGCCAACCGCTACCCCAGCCTGAACGACCCGGGGGTCATCGCCAAGGTGCTGAACGAGGTCCAGGACCGCGAGAACGAGGGCTACAGCTACGAGGCCGCGGAGGCCAGCTTCGACCTGCTGGTGCGCCGCCACGTCGGCGCCTGGCAGCCCGCGTTCGTCCTGCACCACTACCGCATCCACGGCCTCGGCACGCCAGGCGACGCCAAGGACCTGGTCGAGGCCACGGTCAAGCTCGACGTGCGCGGCCAGGTCCGGCTGTGCGTCGCCGAGGGCCACGGCCCGGTCGACGCGCTCAGCCACGCCCTGCGCGAGGCCCTGCTGCCGTCCTTCCCCCAGCTCCAGGAGCTGGCGCTGGTCGACTACAAGGTGCGCGTGGTCAACAGCGCCGACGGCACCGCCGCCAAGGTGCGCGTGTTCATCGAGCACCACATCCACGGCCGTTCCTTCGGCACCGTCGGGGTGAGCGAGAACATCATCGAAGCGAGCTGGAAGGCGCTGGTCGAGGCCGTCGAGTACGGGCTGCTGAACGGCGGCGCGCCCGCCGAGGGCGGGAAGCCGGTCGTCGCGGTCGGGGCAGGGTAGGTGCTGGGCGCGAGGCGCGAGGCGCGAGGACCTGATTCGAGGTCTAATAAGTGAAACCCAGAACGGGCACAGTGGACCGGGTCCCAGGACCTCGTGCCTCGTGCCTCGTGCCTCGTGCCTCGTGCCTTGTGCCTCGTGCCTCGCGCCTCGCGCCTCCCCGTCGTCCAAACCGACCCCGGGTGCCCCTTGGTGGCATCCGGATGCGGCCCATGATCCCCTGACCACAAAGGAACCCCATGTATCCTCCCGAACTCACCGACCCCATCCGCGGCGAAGTCCACCAGATCGGCCTGACCGAGCTCAAGACCCCCGGTGACGTGGATATCGCGCTGACCAAGCCGGGCACCGCGCTGGTGTTCGTCAACAGCGTGTGCGGCTGCGCGGCCGGCGGCGCCCGCCCCGGGCTGTACATGGCCCTGCAGAAGGCGGCGAAGAAGCCCGCCCAGCTCACCACCGTGTTCGCCGGCGTCGACAAGGAGGCGGTGGCCAAGGCGCGCAGCTACTTCGCCGAGTACCCGCCGTCCAGCCCCAGCGCCGCGCTGCTCAAGGACGGCGAGGTGGTGTGGGTGCTGCACCGCCACCAGATCGAGGGCCGGCCGCCGCAGCAGATCGCGGAAGCCTTCCAGAAGGCGTTCGAAGCGAACTGCTGACGCTGCGGCGCGTGCGTGGGATCCCGCGGCCCGACGCGCGCGCACACCCGGAGGTGTCATGGCCGACCGCACCCTCGCCTACGCCGAGAACGCCCCCGGCGGCTTCTTCGTCGACAGCACGTGCATCGACTGCGACACCTGCCGGCAGGTCGCGCCGGCGTCCTTCGTGGCGGTCGACGGGCACTCGGCGGTGGGCGTCCAGCCGCGCAGCGAGGACGAGGCGCGGGCGGCGGCGCGCGCGGTGCTGTGCTGCCCGACCAATTCCATCGGCAGCGACCAGGCGGCGCTGGTGCGCGCGGCGAGCGCGGACTTCCCCGCTGCCGATCACCGGCGACGTCGCCTACTGCGGCTTCGCGGCCGCCTCCTCGTTCGGTGCGTCGAGCTACTTCATCCGCCACGCCGACGGGAACTGGCTGATCGACGCGCCGCGCTGGACGCCGCAGCTGGTCCAGGCCATCGCGCGCGCCGGCGGCCTGAGCGGGATCTTCCTCACCCACCGCGACGACGTCGCCGACGCGGCGCGCTACGCGCAGCGCTTCGGCGCGCGCCGCGTGATCCACGCGCGCGACGCCGACGCCATGCCCGGCGCCGAGCAGGTGCTGACCGGCGAGGGCGAAACGACGCTCGCCGCCGACCTGGTCGCCATCCCCACGCCCGGCCACACCGCCGGCCACTGCGTCGCACTGTGGCGCGGCACCCACCTGTTCAGCGGCGACCACCTGTGGTGGAGCCGGCGCCTGGGCGCGCTGAACGCGTCGCGCGAGGTGTGCTGGCACTCGTGGACCGAGCAGACCGCGTCGGTGCGGCGGCTCGCCGACCTCGCCTGCACCTGGGTGCTGCCGGGGCACGGCGAGCGGCGGCGAGATGACCGTGGCGGACTACCGCGCCGGGATGCGCGCCCTGGTGGAGCGCATGGAGCGCGCCCCGCTCGAGTCCTGGCCGTGACGTTGCGTTCCAAACTCGCCAGGCTGGGAGCGCAGGGCATCGCGGATCTGGAAGAGCAGCAGCTCCATGCGATCCAGAAGGCCTGGCTCCAGGCGTTCTGCCAAGAGGTGAAGGCGCGACGCGGGCGATGGATCCACAACGGCTCCATGTGGCACGCCTTCAGTTTCGACTACTGCGCGTGCCTGAGAGGCTTAAAGGCCTTGGCCGCGTATGAGAGGGTGCAGGGCGGGCCGTGCTACGCCTTCAACGAGGACATGGACACCGGTTGCGGATTCACCGCCACGGCGGGGCCGCCGGACCTGACGTCATCGAAGGACGACTGGTACGTGTGCGCCCAGGACATGGGCTGGACCATGGTCTTCACCCATGAGCAGCCGGAGCTCGGACCGTTCTTCGCGAAGAATCCCCGGCTCTAGCGCTCCCGCTCCCGCCGCAGCGCCTCGCTGCGCAACCCGCTGTACCACGGATCCAGCGCCGCCCGCGGCTGCAGGGTGGTGAGCATCAACCCCTCCGCCTGGTGCACCGTGCGCACCCCGCGCGCATCCCACAGCCCGCTATCGACCCAGCGATCAGGCGCCGCGGTGTTGGCCAGCAGCAGCGGCGTCGCCCACTCCGCGGCGCGCGCGCTGTAGAGCGCGGGGACGACCTCCGCCTTGGTGCCGGCGTCGACGTCGGTGCCGGCCATGTGCGCGATGGTGGCGAAGGCGTCGACCTCGAGCGCGGCGAGCTCGGCCCACAGGCGGCCGAAGCGCAACTCGTAGCAGATGGTCAGGCCCAGCGTCCAGCCCGCGCAGCGAAAGGTGCAGGGCTGCGCCCCGGGTACGAAGTGCCTGGTGTCGAACGGGGTCAGGGCGCGCTTGCGGTAGCGCAGGGGCTTGGCCTCGGCGCCGAGCACCACCGCCTCGTTGGCGATGAGCATGGGCCGCCCACCGCCCGCCGCCGCGACCGGGGCGGCGGTGCCCAGCACCAGCGTCACGCCGCGGCGCACGGCCTCCTCCTCGAGCGACTCCTCGAGATCAGCGGCCTGGCACCAGTTGACTCCGGCGAGGGTGTCCCGGGCGGCGCCGGGATAGCCGATCAGGGCGCATTCGGGGGTGAGCAGCAGCTGGGCCCCGGCGGCCGCCGCGCCGGCCAGGGCACGCCGGATGGCGGCGGCGTTGACCGCAGGGTCGGATACCGCGGTATGGGCCAGGACGGCGACCGGCAGGGCGGTACTGGGCATGGGTTGCCTCGACCGTGATCGTCCCGATCCTGGGCCGCCCGCCAGTCCCGATCGGCCGATCCCCGCCGCGCCGGACCCACCACCCGCCAAGCCGCGACCCCGCCATGCCCACCGACCGCTACGACTCGCCCCTCTGCTCGCGCTACGCCTCCAAGGAGATGCAGCGGCTGTTCTCCGACGACGTCAAGTTCTCGACCTGGCGCAAGCTGTGGCTGGAGCTGGCCAAGGCGGAGCGGGACCTGGGCCTGCCGATCAGCGACGCGCAGGTCGCCGAGCTCGCGGCGCACCTCACGGACATCGACTACGCGATGGCCGCGGCGGAGGAGAAGAAGCGCCGCCACGACGTCATGGCGCACGTCCACACCTTCGGCCACGCGTGCCCGACCGCGGCGCCGATCATCCACCTCGGCGCGACCAGCTGCTACGTCACCGACAACGCCGACCTGCTGGTGATGCGCGACGGCCTCGACCTGCTCGCGCTCAAGCTCGCGCGCGCCATGGACCGCCTCGCGCACTTCGCAGAGAAGCAGCGCGCGCTGCCCACGCTGGGCTTCACCCACTTCCAGGCCGCGCAGCTGACCACCGTGGGCAAGCGCGCCTGCCTGTGGCTGCAGGACCTGGCGATGGACCTGCGCAACCTCGAGCGCGCGCGCGCCGAGCTGCGCTTCCGCGGCGTCAAGGGCACCACCGGCACGCAGGCCTCGTTCCTGGCGCTGTTCCACGGCGACCACGAGAAGGTCGAGGAGCTCGACCGCCGCGTCACCGCCGCGTTCCAGTTCGGCAAGCCCTTCCTGGTCACCGGGCAGACCTACACGCGCAAGCAGGACACCGAGGTGCTCACGGTCCTCGCCGGCCTGGGCGCGAGCGCGCACAAGCTCGCCACCGACCTGCGCCTGCTCGCCCACCTCAAGGAGATCGAGGAGCCGATCGAGAAGGACCAGATCGGCTCCAGCGCGATGGCCTACAAGCGCAACCCGATGCGCGCCGAGCGCGTGTGCTCGCTGGCCCGCCACCTGATGACCCTGGTCGGCGACGCCTACGCCACGCACAGCGTGCAGTGGATGGAGCGCACCCTGGACGACAGCGCGGTGCGCCGCATCAGCATCCCCGAGGCCTTCCTCGCCGCCGACGCGGTCCTGGGCATCCTGCAGAACGTCTTCGAGGGCCTCGACGTGCACGAGAAGGTCATCGCCCGGCGCATCGCCGAGGAGCTGCCCTTCATGGCCACCGAGAACCTGATCATGGCCCTGGTCGAGGCCGGCGGCGACCGCCAGGAGGCGCACGAGCGCATCCGCGTGCTCTCCCGCGAAGCCGCGGCCGAGGTCAAGGACCACGGCCGCGACAACGACCTGATCGCGCGCGTGCGCGCCGACGCCTTCTTCGCCCCCATCCACGCGCAGCTGCCGGCCCTGCTCGACGCCAGCACCTTCGTCGGCCGCGCCCCGCAGCAGGTCGACCGCTTCCTCGCCGAGGAGATCCGCCCCGCCCTCGCCCCCTACGCCGGCCGCCTCGGCGGCACCAGCACGCTCAGCGTCTGAGCGGGCGTAGGTGCCGGGGGCTGGTTCTGGATTCGAGGGGTTTCAGCCGCAGAGACGCAGAGTTGCGGAGAGGGCCGCAGAGAAGAATGAGGACTGGGTGCGGCGACCCGAAGCGTCAAGGCTTTCGACCTTTCGCGGTTGGAAAGCGCTGTCCTCTGCGGCCCTCTCTGAAACTCCGCGTCTCGCGGCAAAGTCGCCGAACGACAGAGCCGGCGCTTGGCGGCGCCGGTCTCGATCGGCTGCTGCCGCATCGGTCACCCAGCTCCAGGGTCCGCCCTCTGCGGCCCTCTCTGGAACTCTGCGTCTCTGCGGCTATGGCTGTCCGATCGCGAGATCAGCGCTTGCGGGCGGCGGCCTTGGGTGCGGGTGCGGCCCACTCGACGCCGGTCTTCTGCCACTTCCCGGTGGCGGCGGACTTGAGGACCGCGTCGCAGACCTTGTCGGTCTCGAGGGCGTCGCGGAAGGTCGGCGCGCAGGGTTTGCCGCTGCCCAGCGCGGCCAGGAAGTCGGCGGCCTGGTGCACGAAGCTGTGCTCGTAGCCGATCTGCAGGCCCGGGACCCACCAGCTCTTCATGTAGGGCTGGTCGCCGTCGCTGACGTGGATCGAGCGCCAGCCGCGGGTGATCGACTCGTCGCGGTAGTCGAACATCTCGAGGCGGTGCAGGTCGTGCAGGTCCCACTTCAGCGAAGCGTTCTCGCCGTTGATCTCGAAGGTGTACTGCGCCTTGTGGCCGCGCGCGTAGCGCGTCGACTCGAAGTTGCACAGCGCGCCGTTGGCGAAGCGCCCGATGAAGGTGCAGGCGTCGTCGATGCTGACCTTCTCGACCTTGCCGGAGCCGACGTGGGTGCGCTCCTTGATGAAGGTCTCGGTCAGGGCGGTGACCTCGGTGATGCCGCCGTTCAGCCACATCGCGGTGTCGATGCAGTGCGAGAGCAGGTCGCCGGTGACGCCGGAGCCGCTGGCCTTGGCGTCGAGCCGCCACAGTCCGGCGCCGCCCTGCGGCAGGTCGGCGTTGATCGTCCAGTCCTGCAGGAAGTTCGCGCGGTAGTGGAAGATGCGCCCGAGCTTGCCGCTGTCGATCAGCTGCTTGGCCAGGGTCACCGCCGGGATGCGGCGGTAGTTGTACCACACCGTGTTGGGCACGCCGGCGGCCTCGACGGCCTTGACCATGCGCAGGGCCTCGGCGGCGGTGCGGCCGAGCGGCTTCTCGCACAGCACCATCTTGCCGGCCTTGGCCGCGGCGATGGCGATCTCGGCGTGGCTGTCGTTGGGCGTGCAGATGTCGATGGCGTCGATGTCCTTGCGGGCGATCAGCTTCTTCCAGTCGCTCTCGACCGACTCGTAGCCCCACTGCGCGGCGAAGGCGCTGGTCTTGGCCGCATCGCGGCCGCACACCGCCTTCAGCACCGGCAGGTACGGCAGGTCGAAGAAGTTGCCGACCCGGCGGTAGGCGTTGGAGTGGGTGCGGCCCATGAAGCCGTAGCCGACCAGGCCGATGTTCAGAGCTTTCGCAGTCATGGTGTCTTCCTGAAATGAAGTGTGTGTATGTGATTCGAGCGGCGGTCAGCCGTCAGCCGTCAGCCTGTCAGGCCGAGGCCTCAGGCCTTCGCCGCTTCCGCCTGCTGCCAGCCGTGCGCGTCGCGCACCGCCAGCATGGCGGCGAGGATGTCGTTCCAGGTCTGCTGCTGCTTCATCACGCTGTTGGGGAACATGCAGCCGTCCCAGCACAGGTGCTTGACCGCCTTGGTCACCGCGCCCTTGCCGTCGCGCAGCCAGTAGCCCGCGGCCTTGGGGATGTCGAGCTTGCCGTTCGGGTCCTTGGCCAGGCAGTGACGCCCGGTCTTGTCGTGCGAGCCCTGGCCCTTGACCGTGCCGTCGTTCTGGGCGACGTGGAAGTCGAGCGTCCACGGGCGCAGCACGTCGGTCATCTTCTTGTAGGCGCTGTAGAAGACCTCCTTGTCCTGCCAGTCGTAGCCGGCGGGCAGCAGCGCGTCCTCGGGCGCGTTGTAGCCCATCAGGAAGAGCAGGGTGTGGGCCATGTCGGCCTGCATGCCCACCGTGCCGGGCATGCCGACCTTCTCGAAGAGGTCGGCGATCTTGCGCCAGCTCTGCATGCCGCCCCAGCAGATCTCGCCCTCGGCGGCGAGGCGCTCGCCGTGGTCCTTGGCGATGCTGCCCGCTTCGCGGAAGGTGTCGGCGATCTTGCGCGTGTTGCCCACCGGGTCCTTGGCCCAGTCGGCCGGGCCGCCGGCGGAGTCGATGCGGATGAGGTTGTCGCTGCGCACGCCGAGCTGCTTGAGCTTGTCGGCGATGCGGCAGGACTTCTTCACCTGCTCGACGAACTGCTTGCGCTCGGCGTCGCTGCCGAAGGCCGAGCCGCCCCCGGTCGGCGGCCACACCGGGGCGACCAGCGAGCCGATGGTCAGGCCGCGCGCGCGCACCTTGTCGGCGAGCGCCTTCAGCGCGTCGTCGCTGGCGTCGATCGAGAGGTGCGGGTCGAAGAGGAAGATGTCGACGCCGTCGAACTTCACGCCATCGACCTCCGCCTTCGCGGTCATGTCGAGCATGGTGTCGAAATCGATGAACGGCTCGTCGTTCGGGCCGGAGCCGCCCTTGCCGACCATGCCGGGCCAGGTGGCGTTGTGCAGCTTGGGGAAGTTGTTGGGGTGCTTGCTCATGGCTGGCGGTCTTTGCGGCAGTGCGGCAGCGGGCGGCCGGCGCGTGATTCACGATGGGGTGCGAGGGCGCGCGCGACGAACACGTGGTTCGCGCACCTGTGCAGATCTACAGGCGGTCGCGCTCGGTCAACGGGTGAAGGAGGCATTTCCGCCCCGCGGGACATCCCAGTGCAACTAATCTGGAAAATCTGTCCAGGCCGCGTGCGCAGCGCCGCCGTGGCGCTACCGTCCGCCATGCCCAAGCCGTGGACCGTCGTCTCCCGTCGCACCCTGATCAGCGATCCCTGGCTGCGGCTGCACTCCGAACGGGTGCGCACCGGCCAGGGCCTCGAGCTCGAGCCCTGGTACGTGGTCGAGGCCGCGCACTGGGTGGCGGTGGTGCCGGTGCTGCCCGATGGACGCCTGGTGCTGGTCGAGCAGTACCGCCACGGCGCGGAGCGCATCTGCCGCGAGCTGCCCGCCGGCAACATCGACGCCGGCGAGGACCCCGCCGCCGCCGCGCTGCGCGAACTCGCCGAGGAGACCGGCTACCAGGCGCTGTCCGCGCCGGTGCCGCTCGGCACCTTCTGGCCGGAACCGGCGCGCTCGCGCGCCACCGCCACCGGTTTCCTGGTGCGCTGCGCCGCCACGCCGCAGGCGCAGCGGCTGGACCAGTCGGAGGACATCGCGGTGACCACCATCGCCCAGTCCGAGGCGTTCGGGCCGACCCATGGTGGCATCGTGCACGGAGCGCAGCTTGCATTCCTGCACCTGGCTCGGCCGCTGCTGTGAGGGGAGGCGCGAGGCATGAGCCACGACATGCCCCAAGCCGCAGGCGACAGGCGCCTCGCGCCTCGCGTGCCTTCCCCCCAAAACGCCGGACGGGCAGACCCACAAGGCCTGCCCGTCCGAGATGTCGCACGTGGTGGAGACGATTCAGCGCTTGGCGGCGCCGGCAGTGGCGAAGCAGCCCTGCTCGGCGATGAACGACTTGGCCTTGGTGTCCACGTCGGCGGTGGTCACCAGCCAGCCGGTCACCTTCTGGCCGGGGTAGCGCTGCTGCAGCTTGTCGCGCATCTCGACGAAGGCCTCGCCATCCTTGGAGGAGATCTTCGAGGCGCGGCGCTTGATGTCGACGAACCAGACGTCCTTGCGGCCGCGGGCGACGACGATGCGACCGGTGCCTTCGATGCCGTAATTCTTGACCGGGACGGCTTCGACGCTCTGGAACACCGGCAGGCGGGTCTCGAGTTCACGGTCGACCACGTCGCCGGGAAGGGGGTGGCCGGCGCGGAGCAGGCGGATGATGGCTTCCTCGGTAGCACGGACGGCGATGCGCATGCGAACTCCTGTGACGTTGTGGAATGAGCAGACGATGGACAGCTCGGCAATCCCATGAGATTGCTCAAAAATCGAGCGCTTGAGGTTAGCAATCGGGGTGAAAACTCAAGCGCAAATTTTTCTTGCCTTCACCGCGCCCCGGATAAGGGCGACCTCCAACATGTTGGAAGACGAGGCTTTGGAGTGAAGCTGTCGGGACGGTCGCGGGCCTTGCCGAACCCTGGGCGCGCGGCCCGAGGGATCCGCATGGACCCATGACGTGTCGGTTTCCACTCAGGAGTGGAAACCGGCCAGCTCCACCGCCAAGCGTTCCTGGGCCGCGGCCGCTGGCGCCCGCGAGCGGGGCCCCAGCAGCCGGTCGATGGCGGCCACCGCGGTGGCCAGGCGTCGCGTGGTCACCGCTCAGGCGCACCACCGGCCGGTCGTGGGCGGCGAGCACGGCCTGGCAGCGCGCGGCGAACTCCGCGCGGCGGTGCGGCATGTCGCGCTGGCCGTCGGCGACCCACGGGGTCCCACTCCTGGCCGTTCGTCGGCAGGCCGAGGGCCCGTAGGCGCCCGGCCGCGGCGTCGAGATCGTCTTGCGTCCCGCACCACCACCACAGCAGCGGAGCGGTGACCAGCGGCAGCCCGAAGGCGAGCGCCGCCAGCAGCCACCAGCCGCGCCGGCTGCAGCGCTGGGGCGGCGGTGGGCGGCGGCGCCTCGTTCACGGCGCCGCGGCCAGCTCCCGCGCCAGCGCGTGGTGCTTGGCGAACGCCGCCGCCACCTTCCCGCTCGTGAGCGCCGCGCGCGCGGCCGCGACACCCTGGCCGTCGCCGAGGATCGGCCGGCCGTGCCAGCAGTCGAGCGCGGCGCCGGCATTGACGCACACCAGGTCGAGCAGCGGGCCGCGCTCCTCGCCGGCGAGCAGGCGCCGGAACAGGTGCTTGTTGACCGGCGCGTCGCCGCCGGGCAGCTGGTCGTGGGTCAGGCCTGGCTGGTGGAAGTGCTCGGCGATGCGGTGGTGGACGCGGCCGTCGTGCACCTCCCACAGGTGGCTGGGGCCGGAGATCGACAGCTCGTCGATGCCGGGGTGGCCGAGCACCACCACCGCGCGCTCGCTGCCCAGGCGCACCAGCGCCTCGGCGACCACGCGCGCGACCTGCTCATCGCTGACGCCGACGATCTGGCGGCGCGGGCGGAAGGGGTTGGCGAGCGGGCCGGCGAGGTTGAAGACGGTGCGCCGCACGTGCTGCGCGGCGAGCTTGCGCGCGGGCGCGACCGCGGCGACCGCCGGGTGCACCTGGCGCGCGAACAGGAAGCACACGCCGCTCTCGGCGTGCAGGCGCGCGAGGCGCTCGGGCGGCAGCTGGTAGGGCACCTCGAGCGCGTCGAGCAGGTCGAAGCCGCCGTTCGGCCGCGCGCTGCCGCGGTTGCCGTGCTTGGCCACCGGCACGCCCAGGGCGGCGAGCACGAAGGCCGCGGTGGTCGAGACGTTGAAGCGCGTCAGCCCGCTGCCGCCGGTGCCGCACAGGTCCATGCACGCCGGGCTGGCCGGGACCTGCGCGCGCGCCAGCAGGTTCCACACCACCGCCGCGAGCTCGACCGCGGTCTCGCCGCGGCGCGTCCAGGCGACCAGCAGGTCGGCGCCCTCCGCGGCCGCGAGTTCGCCGCTGATCAGCAGGTCGACGAGCGCGCCGGTCTCGGCCTCGCTCATCCCCGACGGGTTGAGGACCTGGCGCTGCATGGCGGTGAAGGCAGGGCTGGGCATGCCCCCGATCCTACGCACGCGGCCCATCCCGCCAAGGGGCGGGGGGAGGCAAATGGGGAGGATGCGAGTCGCGAGCTGCTCGCCACGAGGGGTGGATGGGCGCACCGCGTACGGGTCTCGAAGCCCGCAACCCGCAACTCGCAACCATGCGAGTCCGGTATCCAGCCTGCTACTGCCGCGGTCGCCCCCGCGCCTGCGGCGGCGCCGTCAGCGGATCGTCCGGCCACGAGTGCTTGGGGTAGCGCGCGCGCAGGTCCTTGCGCACCTGCGGGTAGGTGTTGGCCCAGAACGAGGCCAGATCCTGGGTGATCTGCTCCACGCGGTAGTTCGGGGCGAGCAGGTGGAGGAGGATCGGGACGCGGCCGCGCGCCAGGCGCGGCGTCGCGGCCAGGCCGAACAGCTCCTGCAGGCGCACCGCCAGGATCGGGGCGCGCTCCTCGCCGTACTGGAGGCGGATGGCGTTGCCGGTCGGCACGGTGAAGCGCTCCGGAGCGTGCTCGGCCAGGGCCTGCTGCTGGGCGCGGTCGAGGCGCGCGGCGAGCCAGTCGAGCGCCGGCTTGGCCGCGACCTCGGCGCGCATGGTGCAGCCGGCGCACAGCTCGCGCACCAGCTCGGCGAGGTCGGCGTCGCCGAGTTCCGGCAGGCCCAGCTCAGGGAGCTCGCGGCGCAGCCAGGCGACGCGCGCCAGCCACGAGCGCAGCGCGAGCTGGGCCTCGTCCGCGCCGTCCTCGGGGCCGAGCAGCAGCGCGCGCGCCTGCGGGGCGAGCGCGTCGGCGAGCAGCGTCGAGGCGGCGGCGGCGTCACCGGGCTGGCCGGGCGCCTCGCGCACCGCGAGGTCGCGGTACATCCAGCGGATGGCGCTGACCACGCGGCCGCGCTCGGGGTCGTAGGCCAGGCGTTCCTCGCGGCGCACGCCGCCGGGCAGGTCGGCCAGCCAGGCCTCCTCGATCTCGGCGCCCTGGCGCATCAGCACCACCGGTTTTCCGCCGCGCACCAGCTCCTGCAGCTCGGTGGCGACCAGCAGCGGCGCGCGCTCCTGGCCCTTGGCGGCGTGCAGCGCCGAGCCACGGTCGATCTCGATCGCCACGCCGCCGGCCAGCGCCGCGCGGTTGGCGTCGCCGCTGGCCCGCCCGTCGCCGCTGCGCTTGGCGACGCGGTCGGGGTAGGCGGCGAGCAGCAGCCGGCAGATCAGGTCGGGGTCGGCGCTGCGCTCGCGGTCGGCCTGGCGCCAGCCGCCGCCCCACGCCGCCAGGATCTCATCGCGCGCCTGCACCACCTGCGCGCACGCGCCGGGGTCGATGCCCTGGCTGCGCAGGTGGCCGGCGAAGCGCGCCTTGACGGCGTCGGCGAGCAGCTCGAGGCGCTCGAGCGCGTCGCACGGCGCGGGGTCGGCCGGTGGCTCGTCGTGGCGCGGCGGCAGGCGCACGTCGCGTTCGCCGGCCAGCGCGGCGAGGGTGGCGCCGAGCTGCGGGCACTGCGCCTGCGCGGCGGCGTGCAGCAGGCGCCCGAGGCGCGGGTGCAGCGGCAGACCGGCGAGGCGCTCGCCGAGCTGGGTGAGTCCGGCGTACGGCGCGGTGAGCGCGCCGAGCAGGTGCAGCAGCTCCTCCGCGGCCGCCCCGCGCACCGCCTCGGGCGGGTCGAACCACGGGAAGGTGCGGGTGTCGGCGTAGCCCAGGCCCTTGAGCGCGAGGGTCACCGGCGCGAGGTCGACGCGGCGGATCTCCGGCGCGGTGGCGGCCTCGAGGCGGCCGTCGGCGAGCGGCGTCCACAGGCGGATGCAGCGCCCCGGCGCGGTGCGTCCGGCGCGGCCGGCGCGCTGGGCCGCGGACTGGCGGCTGATCATCTGCAGGCGCAGCTCGTCCAGGCCGGTGCCCGGGTCGTGGCGCAGCACGCGCGCCTGCCCGGAGTCGATCACCGTGCGCACGCCGGGGATGGTCACCGAAGTCTCGGCGACGTTGGTGGCGAGGACGATGCGCGGCCGCGGACCCGGCGACAGCGCGCGGTCCTGCTCCTCGGGCGGCAGCGCGCCGTGCAGGGGCAGGACGTCCACCCCCTGGACGGCCTCCAGCGCGCGCTGGCAGGCGCGGATCTCGCCCATGCCGGCGAGGAACACCAGGATGTCGCCGCACTCCGGGTCGAGGCGTGCCTGCGCCACGCAGCGCGCCACGGTGTCGCCGATGGCGAGGTCCTGCGCGCCCTGCCAATGGCTGGTGACGACCGGGAACGCCCGCCCGGGCGATTCGACCACTGCGCACCCGCCGAGGAACTCGGCGACCGGCCGCGCGTCCATGGTCGCCGACATCACCACGATGACCAGGTCCTCGCGCACCGTGCGCTGCAGTTCGCGCAGGTAGGACAGCGCCAGGTCGGTGTGCAGGCTGCGCTCGTGGAACTCGTCGAGGATCACCACCCCGACGCCGTCCAGGTAGGGGTCGGCCTGGAGCTGGCGCGTCAGCGAGCCTTCGGTCATCACCCACAGCCGCGTCGCCGGCCCGCCGCTCTTCTCGAAGCGCACGCGGAAGCCGACCTCGCGCCCGAGCTGCCAGCCCTGCTCGTGCGCGATGCGCCGCGCCAGCGCCTTGGCAGCCAGCCGGCGCGGCTGCAGCAGGTAGACCTGCTTGCTCGACAGCCCGACCAGCAGCGGGGGCACGCGCGTGCTCTTGCCGGCGCCGGGCGGCGCCGTCAGCACCAGTGCCCGCCCCGCCGCCAGGGTGGCACGCAGCTCCGGCAGGATCTCGTCGATGGGCAGGGGGTCGGGCACGGGGGCGGGATGTTCGGGGTGCGCCGGCGCTGTGCTAGACCTTAGATTTGAGACCCTAGACCCTAGACCCTAGACCCTAGACCCTAGACCCTAGACCCTAGGAAACCGGCTGCGCCTCAGGAGTCGTGCAGCGTCGCGTGCGTTGGCCGCGAGGAGCCGGGCGGAGGGCTGTCGCCAGGGTCCAGGGTCTGCCCCGCAGGGCGCGCGGAACTCGCGCTTGGCACCCGCGAAATCCCCCGGATCGTCCCACCCACCCCCATGCGCTACCTCACCGACGACCTCCGCATCGACAAGCTGCGCCCGCTGCTGCCCCCCGCCATCCTCATGGAGGAGCTGCCGGTCAGCGAGCGCGCCTCGACCATCGTCGCGCTCGCACGCCAGGCTGTCAGCCGCATTCTGCGCGGTGAGGACGATCGCCTGGTGGTGGTGGTCGGACCGTGCTCGATCCACGACCTCGGCGCTGCGGAGGATTACGCGGTGCGCCTCAAGGCCCTGGCCGAGGAGGTGCGCAACGAGCTCTACGTGGTGATGCGCGTGTACTTCGAGAAGCCGCGCACCACCACCGGCTGGAAGGGCCTGATCAACGACCCGCGCCTGGACGGCACCTTCAGCATCAACGAGGGGCTGCGCAAAGGGCGCCGGCTGCTCTGCGACCTCGCCGAGATGGGCATGCCGGCGGGCTGCGAGTTCCTCGATCCGATCAGTCCGCAGTTCTTCGCCGACCTGGTGAGCTGGGGCGCGATCGGCGCGCGCACCACCGAGAGCCAGGTGCACCGCGAGCTGGCCTCGGGCCTGTCCGTGCCGGTCGGCTTCAAGAACGGTACCGACGGCAACCTGCAGATCGCGGTCGACGCGATCCGCGCCGCCGGCAACCCGCACCACTTCCTCTCGGTCAGCAAGGACGGCCTCGCCGCCATCGTCTCGACCAAGGGCAACCCCGACTGCCACGTCATCCTGCGCGGCTCGAGCTCCGGCCCGAACTACGCGCTGCCGCACGTCACGCGCGCGGCGGAGACGCTGATCAAGGCCGGCCTGCCCGCGCGCCTGATGGTCGACTGCAGCCACGGCAACAGCAGCAAGGACTACCGCCGCCAGCCCGAGGTCGCCGCCGACATCGCCCAGCAGCTGGTGGGCGGCTCGGGCACGATCTTCGGCGTGATGATGGAAAGCCACCTCGTCGCCGGCCGCCAGGACCTCAAGCCGGGCTGCACCCTGGCCTACGGCCAGAGCATCACCGACGCCTGCCTGGGCTGGGATGAGACCGTGCCGGTGCTGCACCAGCTCGCGGGGGCGGTCAGCGCGCGGCGGGCGCTGAAGAAATAACGGCCTCGTCCCCCGGCTCCTCCGCGGCCATCACCTCCACGCCGTCCTCGAGGCGCAGGAACCACGGCGTCATCAGCCGGTTCCGGGGCTGACGCAGGTGGGGATGCGGCGACGTGGGGGGAATGAGGTCGTCGACGTCCTTCGCATCGACGCGCAGGAAGGCCCAGCGCAGGGGTGGTACCCGCGTTCCGTCGCGGCGCGCGGTCTCCAGCCAGTGGGGCATGCCTCCACGGCAATGCGCGCACGTGCTCCGGTAGCAGCAGATCACCCAGCGTCCGTGGTGCCAGGCCTCCGGCAGGGCGGCGATGAGGTCCAGGTCGGCGCTGGTCGTTGGGGCGCGGGCTCCGGTCGTGGGCCTGCTGGCGGTCGCTACCGCCAGCCAGCCCACCAGCATGGCCGACACCAGGGCCGCCAGCAGCGCGCCGTGACGGGGATGAGAACGATGGGCCGGCCGGGGCGGCGGCCGCAGCACCCAGAAGGCGGCCGCGTAGAGCACGTCGGCCGCTGCGGCGGCCCAGGGTGGCACCGTCAGCTCACCGAAGCACCCGCAACTCGTAGCGCCGCTGATGGCCGCTGCCGTGGCGAGCAGGGCGAAGGCGCAGAAGGTGGCCCTGGCCGCCACCCACACGTGAACCGACCAGGAGGCCAGCAGCAACCCGACAGCCAGCGTGGTCTCCCACGTCAGGGCAGCGACGCCCACACTGGTCGGCAGGGCCCATCCCGCGAAGACCGGCTGCCCGGTGTGCAGCCAGACGCCGGTTTTGGCCACTGCGGCCGCGAGCAGCATGCCAGCCGCGGTGATTGCGAGGAGCGCCGGCAGGAGGTGGGAGATGGGAGGGTAGAGGGTGCGCATCGCCTCGAATCCTGCACCAGGGATGAGCGGTGCCGATCCGGACCCGGCCGCGGCTGGTGGGTTTGATCGACATCCAGAAGACGGGAGCGCAGAGGCGAGGGCTTCAGAAGCCCGATGGTGCGGCCACCGCGGGCGCCGCTTCCGAGGCGCGCCCGGAGGCGGGTCCGACCGTAGCGTAGAAGGGAATGCGCAGGATGCCGCCATCCGTGAAGGTGACATCGAAGTGCCCCGGAGCGGGGGCGATGGGGCTGGCGCCGGTGAAGCGGGTCTCGAGGTGCTGCGTCCCATCCTCCTCGAGCAGCTGGCACGTCGCCCGTTCGGGATCGCTGGAGACGATCCGCACCACCTGGGCTCGCGCCGTACCGGAACGGGCCCGCAATTGCAGGGTCTTGTGCGCTTCGCCATCCACCGGCACGACCCCGAAGAGCGCTCCAGCCGGTTTCGCCTCCCATGGTCCTGGCACGGTCCAGCGGACCGGGGCACTCGGCTGGTGTGGTCCCAGGTGCGCCCCGCCTCGCTGAAGGAGACAACCAGGCGCGCGGTCATGACTCCGCTGACGCGGGTCGGCTTCGCGGTGAACGCGATGTCCAGGAATCCGCGTCACGGCTGCCACCGCGGCGACCAGCAGAATCCTCGCCGCCGACCAGCGCGGCAGTGATCGCATCGAAGTGGCCGGGGTGGGACCCCGTCGCAGGATGACCGGACGCGGCCTCGCCGGATGCCGAGCCGGTCGATCACCCAGGTCGATGAGCCTGCCACGTGGCCACAGCAGGTGCTCGCTGACGTGGGCCTCCAACTCGCAGTGGACGTGCGCCTCGTGGCCGTCCTCGTCGCCGATGATGGTGAATTCGCTGCCGATCTCGCCCGCCAACTCACCGGCATAGAAGGTGACTTGAGCACGCGCTCCTGGCCCGCGCCGATGACCTCGTCCGGCAAAGGGTCGACGCGCACGCAACTGCAGGTGCGGCGGACCCGATGGGTCGGAAGCTGTGTCCGGAGGGGATGGTGAACGGAACGTCGAGTGCCCGGTACTCCCCCGGGTAGAGCGCCATGACGGGCGGGTGGATGTCGACCAGGGCGCCGATTCCGCCGCGGCGGTGAGGTGGCCGGCGCACATGACCAGCAGAACGATGGTGCGCAGACGGCAGTGCTCGCGGCGAGGGCGATCGCGGCCGGGTTCACGGGATGGTGTCATTTGCCGCCCTCCCCGTTGGCGTCCTTCTGCAGGGGCACCAACCCGCCATTCACGGCGAAATCGTTGATGGTGCGCACGTGGGTGGGATCGATCTCGAATTCGCTGTCGTCGATCGGGATGCCGAGGTGCACAGCGGTCACCGTCTGCGTGCTTACGGCGACCTCCTTGCCCCATTCCGTGGTCACCGCCTGGGACGGCAGGGGATAGGGTCCGCTGCCATCGGCCGCCGTCACCAGGCGGTACGTGATGCGCTCCCGCAGCATCGGCGCCTGGTCCACCCAGCCCCAGTGGATCTCAGCGATGAGCCGGACCCCGCCGAACTCCGGAAATGGGCGGATCAGGTAGCGCGCCTCGGCGTTCTGCAGCGCCTCGACGAACTCGTTCTCACCGACCTTCTTGGCGCTGGTCTGGGGAACGTGCAGGATGGTGGTGCCGTCGGCACCGTGTTCGACGGTGGCGAGCGAGGTGGTGAGGTGCGCCTTCACCCAGTCGGGGTCCAGCAGCTGGTCCCATCCCAGGGTCAGCGAGTTCGTCGCGTGGTGGTCGTGGTAGGCGAGGAACGAGAAGAGTTGGAGCGACAGCGGGCACGGCATGAAGCCAGAGTAGGGGATTTCCGAGTAGACGGGGTATCCCGGACCCTTGTGCATGAGGAAGAGGTCGGTCTTGCCCTCGAGGTATTGCCAGCCGTCGTTGTTGGCGACGTAGACCAGGGAATCGACCTTATGGCCGGGATTCGTGCCCTCCCAGCGGATCACCCGGAATTTCGCGCCCTTCATGTGGTAGCTGATGCCATAGCGCGTCCCCGCTGCGACATCCTCCGCCATGTCCTCCTCGAAACTCGCGCTGGAGATGTGGGCATAGATCCTGAGCTGATCGGCGAAGATGGCCGGGTCGGCGGGCTCCTGGGCGCCCGGCAGTTCCAGGCGGGCGGTGGTGCTCAGCAGCACCAGCAGGATCACCGTCGAGGCGCGTCGTATCATGGCCGTGGTCCTGGTCGGTTAGGGAATCATGGTGATGGGCTGTCGGGGTTCAGGCGGTCCGTGGTGCGCACGCACCACGGACACGCGAACTCACCGGTTATGCGTGGTTTCCATCCTTCAGCCCTTGGGCAGGATGGGCGGAGGCGTCGGAACCCCGTAGACCGGGGCGCAGTCATTGTCCATGAAGTGGTAGCCGCACGGCTGCGGGATCATGGGCTTCTCGTAGGGATCGGGCTGGCCGGTCGTCGGATCGATGTAGTAGGGGTTGGGGATCATGGGCACGACCCATGGGGCGGTGGCATTCAGGCGCTTTTTGATGCCGCCGCACTTGCGCGGGTTGGCGGTGTACTTGCCGGCTGTGCCCGGGGGGTAGGACGGCCGGATCTGCGGGCTTTCATTGGCGTCGACCGCGTTGACGAACATGACCGCCGGCGGCTGCATGCCGCGGACCGGCTGCACGTACTGGGCTGCGCAGATGTAGTTGCCATCGTAGAGCCCGTTGTCCGGGTTCTTCATGGTGAAGTTCATGCAGTAGGACTTGTCCCAGCAGACGTTGGCCGCTGAAAGGGAGATGGAGAACAGCGTGAGCAGTGCTCCGGCGCTGGCGATCCTGGTGATGGGCATGGGAAACCTTCCGTGGTGATGGCCGGAGGCCGATGAGCGCTCGCGTGAGCGCACGGGATGCCGCATCCGCCGCCGGTGGTCACCGGCTATGGGAACGGATGGGCAAGGAGGACAATCAGTATTCGCATTCTGCGAATACTCCGATGGTGGAGTATGGCGATGCGATGTCAACCTGGCAGGGCGAAGATGGTCCGATCAGGCGCGCAGAGGATCGTGGCCGGGTGCGCGGAAGCGGCGCCATGGGGACACGCGACGTCCAGCACAGGCTGCGCATCCAGCGAACCGGCGGCAGCGACGCAGCGCGACCCGTGACGAGACGCGTGGTTACGAGAGCCATAGTGAAAACGTCCAGTATTCGCCTGGTGCGAATACGTGAATGTCGCCTCCAGCCGGCTGCTGTCAATGTGGCGGCAAAACCTCCAGGCGCGGACCTGGTTTCCGCACCGGTCGCGCCGGGGAAGGGTCAGCTCCGGAGCGGGTCCCCAGCCACGCTCACGCCAAGCCGGTCTGCCTGAGCAGCGCGCGCGTGCTCGGCGCGCGCCCGCGGAACGCCGTGAAGACCTCCAGCGGGTGCCGGCTGCCGCCCAGCGCCAGCACGGTGTCGCGGAAGCGCGCGCCGGTCGCGGCGACCGCGGCGGGATCGTCGAGCCCGGCCTCCTCGAAGGCGCCGAAGGCGTCGGCGGAGAGCACCTCGGCCCACTTGTAACTGTAATAGCCCGCCGCGTAGCCGCCGGCGAAGATGTGCGAGAAACCGCACAGGAAGCGGTCCTCGGGCAGCGGCGGCAGCACGACGTTGGCGCGCGCGATGCGCTCCTGCACCGCCAGCACGCCGCCCTGCGCCGGGTCGTAGCGGTGGTGCAGCTCGAGGTCGAGCAGCGAGAGGTAGCCCTGGCGCGCGGTCGCCGAGCCGGCGCGGAAGGTGCGCGCCGCGCGCACCTTGGCGAACAGCTCGCGCGGCAGCGGCGCGCCGGTCTGGAAGTGGCGCGCCAGCCCGGGCTGGCCGTTCGCGCCGTAGACGGTCGGTTCGTGGTAGCACCAGTTCTCCATGAACTGGCTGGGCAGCTCGACCGCGTCCCATTCGACGTTGTTGATGCCAGCGGCCTCGACGTACGGCACGCGCGTCAGCATGTGCTGCAGGCCATGGCCGAACTCGTGGAACAGCGTCTCGACCTCGCGGAAGGTCATCAGCGACGGCGCGTCGCCGACCGGCGGGGTCTGGTTGCAGACCAGGTAGGCGACCGGCAGGCGCCAGGCGCCGCCCGCGAGCCGCTTGCGGTCGAGCGCGTTGTCCATCCACGCGCCGCCGCGCTTGTTCGCGGGGCGGCTGTAGGGGTCGAGGTAGAACGCGGCGATGTCGCGGCCCGTCTCGTCGGCGATGCGGAAGAAGCGCACCGCGGGGTCCCACACCGGCACCTCGCCGTCGGCGGCGCGCACGCGCACGCCGAACAGGCGCTGCGCCGTGGCGAACAGGCCGTCGAGCACGTTGGGCAGCGCGAAGTAGGGGCGCAGCTCCTCGTCGGTGTAGGCGTAGCGCTGCTCGCGCAGGCGCTCGGCCCAGTAGGCGATGTCCCAGTGGCGCAGCTCCAGCGCGGGATCGCCGCTCTGCGCGCGCGCCAGCGCGGTCAGCTCGGCGAGTTCGGCGCGGGCCTTGGGCAGGGCCGCGTCGCGCAGGTCGGCGAACAGGCGCTCGACCTCCGCCACGCCGGGCGCCATCTTCGCGGCCAGCGACAGCTCGGCGAAGGAGGCGAAGCCGAGCAGCGCCGCCTTCTCCTTGCGCAGCGCCAGGATGCGGGTGATGAGCGGCTGGTTGTCGGTCGCGCCGGACGAGGCGCGCGTCACGAAGGCGCGGTAGAGCGCCTCGCGCAGGTCGGCGCGGCGGCTGTGCTCCATGAACGGGATGTAGGCGGGCGCGTCGAGGGTGATGCGCCACGGCCCGCGCTCGGGGTCGACCGGGCGGCTGGCGTCGCCGGCGTGCGCGCCAGACGCTGCGGCCGCGTGCGCGGCCTGGGCCGCGGCGGCGCGCAGGCTGGCGGGCAGGCCCTCGACCTCGGCCGGGCTGGTGAGGTCCAGCGCGAACGCCTTGTTGGCGTCGAGCAGGTGGTTGCTGAACTCCGTGGCGAGCTTCGCCAGCTCCATCTCGATGGCCTGGAAGCGCGCGCGCGCGGCGCCGGTCAAGCCGACGCCGGCGTGCTCGGCGCTGCGGATGGCGAGGCCCAGGATGCGCTGCTGCGCGGGGTCGAGCGCGGCCGCGCCCGCGCCACCACGGAGCGCGACCAGGCCCTGGTAGAGGGGCACGCTCTGCCCGACGCGCATGAAGGCGGCGACCACCTCGCTCTGCACGGCCTCCTGGGCCGCGCGCAGCGCCGGGCTGTTCTGCACGCCGAGCAGGTGCTGGGTGACGCCCCAGGCGTAGCCGAGCGGCTCGGTCAGCGCGGTGATGCGCGCGACCAGGCCGTCCCAGCTCGGCACCAGGCTCTTCTCGAGTTCGGCGAGGCCGGCCTCCAGGCGCGGCAGCAGGGCGCGCACCGCGGGCACCACGTGCTCGGCCCGGATCAGGTCGAAGCGCGCCGGCGCGTCGTGGGCGAACAGCGGATTGGTCGCGGGGTCGAGGCTGGGCGTGGGCATGGGGTCCTCGCAGGGGCGCGCAGCCGCGCACGCCGCTCGCACGGGTGCCGGCACGCAGGGGGGATCGGGGGCGATGCCTCCGGCCGCGGCCGGGCCGCGCTTCAGGCCCCGGCCGGCACGCCGCCCGTGGTCTGCAGCATGGCGAGCACGGTGCGCCGCGCGGTGACGCGGTCGACCCAGTGGCGGTTCTGGATCTTGGCGATGAGCAGGTCGATGCGCTGCTGGGTCTCGCTGAGATCGAGGACGGTCAGGCGCGGGCACTGCTTGCGCAGTTTCGGCAGGAGCTGCTGCCACTGGTCATCGGGGATGGTGAGCATGGGCTTCCAGGGTTCGCGGAAGCGCATCCTAAAGGCCGTGGGCGCGGGTCCAGCGGCGCCTCCGTTGCAGACCCTGGATCCTAGACCCTAGACCCTAGACCCTAGACCCTAGACCCTAGATCGATGCCCAGGGTCTCGGGTCATTGAAAAGGAACAAACTGCGCCTTGGTCCGGTATCTAGGGTCTCGGGTCTAGGGTCTAGGGTCTACCGTCGATCTAGGGTCTCGGGTCTCGGGTCTCGCGGTCTGCTCCCAGGGTCCCCATTGCCCATACGGCCTTCCCCCGACGATGCCCCCCATGCCCAGCCTCTTCACCCGCATCATCGCCGGCGCCATCCCGGCGCAGTTCGTCTTCCAGGAGGCGCAGTGGGTCGCCTTCCTCGACATCAACCCGACCGCGCCGGGGCACGCCCTGCTGGTGCCGCGCCTCGAGGTGCAGCACCTCGGCGAGCTGCCGCCGGACCTGCAGGCGGGGTTCGGTGTCCACCTGGTCCGCCTGATCGCGGCCGTCAAGCGCGCCAGCGGCGCGCCGGCGGCCAACGTCCTGATCAATGACGGGCCGGCTGCCAACCAGGCCATCCCCCACGTCCACGCCCACGTCGTCCCGCGCTTCCCTGGCGATGGGAAGGTGGTGCACCCCCACGGCGCGCCCTACGCCGACGCGGCCGAGGCGCAGGCCTGGGGCGACAAGCTGCGCGCGGCGTGGGCGGCTGGCGGCTGACGTGGCCTTCGACCTGGCCGCCTTCCAGGCGCACATCGCCGCCACCTACGGCGCCAAGGACGCACAGCGCGGCAGCGCCGGCACCTTCATGTACCTGATGGAGGAGGTCGGCGAGCTCGCCGAGGCCCTGCGCGAGCCGCAGCGCCACGACCTGCCCGGCGAGTTCGCCGACTGCCTGGCGTGGCTGACCTCGCTCGCCCACCTCGCCGGCGTCGACCTCGCCGCCGCCACCGCCGCGAAGTACCCCGGCGTCTGCCTGCGCTGCGGGGTGACGCCGTGCGCCTGCGCCTCGAAGCCATGACCAGGATCACACCGGGGACCTTGATTTTAACCGCCAAGACGCCAAGGCGCCAAGGCTCGAGGGAGGGGGGTCGCGAAAAGTGCGGACGGGCGCCACGGGGGTGGGCCGCCGGCGGTCCCGCCCGGGGTCATGCCTTCCGTGGCGCCGTGGCGTCTTGGCGGTTGAAACCCTTGTTCGCAGCCAGCCGATGAGCGGCCTGAAGATCGCCATCCTCGACCGCCTGCTCGCCTGCGCGCGCATCGTCCCCCCGGGCTTCGCCTGGTGGCTGGGCGGCGTGCTCGGCGACGCCTTCGGGCGGCTGCCCATGCGCGACCAGGGCCGCGCCCGCGCCCACCTCGCGCGCGCCTTCCCGGAGCGCGGCCACCACTGGCTGGAGCGCACGGCGCGCGCCAGCTTCCGCCACGTCGGGCGCATGGCGCTGGCCACCCTGGCCACCCTGCACCGCGACGCGCGCGGGCTGCGCCGCGGCGTGCTGGTGGAGGGCGTGGAGAACCTCCGCGGGCTGCTCGCCGCGACGCGGCGCGGCGAGGGCACGGTGTGCTTCACCGGCCACTTCGGCAACTGGGAGCTGTTCGCGCGCCTGGGCGGGGCGATGATCCCGCTCACCGTGGTCGGTCGGCGCCTGCGCAACCCGCTCGCCGACCACCTGGTGCAGGGCGCGCGCACGCGCAGCGGGGCGCGCCTGCTCTACCAGGACAGCCCGATCCGCGCCTTCGTGCACGAACTGCGCGCCGGGCGCATGCTCGCCGTGCTCATCGACCAGGATATCCCCCGTCTGCCCGGCGCCTTCGTACCATGGTTCGGCATCCCCGCGCACACTCCGACCGGACCCGCCGGCCTCGCCCTGCTGACCGGCGCCGCGGTGCAGCCGGCCTTCCTCTACCGCCGTGATGGCCGCTGGGTCCTGCACGCCGGTCCGCGCCGGCGCTTCCCGCGCACCGGCGACCGCGACGCAGACGCCGCCGCGATCACCGCCTGGGCCACCGCCTACGAGGAGGCGCTGGTGCGGCGCCACCCGGAGCAATGGGTGTGGTGGCACCGGCGCTGGCACACGCGGCCGGCGGAGAAGGAGGCGGTGCCCCGAGCGTGATGCTTCGCAGGTGTTCGTGTCGGAAAAAGCCCTCGCGCACGGGAGCCATCGGTCACTTGGGATAAAGTCGGAATGTCGCTTCTCGCTTCTCGCTGTCCGCTGTCCGCTCGACGCGGATGGGTCGTCCTGACTTCCCTGTCTGCCACGGTCCGCCGAGACCCTAGCGCCTCCCGAGCCCCCGCGTCTCCTCCCCCTGGCAGTCCACCCTCCGCCCCTAGGCTTCCGCCATGCCTCGCACCAGCATCCGCGCCAGCGGCAACGTCCGCGCCCTGCCCGCCGCCCTGTGGGACAGCCCCTTCCTGCGCGCCTGCCGTGGCGAACCGGCGCCGCGCACGCCGGTGTGGCTGATGCGCCAGGCCGGGCGCTACATGCAGCACTACCGCGGCATCCGTTCCGGGCGCTCGTTCCTGGAGCTGTGCAAGGACCCGGCGCTGGCCGCCGAGGTCACGGTGTTCGCGCGCCAGTGGCTGGGCGTGGACGCGGCGATCATCTTCAGCGACATCCTGGTGGTGCTCGAGGCGCTCGGCCTGCCGCTGGAGTTCGTCGCCGGCGACGGCCCGTCGCTGCCCAAGGCGATCCGCAGCGCGGCCGCGGTCGACGCGCTGCGCTCCGGCGCCCAGGCGGCGGCCGACCTGGCCTACGTCAGCGAGGCCATCCGGCAGACCGTGCGCGCCCTGCCCGCGGACATCCCGCTGATCGGCTTCTGCGGCGCGCCGTTCACCCTCGCCGCCTACGCGATCGAGGGCGGCTCGAGCCGCCAGTTCGCCAGCACGCGCGCCTTCATGTACCAGGAGGGCGCGGCCTGGCACCGCCTGCTCGCGCGCCTGGTCGAGGCGCTGATCCCGTACCTGGGCGCGCAGGTCGCCGCCGGCGCGAGCTGCGTGCAGGTGTTCGACAGCTGGGTGGGCACGCTGACGCGCGCGGACTTCCGCGAGTTCGTCGCACCGCACCTGACCGCGCTGGTCGCCGGCATCCCCGCCGGCGTCCCGGTGATCCTCTTCGGCACCGACACCGGCCACCTCGTCGACCTGATCGCGGCCTGCGGCGCCGACGTCATCGGCGTCGACAGCGTGACCGAGCTGTCGCCCGCCTGGGAGCGCTGTGGCGGCCCCGGCCGCGTCGCCGTGCAGGGCAACCTCGACCCCTGCCTGCTGCTCGCGCCGCGCGCGCGCCTGCTGGCGGGCGCCGACGCGGTGCTGGCCGCCGCCGGCGGCCGGCCCGGCCACATCTTCAACCTCGGCCACGGCGTGCTCAAGGAGACCGATCCGGAGCAGGCGAAGGCGCTGGTCGAGCACGTGCACGCGGCATCGGCGCGGCAGGCGCGCGCCTGAGGGCGTGATGGCCTCGACGCTGGTCATCGGCGGCGGCATCAGCGGCCTGGCCACCGCCTTCCGCCTGCGCGCCGCGGCGCTCGCGCGCGGCGAGACGCCCGCCATCACCGTGCTCGAGGCCGGTGCGCGCTGGGGTGGCGTCATCCAGTCCAGCGTGCACGACGGCTGCGTGCTGGAGCACGGTCCCGACTCGCTCATCCGCACCAAGCCCGCTGGCCTGCGCCTGATCGCCGACCTCGGCCTCGACGGGGAGGTGCAGGGCACCAGTCCCGAGGCGCGGCGCAGCCTGATCGCGCGTGGCGACCGCCTGCTGCCGGTGCCCGAGGGCCTCTACCTGCTCGCTCCGGGTCGGATGCTGCCCTTCCTGGCCTCGCCGCTGCTGAGCTGGCCGGGCAAGCTGCGCATGGCGCTCGACCTGCTGCTGCCGCGGCGCGCGCCGGACGCGCCCGAGGAATCGCTCGCCGCCTTCGTGCGCCGCCGCCTCGGCCGCGAGGCCCTGGCGCGCATCGCCCAGCCGCTGGTCGGCGGCATCTACACCGCCGATCCGGAACTGCTCAGCCTGCGCGCCACGATGCCGCAGTTCCTGGCCATGGAGCAGGAGCACCGCTCGCTGATCCTGGCGATGCGCGCGCGCAGCCGCGCGGCGGCGGGTGCGGAGCTCGCCGCCGCCAGCGGCCCGCGCTACGGCCTGTTCGTCACCCTGCGCGGCGGCCTGCAGCGCCTGACCGACGCGCTCGCCGCGCAGCTCGGCGGCCTCGATCTGCGCCTGGGCGCGCGCGCCACCGCGCTCGAGAGGCGCGCGCATGGCGGTTTCACCGCGACCCTCGCCGACGGCACCGCGCTGGCGGCGGACCGGGTGGTGATCGCAGGGCCGGCGCACCGCGCCGCGCCGCTGCTCGCGCCGTTCGCCACGGAGCTGGCCGCGGAGCTGGCCGCCATCCCCTACGCCGGCGTCGCGACCGTCAACCTCGCCTTCGCCCCGGAGCAGATCGCGCGCCTGCCGCGCGCCGCCGGCTTCGTGGTGCCCGCGGTCGAGGGCCGCACCATCATCGCCTGCACCTTCGCCGACCAGAAGTACGCCGGGCGCGTCCCCGCCGGCACCGTGCTGCTGCGCGCCTTCGCCGGCGGCGCGCTGCGCCCCGAGGTGCTCGCCCTCGATGACGCCACCCTGGTCGCGCGCCTGCTCGCCGACCTGCGCGACCTGCTCGGCGTGCGCGGCGAGCCGCGCTTCGCCACCGTGCACCGCTGGCCGCGGGCCATGGCCCAGTACGTCCTCGGCCACGAGGCGCGCGTGCGCGCCATCCGCGCGGCAGAAGCCGCCATCCCCGGCCTCGCCCTGGTCGGCAACGGCTACGAGGGCGTCGGCATCCCCGATCTGGCCGCGCAGGCCGAGGACGCCGCTGATAGACTAGGGACCCCAGACCGCAAATCTTAGACCCTCCCCCTCGGGCCTACCCACGACTCCCAGCTTCATCTCTCAATCGGCGAAATCTGCGGAATCTGCGGACTCTCCCCTCTTGAGAATCCGCCGATTCCGCAGATTTCGCCGATTATGAATGAATGCGACCGCATGTCCGTCGGGGCCAAGGTGACGTGTGGGTAATGGGCGGACCTCGGGCCCTGGGAGCGGTCCAACGATTCCTGGATTTCAACGCAGAGGCCGCAGAGGAGAAAGGTCCGATTCCGCCGCCGTCATGCGCGTCTCGGTCAACCCACTCCTTCCGGCCGTCCTCTGCGGCCTCCTGCCTTCACCCTCTGCGGCCTCTGCGGTAAGCCGTCCGCAGGACATCCCTGTCCCATTCTAGACGACCTGCCCGCCGCGAGACCTGGATCTGGAAGCGCGCAGAGGTTCGACTCCTCAGATCTTCCCGACCAGACCCAGCCCCGGCTTCAGGGTCGCCGCGCCCGGCTTCCACCTGGCCGGGCAGACCTCGCCGGGGTTCTTGGCGATGTACTGCGCGGCCTGGATCTTGCGCAGCAGCTCGTCGGCGTTGCGGCCGATGCCGTTGTCGTGGATCTCGGCGATCTTGATGCGCCCGTCGGGCGCGACCACGAAGGTGCCGCGGTAGGCGATGCCCTCCTCCTCGATGTGCACGCCGAAGCCGCGCGTCAGCGTGCCGGTCGGATCGGCGAGCAGCGGGTAGGTGACCTTCCGGATGGTCTCCGACGCGTCGTGCCACGCCTTGTGCACGAAGTGCGTGTCGGTGCTGACGCCGTAGACCTCGACGCCCAGCTTCCGCAGCTCCGGGTGCTTCTCGGCGAGGTCCGCGAGCTCGGTCGGGCAGACGAAGGTGAAATCAGCCGGGTAGAAGAAGAATACCGCCCATTTCCCGGCGATATCCGCGTTGCTGACGGTCTTGAAGGTGTCTTCGTGGTACGCCTGCACGGTGAAGGCGGGCACGGTGCTGTTGATGATGGGCATGACGGGGTTCCTCGCGTCGCGGTGATGGTGGTTCGTCCCGGGGCGCATCGTGCAGCTCGGGAACGGCGCGCCCAATCGGTCCTGACGATCGACGCGATAGAGCACGTCGATGGTGACGCTCGCGCGTTCCTCGCACGCGGCGCAGCGAAACCTCTGGCGGTTCCGCCGCGTGTGCGTCTACTGCCGCCTCACCCACACAAGGACATGCATGCCCTCCAGCATCGCACTCAGCAAGAAGATCGCTTCCCTCAAGGCCAAGGCCGCCGACACCCGCGGCAAGATCGCGTCCCTCAAGCCCATGCTCGCCGCCGCCAAGGCCGCCGACAAGGTCAAGAAGGCCGCCGCCAAGCTCAAGGGGAAGGGCAAGAAGATCGTGAAGAAGGCCAAGAAGGTCATCAAGAAGAAGTGACGCGGCGCGCCGGCCGCGCCCACCGGGACGCGGCCGTCGCCGATGCGGAGCCCATGCTGCCCTCGCGGTGGCATGGGCTTTTCCGTTCCTGGGGGGATGTGACCAGCTCCTCAGCGCACGAGCGCGGGCACCGGCTCGCGTCCGGCACCGACAGGTGCGGACTTGCCGGCGGCGTGGCGGCGCTACGGTCTCGCCCATGCTCCGCCCCACCAGCCCTGCACGCGCCGCCTTCGCCGGCCAGCCCCCGCTCTGGTGGCGCACGCCTACGCATCCGACCTGAGCGCGCGTCCTTCCTGTCACTTCCGACGACGGCCCGCTCATCCGAGCGGGCCGTTCACGTTGGCCCGGGCGTCGTCCGGGCGTCCCGGGCCCTGTCCCATCCGGACCCGAGGACTTCCCATGACCCAGAATCCGGGCGCCACCCCGGCCGCGACCGGGCGCCGCGACCTGCTGTTCGGCGCCGCCGCCACCGTGCTCAGTGCGCTGTGCTTCGCCACCAAGGGCGTGATCGTGAAGTGCGCCTACCCCTACGGCGTCGACGCGCCCACGCTGCTCGCGCTGCGCATGGCCGGCGCGCTGCCGGTGTTCGCGGTCCTCGCCTGGCGCTGCGAGCGCGCCGCGGCTCCGCTGCCGGCGCGCCGCTATGCGGCCATCGCCGGCCTGGGCGTGGTCGGGTATTTCCTGTCCAGCCTCCTCGACTTCCACGGCCTGGCGTACATCACCGTCGGCACCGAGCGCATGGTGCTGTTCCTGTACCCCACCATCGTCGTGCTGCTGGCGGTCCTGGCGCTGCGCCAGCGCCTCAGCGGCCGCGTGGTCGCCGCGCTGCTGGCGACCTACGCAGGCGTGGCGCTCACCTGCTGGGGCCAAGCCGATGGCGGCGACCACCTGGTGCGCGGCGTGCTGCTGGTCGCCGGCAGCGCGCTGTCCTACGCCGTGTTCATCGTGTGGAGCGGCCCGGCCATGCGCGGTGTCGCACCGCTGCGCTTCATGGCGCTGGCGATGACCGCCGCGGCGGTCGCGGTGCTGTTGCAGTTCACCGCGACGCGCACGGTCGCCGCGCTCGTCCAGCCGGCGCCCGTCTACGCGTACGGACTGACCCTCGCGCTGCTCGGGACGGTGGCCCCATCGCTGCTCATGGGTGAAGGCTTGAAGCGCCTGGGCGCGCAGCGCTTCGCCGTCCTCAGCACCATCGGTCCGGCCGCGACCGTCGTCCTCGCCTGGCTCGTACTCGGCGAACGACCCGGGGCGCTCGCTGGCTGCGGCATGGCGCTGACGGTGGCGGCGAGCGTGGCGATGGGGGTGGGGAAGGGGCGGTGAGGTGCGAGGCGCGAGGCGCGGAGAAAACGGGGATCCTGCGTGGTGCGAGAGGGTCGCGTGGCGTCTGGTGTCTCGCGCATCTCGCAACTCCACCCGCTGACGTGGAGACCGGGGAGCTTATTGGATGAGCTTGTTGCCCACCGACTGGACCTGCGCGGGGCGTTCGCCGGGGGTGGCGCCATCGGCGGCGGCGGGATCGACCACCGTCGCCTGGCCACCGCTGACCACGACGTAGACCGGATGCTTGGCGTTCGACCCGGGCACCTGGAAGACCTGCGTCACCGGCTGCGCGGGCGCGCTGGGCTGCTCGGGCGCGTAGCCCAGCCACACGACCGTGGCGGCCAGGCCCGCGGCGGCGGCGGCGAAGGGGAGCGGCAGGCGGAAGCGCAGCGCGCGCGGCGTCGACGGGGCGACGCTGCGACCCTGCTCCAGCGCCAGCGTGACCAGGTCGAGGCGGGCGAGGTGGTCCTGGCAGTCGGTGCAGCGCGCGAGGTGCTCGAAGAGCGGGGTGTCCGCGGCCGGCTCGATCGCCCCGTCGGCGACCATGGGCAGCAGCGGCAGGGCCTCGTCGCAGCTCAGCTCGCGGGCGTGGGGCGTATCCTGCGGAATCACAACTCCCCTCCCAGGATCTCGTCGAGCTGGTCCTTGATGGTGGCGCGGCCGCGGCACAGGCGCACCTCGACCGCCTGGCGGCTGATGTGCAGGCGCGCGGCGATGGCTTCGTGGTCGAGGCCTTCCTCGATGCGCAGGCGGATGACCTCGCGCTGGCTCTCGGGCAGGCGCTCGAGGGCGCGCTGCACCGCGCTGATGCGCTCACGCGACAGGAACTGCTCGCCGGGGTTGCGGCCGAGGTCGCCCTGCGCCGGCCGCTCGCCCAGCACATCGCTGGCGCCGGCCTGGCGGCGGTCCTCACGGCGCAGGTAGTCCAGGCAGGCGTTGCGCGCGAGCTGGAACAGCCAGCCGCGCAGCGCGGCCGGCTCGCGCACGCTGTCGATGCGGCGCAGGACCTTGAGGCTGACCTCCTGGTAGAGGTCGTCGACGGTGCTGGCGTCGCGCACGTAGCGCTGGATGACGCGCCGCAGCGCGCCCTCCTCGCGGGTCAGCAGGGCCATGGCGTCGTTCTCGGAATCGACGCCGGCGAGAGCCGCCAAATCACCGATCAGGGCCGTGGTGGTCATCGTCTGGGGGGACGCAGCCGCCGCCGGGAACCTTACCGGTTGCCCGCTCGGCTCATGAAGGTTGTCCGCAGCGCTGGTCATAGCATATAACCCATTGAAGGTAATGGCGCTACGAGGAGGAGTGCACGAGAGGCGAAGGCCATGGGCCAGAGGCTGCGAGGTATGTCGGAACGCGTCATGCCCCACATCATACAAGCCAGCATCGTGCCACCGGACCGCCAGGGACCTGAACCAGTCTACTCGACGACCTGATCGATGGGAATGGCGTTCACGATGGAGGCCTTGGCGCGCAGCATCGCGACCATGCGCTTCCTGGTCTCTTCGTGCTGCGCGTCGGACAGCTCGGTCTCGATCTCGGCGCTGACCTCGGCGAAAGGAAGGGTGCGCGCCTCCTTGCGCTCGGTGACGAAGAGCAGGTTGGCGGTGTCCTCGCTCCAGAAGACCTCGGACAGCGTGCCGGCTGCGAGCGAGAACGCGACCGCATCGAAGCCGGGGCTGTACGTGCCCGGCTCGATCCAGCCCAGGTCGCCGCCATCGCTGGCCTTGGGCCCCTGGCTGACGGTCTTGGCCAGGTCCATGAAGGCGGTGGCGTCCCGACCGGCGAGCCGGGCGCGGATGTCGGCGAGCTGCTTCATGGTCGCATCCTGGTCGCGGAACGCTTCCTGCCGCTTGAGGATCTTCCCCGCGCCTTCGACCATCTGCAGGTCGGCGGCCATCAGGTCGGTGCGCGCCGCCATCGCGGCGACCGCGGCGATGGTCTCGTCCAGCAGCCGGTCCTGCTCTTCGGTCGAGCCGGCCAGGTAGCGGTCGAGGCGGGCCTCGACGATGGCGCGCAGTGCCGGATCCGCCGCGTTCTGCAGGTTCTTGAACAGCGCCAGCTTCTGCCCGCGCACCTCCTTGCGCTCGGCCTTGTCGCTCGGGCGCAGGACGATCTGCAGGACCTTGGCCTGCGCCGGCCGGTGGTACTTGTGGGCGCGCGCCAGGTATTCCTCGTACAGCTCGTTGGGCGTGATGTGCGCGTTGCGGCTCTCGAAGTAGCCGAGCACCGCCTGGATGGTGCGGAAGCGCTCCAGGCGCTTGCGCTGCTCGGCCTGCTCGCGCAGCGACATGCGCCGGCCGGTGGAGCGCGCCTGCTCGATCACCTGCTGGGCGATCGCGTCGTGGTCGACGAGCTGGACCTTGTGCTCGGTGGCGAACTGCTTGCCGTACTGGATGAGCAGCTCCTCGTCGGTGAGGTCCTCGAGCGCCTCCTTGAAGAAGGCGATCGACTCGGCGCGGTTGGACGGGGTGGGCTTGCCCTTGCGGGTGTAGTCCTCGAAGCGCTCCGCCGCGCGCACGCGGATGTCCGACCCGGTCACCACCGTGTCGTTCACGTAGCGCACCACCAGATCCATGACCAGGCCCTCCCCGCCGCGCAGGCAGGGGCAGGTCAAGGCCAGGAGCAGCAGGAGGCAGGCGCGCATGGGTGGGCAGCCTAGGAGGGTTCGCATGGGGAGAAGCGGGAACCGCTCGGAGACTGGGGACCCGAGAGCCGAGACCGGGTGGCTGGAGAGCGGACCGGGTCCCTCTGCGGCCTCTGCGGCAAGCGGTCCGCAGGAAGCCCTGGTCCACCTTCCGGACGCGCTACGAGGTGCCCAGTCCGGGACCGCGGTGGGGTCGTTAAACGCAGCACCCTCCGCGTGGCGGAGGGTGTGCGAGGGACGACGCGACCGGATGGGTCGCGCGGGCTCAGTCGCCGCTGCCGAGGTAGATCTCGACGCGGCGGTTCTTGGCCTTGTCGGACGCGCCCGTACGCGGCGCGTACTCGCCGCGGAAGGCGCCGTGGATGCGGTGCGCTTCGAGGCCGGCGACCTGCAGGGCGCGCACCACCGCGGCGGCGCGGGCGCCGGACAGGCCCCAGTTGTCGGTGTACTTCTCCTTGGTCGAGGCGCGGCTGACGGGCGTGTCGTCGGTGTGGCCCTCGACGATGACCTTGGCGCTCTTGTACTCGCCCTCGTTCAGGCGGGCGGCGATCTTCTCGATCGACTTCTTGCCCTCGGGGCTGAGGTCGGCCGAACCCTTGGCGAAGGCGAAGTCCTCGTCCAGGGCGAGGCCGCCGCGCTCGGTGGCGGTGGTGCCGGGGATCTCGGGGCCGGCCATGATCTTGCCGAGCTGGGTCCCGACGCTGTCGGGCGCCGGCTTGGCGGCGAGCTGGGCGCGCGCGTTCGCGAGGTCGGTGCGCAGCCCGGCGTTCTCGGCGCGCAGCGCGGCGTTCTCGGTGGCCACGCGGTCGCGCTCGTTGGCGGATTCCTCGTCCACGGCGTTGCTGCCGCCGCCGGTACGGGTGTGGCAGCCGGTGACCGCGAACGCGGCGATCAGGGGGATGAGCAGGACGCTGCGGGCGACGCGCATGGATGGACTCCGGAGGTAGGGTGGGCCAGTCCGGCGCCATGCCGGCTCGCCGCGCGAGGAAGGATGGCGACCATAGGCGTCGCCGGGCCGGGGGTCAAGTGGGCCAGGAGCGTGCTGCTGCAGCGCTTGCGCGAGGACGAAGCGTCCCGCGGCGGCTTATTTGCCGCCGTTGTCCTTCCAGCCCAGGTCGACCTTCTGCTCGGTGAAGGTCTCGGGGCCGACCTGGTACTTCTCGCCTTCGACCACCGGGTAGGTGATGGCGCCGGCCTTGACCTGCTTGCCACCGGGCACGACCTCGGTGATCACGAAGCTCTTCAGGCGCTCGCCCTTGCCGGGCATGCCGTTCAGGTACTTCTGGAAGCGCCAGTCGGCCTGGGGATCGCGCTCCTTGCGGATGTCGATGTACTCGCCGCCATCGGTGTGGTGCTCCTTCCAGCGCTTCTCGTTCGGCTCGACGGTGAAGCCGGCCAGGGTCGAGGCCATGTTGGTCCAGGCGTTGTCGTCCAGGCCGCGGCGGGTGTTGCCGGCCGCGTCCTTCTCACCGACGCCATAGGGGCTCATGGCCAGGAAGTAGAAGGGCAGGATCAGGGCCAGGCCGATGATCAGGGTCAGGGTCATCAGGGTCGGCCAGAATCCAGTGCACGCGCGGGATCTCGGCCTTGGCGCGGCTGCTGCGCACGCTGCGGCGCGACGAGCTGCCGACGTTGCTGTTGCTGCTGCCGGCCTCGATCTGCGAGGTCTGGAAGTCGATGGGCGCGGTGGTGGCGCCGACCTGGGTCTCCTCGACCGCGGTCATGACCGCGGTGTTGGAGTCGGTGAAGTTCAGGCTGGCCACGCCGGGCGAGGCCTTGGCCACGTCCTTGGCGTGCGGATCGTCGAAGCTCACCACTTCGAGCTCGTCGCCGAAGGTGATCGACTCGGACGCGTTGGTGTCCTTGCGCGGCTGGACGATGGTCTCGCTGGCGTCGTCCACGACCTTGCCGAGATCGATCGACAGCTCGTCGCTGTCGCCGGTCAGCACGATGGTGCCTTCGTCCCCTTCGGCGCGCGCGAGCTTCTCGACGTCGTCGCGGTTGAGCTGCAGCTTGCCGCCGACGCGCTGGGCGCGGATGGCGCCGCCGTTGATATGGTTGTTGAGCGCGGCGTCGTCGCAGCCCAGCAGGGCCTTTGCTTCCTTGGCGTCGATCATGTCAGCCATGCGATCTCCAGTCTCGGGCGTGCGTACGGAACGGGACGGAGGTCCCGCGGGAAGGCAACCCTAGGTCGCGTCGCCCCAGGCGGCAAGGAGGTGGCCGGGGGTGTCCGCCCCCCGGCTCATACACCCGGGTGCCCGGCCCGCCTCCCCCCGTCGAGCAGGGCCACCTCCCCGGCCGTGAAGCCGGCCGCGGCGCGGCCGGCGTGGTCGAGGGGGGTCGGGCCGGGCACCTGGCCGGGGAAGAGGCGGGCGACCACCGCCGCGAAGTGGGCCTGCCCGTCCAGGCCCTGGGCCTGGCACCAGATGCGATGCCAGCGGGTGCCCAGGCCGACGTGGCCGATCTCGTCCTGGTAGATGACGCTCAGGACAGCGTGGGCTTCCGGGTCCAGGCTGATCAGCCTCGGCAACAGCTCGGCCGAGACGTCCAGACCGCGCGCCTCGAGGAAGCGCGGCACGGCGACGAGGTGCTCGCCGAGGTCGCTGCAGGCCAGGGCGGTCTCCCACAGGCGGTGGTGGATGGGCTCGTCGCCCGGGGACGCCCCGCGCGCCGCGAGCAGCCCTTCGAGCAGCCCGGCGTGGCGGGCCTCGTCCCGGGCGATGCCGAGGAAGTCGCCGTGGAAGTCCGCCGGCATGTCCGGCGCGCGCAGGCAGGCGAGCACCGCCAGGTCGACCGCGCTCAGCTCGATGTGGTGGATCGCCTGCAGGAAGCGCAGCCGCGTCGGCCCGTGCGCCAGGGTGCGCCGCCGCCGCGGCGCCTCGTCGGTCTCGCGGTAGTGGGCCGGCCGGCCCGGTCGGGGCGGTGGCTGCGGGACCGACCATGCCGCCTGCGGCGCTGCCAGGCCCGCCAGCAGCGCCGCCTTGGCCGCGCTGGTCGGGGCGGCGATCACCGCCAGGAGATCGTCGGCGTAGGGCATGGCCCAGGGTCGGCGGGATACGTTGGAATGCCAGGAGCCTGGCCCGATGCGGGCCTCAGCGCGTCTCATGCTCGGTGCTGGTCACCAGCCCGCGCGCGTCCGTGACGTTGAGGTACCACGCGGTGGCCTGCGCGGGAACGGGCGCGGAGATGGTCTTGGCCCGGGCGTCGATCGTCGCGGGCAGGGTCGTCCAGGCGCGTTCCTTCCATGGGCCGGCGTCGGTCGTCAGGCACAGCTCCGCGCGGACCAGCGCCACGCCGGCGGTGTAGTCGGCGCTGGCGACGCCATGCGCGGTGGGGTGTCCGGCCAGGCGCACGGGCGGGACCCCCTGTTTGACGATGGCGTCGGCGAAGGCGTGGATCTCCTCGGGTTTCTCGCCCGCGCCACCGTGGCCGTGGGGCATGCGCAGCGTCAGGCAAATGGTGCGCGGCGCCTCGGGCAGGCGGTAGGAGCGCTGCAGCGAATCCATCGGGAAGGCCGGGTCGTTGGTGCCGGTGACCCACAGCATCGGCATGGTCGCGGCGGGCAGGTAGCGGGACGGGTCCCAGCGCGCGGTCCAGGCCGCGGCCCGTGCCGCGCCGAGGCGGGCGAAGTCGGGGAGCCACACCGAATCGTCGGCGAGGAAGCCGCAGCCGTAGACCGGCACCGCGAAGCGGAAGCGCTGGTCGATGCCGGCGACCAGGCAGGTCAGGTAGCCACCCCAGGAGATGCCGATGACCCCGATGCGCGTGGCGTCGACCTCCGGGAAGGAGCGCAGCAGGGAGTGCGCGTGCAGCGCCCCGGCGAGCGCGTGGTGCTGCCAGTCCTCGCTGGCCGGGCCGTCGGGCGGGGCGACCCAGTCCCCCGGCGGTCCGCCCTGCGGATCGCGCTGCCAATGGTCCTGCTCGCGGATCGGCAGCTGGCCGCAGTGATCGATGGCGATGGCCGCGTAGCCGCGTCCGACCCACAGCCGTACCCAGGCGTCGAAGGCCGTGCCGCCACCGCCGTGCAGCAGCACCACCGCCGGCACCGTGACCCCAGGCCCGACGCGCGGCGCGCCGTACCAGGCGAAGACCCGCGTCGGCGCGCCGTGGGCGGGTTCGCCCGGCAGGAACAGGGCACGACAGCCCTCGGCGACGAAGCCGGGCGCGTCGCTGACCGGCGGCGTCGCCAGGAAGCGCGGTTCCAGGGCGAAGCCCGGCGGCGTGGCCGCCGTGCCGGTGTCCGCCAGCGTGAACAGGGCGAGGAGCAGCGCGTGGCGGGCGCCGGCCCGCATCCGCGCGCTCGCAATGAGGCCCGATCTGCTGCGCATGCGCTCGACTCCTCGTCCGCGAAGGGGTTGCCGCCTCCGATCTGAACGCTCCGCCCCCGGACGCACCATGGCGGAAGCAACGGTCCGCATGGATGAAGATACCTCGCGTCGCATCATTCTCGCGCCTCGCGCCTCGCGCCTCGCGCCTCGCGCCCCGCGCCTCGGCCGCAGGCCACCCCCTCAGCGCACCGTCATCCCGCGCCGGAGCATCTCCTCGCGCACCAGGAAGCGGATGCGCTCCAGGTCGACGTTGCGGCCGGGGCAGGCGGTGGCCTTCCCGGGCACCTCGCGGTGGCCGATGATGTGGTTCACCGACAGGGTGGGGATGTGGTGGATGAGCTGCACGCACAGCTCGACCAGGCGGTGCTCCTGGTAGGGGTCGAGCGGCGTGTCGTCGAAGTTGCCGACCAGGCAGATGCCGAGCCCGTCCTGGTTGTAGGGCGCCTGCTGGGGGCCCGGGCCGGCGTGGGCGCCGTGGCTCTGCAGGTTCCAGCGGTAGGTCGCTTCGATGTAGCCGAGGGGCAGCGGGTTGCCGTTGCCGAGGACGAAGTGGTAGCCGATGCCATCCCAGCCGCGGCCGAGGTGCTCGCCATCGAAGGTGCGCGCGTCGCCGGCGCGGCTGGCGCTGTGGTGGATGACCAGCCAGCGCCACGGGTGCAGGGGGGTGGTCTCGGGCGGGGCGATCGCGCTCCACTCCAGCGGCCCGCCCTCGGGCGGGTGGGGGCGCGAGGCCACCCAGATCAGCGCGCAGGTCAGCAGGGCGAGCGCGGCGGACAGCAGCAGGCGCTGGCTGGGATCGACGCGCGGGGCCCGGTGCGCGGGCATGGCCACCAGGCTGACGGTGGAATGCCGGCGCCGGAACTCCTCGGTGGGGCTCACCTCCTGGCCGTGCAGCTCGTCCATGGGCATGTCCAGACGGGCGGGGGTGCCGGCGCGGCCCGTCACCTGGTCGGGGGCGTTCATCGCGGTGGTCCGCGGGGCGCGGGCGGGACGGGGACGGGGAGCGACCGCATGGAGGGGAGTGTACCCGAAGGGCGGCCGGCTGCGCCTCACTCCTGGCGGTCCAGGAAGACCGCGGCGTCAGCCACCGGCAGGAGGTTGCCGTCGGCCAGCCGCCGCCGGCGCAGGGCGACGCGCCAGTAGGGGCGCACCCGGTAGCCGAGGCCGCGCGCGTGCTCGGTCAGGCGGCGCAGCGTGGCGGGCAGGTCGCGCACGCTGCCGGCGTGCGGCAGCGACAGGGCGTACAGACCGCGATAATCCTCGACCTGGGCGCCGGGCACCGCCGGCGGCAGGCCGGTGATGGCGGTGCCGACCTGGCAGTCCCAGGATTCCGGCGCGCCGTCCGCGGGGTGCTGGCTGAAGAGCAGGGTCGCCGGGCCGTAGGGGGTGGCTTCGAGCCCGTCCAGGCGGCGCAGGACCTCGGCCACCAGCACCTGCGCATCGGCGGGCCAGCCGGGGCTGGCGATGCCGACGAATCGCAGGTTGCCTTCGCGCTTGAGCAGGGGTTCGGGCATGGGTGCTCCTGCGCGGTGGCTGCGCCTACCGCTTACGCCCGGACCGGGCGGCGGCAAGCAGGGGTCTGCGGACCGCCGCGCGCCCCACCCGTCAGCGTGCCGGTCGGACGCAGAAATCCTTGCCTACCGGCCTTGCCCGACAGAATCGCGCGGACTCGCAGGGATCCGCCCCGTCGCTGGCCTGTGGGCGGCATGACCATGACGGAACGGGACAACGACCAGCGCGCGTAGTGGATCGGAAAGCGGAAGATGAAGCCCTTGGCGCAGCAGCGGTGATGCATGGACGGAAGCCGGCGGCGGCCCTGCGGTCCGACGGGCGCGCGTGCGTCCGCCCTGCAGCTGCGGCGATCCCCACCTCGATTTTCAATATTGATCTCCTCCATGCCGGTGTCCCGGCATCTCTCACGCACCACCACATCCCCATGAGGTAACAGCAGTGGCTACGACAGGTACAGTTGTCCGTTTCGATCGGCGTCGCGGTTACGGCTTCGTCGCGCCCGACGACGGCGGCGAGGACGTCTTCGTCCACCAGAACAACATCAACATGGAAGGGTTCCGCTTCCTGCAGGTCGGCGAGAAGGTCACCTACGAGCTCGAGGTCGGCGAGAAGGGCATGAAGGCGGTCTCGGTCGGCCTGGTCGAGCCCCGCGCCCCGCGCCCGGAAGGCGAGGGCGACTTCGGACCCGATGACCGCGACAACCGGGACAGCCGCGACGGCCGCGACGGCTACGCCCCGCGCCAGCGCGATCCGCGCCCGCCCCGCGACCACGCGCCGCGCCGCTTCGATGACGCCCCCCAGGGCGACAGCGCCGCGGTCGACAAGCTGCGCCGCAAGCAGGAGCGCCTGATCAGCCTGCTGGTCGAGAAGGGCATCCTCGCCCCCGGCGAGATCGATGGCCTGGAAGGCGCGCAGCTCGGCGCCAACGCCTGAGACCGCGGACGTCCGGACGCGCACCGCGTCCAGCGCAGCGACCCACGGCCCATGGCCGTGGGTCGCTGCGTTTGCGCCCGCGGTGCGGATCCCCTGGAGCGGCGCCGGATCCGCGCCGCCGCCTGCCCTTGATTGCATCTTCCCAACCGCCCGCTCTTCCGCATCCTGTCCCGCATGCCCAGCAACGACCTCACCCAAGTGATCATCTTCGGCGCGTCGGGCGATCTCGACCGCGCGCAAGCTGGTGCCGGCGCTCTACGCCGCGCACCGCGAGAAGTTCTTCCCTGGCCGCTTCCAGCTCATCGGCGTGGCGCGCCGGCCGTGGAACGACGACAGCTTCCGCCAGCAGCTGGACGCCACGGTGACCAAGGCCAAGGACCACGACGCCGAGGGCTGGAAGGCCTTCCTGGGCCTGACCAGCTACGTGCAGACCCACCTCGAGACCGCCGCCGACTACCAGGCGCTGGGCAAGCGCCTCGACGAGATCGCCGGCGGGGCCGCGCACCGCGTCTTCTACCTGGCCGTGAAGCCGGAGCTGTGCCTGCCCTCGGTGCAGAACCTGCGCGAGGCCGGGCTGCTCGACCAGAGCGCGGGGCTGAAGCGCCGCGTGGTGGTCGAGAAGCCCTTCGGCACCGACCTGCCCAGCGCGCTCGCGCTCAATTCCGACCTGCTCAAGCTGATCGGCGAGGACCAGCTCTACCGCATCGACCACTACCTGGGCAAGGAGACGGTGCAGAACCTGCTGGTGTTCCGCTTCCGCAACGCCTTCTTCGAACCGCTGTGGAACCAGAAGTACATCGAACTCGTGCAGATCACCGTGGCCGAGACGGTCGGCATGGAGGGCGGCCGCGGCGGCTACTACGACACCTCGGGCGCGATCCGCGACGTGCTGCAGAACCACATGCTGCAGCTGCTCGCGCTGGTGGCGATGGAGCCGCCCGCGGGCCTCGACCCCAAGTCGATCCGCGACGAGAAGGTCAAGGTGCTGAAGGCGCTGCGCCTGCCCACCGACACCCCCGATCCGCGGCCACCACATCGTGCGCGGGCAGTTCGAGGGCTACACCGCCGAGCCGGGCGTGCCCAAGGATTCGCAGACCGAGACCTACATCGCGACGCGCGCCTACCTCGACAACTGGCGCTGGGGCGGGGTGCCGTTCCTGCTGCGCACCGGCAAGTGCCTGAAGGACCGCTTCACCTCGATCACGGTGCAGTTCCGCATGCCGCCGATCACGCTCTTCGGCAGCTACCAGGAGTGCTTCCTGCGCCCGAACCGCCTGACCCTGCGCATCCAGCCCAACGACGGCATCGACCTGCACTTCGACGTGAAGGAGCCGGGCGCCGGGTTGAACATCAAGTCGGCGAAGATGGGCTTCGACTACCAGGCCTACTTCAAGAAGCCCAGCCCCGAGGCCTACCAGCGCCTGCTCCAGGACGTGGTCGCCGGCGACCAGTCGCTGTTCATCCGCTCCGACGAGGTCGAGGAGTCGTGGCGCTGGGCCGACAGCCTGCGCCAGGCCATGGCCGGAACGCCGATCCAGACCTATGCGCGGGGCGGCTGGGGACCGGACGCCGCGAACGCGCTGTTCGGGGAGTGCGAAGGGCGCTGGGTCACGGATTGAAAGACTTGGGCTCTAGACCCGAGACCCGAGACCCTAGACCCTAGACCCTAGACCCTAGAAAACTGGTCTAGGGTCTAGGGTCTTTTCGTCCGACCATGTGAGGCGACACGCGGGCGCCAGGCACATAACCGCGATGCATGGGTGCGTGTGCGCGGAAGCATTGGCGTCCGCGGAGGGGGCGTCATGATCCGCCCCGCGCTGCGGCGCGGGAAGGGACGACGATGTCGAACGACGCGCTCCGGAAGAAGATGCAGGTGGCCACCCTGGTCGAGAAGCAGGTCTTCGCCGGCGGGCGGCTGGGGGTGTTCAAGCTGAAGCCCGACAGCGGCACGCGCTGGTGGTACCAGGCGGGCCAGTACACCACGCTCGCGCTCGACACGCCGGGGCACGGCTTCGTGCCGCGCGCGTACTCGATCGCGGGCAGCCCGCTCGACGAGGGCGTCATCGAGTTCTACATCGCGCTGGTCGAGAACGGCCAGCTGACGCCCACGATCTTCGCGCAGGAGGTCGGCGCCAAGTTCCACTTCCTGAGCCCCAAGGGCAAGTTCACCCTCAAGCACGCCGGGCGCCGCACCATCGTCATGGTCGCCACCGGCACCGGCCTGGCGCCGTTCGTCGGCCACCTGCGCAGCCTGTGGAAGCTGCACCAGGCGGGCATCCACTCGGATTACCGCATCATCCTCTTCCACGGCGCGGCCTACGCGGACGAGTTCGGCTACCGCGCCGAGCTCGAGGCGCTGGCCGCCGCGCGCAAGGACGGCTTCGACTTCACCTACATCTGCACCTCGTCGCGCCCCGACCCGTCGCGCGGCTTCACCCACGCCACCGCCAAGGGGCGAGTCAACGAGGTCGTGCGCCACGTCTTCGCCCTGCCCATCCCCGAGGGCCGCAGCGTCGCCATGCCCGAGGGCGTCGACGCCGCCGCGCTGCGCGCGCTGGTGGTGCCCGCCGAGAGCGCCTTCATGACCTGCGGCAACCCCGGCATGATCGAGGACCTCAAGGAGGCCGCGCACGCGCTCGGCGTGGGCACGTACCTCTGCGAGGAGTTCTGGAAGGCGTGAGCTTGGTTTTTCGCCTAAAATACTCTAAGAATTCAAGATGAGTACATTATTATGATCGCTGCGGGGAAACTACGGAGAACCTTTTGGCCAAAATGGCGGGTTCTTCCATTCCGCTCCATTCCTCTCCAAGGGTCTGCAACCTCCCAAGTTGGCGCCCTCGATAACGGCGGCCGCGCCAGTCTGCACTTGATCGATCGCGACCTGATGGGCTTGTTGGTCTTTCCCGCTCCGGGGAAGCGCCTAACTTCGATCGTGTGCGCACCCCCGCGTTGACCTACGCCTGGCCTGCATCGGCCTAACCCTAATCGTGGTGATCGAGGGGGGACGCGCGGAGCGTCCGCAGCAAGCTGCAACGATCATACCGTTCAGCGAGACCGAGGAGGGCTGAGCAAGCGAGAGCAGCTTATTGTTCCAAGTCTTGCTAGGCACAGCTCTGGTCCCCATCGATGGAGTGGCTTCACGCCCCGACGGAATCGAACATCTCGGGAAGTGCCTCGTGAAGTTCAGCGCACGAGGTCGTGATATCGCTTTACTTCGGAGTGTCATATCTCATATGACCGCATGAAAAACCGCGCGCCTACCGCTGTTCCTTTGCTCTTCGCGATGGTCGCGGTGCTGGTGACCGGACCGTCCGCGCGCGCGGAGGTTTCTTCCATCGCAGATCCGCAGGCGCCCGCCGCCAATGGCGAGGTGCTCGCGTTCACCCATGACGACGCCACCGGGATCACCTATTTCGGTGGCAGGTTCACCAGCGTCAGCAGTCTCGGCGGTCCATCCTTCGCGGTCGACCTCGTGAACGGCAGGCCCACTCCCGGCTGGCCATCATTCACCGGCGGTGCCGTGTACGTGCTCACGCCGGATGGCGCTGGCGGCATGTACGTCGGCGGCTCCTTTACCGCGGTCGCCGGCATCAGCCGCAACCACCTGGCGCACCTGCGGGCGGACCGAAGCGTCGACCTGGGGTGGAACCCCGCGCCGAATGGCGGGTCGATCTTCGCGATCACGGTGGGACCGACGTCGGTCTACGTAGCGGGGGACTTCTCGAGGATCGGCGGCGCCAACCGCGGGATGCTCGCGGAGGTCGGCTTGGCCTCAGGCCTCGCGACCCCGTGGAATCCCGCGCCCAATGGCGGCGTCTACCAGTCCGGGTCCGGTGTGGCCGCGATCCTGGTCAACGGGTCCCAGGTGGTGGTCTGCGGTCGGTTCACCAGCATCGGTGGCGCCGCACGCAACAACCTCGCGGCCCTCGATGTGATCGGCGCGGCGACGTCCTGGAACCCGGCACCGGATGGCCCGATAAACGCGATGGCGCAGGTGGGCGCCACGCTCTACGTCGGCGGATCGTTCGCCACTGTCGGCGGGGCAGCGCGCAGGTCGCTGGCTGCTGTGGATCTCGGCACCGGCGTGGCCACCGCGTGGAATCCCGTGGTGGCCGGTGACGTCGTGACGCTGGCGGTGGCGTCGGGCACGGTCTACGCGGGCGGGACCTTCGCCAGCGTGTCGGGAGCGCCGCGCGGCAACCTCGCGGCCGTCACCCTCGCCGGCGCCCTCACCCCATGGGCGCCGGTCGTGGACGGCCCGGTCGGCTTGACCACGGTCGTCTCCGGCACGGTCTATTGCAGCGGCCGGTTCGCGCACGCGAATGGCGCCTCGCGCAGCAACCTCGCGGCCTTCGATGCGCAGGGGACGACCACCGCCTGGGATCCGGGCGTGAACAACCCGGCGAACGCCATCACGCCCAGCGGTTCCGCGCTCATCATCGGCGGGGACATCAGCAGGATCAACATCGTCGCGCGGTCGCACCTCGCCGCCATCGACCGCAACGGCCAGACGACGCCGTGGAACCCGGGCGCGGACAGCAACGTCTGGGCCATGGGCATGATCGGCGGCACCGTCTACTTCGGCGGAGACTTCCTCAGCGCCGGCGGCCTGTCCCGGAGCCACCTCGCGGCCGCCACCACGGACGGTGTGGTGACGGCGTGGAATCCCGGTGCGGACGCTGATATCGACAGCATGGCCACGGCCAATGGGACCGTCTACGTCGGAGGTGGCTTCGGCATCGTCGGCGGACTCTCGCGTCCCCACCTCGCGGCCATCAACCAGGCTGGCGTCCCCACTCCCTGGAATCCGAGCGCCAATGGCTACGTCAACACCCTCACCGCCTCTGGCGGCTCCATCTACGCCGGAGGGACGTTCACGGCCATCGGCGCCGCGCCGCGCAGCTGCATCGCCCAACTCGACGCCGTTACCGGGGCACCAACCGCGTGGAATCCGGGCGCCTCGTCACCTGACTCATACCACAATGGCCGGGTCGAGGGCATCGTTCCGCTCGGTGGGCTGATCTACGTAGGCGGTTACTTCACGACCATCGGCGGCCAGAGCCGCGCGCACCTCGCGGCGATCGATGCGAACGGCAACGCGACCGCCTGGGACCCTAACCCCACGGGCGGAGACTCCATCCTGTGCATGTCGCAGCTCGATGGCCAGCTCTACGTCTCGGGCAACCTGAGCGCCATCGCCGGGGCGGATCGCATCGGCACTGCGGCGTTCGATGCGGCAGGCAACATCCTGCCCTGGAATCCGCGCATCGGTGGGTACCGCATGCTGGGGGCGGAGCACTGCATATACCTCGGCGGCGCCTTCAACGGCACGGTGAACGGCGTGCTGGACGGCTACATGGCGGTCTTCAGGCCCCTAACCTCGTTCAGCGTGACCGCCTCCGCTGACGTCGGCCCCATCGCTGTCGCTGATACCACATTCACGTTCAGCTTCGACCACCCGGTCTCCGATCTGACCACGGCGGGCATCCGGGTGACCAACGGCTCGCCGGGCACCCTCACGAACCTGGGCGCCAACGCCTGGCGCTTGCAGGTGCACGCCCTCGCGCAAGGGCAGGTGACCGTGCAGGTGCTGGACGGGGCCGCGCACGATGCGGGCGGCCTGCCCAACAGCGCCTCGAACGTCGCCACGGCCACGTACGACTCGGCGCCGCCGACCGTGACCATCACGAAGCCGACCAGCGGAGGGACCTTCACCTCCATTTCCCCAGCGATCATCATGAACGGGACGGCTGCCGACCCGTCAGGCATCTCGCGCATGACCTACGGCCTGTCCGGTGCGACGAGCACGACATTCTGACGTGGCGTTTCAAGGCGGTTCCAACTGGGGCGTCGTGCTGCCGCCCCTGAACCCGGGGACCACGGTGGTCACGGTGACCGCCTACGATGGCGCGAACAACAGCGCCAGCGCGGCGCTCAGCGTGCGCATCTTGGCGCCGGGCGACCGCATCGGGTCCGCCGTGAGCCTGTCCGGCAATGAGATGGCGGTGCTGAGCCAGACGGCCACCTCGGTCTACATCCGCACCGGCTCGTCCTGGAGCCTGCAATGGTCGACGCCGCTCCACGGCGACGATGTGGCCATCGCGGGCCGGTTCTTGGCGGTCGCGCACTCGGCGGGCATGAATGGCGCCTACAGCGGCAGCGGTGTCTCCCTCTTCGCATTCAACGGCACGACGTGGAATCCGGAGGGGGAGATCGCCACCGCGCCGTCTCTCGGGGGACCAAGTGTCCTGCACAACGCCATCGCTCTGTCGGGCGATACCTTGGCGATCGGCGGTGGCGATCCGATGACGCTTGCTACCAATGGCACCGTGGACCTGTACCAGCACCGCGCCGCGGGCGGATGGGCCTTCTACCAGCGCCTGACCGATTGGCGCGCGGACTATGCGCCGCCGGGACTGGGAGTGATGCAGCATCGCTTCGGGTGGTCGGTGGCTATGAACGGCGATTCCCTGGTGGTGGGTGCGCCCGGATTCTCGGGGTTCGCGTACACCCGCATCGGTGGATTCTGGGTCAACCAGGGCCAACTGCTCCAGCCCGGGATCATCCCAGGCCAGATCGATGGACAGGCCGGCTGGTCTGTGGCGGTCGAAGGTGACCTCGCCGTCGTCGGTGACCTCGGTGGCGGAGCCAAAGCCTTCCGGCGCGCCGCCGGCGCATGGACGTATGATGGCGTTCTCTTCAACTCGGGCTTCGGCACCTTCAGCTATGCCCTGCGCATCGCCAACCAGGTTGTAGCCGTTGAAAGCATCGACGTCTCGCCCCTGAGCGGCGGCGGCGGGCGGGTGGATTTCTTCACCGAGCCCGCGCCTCGCACGTGGCAGGGGACGGCCGCCGTCACGTCACTCTACACGCCGACCTTCTCCGACGGCGACCTTGCCGCGATCGCTTTTGACGGGAGCACCCTCGCGCTGGGTGCTCCCCAGACGCCAGACGCCGCCGGGAATGCCGTAGGAGCTGTCGAGGTCTACGGACCGTCCGGCTCGGGATGGGCGTTACGCACGGGGGTCGGCGCAACCACCGGCCGCAGTATCGATGTGGGGGTGGCGCGGCCTGGACTGGGCGGCGTTACAGGCGATGCAGGATCGCTCGGAGTCAGCGCCGGCGGCACGTCGCTGTCGGGTACCGCTGATGACTTCCGCTTCGTTCCTTGGAGCCTCGCTGGCGACGGAACGATCACCGCGCAGGTCGGGTTTGCCGGCAGCCAGCCGCTCGCCAGGGTCGGCCTGACGATGCGCGAAAGCGATGCCCCCGGCGCCAGCTACATGCTCATCGCCCTCACCGGCAGCAACGGGCTGGTCGTGCAGCGGCGCACCGTCACGGGTGGGCCTACGGTGAGCGCCGCGGTGGCGGGCGCTCCGACCGGTCCCCTGTGGTTGCGCTTGGCGCGCAGCGGCGACACCCTGACCTCCTCTTATTCGCTAGATGGTGCCGCGTGGACGGTGGCTTACGCGTCCACATTCACCTTCGTCCGGCCGTACGCTGCAGGGGCCGCGGTGTACGGCGCCAGCGCCACCGTCCCGGTCCTCGGTGGGTTCACCGCGCTGATGGTCGCGCCCGCGCCCTTCCCCAGCGCCACGCCGCTGCACCTGGCGGCGCACCTCGGCGCCGTCCAGCTACCGGGCACCGGCGAGGAGGAGCACGATGGCGTCATCACCGTCGCCGGCGGCGCCGGCGACCAGGCCGGCACCAGCGATCAGGGCGAATTCCTGCTCAGCGATCCGCTCGCGGGCGACTTCGACCTGTCCACGCTGATACAATACCAGCGCGGCACCAACGGCAACGCCAAGGCCGGCCTGACCATCCGCGCGGGGGCCAGCGGCGATGAACCGGATGTCTTCCTCGGCCTGACCGTCAGCCATGGCGGCCAGTTCCAGCGCCGTGCGCTCCAGGGCGGTCCGACGGTGAGCCTGCCGCGCACCAACAACACCGCGCACTGGTACCGCCTGACCCGCGTCGCTGGGACGGTCACAGGCTCGTGGTCGAACGACGGTCTGACTTGGAATGCGCTCGGGACCGTGGCGTTGCCCGGGACGCTGCGCGTCGGGCTAGCGGTGAGCAGCGGCGATCCCGCCCTGCTCGGCCTGTCGAGCTTCACCCACGTGGTGCTGACCAGCCCGGACCTGCCGCTGCCATCGCCGCAAGCGAACAACTGAGGACTGCGCTCAGGCGTTCCGGGATGTGCATGCCACCCTATTGTTGCGCCGCACTCCTGCCTCGTCGACCCTTGTAATCAGGGCCAGCGGTCGAGGATCCCGCTGTGGACAGGCGCGCAAATCCTGGCGATTCGCCGCCGGTGGCGGCGCGCGGCGCACCACTGCTGGCCACCGAGCGGATCATCGCCGGGCGCCTGGCGCGGCTCTTCGCGTGGTTCGGCGTGTTCATCGCCGTCACCTCCATCCCGATCATCCTCACGCTCTCGCCCGCGCAGTGGCCGCGGCTGCTCGTGCCGACCGTCGGCGGCCTGGTCGGTGGGACCGCGCTGCTGATCCTGCGAAGCGGCCACCCGCGGGCGGCGGCGGGGTTCGTGCTGTGGGGGACCTGGGCGGTGGTGGCGCTGGGCTCGGCGGTGGGCGGCGGCATCACCGCGCCCGGGCTGCCCGGCACGCTGGTCTTCGCCGCGTTCGCCACCCTGGTCCTGGGCCTGCGCCACGGCCTGGCGCTGTGGGCGGCCACCACGGTGCTGTGCGTGCTGCTCGTGGTCTGCGCGCCACCGCCCCACGCGTGGCCGGAGGTGCCGCCGGGGGTGCGCATCCTGATCTACGGCCTGCTCGGGTTGATGACCGTGCTGCTGCTGTGGTCGACCGCGACGATGCTGCGCACGTCGGCGCTGCGCGCCCACGCCGAGGCCGCCCAGCGCGCCGCCGCCGAGCACCAGCTCGAGGCCAGCCAGGCGCAGCTGCGCGCGGCCAACGCCGAACTCGAGGCGCGCGTCGCCGAGCGCACCGCCCAGCTCGCGGCGGCCAACCAGGAGCTGGAGGCCTTCTCCTACTCGGTGGCGCACGACCTGCGCGCCCCGCTGCGCGTCATCGACGGCTTCAGCGCCGCCATCGCGGCGGAGCTCGCACCGGTGCTGACCGACGAGGCGCGCGCGGACCTGGCCCGGGTGCGCGCCGCGGCGCGGCGCATGGGGGGCCAGATCGATGGTCTGCTGCGGCTCTCGCGCCTGACCCGGACCGGGATGAACCGCGGCGCCACCGATCTGGCGGCGCTCGCGAACGAGGCCATCCAGGCCCTGCGCCAGGGAGAGCCCGGGCGCCAGGTCGACGTGGAGATCGCATCCGGGCTGCTGGTCGACGCCGATCCCGGCCTGATGCGCGTGCTGCTCGACAACCTGCTCGGCAACGCGTGGAAGTACTCCGCGCGGATGGCGCCGGCGCGCATCGCGGTCGGCAGCGCCGAGGTCGGGGGCGAGCGGGGGTACTTCGTCCGCGACAACGGCGCCGGCTTCGACATGGCCCACGCCGGCCGCCTCTTCACGCCCTTCCAGCGCCTGCACGGCGAGCACGAGTACGAGGGCACGGGCATCGGCCTGGCGACCGTGCAGCGCATCGTCGCCCGCCATGGGGGCCGGGTGTGGGCGGAAGCCGCGGTCGACCAGGGCGCGACCTTCTGGTTCACGCTGCCGCGCGCGCCCTGAGGTCCGGCCCGGTCGCCGGTCAGCGCCGGCGTTTCTTCTCTGCGGCCCTCTGCGGCGCGTCCCGCGTCTCTGCGGTGAGCCAGGCCCCGTGGCGCCTGTCCGCTTGGAAGTCCATGAGGACCGTGGTGGTCGGATTCCTGAGACGGCCGCGATCCTCCCGACCTCGACTGACCGCGACCTGACCACGGGTCGCCTTCACCGCAGCCCAGCCTGGGCAGGATCCCCGCATGACCACCAGCGCCACCCGCCCAGATTCCCAGGCCGCCCCGCGCGCCACCTCGCCGTCCGGCGGCGGCCGCCGCCTGCTGGTCCTGGCGGCGGCGGCCGCGCTGGCCCTGCCCGCCGGCTGCTCCGACCGCGACGAGCCCGACATCACCGGCGACGACGGCGGGGTGCCGGTGGCCGTGTCGGTGACCTACCACGAGGCGGCGTTCCCGACCCTGGCCCACCAGGGCGGCTTCACGCGCGTCATCCTGCGTGAGCGCCGCCACATCCGCGAGGCGGTCTACAACGGGCCCTTCTTCATCGGCTACACCTACCGCACCGAGGTCACCGAGAGTTCCCCGCCGATCCAGGCGACGCTGCTCGCCGGCGATGGGGCCGGCGACACCGGCGTGTGGCGCTGGCCGCTGCGCGAGGGCACCCAGTCCACCACCGTGCCCATCCGCCCGGGGCACGCGGTGACCATCACCCTGGTCGCCGAGGGCGGTTACCGCGGCAGCGCGGTGATCGGCGCCATGACGCCGGCGGGCGTGCAGGACCAGCACGTCACGATCGTGCTCGACCAGGAGGGGGCGCACGTCTCGCCGGTGGGCGGAGCGGGGTTGATGCCGGTCAAGCCGTAGGCACGAGCCGCGAGGCGCGAGGCGAAACAGGAAAAAGATTGTCAACGTGGGCGATCGGTTGGCGAGGCGAGAGGCGAGAGGCGAGAGGCGAGAGGCGAGAGGCGAGAGGCGAGAGGCGAGAGGCGAGAGCGCAAACGGATTGTCCGGAATCGTCCTAGTCCGGCGTCGCTTCCGTGCGCGTGCGCAGCAATCGGGCGCGATGATGCACACAGCCGCGTCGCGCGACCCTGGACACCCGCTGCGCCCGACTGCCATACGCTAGGGTCACGGCATGCCTACTCCCGCCTCCCGTCCCGGTTCCGCCCGACTCGCCGCCGCCAAGGCCGCGTCACGACAAGCTCCTGCGCCCGCGGCCGCGCCGCGTCCACAGAGCGAGGCCCAGACCGCCGGGACCCAGCCGCTGCAGCCGCCGCGGGCGGCGACGCCGGCCAGGCCTGCGGCCCAGGCGGTGCCGGCCAGACCCGCGGCGGCTCCCGCTGCGCCCGGTAGGGCCTCCTCGACCGCCCGCCCGGCGGTGGCCGCTCCCGGCAAGGCGTCCGCGCCGAGCCGGCCCGCGGTCGCCAGCGTCCCGTCGATCGATTTCGGCACTCCGACCGGCGAAGCCACCACCGATGTGGGCGCGACCGCGGTGGGCAGCGGGTCGGCGACGGCCGTGAACGCGGTGGCCCGGCCACCCTCATCGACGCGCAACGTCGTGCCGCCGCGTCCGGGCTCCGCACGGCTGCCTGCCAGGTCCGGGAACTCCTCACGCGTGCGCGCGGCGGGCGCCATAGGCAAGGGCTCCAGCACCTCGGCCAAGGCCGTGGGCAAGTCCTCGGGCAGCGCGCGCGGCGCCAGCAGCACGCGCACGCGCGGCGTTCAGGACGAGCCGGCGCAGCGGCGGCCGCGGACCCAGGGCGGCGGCATCGCCAAGTTCGTGGTGCTCGGCGTGGTGCTGGTGCTGGTCATCGGCGCGATCTCGTTCAACCCGGTGCGGCGCGCCATCGCCCTGGGGAAGCTCGACGCCACGCGCAGCGACAGCAGCGCGGCGCGCACCGCCGCAGCCGACGCCTTCATGCGCCTGGTCGACGGCAACCTCAGCATCGTCACCGCCGCCGTGGTCGAGAACCGTGGACCGGTCGATGCGCAGATCTACATGGCGAAGGCCGTGAAGAGCTTCCTGGCGCTGACCATCATCGCCGAGCGCCAGGTCGTCGCGCCGCCCGCGGGCGGCGGCACCGCGCCGGAGGCCGCCGACGCCGCCAAGAACGTGACCGCCGAGGAGCGCGCCGCCGCGCTCGCCGCCGCGGCCGACATCTACGATGGCGAGGCCAACCGCCACAGCCGGCTGCCCTCCGGGCTCGCCGCCTGGGCGCGCGACCTCGAGACGCCGCGCCCCGTGGCCGACGCCGCCGTGCGCCTGATCGTCACGGCCAAGGGCAACGAGAACAAGGATTTCGCGCCCGGTGAGGTCCTGCTCAACGCCGCCGTCACGCCCAACCAGGACCCGGAGCGCGTGGCGGCCGCGATCGCCGCGCTCGCGGAGTTCCTCGACGCGACGAACCTCAACTACGCGTTCACCCTGCTCAACAGCCGCGTCGGCGACCAGGCGCTCGGAGTCCTGGCGGAGAAGATCGTCAAGACCGCGACGCCCCTGCACCTGCCGCAGATCATGAAGCTGCTCGCCAACCCACAGCCGGCGGTGCGCGCGGTCGCGATCGAGGCGCTGGGCGGCCCAGGCATGGTCCTGGGCGACACGCCGCAGGGCTTCAAGGAGCGCGAGGAGCTGGGCAAGACCCTGGCGCCCAAGCTGGCGCCCGACACCCCCAAGGTCGAGCTGGCCGCGGCGATCAAGGCGGTCAAGGGCCTGCGCCTGGTCGGCGCACGCGACGCGCTGCTCGCGCTGGTGCCCAAGCTCGACGCCCTGCAGCTCGAGGGCGTCGACGGGCCCTACATGTCCGGAGTACTCGGCAAGAGCCTGATCGGGATGACCGTGGCCCCGGCCGCGGACGACGTCAAGAGCAAGGCCGAAGCGAAAGCCATGAGCGCCGCGGCGGACGCGGCGAGCGGCGACCTCATCACCAAGCTCATCGCCGCCCTGGACGACGACGCGTCGCGCGCGGTCGCAGCTGCAGCGCTCTCGCTGGTCAGCAACCAGAACTACCCGCAGCTCCGTCCGGCGCTCGACAAGCTCGCTGCGCACGGCGAGGACGCCGCCTGCTTCACGACCCTGGGCATCCTCACCGGCAAGGTCTACGGCCGCGAGGACGTGGTGAAGGCGTGCGGCCAGGACCTCGAGAAGTGGAAGGCCCAGCTCGCCAAGGACAAGGCGGTCTGCGACCGCCTGCGCGAGATCCTCGCGTACGAGGAGGCGCACCAGTCGTGGCAGAACATCGGGGACGGCAAGCACACCAGGAAGGAGCTCGGCGAGGTCAAGGACTGGCTCGCGGCCACCCAGGTGGAGCTCGACGCGCTGGTCGCCGACAAGGGCTTCATCGCGCCGATCGGTTTCACCAAGGGCCAGGTCAGCGAGATCGGCCACGAAACCAAGGAGATGGGCAAGGCGATCCGCTCGGTGTGGGCCGGTACGGTCGACTGAGCGCTCAGGGCGGGCTGGGCGCCGCTGCGGGAGCTGCCGCTGGCGGCGCTGGCGGCGCTGGCGGCGCTGCCGGTGGCGGGTTCGTGGGTGCCGTGGCGGGCGGTGGCGGCCCGGGGACTTCGGGCAGCGGAGCCGGGGTGGCCCCGACCAGCGTCATCTTCGGCGCGTGCTCGAGCAGGTCGAGGGTGACGACCTGTCCCGGCTGGGCGCCGGCGGTGAAGGCGCCGACGACCTCCCAGCCATCGACGCCGCCGTAGCCCTGCACGGTCACGGTGACGACGTGGCCCGGCGCGATCGGCACGGTGAAGGTGTTGTCATCGCCCCAATCGAGCTCGACGCGGAACAACCGGCCCTGGGCCGGGCCATCGCCACCGAGCAGCATGGCGGTGGGCGACGGCGGCGCATACCCGACCGGTGGCCCCCAGAACGGGTCGTAGTAGGGACCATACGGGTAGCGGTGACCGTAGAAGCCGTAGCCGCCGAAACCGAAGGCGGGATAGGCGTAGACCGTGGTCTCGCCGGGCCGGCGGTGCGTCAGGTCGCGCACGAACTGCCGGCTGATGGTGACGTGGAAGGTCACCGGCAGACCGCCCGGATCGCCGCCGATGCGCGCATTTCCGCAGCCGCTGCCAAGGAGCAGGGCCGACAGGCCCGCGCCACCGATGATGAGACGCGTTACGGAGGCGGTATCGAGGGGAGTGACCATGCGCTCGAGCATCGCGGCCCGGGCTGCGGAGCCAGCCCCCACCAGCGGTTGACTCGGCAACGGGCGGGCGGAGGTTCCGGGGGTCCCCGGTCAGACGGAGCCGCCCATGCCCTTCACCCTGCCGCTCGGCGCCCCCGCCCCCGACTTCGACCTGCCCGCCACCGACGGTCGGCGCTACCGCTTGGCGGACTTCGCCGACGCCGCGGTGCTGGTGGTGTTCTTCACCTGCAACCATTGCCCGTACGTGGTCGGCAGCGACGAGTCGACGCGCGCGACCGCCCTGCGCTTCGCCGGGCAGGGCGTGCGCTTCGTCGGCATCAACAGCAACAGCGCCAACACCTACGCCGCCGACGACTTCCCGCACATGCAGTCGCGCGCATGCAGCAGCAGCGCTTCCCGTGGACCTACCTGCACGACCAGTCCCAGGCGGTCGCCGTCGCCTACGGCGCGCTGCGCACCCCGCACTTCTACGTCTTCGACCGGGCGCGGAAGCTCGCCTACTGCGGCCGCGGCGTCGACAAGCCGCGCGACGCGAGCCAAGGCCACCGTCAACGACCTCGCCGACGCGCTGACCGAACTGACCGCCGGCAAGCCGGTGACGAGGCCGCTGACCAACCCGATCGGCTGCAACGTGAAGTGGGACGGCAAGCAGGCGCACTGGATGCCGGCGGATGCGTGCGATCTGGTGTAGGCACGAGGCACGAGTTGCGCGGATGCGCGGGTGCGCGGAAAACGGCTAAAAACCGTAGCGCAAGGGCAGGACGCGAGACGGGAATAGGCGAGCCCGCTGAGCGGGCGGCACATCGTAGCCCAGGGCGTGAGCCCTGCTCATTACCCACAAGTCACCGCCGTGGATGTGATCAAACCCGGTTGAATCTCCCCAAATCTCCCCAAATCTGCGGATTCTCCTTCGGAAGACCCGCAGCAGAATCCGCAGATTTGGGGAGATTTGGGGAGATTTCGCAGATTTCAGCCGAAATCGCTGACATCCAGGGCGGAAACGAGGGGACTTGTGGGTAACGGGTAGGGCGTGAGCCCTGGGATTTCCGGTGATCGGTGGATCCAGCCCGCGGAGCGGGCGACACATTTTCCGCTGCTCGGAGTCTTGTCGCGCAACGCCATCCGGTGATGGAAATGGTGTCGCCCGCTCCGCGGGCTTGACCATTCGCAGACCCAGGTCCCAGGGCTGACGCCCTGGGCCAATTTCTTCCCGCCCGCTCCGCGGGCTCAACGGTACCAGCCTTGCATCACGCCGTTACGTAACGGTCCATCATCCGTTCTCTCGCACCTGGCCCCTCGCCCCCTCTTGATCCGCATCCCTATCGAGGAGCAGTCCGGAATCTTCGACATGGCCTAGTGTCCCGCTCCTAAAATGTCTTGAATAACTATCGGCTCCCGGCGTATACCCTCGTGAGGTAAGCATGGGACGCCCGACACCCGCTATCACGTTGAATGCCATTGAGCGCGAAACGCTGCAAGGCTATGGCCGTCGTTTCACGTCTGCGCAGGCGCTTGCCAAGCGTTCGCGGATTCTCCTGCTCTTAGCCGACGGCCATTCAGGTACCGAGGTTGCTGAGCGCGTAGGCGTATCACAACAGACGGTCTGCCTGTGGCGCCGGCGGTTCCTGGCCCTGCGGCTTGATGGGTTGATTGATGCGCCAAGGCCGGGTCGTCCGAGGACCATTGCGGAAAAGCAGGTCGAATCCGTTGTGACGGCGACCCTGGAATCCAAGCCACGAAATGCCACCCATTGGAGCACGCGCGGAATGGCGGAACAGGTTGGCCTGTCGGCGAGCACAATCGGTCGCATTTGGAAGGCTTTCAATCTCCAGCCTCATCGTGTCGACTCATTCAAGCTGTCGACTGACCCCGATTTCATTGCCAAGGTACGGGACGTCGTTGGTCTTTACCTGGATCCGCCCGCTAACGCCTTGGTGCTCTGCGTGGATGAGAAATCGCAAATCCAGGCGTTGGATCGCACCCAAACGATTCTGCCTATGCAACCCGGGCGCATCGAGCTCCAGACGCACGACTATGAACGGCACGGCGTGACCTCGCTATTTGCGGCACTGAACGTGGCGACTGGACACGTCATTGGCGAATGTCATGCCCGGCATCGGTCAAAGGAATTCATCGCCTTTCTCGGGCGGATCGAACGAGAGGTGCCGAGCGGACTCGATATCCATGTCATCCTCGATAATTACGCGACTCACAAAACGCCCGCCGTGAAACGCTGGCTGGCGAAAAGGCCCAGGTTCTTCTTCCATTTCACCCCGACCAGTTCCTCGTGGCTCAATCAAGTCGAACGGTGGTTCTCACTCATTACCGGGCGCATGCTGAAACGAGGGGTGCACCGCAGCGTGCGAGAACTGATCAAGGCCATTCAGTCCTATCTCGATGCCAACAATCAGGCGCCCAAACCATTCACCTGGGCAAAATCCGCCGACGATATCCTCTCATCCATCGAACGCTTTTGCAGGAGGACGCTTGGCGCACACCGCCCGGACGTTCTTCAAGACATTACTGGTTCGGGACACTA
>CAWFSD010000004.1:0-36731 GCA_963818245.1 uncultured Planctomycetota bacterium
TGTGAGCTGAATGCCGGGGCCGCCAGCGAGGCGCACAGCAGCGTGCGATGAGGGTGGGTGGGTGGCTGCCTGCCTGAAGCGCCAACGGCGCGACTCGATCTCCAGCCCAGGGCGATCCAGGGGGTCGCGGTAGCGAGCTGGGCTGGTCCTCTGGTCGTCGCCTGACGTGCGTCAGGCGACGACCAGATAGGCCAGGCTCGCGATCTCCAGCTTCGCCCCTTCCAGCGCCGCGCGCAGCGCGCTGGTCTGGCGCTCCTCTTCGGCGGCCTCGGCGGTGGCGCGCACGGTGTCCGCGTGCTTGGCGCCGAAGCGCGCGGCAGCGGTGGCGGCCTGGGCGCGCGCGGCGGCCAGGCTGGCGTCGAAGCTGCGCGCGCAGCGCGCCAGCGCGGCGTCGCGCTCCTCGGGCAGCAGCGCCAGGGCGTGGGCCGCGGCGGTGGCGTGCGCGCGGCGCACCTCGCCCTGCCACTTCGCGACCTGCTCGACCTTGCCGGCCAGGAACGGGCGTGTCCAGATCTCGCGGCTCGCGCTCAAGGACAGGGCGCTGTCGCCGCGCCGCTGGTCGAAGGGCGCGGCGAGCACGGCGAGCGCGCCCGGCGCGGTCTCGACCTGGCCGTCGCTGGTGCGCACGAAGCCGGTGAAGCGCCGCGGCGGCACCAGCAGCAGCAGGCGGCGCAGGCTGTCCAGGGCCAGGCCGGCCGCAGCGAGCGGGGCGAGGTCGAGGACGAGCTCGTAGCCGACGCGCAGGCCCTCCCAGCGCTCGAGCGCCTGCACCGGCTGGCGGCGCCAGGCGCTGGCGCGGCACCACGAGGCGCGGCTGGCGTCGTCGAGCAGGCGGTCGATGAGGTTGTCGCCGGGCGCGAAGAACTTGAGGTCGGGGCGCGCCAGGGCGGCGTCGCGCTCGAACACGCCGACGTCGGGGTTGTGGCTGAAGCGCGTGCGCAGGTGGTAACCGCGCGCGCCCTCGTCGTCGCGGCGCGCCGAGCCGCCCATGCCGCGGATCCAGCGCGTCACCGCGTCCTTGGGCGCGGCCACCGCGGCGATCTCCTGGGCGGTGCGCGCGGCGTCGGCGTAGGTCGCGGCCTCCTCGTGGAAGAGCTCGTCGGCGCGCGCGTCGCGGGCGTCGCGCTCGGCGGCGACCAGCGCGGCGAGCTCCGGCAGCGCGGCGCCGAGCGCGGTCGCGCCGCCGGCGAAGACCGCGTCCAGCGCGCGCGTCTCGAGCGCGTCGCAGATGAACTCCAGGCCCGACGACGAGGCGGTGAACACCCCGACCGCGCGCTCCAGCACCGCGGCCCAGGCGCCGTCGACGCAGGCGGCGTGGTCGCCGGCCAGCACCCAGCTCGGCACGTCGCCGTCGCGCCCCAGGCGGTCGACGCGCCCGATGCGCTGCTCGACCGCGGCCACCGACCACGGCAGGTCGTGGTGCGCCACCACCGAGACGAACTGGAAGTTGCGGCCCTCGCCCCCGAGCGGGTCGCAGATCAGCAGCGGGCACTTGTCGTCCTCGCGGAAGCGGCGCGCCGCCTCTTCGCGGCCGACGGTGTCCTGGTGGGCGCCGAAGGTCTCGACCGCGCCGTCGCCGAAGGCGTCGGCGAGCAGCTCGGCGAGCTGGCTGACCGCCAGGCCGTGGGCGGTGAAGACCAGCACCTTCTCGTCGGGGCTGTCCGCCCAGAAGCGCTTGAGGCGGGCGATCAGCGCCTTGGCGCGCGCCGGCGCCTTCTTCGCCCAGGCCGCGACCGCGGCGCGCAGCGCGGCCAGCACCGCGGCTTCGACCGCGGGCTCGGCGTGGCAGGCGGCGCTGACCGCGACGTGCGCGGCGATCTCGTTCTCGGAGAGGTCGTTGCGCAGCACGTGCGCGGTGCTCTCGCCCTTGATGGCGCGCGCGCGGTAATCGGCGAATTCGCCCGGGTCGTCGAGCACCGCCGCGCGCATCGCCAGCAGGCGGTCGAGCACGTGCGGGGTGGCGGCGCTGGCCAGCTCGAGCTGCAGCAGCCAGTGCGCCAGGCGCGGCGGCACCGCCCCGTCGACGCGGAAGCGCGCGAGCAGCGCGTCCTGGTAGGCGCGCAGCGCGGTGCGCACCGCCAGCTCGGGCGCGTCCGGCGCGTAGGGCACGCGCTCGGCGCTGCGCGTGGTCAGGTCGAGGCCCTTGACCCCGCTGGCGTGCGACAACCGGGCGAGCACCTGGCGGCGGTGGCGGATGATGCGCTGGTCGAGCTGGTAGTGCTCGCGCACGTGCGCGAGCAGAGCGCCCTGCGCCGCGGCGAAGCCCGCGCCGGTCGCGGCCTCGGCGACGCGCGCGCCGGCGGCCGCGGTCCCGGCCGCCGCTTCGGCGAAGGCGCCGGCCAGCCCGGCGAGCATGGGATCGGCGCCGAGCAGCGCGGTCCAGCCCGCGGCCAGCTCGCGCGCCTGGGCCGGCGTGGCGTCCTTGGTGGCGGCCATCAGCGCCACCACGCGGTCGTAGGCGGCGACCTTGGCGGCGAAGCCCGCGAGGTCGTCGCTGCGGTAGACCTGCGGCTGCAGCAGGGCGAGCAGCGCCAGGTAGGCGTCGGGGTGGCTGCGCGCCGGCGTCGCCGACAGCAGCAGCACGTGCGGCGTGCTCCGGCTCAGGATCGCCAGGCGCTTGGCCAGCACGCCGCCGGGCTGCATGCGGTGGCACTCGTCGACGATCAGCACGTCCCACTCGGACTGGGCCAGGCGCAGCGCCGCCTTCGGCTCCATCTCCTCGAGCGCGCGGCTGGAGGCGAGCACGAACTGCTCGTCCTTCCAGGGGTTGCCGGCGTAGCTGCGCAGGCGCTCGTGGTCGAGCATCAGGAACGAGCGCCCGCCGAACTTGACGAACAGCTCGAGGAACCACTGGCTGACCAGCGCGCCCGGCACCACGATCAGCACGCGCAGCTGCGGGCGGGTGGCGAGCAGCGACTGCACGATCAGGCCGGCCTCGATGGTCTTGCCCAGGCCGACCTCGTCGGCGAGCAGGAAGCGCACCTGGCGGTCGGCGAGCACGCGCCGCGCGGTGAGCAGCTGGTGCGGCAGCGGCGTGACGCGCGCGCCGGCCAGGCCGACCACGCCGCCGGTGGTCGACCACGCGCCGCCCTGCCACTGCATCAGCTCCTCGCGCGCGCAGAAGGTCGCCGGGCCCCACGGGTCCGCGGCGTTGCCGCCGCCGCCCGGGCGGATGTCGTGGAAGGCGGCGGTGACGAGCTGCTCGAGGGGGTCGGCGGGGGCCGGCACGCCCATGATCGCGTCCTCGCGGACCATCACCTCGCGGCCGTCGGGCAGGGCGCACCGGGTAGACCAGCAGGCCGCTGGCCTGATCGCGCAGCACGGCCTTGGGCGCGGTGGCGCCCTCGAGCGGCGCACCGGCGTGGATGACCTGGACGCGCGTGCCCGGCAGCAGGCAGAAGCGCGCGACGCGCTTGGCCTCCTGGGTCATCTCGGCGCCGCTGGCCAGGAAGCGGATGGTCAGCGTGTTGCCCTGCTGGCCGAGCAGACGCGCCAGCCCCTCGGCCTGGAGTTCGGGAACCGCGACGAGGGAGCCGGTGGCCATGGGACGCGCAGGGTATCGCCTGGGACGGCATTTCCAGATGAGGACCGGGGTCGGGCGCCGGGCGCGCCGGCTGGCAGCTGACGGCTGCCAGCTGAGGGCGCGGGCATACCGGATTTGACCGTTGGCCGAAGGGTTCGTGCAGCGACCTCGCGGACGAGACCGCCAGCCGTCAGCCGAGGTCCCACCCCCTCGCCGCTTCCCCGCCCTGCCCACCCGTTCAAGCTCCTCTACCCATGACCCACCGCGTCTACCTGCTCGCCGGCGTCATGGTGCTGCTCATGACCGGCTTCGTGCTGCGCCTGTTCGAGCTGCAGGTCATCGAGGGCGAGCACCTCGCCCAGGTCGTCGACCAGTCGAAGCTGGTGACCGAGATCCTGCCGCCGCGGCGCGGCCGCATCCTCGACCGCAACGGCACGCCGATCACCGACAACCGCGCGGTCTACCACCTCGCGGTGGTGCTCGCCGACCTGGAGCTGACCGGGCGCGCGCGCCGCGACGTCCCGGTCTACCGCTTCGACGAGCAGCGCCTCGACGCGCTCACCGCCGACCTGGCGGTGCGCCAGCCGCGCCCGCCGGCGGAGCTGCGCGACATCCTGCTGAACGAACTGCTCAGCCACCCCGCGGTGGCGCAGCGCACCGGCGCGCGCCGGCGCGACGCCGACCTCGCCCTGGTCACGGTGCCGCGCCGCGCCCTGGCGCCGAGCGGCGCCGACACCGACACCGACACCCAGCGCCTGGTCGAGTCCGACCTGCTGGTCGACGACCCGCGCGAGGCACTGGCGCGCGAGCTGACGCTGCGCTGGAAGCAGCCGGTCGAGGTCTGCACCGAGGACGAGCTGCGCGCCGCCGCGCAGCGCCTGGACGAGGACTTCGCCGGCGGCAGCGACGAGCACGCCCTGGCGGTGCTCGACCCCTTCCTGCGCGCCTACCCGCTGCACCTCGACGTGCCCGGCCACGCGCCCATCGACGTCGCCCTGCGCCTGATCGAGGCCGATCGCCGCGCCCAGGCCGAGGCCGTGCTGGCGCAGCTCCTGGGCGAGGTGCCGCAGCTCGTCCACGAGCACCTCGACCGCGCCCTGGCGGCGGCGCGCCGGCCGCTGCCGGACCTTGGCGTCTACTTCGCCCCGTCGGCGCGCGCCGAGGCCATCGCGCCGCTGCTGCCCGCCGGCCAGGAGCTGCCCGAGATCCGCCTCGGCGCCGTGCCCGGCGTGCGCGAGCGCGTGCTGCTGGTGCAGGGCGACCCGCCCGACGGGGACGGCCTGTTCTCGCAGCTCACGCGCCACCTCGCCGCCAGCCTGGGCGTGGACGGCGAGTGGCTGGGCGCGCTGCTCGAGAAGCACGGCGAGCGCCTGCGCCCGGTGATGTGCGAGCGCGACTACGGGCTGCACCAGATCATCCTCGACCCGGGGCGCGTCGAGCGCCTCGCGCTCGGCCTCGCCGGCCAGCTCACCGCGCTCGGCCGGCCGACCACGCGCCTCGACATCGAGCAGGCGCTGGCCGCGGCGCGCGCCGTCGCCGACCGCGCCTGGGACGGCCAGACCCACGTCGATCCCATCGCGCTGATCTCCGACCTGCCGCACGCGCTGGTGGTGCGCCTGGCCGGGCACAACTGCGCGCCCCCCGCCGACCTCGCCAAGGCCTTCGAGGACGCCGACTCGCCGCTGCCCGGGCTGAGCATCCAGGTCGACCTGGGGCGCGAGTACCCGTTCCCGGGCGCGGCCTCGCACCTGATCGGCACGGTCGCGCGCGGCGCGCGATCCCGAGCAGCGCTCCGGGCCGATCACCTGGCAGGGCCGCAGCGGCCTGGAGGGCCACTACGACTCGGTGCTGCGCGGGGTCTCCGGCCTGCAGGTGCGGCTGCGCACGCCGGACGGCGTGAGCGTGGTGCGCGACGTGCCGCCGGTGGCCGGCACCGACCTGGTCACCGAGCTCGACATGGAGCTGCAGGTCGTTGACCGAGGACAGCCTCACGCACTGGTACGACCTCGCCAAGGCGCTGGGCACCACCACCGAGGCGATGGCGAGTTCGGTGGAGCACGACTACGGCAAGGGCGTGGCGGGCTTCGCGCTGATCGACTGCCACACCGGCGCGATCCTGACCCTCGCCAGCACGCCCGGCTACAAGCTCGAGGACCTGCGCACGCGCTACCACGAGCTCGACCAGACGCGCGGCAAGCCGCTGCTCGACTACGCGACCATGCCCGACCAGATGCCCGGCTCGGTGATGAAGATCTGCACCGCGCTCGCCTGCCTGGAGTACGGCGTGCTGACGCCGGGCGAGATCATCTTCTGCGGCGACGCCATGGGCCACACGCGCGCGCGGCGAGAAGATCCTCTCCGAGCACGGCGGCGCGGTCGGCGACTGCGACCTGCCGACCGCGATCCAGCGCAGCTCGAACGTCTACTTCGCGACCATCGCCCGCCGCCTGGGCGGCGAGCGCCTGGCCGCCTTCGCCTCGCAGTTCGGGCTCGGCCGCAACAACGCGCTGGACGTCAGCGACCAGCGCCCGGGCTTCCTGCCGCGGCCCTCGACCATCGCCCACGACCGCCCGCTGGAGCCGCACTGGGCGCCCAACGACGACTGGCGCTTCGGCATCGGGCAGTTCCCCACCTGCGCGCCCATCCAGGTGGTGGTGCTGGCCGCCGCGGTCGCGAACGGCGGGCACATCGTGCGCCCCTACCTGGTCGCCCCCGCCGGGCCGCCGGAAGTCGTCGACCTGCACATCCGCAAGGACTACCTCGCCGAGGTCCGCCACGGCATGGAGATGGTCACCGCCAACGTGCCGCACTCGACCGCCAAGTCGCTGGTCCTCGAGGGCGCGGCCGCCGGGCTGCAAGGTCGCCGCCAAGACCGGCACCAGCGAGCGCGGCAGTCCCGAGACCCGCCGCAACGGGACCACGCCGGACAACGCCTGGATGATCGGCTACGCCCCCGCCGACAATCCCACCGTGGCCTTCGCCTGCTTCATCCACAGCGGGACCTTCGGCGGCCAGGCCTGCACGCCGGTGGTCAAGCGCATCCTGGAGCGCTATTTCGCCAAGTACGGGCGCGGCGGGCACGCGGTGCGGCAGGCGCCGGCGGAGTGAGGGGGGCTAGAATCCAGGCTCTAGACCCCAGATCCCAGACCTGGACCCTGGACTCTAGACCCTAGACCGCAGACCCCAGGCGCGAGGCGCGAGGGCGCGAGTCAGGGATCAGCTCATCCATGGCCGACGGTGCCTCTCATCCGGGACCGCGGCCCGCTGGGCAATGCTCGCAAGCTGAGCTCTGCTCTGGTTCCTCTGGTCCTCTGTGTTCGATCGGCTGCCGGCTCCACATCCAGAGCTCCGACTCGGATCGAACGGAAGGCAGGCCATCCAGGTGGAACACAGAGCACCAGAGAGACCAGAGCAGCGAGAATGCGGACTGCAGCTCGATCCTGGGACGACGTGGGGACCTCCGCTTGATAGCATTGCCCAGCGGGCCGCGGTCCCGGGTGAGAGGGGGCCTCCAGTCGCGAAGCGGCGTTCAGCCTCCGAAATGAGCGGTTTCGGGCATTTCCCGAAACGTCGATCGTGGTGCTGACGTCACAGGAAACAGCGCAGCCGTGCGCCCCGCTGCGGCGCACGCCCGTGATGGGGATGTCGCGCCACACGCGACTTTCCTCGACATGTCGAGCGTCGGGCCCCTATTCGCATATCCATGGGTCGTCGCGCACAAAGTCATGCAGTGCAAAGCCCGGAAGGCTCGCGGGAAGCGCTTCCATGCACCGGTGCATTCCCAGCGCCGGTTTTGCCGCATCCGCGCGCGGTTGCCGCGAACGGAACCACCTGCACCGGGGTATACTTACCGTCCATGCCCCGCTTCCACCGCACCGCCGCCCTGTCCTGGCCGCTCGCCCTCCTGGCGTTGGCGGTGGGCCGCGTCGCGGGCGCCGACGGCGCGGCCAACTTCGCCGAGATCCGCCCCCAGCTCGAGAAGTACTGCTACGAGTGCCACGGCGACAAGAAGCAGAAGGGCGGCGTCAACCTCGCCAAGGTCAAGGGCATCGAGGACGTCCAGCACGACCCCGCGCAGTGGGAGGACGTCCTCCAGGAGCTGCGCGATGGGGAGATGCCGCCCAAGATGGCCAAGGAGCAGCTCGCCCCGGACCAGCGCGACAAGCTGATGGCCTGGGTCGAGCGCACCCTCGACAGCCTCGATGCCGGCGCGCAGGTGCGCGATCCCGGGCGCGTGACCCTGCACCGCCTCAACCGCGTCGAGTACAACAACACCATCCGCGACCTGCTCGACGTCGACCTGCGGCCCGCCGACCAGTTCCCCGCCGACGGCGTGGGCGGCGGCGGCTTCGACAACAACGCCGACACCCTGTTCCTGCCGCCGCTGCTGCTCGAGAAGCTGGTCGAGGCCGCCAACGCCGTGCTCGAGGCGGCCAAGCCGGAGCGCCTCGCCATCGTCAAGCCCGCCGACGACAAGCCCAAGACCCGGCGCGAGGCCGCGCGCGCCACCGCCGCGGCCTTCGCCAAGCGCGCCTACCGCCGCCCGGTGGCGCCGGCCGAGGTCGACCGCCTGCTCAAGGTCTTCGACTACTGCGAGAAGAAGAGCATCGCCTACGACGACGGCGTCCGCCACATGCTCAAGGCGGCGCTGATGTCGCCGAGCTTCCTCTACCGCGCCGAGGAGGCGAAGAAGCAGGTCGGCGCTTTCGAGCTCGGCCAGTACGAGATGGCCGCGCGCCTGTCCTACTTCCTGTGGTCGTCGATGCCCGACGAGGCGCTGTTCGCGCTCGCCGAGCAGAAGAAGCTGCAGGACCCCAGGGTCATCGCCGAGCAGGTCGCGCGCATGCTCAAGGACCCGAAGGCCAAGGCGCTGGCGCAGAACTTCACCGGGCAGTGGCTGCTGCTCGAGCAGCTGCGCAGCGGCGCGATCGGCCCGGACCCGCAGAAGTACCCCGAGTTCACCCAGCCGGTGCGCGAGGCGCTGTGCGGCGAGCCGGCGGCGTTCATGGCCGGGCTGATCAACGGCAACCGCAGCATCCTCGAGCTGATCGACAGCGACTACACCTGGATGAACGGCGAGGTCGCGCACTGGTACGGGGTCAGCGGCCCGACCGGCGCCGAGTTCCAGGAGGTCAAGCTGCCCGACGCCAACCGCGGCGGCGTGATGGGCATGGCCGCCGTGCTGGCCGCCACCAGCCACCCGCAGCGCACCAGCCCGGTGCTGCGCGGCAAGTGGATGCTGGCGGTGATGCTCAACGCGCCGACGCCGCCGCCGCCGCCGAACGTCGCCCAGCTCGCCAAGGACGACGGCGCCAAGGAGGAGCAGAGCCTGCGCAAGCGCCTCGAGAAGCACCGCGCCGACCCGGGCTGCGCCGGCTGCCACAGCCGCATCGACCCGCTCGGCTTCGGCCTGGAGAACTTCGATGTGGTCGGCGCCTGGCGCACCCAGGACGCGCGCGGCGAGGCCATCGACAACACCGGCACCCTGCCCGGCGGCGCCTCGTTCAGCGGTCCGGCGGAATTGCGCAAGATCCTGATGGGCAAGAAGGACCAGTTCACGCGGGCCTTCACCGAGAAGCTGCTCTCCTACGCCCTCGGCCGCGGCATCGAGGGCTACGACCGCCAGACGGTGAAGGAGATCGCCCAGGCGACCGCCAAGGACGGCTACCGCCTGCCCGCCCTGATCACCGCCATCGCCGTCAGCTACCCCTTCCGCAACGCCCGCGTCGCCGCCCTCGCCCCCGCCGCCACCGCTCCGGAGCCCGCCAAATGAGCCCACGTTCCTGGCCCATCAGCCGCCGCACCATGCTGCGCGGCCTCGGCGCCGCGGTCGCGCTGCCCCTGCTCGACGCGATGGAGGCGCCCACGCTGTTCGGCGCCGAGCCCAAGGTCGTGCCGCGCAAGCAGCCGGTGCGCTTCGCCGCGCTGTACATGCCCAACGGCGTGAACCCCCACCACTGGTCGCCGGCGATGCCGGGCCCGCTCGCCGAACTGCCCTCGATCACCGCCGCCTTCGAGAAGGTCAAGAGCGACATCACGCTGATCAGCGGGCTGGCCAACAAGGGCTCCTACGTGCTCGACGGCCACTACGCCAAGGTCGCGGTGTGGCTGACCGGCACCTCGATCACCAAGACCACGGGCGCGGACCTCAACAGCGGTGGCATCTCCGCGGACCAGCTCGCCGCGCAATTCCTCGGCCAGTACACGCGCCTGCCCTCGATCGAGCTGTCCACGCACGGCCCGACCAACTTCGTCGACAACAACGTCAAGCTCACCGCGCTCTACGGCAGCCACATCTCGTGGTCGACGCCGACCACGCCGCAGACCCGCGAGACCGACCCCAAGGCCGCCTTCGACCGGCTGTTCCGCGGCCAGGGCGGCGCCGACCCGGGCACGGCCCGGCCCAAGGCGCTCAACCCGTGGGACGACAGCAGCGTGCTCGACTTCGTGCTCGACGACAGCGCCGGCCTCAAGGGCCGGCTCGGCGCGAACGACCAGCGCAAGCTCGACGAGTACCTGACCTCGGTGCGCGACGTCGAGCGCCGCATCCAGGCCGAGATCAAGCACGTCAAGGAGCCGCACCGCGTCGACCCCGCCGCGCTGCGCGCCCTGCCCGAGCTCGGCGAGCGCGCGCACAAGAGCGGCGGCGGCGGCCGCTTCGACAACCCCCAGGCCTACGCGGACCGCGTGCGCATGATGCTCGACATCATGCTGCTCGCCTTCTGGACGGACAGCACGCGCATCGCGACGTTCATGTTCGGCAACGAGGTGAGCGGGCAGAACTTCTCGTTCATCGACGGCGTCAAGGGCGGCCACCACGACATGAGCCACCACGAGAACAACCCCGACAAGCTCGAGCAGTACCGCAAGATCGGCCTGTGGCACGCGCAGCAGGTCGCCGGCCTGTTCGAGCGCATGAAGGCCATCAAGGAGGGCAAGGACACCCTGCTCGACAACAGCATGGTGCTGTTCGGCTCGGGCATCCGCGACGGCAACGCCCACGACCCGCACAACCTGCCGATCGTGCTCGGCGGCAGCGGCGGCAAGACCATCGCCACCGGCCGGCACATCGTCTGCAAGAACGAGACGCCGATGTGCAACCTGCTCGGCGACATCCTCGCGCGCATGGGGCTGCAGGTGGACAAGTTCGCCGACAGCACCGGACCGCTGAAGGAGCTCGCCATCTGACCGCCATTCCCGGCCGGACAGCCCGATGGTGCGCAGCACGCCAAGGCCGCCCACGGCTCCAGCTCACCGCAGTCACAGGAGACCCCCCGCGCCGACCAACACGTGCCATGCCGAGCGCGCAAAGCCTTGGCGCTCACGGCGCAGGCGCTTGGCGGTCCTCTCGATCCCAGCGCCGCGGCCGCCAGGGCGCTGGTCGCGACCCCCCAGGTCATCGACGGCATCGTCCTGGTCGGCGGCCTGCAGGCCGGTTCGCTGATCGGTCCGCTGTTCGACGCCAGGGCCGAGGCGACGCGCATCGCCGCCATCGCCAGCGCCGGCGCACATACTACGGCGAGGAGGCGCTCGCCGCCCTGGCGCGGAAGCTCAAGGACCCGTCGGCCGCGGTGCGCAAGGCGGCGCTGTCCGCGCTCGGGGTGAACGCGCGCTGGCACAGGCGGTGGCGCACGAGGCGCTGATCCAGTTCGCCTCGGCGACCAACAGCAAGGCCGACGTCGAGGAGCGCGGGCTGGCGGTGGCCGGCATCGGCCAGGCGCTGACCCTGCAGCTCGGCTCGCCGCACGTCCAGGACATCGACCTGGCCAAGGCCCTGGTCGCGCTGCTCGACGATGACAGCGTGGCGCTGCGCGCGCAGGCCTTCGCCATCCTCAAGCCCGCGCTGCCCGCGAGCCCCTACCAGCCCGATGCCGACAAGGCTGCGCGTCTCCTCGCCTTCCTGTTCCATCCGCTCTCCGAGCCCCTCGTCACCGGTACGTGTCGTAGTCCGCCGCCGAGGCGGTGACGCCGGTCTGCCCGAGGGTGACGCGCGCGCGCAGCGGCTGCCAGTGGTTGGCGCCGGCCAGGCGCCAGGTCCAGCGCCCGCCGAGTTGGCCGAACTCGAGGTCGGGGCCGATCCAGCCGGTGCAGGGGATGTCGGCGTCGGTCGAGCCGATGGTGATGCGGCGCAGCACCAGGGCGTAGGCCAGCGAGGGGCGGTTGTCGCTGCGCCGGAGGATGATCGCGTCGTGCAGGTTGGCGCTGTCGACGCCGCACGTACCGGGCGGGCCGGCGATCGCGTCCTCCTTGCGCGTGCGTTGCGGCAGGGCGCGCACCGTCAGGCGCAGGCTCTTCGGGATCTCGAGCTTGTGCTCGCGCCCGTCCTCGAGCGCCCACGGCGCGTCGGGGTTCAGCACGCGCCCGTCGAGGCGCGTGGTGTTCGAGCTGCCGAGGTCGGCGATGAAGACCTTGGCCGAGGCCGCGTCGGACCACACTTTGAAGTGGCGCTTGCTGATGCGCTGGCACTCCTCGGTGTAGGCCGCGATCGGATAGACGCGCAGCGGGATGTCGACCGGCGCCTCGCGCAGCTTGCCGGTGACGGCCTCGGTCTGGGCGAGCAGGACCAGGCGCAGCGGGTAGCTCCCGGCGGCCTCGATCAGGACCCACCGCGCGTCCAGGGCCTGGCCCAGGTCCAGGCGGCCGGGGATGCCCGCGCCGTCGTTGCGCAGCGTCTGCAGGGCGAGGTCGCCGGCGTAGTCCGCCAGCGTCATCTCGACGGGATCGCGCTCGCCGGCCAGCTCCGTGAGCGGCGCCACCACCCGGCGTGACGGCAAGGGGCTGGGCGGTCGCGCCGGAGGTGCCGCCGGGGGCGGTGGCGCGGCGGCCACCGCGGGCGCGGCCGGCGCAGGAGCGGCAGCCGGCGCGCCCTGGTTGGGCCCCACCGTGCGGCGCCGCGGCGGCGCCTCGTCGGGCACCCGCGCCACCGCCGCCGTGGCGGTGCGCACGGGCGCCGTCGGGGCGGCCGGCGCCGTGGCCGCGGGGGCCACCGGTGTCGGCTCCGCACCGTCGAACTCGTCGCGGGTCTCCTCGTCGGAGCGCCCCTGGCCGATCAGCCGCGAACCGCCACGCGGTGTGAAGGAGTCGGTCGCCAGCTCGGGCTGGAAATCGTCGCTGCGCAGCGCGCGCGCCGGTGGGGCGGGCGGGACGTCGGCGCGCGGCATCAGGGTGGCGGTCTCGAGCCGCGCGACCGGCGCCGGCAGGGCGGGCTCCGGGATGAAGGGCGCCGGCGCGGGCGGCAGCGGCACCGCCGCGGGCATCGCCGGCAGGTCCGGCGGTCGCGGAGCCAGCGGTCCGGCCGCCGCCTGGGGCGCCAGGGTCTGCGGCGCGGGCGTGGTGATGTCGTGCGCCGGCGCCGGCGGCGCGTCGCCCTGGCCGGGCGAGGGCAGCGAGCGGCTGATGGTGTCCTGCGCCAGGGCGCGCTCGGGCTCCAGGCCGAGCAGGCTCATGGTCTTGGCCAGGCTCTCGCCGAGGCGCCCCGGCGTCTGGAAGCGCTGCTCGCGCTCCTTGAGCATCAGCTTCAGGATGGTCTTGGCGGTGCGCTCGCCGATCTCGGGGCGGTGCTGGCGCACGTCCGGGACCTTGTCGCGGATGTGCCGCGTCAGCACCTCCACCGGCGTGCCGGGGAACGGCGGCTGCCCGGTCAGTGCGTAGAACAGCACGCAGCCGATGGCGTAGAGGTCGGCGCGGATGTCGATGTCCTTCAGGCCCTGCGCCTGCTCGGGCGCCATGAAGAACGGGCTGCCGATGGCCTTGCCCTCGACCGTCGCCATCGAGTACTCGACGTCGGTCGCGCGCGACAGGCCGAAGTCCGCGAGCTTCGCCGTGCCGTCCGCCGCCAGGAAGATGTTGCTCGGCTTGATGTCGCGGTGGATCAGGTGCATGCGGTGGGTGTGCTCGAGCGCCTTGCACACCTGGTACGCGACCAGCAGCGCCTCGCCCTCGCTGAGCTTGTGGCCCTGCGCCAGCAGGCAGTCGAGGTCGCCGCCGTGCACGTACTCCAGCACCATGTAGAGCTGGCCGTCGTCGTTGCGCCCGTGCCCCAGGCAGCGCACCAGGTTGATGTGGTCGAGCTGGGCGGTGATCGCCGCCTCGCGCTCGAAGCGGTAGGCGTAGCGGGTGTTGCTGCCGAACTCCGGGCGCAGCATCTTGACCACCACCATGCGGCCGTCGCGGCTCTCGGCGAGGTGCACGCGGCCCATGCCGCCGTCGGCGAGGTGGCTGAGCAGGCGGTTGCCGCCGACGACGATGTGGTCGCTCTCCGGCAGCAGCTCGAGCAGCGACTGCGCCAGGCGCGGCGTGCAGTCCTTGCCGCCCGCCAGCCACGCGCGCACCTCGCCCAGGCTGCGCAGCTCGCGGCGCATCGCGCGCTTGCCGACGCGCTGCAGGCCGTCGTCGTCGAGCAGGCCGCGCTTGCGCGCGGTGATGATCAGCGCCTGCACCGCCACCGGCACGGTTGGCGGCACCAGCGCGGCCATGGCGGCGCTGGCCCGGCGCAGGTCGCGCCCGGCCTGGCCGCCCGGGGAGGGGTCGGCGCGGTCAGTGGTCGGCATCGTGCTTGCGCCAGAACTCGGCCGGGGTGCGCAGGGGCTCCGGCCCGATCTGCTGCAGCGTGGGCATCTTGCGCAGCACCTCGAGGTTGGCGGTGATCTGCGCGGGGTTGAAGTCGATGCGCTCGAGCGGCGCGCCGGCCAGGGCGCCCAGGTCGGTGACGCGCGTGCCGACGATGTTGAGGCGCTTGAGCGGCAGCCCGGCGAGGCCGTCGAGGGTGGCGAGCGCGCGGCAGCCCTCGGCGTCGAGCTCCTCGAGCGGCGCGCGCGCCAGGGGGCCCAGGCTGCGCACCGGGGTGTTCGCCAGGTCGATCGCGGTGAGCGGCACGCCGCGCAGGTCGGAGAGGTCGGACACCGTGGTGTCGCGCAGCGACAGCGACTGCAGCGGCAGGGTCGACAGCATCGAGAGGTTGGTGACGTGCGTGCCGGCGAGGTTCAGGCGCTGCAGCCGCGCGCAGCGCGCCAGCGCCGAGATCTCGACGACCTTGGTGCGCGCCAGGTCGAGGTCGCGCAGCGGCATGTCGGACAGCGGCAGCAGGTCGATCGCGCCGGTGCCGGCCGCGGCCAGGCTGCGCAGCTGCAGGCCCTGCAGCGGGCGCAGGTCGGCGACGTTGCTCTCGCTGATGTCGAGCACCTCGAGCTCCCCGCCGGCGAGCGGGCCGAGGTCGCGCACCGGCGCGCGGGCCAGGACCAGCACCTTGAGCGGCATGTCCTTCAGGACGGCGATGCTGGTGACGCGGGTGTCCTGCAGCCACAGCTCGCGGAAGGGCAGGCCGCGCAGCGGCGTGAGGTCGGTCACGCCCTGCGGTTTGCTGGGACCGTCCTTGCCCGGCTCGCGCACGAAGTCGAGGCGGCCGTCGGCCATGCGCAGGTTGGCGGCGGCGCCCGGCCACACCTTCTCGAGGGCGCGCGTGTAGAAGCGCAGCTGCGACTCGGGGGTGAGCTTGCGGCCCTCGGCGAGGGTGAACAGGTTCTGGCTGATGAACAGGTCGCCGAGCTCGCTCTCGAGCAGCGGGGTGGGCGCGGCCTTGAGGCTCGCGCACAGGTCGCGCAGGTGCTTGGCGAGGTTGTCGTCGGCGTGCCCGGCCAGGTACTGGTCCAGCACCGGCAGCGCCACGGCGTACTGCTGCTGGCCGGCCAGCACCTCGGCCTTGAGCAGCAGCGCCTGGTCCAGCTTCGGCGCCAGGCGGACGGCGGCGTCGAGCGCGTCGATGGCCTTCTTGAAGTTGCGCAGCTCGACCGCGCGCGCCGCGGTCTCGAGCAGCACCGGCGCGTAGAGCCCCTGCTCGCTCTGGCGCTGCTTGCGCTCCTTGTCCAGGGCCTCGGCGAGGTCGTCGTAGCGCTGCGACTCGCTGTGGATGCGCGTGTCCTGGGTGCTGGCCTGCGACATGCCGTAGCCCAGGCCGACGATGCCGACGGCCATCAGCACCACCAGGCCGGCGAGCAGCACGCGCATGTTGCGCGTGCGCGCCTGCTGGAAGCGCTCGTCCGAGACCGCGGTGGCGTGCACGTCGCGCGCCGCCTTGACCAGCGTCGCGTCGTCGTGGCGCCCGCCGAACTCGATCGCCGCCTCGGCCTTGCCCTGGGCGAGGCGGAAGGCGCCGGTGCCGTGCAGGTACTGCGCGTAGCCCAGCAGGATCTGCCCGAGCAGGTCGCGGCCGACGGTGTACTCCGGCCACTGCGCGACCGCCTGCTCGCAGGCGGCGAGCGCCTGGCGGTAGAGGTCGTCGGCCTTGTCGGGCTGGCTGGTCGCGGCGGACAGGCGCGTGCGCGCGGTGTCGACGCCGGTGATCGCCTCCTCGTGGCGGCGGAAGTCGCGCAGCTGCTGGGCGAGGTCGGCGACCGTCGGCGGCCGCTGCGCGATGTCGCGGCTCATGGTGCGCATCGCCAGCTCGACCAGCTCGCTGGGGATCTTCTTGCCGCCGCGCTCGAGCTGCGGCGGGGTGATGTCGTTGGCCGCGGCGTGCGCGATCGAGGACTGCAGCGAGTCGGCCTTGTGCGGCGGGTGGCCGGCGACCAGCTCGAAGAGGATCGCGCCGAGCAGGTAGATGTCGGTGTGCGGCCCGAGGTTGCCGGTCTGCCCGGCCATCTCCGGCGCCATGTACGCGGGCGTGCCCGACAGGCCGCGGAAGTTCATCACCTTGGGCACCACGTCGTTGCCGATGTCGGTGAAGGCCATCGCGCAGCCCCAGTCGAGCACCAGCACCTCGCCGAAGGCGCCGACCATGATGTTCGCCGGCTTGAGGTCGAGGTGGATGATGCCCTTGGCGTGCGCGAAGGCGACCGCGTCGCAGACCTTGAGCAGGATCTCGACGTGGTCGTCGAGCTTCATCGCCATGGCGCGGCGGATCTGCACCGGCGTCGACGGGTAGACCAGCTCGCGCCAGGTCACGCCCTCGACCTTCTTCATGACCAGCTGCAGCTCGCCGCTCTCGGCGCTGATCAGGTCGTGCACCGGCATGATGTTCGGGTGCTCGAGCAGGGCCATGACCATGGCCTCCGCGCGGAAGCGGCTGGCGGCGGAGCCGTCGCCCTTGGCGAGCATGGTCTTGATCGCCACCGTGCGCTCGAGCGCGAGCTGGCGCGACGCGTGCACCGCGCCCATGCCGCCGCGCCCGAGGATCGTGCCGAGCTGGTACCCCGCCGCGATGCTGACCTTCTTGGCGTAGGTGTCGGTGGTCGGGCGGATGGTGCCGAGCGAGTTGCCGCCGCCGAGCGTGCCGCCGAGCAGCGAGAGCTGGCTGATCTGGGTGGTGTGCACCGTCTGCGTGCTGGGACCCGGCGGTTTCTTCGGCGCGATGCCGGTCACGCTCGCGGGACCGAACACGCTCTCCAGCGAGTCCTCCTCGGGCGGCACCACCGGCGCGGCTGCCGCCAACTCGTCCTCGGTGGCCTCGAAATCCAGTTCGTCGAAGCTGTTGACGTCCTTGTCGGCGGGCTCGACCACGGTCGGCGGCGTGGTGAAGGAGTGGTTCAGCGAGGACTGCGACTTGATGGTGCGCGTGCCCGGCAGCGTGGGTTGACCGGCCGAGGAGATGGCGGCGGTCCCGGCGGTGCGCTTCGTGACGACGCTGGTGTCGCCCTTCTCGCCCTTCTTCAGGACCTGGTTGGGGCCCTTGGAGCGCAGGATCTGGCGGGTCTCGCACTTCGGGCACTTGACCTTGCGGTCGACCAGGCGCTCAGGAACGTCCTGGCGGTAGCCACACTGCGTGCACCAGAACGCAACCGTTGCGGCCATATCGACCTAAGACTAGGTGAGGAAGACGGGATGCAAGGCAGGACAACGCTGTTTCGGGGTGCATACGACGGCGTGCGCGACCCGCCAGATACGGTCTGCGCCGGGAGTTGTGACGGGGACCGGGGCCAACCCTGCACCAGTCGGGAGGGGCGCAGGGGACGGCAGGAGGAGCGGAGGGGAGGCGGGAGAAGGGGACCGGAACCGGGCGCGACGCGCCTGATGAGTTCGGTGAGGCCCGGAAAGGACCAATCCACCCGTCCTGCCTACGGTCAAACCACGAGCAGGTGGTCTTCCTCCCTCCACCCCTCCAGCCGTCCCCTGCTGCCCTCCGCCGTCCTCAGCTGTCCGTCTTCGCCATGCGCAGGATCTCGTCCGGGGTGGTGATCCCCTGCAGCGCCTTGCGCGCCCCGTCCATGGCCAGGGAGTTCATGCCGTTGGCGATGGCCACGCGGCGGATCTCCGAGGTCGAGGCCTTGGCGAACGCCAGGTCGCGCAGCTGGCGGTTCATCACCATCATCTCGAAGATGCCCTTGCGCCCGCGGTAGCCCGAGCCCTTGCAGTGGTCGCAGCCCTTGCCGCGCTTGAACTGCTGGCCGGCGAGCTGGTCGGGCTTGAGGTTGAGCGCGGCCAGGTGCACCGGGTCGGGGGTGTAGGACTCCAGGCACTTCGGGCAGTTGGTGCGCACCAGGCGCTGGGCCAGCACCGCCTGGATCGAGGTCGCCACCAGGAAGGGCGGCACGCCCATGTCGATGAGGCGGGTGATGGCGTTGGGCGCGTCGTTGGTGTGCAGGGTCGAGAACACCAGGTGGCCGGTCAGCGAGGCCTGGATGGCGATCTGCGCGGTCTCGGCGTCGCGGATCTCGCCGACCAGGATGACGTTGGGCGCCTGGCGCAGCATCGAGCGCAGGATGCGCGGGAAATCGAGGTGGATCTTGTGGTTGACCTGGCACTGGTTGATGCCGGACAGGTGGTACTCGACCGGGTCCTCGGCGGTGATGATCTTGCGGTCGATGGTGTTGAGCGTGTGCAGCGTGGCGTACAGCGTGGTGGTCTTGCCCGAGCCGGTCGGGCCGGTGACCAGGACGATGCCGTTGGGGCGGCGGATCAGCCCCGAGAACAGCTTCAGGTCGCTGGAGTCGAAGCCCATGTCGTCCAGGGACAGCTTCAGATTTTCGCCGTCCAGGATGCGCATGACCACGCTCTCGCCGTGCACCGCGGGCAGGCACGAGACGCGCAGGTCGATGCGCTTGTCGCCGATCTTGACCTTGATGCGCCCGTCCTGCGGCTTGCGCTTCTCCTCGATCATCATGTCGGCCATGATCTTCAGGCGCTGGATGACCGGGCCCTGCAGGCGCTTCGGCGCCGGGTCCATGGTGAAGCAGACGCCGTCGATGCGGTAGCGGATGCGCAGGTGGTCGGCCATCGGCTCGACGTGGATGTCCGAGGCGCGGTTGGTGAGGGCGTTGCTGATGATCTGCTGCACGAAGCGCACGATCAGCGCGTCGTCGCCCTCCTCGCCGTCGCCGTCGCTGGAGCGCAGCGAGATGTCCTCGGTCATCTCGCCCATCATCTGGTCGAGCTTGTTCTCGGAGAGCCCCCAGGTCTTCTCGAGCATGGCCATGATCTGCCGCTCGCTGGCCACGCCGACCTCGATGGCCAGCGAGGTCGAGAAGCGCAGCGTGTCGACCACCTCGAGGTCGAGCGGGTTGGTCATCGCCACCGACAGGGTGCGGCCGTTCAGGCCGACCGGGCAGACCTTCTTCTCCTTGGCCAGGTCGTGGGGGATCAGCTCCATGACGCGCTGCGGGATGTCGATGGTCTCGAGGTCGTAGAAGCGCATGTCGAACTGCTCGGCGAGCGCGCGCGCCACGTCCTCGGGCTGGCAGCTGCCCAGCTCGGTCATGATCTCGCCGATCGGCCGGCGGTCGCCCTGCATCTGCTTGTTGAGGGCCTCCTTGACCTGGGCGGCGCTGCATGCCTCCATCTCGACCAGGATTTCGCCGATGAACTTGCGCATGAACCTCTCCGCGGGGATAGGAGTGTGCCATATGCCGGCACGGGCGCACTTCCCGCCGCGGACACCCCCCCGCGACTGTGCATGACGCCAGCAGCGGAGGGCGCCCGGCCTCGGGACAGGCGGCAGCCGGTGGTTCCGGCGATCGTAATGGCCGGCATGTCCGGCGCTGTCCATAACCCCATACCCTCGGCAGGGCTGGAGGGTGTTCCGGGGGGCTGGCCCGCGGCCCGGCACCGCGCCGCGGGCCGCCCGCATCGCCTGACATGGACGGTCGTGAACCTGCATTCCATGGCACCGTTCACCCTGGTCCCGTCCCTGCCGTCGTTCCGTGTCCGTCGAGGTCGTGATGTCCCGCCTGCCCGCCGCCTGCCTCCTGCTCCTCGCCGCCGTGGGTCCAGGCCTGCTCGGCGCAGCCGAAACGAAGCCGAAGACCCCGGCCGCCAGCGGCCCGGCGTGGTCCCAGGCCGGCAAGGCCGACGCCCAGCAGGCCTTCGCCCGCCAGGCCGCCACGCCCCGGCCCCCGCCGGGGCCAACCCCGCCTTCACCGGTTCCTACGTGTTCAGCGGCCGCGCCGACGAGAACTACCGGCCCTTCTTCCAGTGGGAGCTGCGCCTGAAGGCCGGCAAGGCCGCCCTCGATGGGCTGCGACTGCGCCTGACCACCCTCGACGGCGCGCGCAAGCCGCTGCTCGCCGGACCGTGGAAGGACCTGCCACCGCTCGCGGCCGGGGCGGCCCGCGACCTCGACTACAAGCTCAACTGCCCCAACTGGCAGGCCTACCAGATCGAGCTCGAGTGGAAGGGCGGCAAGGACACCCACCTCGGCATCGACAAGTTCTCGGTGCCGATCGGCCTGGCCGACGTCGCGCAGATCTCGTACCTGGTGCTGGTGAACCAGAACTTCGAGACCGCGGGCGCGGGCGCCGTGGTGACCTACGGGCTGTGGAACATCGGCGGCCAGCCGGTGCGCGACCTCGTCCAGACCATCCACTTCCGCGACGACAAGGGCAGGGACGTCGCCACCAGGGTCTACCAGCCCGAGAAGGCCGACCTGCCCGGCGGCTACGTCAAGGACCACAAGGTCGAGGTCAAGAACGTGCCGAAGTTCGCCACCGTCACCATCTCCAACAAGATGACCGACACCGCCAGCCTCGACCAGGGCTCGTTCACCGGCGCCAAGGACGTCGAGATCGCCAAGATCCACGCCGAGGGCAAGAAGATGAAGGCGCGCGTGCGCAACGGCACCGGCGCCGACATCGAGGGGCTGGTGGTGACCATCACCCTGCAGGCCACCGACGGCAGCGCGGTCAAGGCCCTCGACCTGCCGGTCGGCCACCTGGCCGCCGGCGCCGAGCAGGAGCTCTCCGCCGACATCGCCGGGGTGCCGGCGTGGAGCGGCTACGAGGTCGGCTGGCACACCGACGCCCAGCCGGCCCCGGCGCCATGAGCGCCGCACGCTCCGGTGGCCAGCCGGGCGCGGCGCTGTGGACCGCCCTGCAGCGCGCGGGGGAACCGGGATTGGAGCGCGGTCCGCGCGCCGGCGTGGCCGCTGAGCCCGCGGTGCGCGCCGAGGTCGCCGCCGCCGTGCCGGCGGCGCTGCCCGAGCGCGCCCGCGACCTGCTCCTGGCCGCCGCCCTGCTCTGGCACGATCACCTGGACGCGGCCCACGCCCTCATCCAGGTGCGCGAAGGCGACGCGGACGCGGACTGGCTGCACGCCATGCTCCACCGCCGCGAGGGCGACCTCGGCAACGCCGGCTACTGGTTCGGCGAGGCCGCCGGCCACCCGCTCGAGGCGGAGCTGGCCGCGCCGGCGCGCGCCGCCGGGCTGGGCGACCTGGTCGAGGACGGGCGCTGGCGCCCGCGCGCCGGCGTCGACGCCCTGCGCGCACCCGAGCGCGCGGCGCGGCGCCCTGGCCGCCGTCCAGGCGGAGGAGTTCCGGCTGCTGGTGGCGCGCCTGCTCGCCGCGCCCGCTGTCTGACGCCCGCCGCGGCCGACCGGGTTGGGCGGACACAAAAACCTTTCCTTGTCCGGGTGCCCATTAGCATCCCCCGATCGCCGCGGCTCATCCGCGCCATGGCGGTCCTATGGTGAACAGCACCCTCGCTCGCACCGACCCGCCTCCGTCCGACCCCACGGAGGCCACGGCCTCCGCCGGCCGGCGGACCTCCGCTCCCGTCCCGGACCTGTCGCAGCCCCGGCCGAAACCGATGAACACACCGAAATTCCCCTCCACCAGCCTGCCGGAGGATCTCCGCGCCCAAAGCGTCTTCGTGAACCTGGAAGGCGACTACACCTACCTGGGCGACGGCTACTACCGCAGCATGGAGGCCGAGCACGAGGGCCTGCTCGCCCTGCCCAGCCCGAGCGAGGCGCTCGACGCCTACGTCGTGCCGCTGGCGCTGCACAAGGCCCAGGCCGCCGGCATCGCCATCCCGCAGTGGGAGATCGCCAGCGAGTCGTCGGTGTCGATCGCGCCGCCGCTGGTCGCCTACCCGATCAACCCCTTCCAGGACGAGGGCCTGGTCATCGCCGACCAGGCGGGCATGCCGGAAGCGATGAAGTCGCTGACCATGTCGGGCAAGTACGCGATGGTGGTGCAGGACATGCCGCCCGACAGCCGCGTCGACACCCTGCGCCTGGTCCTCGGCCAGTGCCTCAAGCCCGAGTACCAGGACCTCGCCCAGCGGCTGTGGCAGACCTTCCGCCTGCCGCTGGCGCGGGTGAAGATCATCGTCACCGAGAAGCAGTACCTGTTCAGCGCCATCGAGCCCCTCAAGAAGGAGGAGCTGACGCAGAACGAGAAGGCCATCGTCAAGGAGGCCGGGCTGTGGCGCGCATGACCCGGAGTCCGGCAGCCGGCGTCCGGCAGTCCGGCGGCCTCGTGCTCGCCGCCGTCTTCCCGCACACCAGGACTTCCGGACTCCGGACTTCCGCACTTCCGGACGACCTGACATGGCCCGCCTCGCCATCTTCACCGAACGCTACACCATCCGCCGCGCCGTCGAGCTCACCGCGCTGACCAACTTCCGCATGGCGGCGGCGAAGCTCGGCCACGACTGCGACTTCATCTTCCGCAGCGAGATCATGAACATCCCGCGCTACGACGGGCTGCTGATCCGCGCGCTGACCGACCCGCTCAACACCAGCTACGTGGCCGCGCGCCTGGCCGAGGTGCACGGGCTGCGCGTGATCGACGAGCCCGACAGCATCCTGGTGTGCTGCGACAAGGTCAACATGTACCAGCACCTGATGCGCGCCGACGTGCCGATGCCGGACACCTGCTTCCTGACCGAGGACGAGGTCACCGTCGAGCAGGCGCGCGAGCTGTTCGAGACCTACGGCACGCCGCTGGTGCTGAAGGCGCCGAACAGCTCGTTCAGCGCCTACGTCGAGAAGGCCCACGACGAGGCCAGCTTCGTCAAGGTCGGCAAGCGCTTCCTGCGCCGCGCCGACCGCCTGGTCGTGCAGCAGTACCTGCCCAGCTCCTTCGACTGGCGGGTCACGATCCTCGACGGCAAGGTCCTGTTCGTCGTGAAGTACATCATGCACCCCGGCACCTGGCGCATCCACGACCGCGACGGCGACGGCAAGCCCAGCCTGTGCACCGTGCAGTCGGTCGACAAGTCGCAGATCGACCCGCGCCTGATCGACGTCGCGCTGCGCGCCGGCAACAGCATCGGCCGCAGCCTCTACGGCGTGGACGTCAAGGAGCTCGACGACGGCTTCGTGGTCATCGAGGTCAACGACAACCCCAACATCGACGCCGGCCTCGAGGACATGAACAACCCCGAGGTCTACCGCAACATCGTCCGCCACCTCGCCGGCGAGCCCTGGGAGGGCTGGTGCGAGGTCAAGGCGGCGGCGGGCGCCTGAGCGGGGCGGCGGTGGCGACGCGCGGAAAGCGGCCGGACGAGCGCGAACGCGCACCGCGTCGTGCGGACGCGGCGAGGCGCGAGAGCGGCGACAGCGCGAGCAGGATGGCGGCGCCCGCGGCGGGCGCGCCGCCCGCGGAGCGACCGTCGGATCGTCGTGGCGCGGCTCCCGACGCCGGCCTGCTCGCCGACCTCGAAGAGCGCTGCTTCCCGCCCGCCGACCGCTTCCCGCTGCGCGTGTGGAAGCACCTGCTCGGCCCGGCCGCGCGCCGTGGCTCGGCGCATCACGGTCGCTGGTGCACGAAGGCGGGCTGGTGGTCGGCGGCGCCAGCGCGCTGCTGCGCGCCGGCAGCCGCGTCGCGCGCCTCTACTCGCTCGCCGTCGACCCGTCGCAGCGCGGCCGCGGCCTGGGCGCCAAGCTCATCGTCGCCCTGGTGAAGCGCGTGCCGCGGCGCTGCGAGGTGATCTCGCTCGAGGTCCGCCACGACAACACCGCGGCGCTCGGGCTCTACGAGCGGCTGGGCTTCACGCACGCGGAGCACCTGCCCGGGTACTACGACGACGGCGGGCACGGGGTGCGGCTGCGCGCGGCGCGGAAGCGGGTCGTGGGCGCGGGGCCCTGAGCGCGAGGCGCGAGGAGATGGGCCGCCGCCTGCGGAGCCATGCGGAGTTTCGAGGCGGAAGGCGGCTCACGGAAGGCGAGGGAGCTGTCCGGCGCCCAGGTGGCCTCCTCCCAGATCGAGAGGCCAAGGCGTTGCTCGTCGAACGCCCTCGCAAGCTCCAACCCGGAGACCCCAGCTCCCCGATTGCGTCCCTCCCTCCGCCCTGCTATCCCCACCGCGATGCCGTCCCGCTCCCCGCACCTGCGCAAGCTCCACGCCCTGTGGCGGGACACCGTGCTGCTGCTGCGCGAGTTCGGCGCGCCGCTGGCCGTCTTCAGCGGCGCCATCGTCGGGCTCGGCCTGCTCTACTGGTGGCTGGCCGGGCTCCACGGCATCGCCATGCAGCCGACGCAGGCGGTCTACCTGGTGCTCTCGCTGACCTTCCTGCAATCCTTCGGCGACTGGCCGGCGGCGTACCCGCTGCAGGCGTTCTGGTTCCTCATGCCGCTGGTCGGCTTCGCGCTGCTCGCGCAGGGCCTCGCGGACTTCTCCACCTTGCTCTTCAACCGCCGCACCCGCGGCAGGGAGTGGGCCATGGCCGTCGCCTCCACCTACCACGACCACGTCATCCTGGTCGGCCTCGGCCGCCTCGGCCTGCGCGTGGTGCGCCACCTCCACGAACTCGGCCAGGAGGTGGTGGTCATCGAATTGGCGCCGCGCCCCGAGATGCTGGATGAGATCCGCGCCCTCGAGGTCCCCGTGATCCCGGGCGACGCGCGCGTCGAGGCCACCCTCGCCGCCGCCGGGGCCGCGCGCGCGCGCAGCGTGGTGATCTGCACCCAGGACGACGCCCTCAACCTGCAGGTCGCGCTCAAGGCGCGCCACCTCAAGGCGGGCATCGACGTCGTCATCCGCATCTTCGACGACGACTTCGCCCAGCACCTCACCCGCCAGTCGGGGTTCCGCGCCTTCAGCGCCACCGCCATGGCCGCACCGCTGTTCGCCGCCGCCGCCGCCAACGTCGACATCACCCCGCCGGTGGTGGTGGACGGCGAAGCGATGAGCCTCGCCCGCTTCACCCTCGCCGCCGGCCACCCGCTGGTCGCGCGCAGCGTCGACGCCGTCGAGCAGGCCTACGACCTCAGCATCGTGCTGATCAGCCACGGCCAGGAGCGCGACTTCCACCCGCCCGGCGAGCGCGTGCTGAAGGCCGGCGACCACGTCGCCGTCCTCGGCGCCCCGCCGCAACTCCAGCGCGTGGTCAACGGCCGCTGAGCCCGCCCTGGGCGTGGCGCTGCGAGGGGCATCGGACGTACCGCAGTGGCGCCGCAGGGGGAGGGCAGCAGGCCGCTGAGGCGGCGGGGGCGGAATGGGGTGACGCCCCTGCGCTGCGAGCGCACCGGCCGTCCCACTCCCGAGGGGCTGCCGTCTGCGGCCTTCTGCCGTCCCGCTCGCGCTGCGTTGAGCCGTCCGCACGGCACCGCGGTCGGTGGTGCGACGCACCGCCGACACGCGCTCCGGACGGCGCTCACCGCTGCGGCATGATCCGGTACGCCACCGCGCCCCACGGCGGCAGGTCGACCTGGATGCCGTCGTAGCGCAGCTGCTCGGCCTTGATGGTGCGCGTCGTGCCGCCGTTCAGGAAGTCCTGGAACTGGCAGTCGCGCTGCGCGAAGGGGCCGGGCGCGAGCGCGCCGGTGCTGGCCTGCCAGCTGGCGTTGACGACCAGCAGCAGCGCGTGGTGGACGGGCAGCGTCCACAGGCAGCCGATGAGGTTGCCGCCGCGGTGGTCGAAGGGCTCGAGCAGCTCCCACGCGCCGTCGTGGCGGGCGGGCTCGCTGAGCAGGCGCAGCAGCTCGCGGTAGGCGGCGCGGTGCGGGGCGGAGCCGTCCTCCAGCGCGCGCCGGCAGGCGTGCATCGAGTTGTGCACCAGGCGGCCGTCCTCCTGGCCCTCGTGGCAGAGCAGCATGCCCGGCACCATGCCGGTCAGCAGCAGCGCGCCGCGGTGGTGGTCGGGGTAGCTGAAGCGCGCGGCGGCGCGCTGCTCCTCGTGGTTCTCGAGGAAGCGCACGCAGTGGTTCTGGTAGTCGAGGTCGGCGCGCAGGTGCGCGCGCACCGACTCGGCGTCGCCGGACAGCAGGCGGTCGTAGAGGATCTTGTCGTAGGTGAAGTCGAAGCCGGCCTGCTGCAGCTCGTACTCGCGGTTCCAGTAGACCTCGGCCATGAACAGCGTGCCGGGGTGCTCGGCGCGCACGCGGTCCAGGCAGCGCCGCCAGAACGGCTGCATGGCGCGCTTCCAGGTGTTGCCGAACACGTCGGGCAGCAGCAGCATCGCCACGTCGCAGCGCAGGCCGTCGCAGCGCCCGGCGATGTCCGAGGCGGTGCGGATGAGCTCGTCCTGCAGGCGCGGGTTGCCGTGGTCGAGCTGCACGGTGTGCCGCCACGGCGCGAAGAACGGGTCGCGGCCGTGCGCCACGATGCGGCGTGCCGACGCGCGCGTAGGCGTTCGGCTCGGCGCGCAGGGCGGCCTCGTCGCCGAGGATGCAGTACTCGGGGTGCTCCTGCACCCACGGGTGGTCGAGGCCGACGTGGTTGGGGATGAAATCCAGCATCAGCGACAGGCCCGAGGCGCGCGCGCGCTCGCGCAGGCGCGCCAGCGCCTCGTCGCCGCCCAGGCACGCGGACACGCGGTAGGCCTCGGGGGCGAACAGCGAGCCGCAGATGTCGTCGTCGCAGAGGTCGGGCAGGATCCCGGCCAGGTACTGGCGCAGGTGCGGGTCCTGCAGCGAGGTGGCGCGGCTGAGCGGCCCGATCGACCACACGCCGACCAGGTACAGCCAGGTGAAGCCGTCCTCGACGAGCTGGTCGAGCTGGTCGTGGCCGAAATCGTCCAGGGTGGCCACGCGACCCAGCTGCCGGGAGCGCTCCGTGCGCCAGGTGCGCACGTTCAGCTCGAACAGCTGTTGCATGGGGGTACTGTAACCCATTGGCGCGCGGTCGACCAAGGGAATTCCCGTACTCCCGAGCGCTGAGTCGCCACGGGCGGCGGTGTGCCGAGCCCCGGTCGCGGGCGGTGCTGGTGCCTGGTCCTCGGCTCGGTCCGAGATTGGGCGCATCACGAGGTCATCCGATGGTCGAGCTGGCGCTCGACCCTCCCGGCGGTCACGTGCTGCGCAACGGCGCCCCCATGGGCTCGAGGGCCGTCGTCGGGAGGGTCGAGCGCCAGCTCGGCCACTGGTCCGGGCCGGCCATCGGGCACCGGCGAGCCGCTGCCCATGGCGAAGGGCCGAAAAAAATCCACGCCCGCCGGGTGGCGGGCGCGGATCGTGGGGCCGGGTCGCGCAGGGCCTAGAGCTTGATCTCGGGGCGCGGCAGGCTGACGCCGAAGGCGCCGAGCGCGGTCGAGAGCTCCTGGACCACGCTCTGGCCCGAACCGGCGGCCTTGTAGAGGTCGAGGTCGGTGTACTGGGCGAGGTCGCCGATGCGCGAGACGCCGAGGTTCTCGAGCACCTGCTGGGTGCGGCTCGAGAGCTCCAGCTTCTCGACGCTCTCGCCGAGGATCTTCTGGTCGGCCTTCGAGATCGAGCGCTCGTCGCCGTCGCGGAACATGCCCAGGCGCAGGTTGCGCGCCGCGAGCATCTCCTTCACCTCCTTGAGCGAGGTCTCGCCGAAGTTCTTGTACGAGAGCATCTCCTGCTCGGTGATCTTGAGCAGGTCGCCGAGGGTGAAGATGTTCATCTTCGCCAGGCAGTTGCGGCTGCGCACCGACAGCTCGAAGTCGTTGACCGGCGTGCGCATGATCTTCTCCATGCGCTCGCGCTCGCGCTCTTCGCGCTCGTCGTAGTACATGGTGCGGCTCGACTTCGCGTCGCGCAGCAGCATCAGCGCGCGGCGGTCGCGCGGGTTGTAGGCCAGCACCTGGCGGAAGCAGTCGATCGCTGCGTTCGACTCGCCGCGCTCCTCGTACAGGATGCCGAGGTTGGTCACGCCCGCGAGGTAGTGGGGCGCGACGTCGGCGCACACCAGGTAGTACTCGACGGCCATGTCGTCATCGCCGATGCGGTCGAGCAGGACGCCGAGCTTGAACGCCGCTTCGACGTGCTCCGGGTCCTTCTCGAGGGCGGCCTCGTAGGCGTTGATGGCGGCCTCGACGTTGCCCTTGGCGTCCTGCAGGCGGCCGGCGAGGAACTCGCGGTCGGCGCCATCGGGGACGTTGGCGAGGGCCTTCTCGGCCTCGTCGACCTGGCCGCCGTCGAGCAGCGTGCGGACCAGCTCGGCCTTCGCCTCGGGCAGGCCCTTGGTGGCGGCGGCGAGGTGGGTCTTGGCGTCGGCGTGCTCGCCGAGCTCGTGGTAGACCAGCCCGAGCAGCGCCTGGTTGTAGGCCTCGGTGCCGGAGAAGGCCTCTTCGGCGTCGCTGAAGTGGCCGAGGGCGAGGCTGAGGATGCCCTTGCGCACCTTGGCGTCGTCCTTGAGCGCACCCAGGCCGTCCTGGAGGGCGGCGCTCAGCTTCTTCGCCTCTTCGACATCCTGGATGGCGACGCGCCGCAGCAGGCGGACCTGCGCCAGGGTCGGGCGCTGGGCGCCGACGAGGGCCTGGGCGGAGCGGGGAAGGGTGGCGGTGGGCATGGGCAGTCCTTGAAAATGGGCGCTGACCGTAGCCGCGGGGGCACGTGGGTCAACCGCCGGAGGCGCTCAGCCCTCGGCGCCGGTCCAGCCGTGGCGGGAGGGGCGAGCTCCGCTCCGCTTGGCGGGACCTGGGCGCTGCCGGACGCGCAGTGGGAATTCGGGTCGTGCGTCCGTGCCGCGAAGGCGAGCCGGGGCTCGCCTCTCCTGGCGGGTCAGCCGAGCGCCTTGCGCGCCACGTCCAGACGGGCCAGCAGGTCGTCGATCTCGGCGGCGGTGATGATCAGCGGCGGCGCGACGCGCAGGGTGTTGTTGCCGGCGGGGCCGACGACCAGGCCGGCGTCGAGGCGCGGCCTTGACCAGCGGGCCGGGGGGCTGGGCGAGCTGGACGCCGAGCAGCAGGCCGCGGCCGCGCACGGCGGCGGCGCCGAAGCGCGCGCGCAGGCCGGCCTGGAGCTGCTCGCCGCGCGCCACCACGTTGGCCAGGAAGCCCGGGGCGGCGACCTCGCCCAGCACCGCCACCCCGGCGGCGCAGGCGAGCTGGTTGCCACCGAAGGTGGTGCCGTGCATGCCGGGCTTGAAGAGCGCCGCCACGGTCTCGGCCATGAGCGTCGCGCCGATCGGGACGCCACCGCCCAAGCCCTTGGCCAAGCTCATGATATCGGGGATGACGCCCTCGTGCTGGTGGGCGTACAGGCGGCCGGTGCGGCCGACCCCGGTCTGGATCTCGTCGAACACCAGCAGGGCGCCGTGGCGGGTGCAGAGCGCGCGCAGGGAGGCCAGGTACCCGGCGGGGGGTACGAACACCCCGGCCTCGCCCTGGATGGGCTCGATGAAGACCGCGGCGACGTCGTCGCGGATGGCCTTCTCCGCCGCGGCGAGGTCGCCGAAGGGCAGGAACTCGGCGGGCGGCAGGGGGACGAACGGCTCGCGGTAGGCCGGGGTCTGGGTGATGCTCAGGGCGCCCAGGGTGCGGCCGTGGAAGCTGTTCTGGAAGGCGAGCATGCGGGTCTTGCGGCCGCCGTGCTGCAGGTTGCCCCACAGCCGCGCGGCCTTGTAGGCGATCTCGTTGGCCTCGGTGCCGCTGTTGCAGAACAGCACGCGTCCGGGGAAGGCGCCGGTCACGATCAGCTTCGCCAGCTCCTCCTGCCGTCCGATGCAGTAGTGGTTGGAGGTGTGGATGAGGGTGCGCGCCTGGTCGGCGATGGCCTGGGCGAGGCGCGGGTGGCCGTGCCCCAGGGCGCTGACCGCGACCCCAGCGAAGGCGTCCAGGTAGCGCTTGCCGCGATCGTCCTCCAGATGGCAGCCGGAACCGCGCACGAAGCGCACCGCGTTGCGGTTGTAGTTCTGCACCAGGTAGGGGTCGGCGACGCTGGGGGAGGGCGCGGAGTCGGCCATGCGTGATCCTTGGCGGGTAGCGTATCCTCGCAGTGTGCCAGGGGATGCAAGACGGCCGTCGACCTCCTCTGTTGCTTGCGGCCGACCTCTGCGGAAGGTAGGTTGATGGAGCGTGGGAGTGACCGTGCACGGCGGCGAACGCACGCCCCCGACCATGCCTCCGCCAGCGTTCCCGGTCGCCAGCACCCGTCCCAGGTCGCCATGCCATCATCGCCCTCCTCCACCCTGGACGCCGATCGCCCCGCCCCGCCGCGGCGACCGAGCTCGACCACCAGCGTGTTCCTGGCGTGGCGGCGCTGGTTCGTGCCGGCGCTGGCGCTGGTGCTGCTCGCCGACCAGCTCACCAAGCTGTGGCTGTTCGCGCTGCCGGTGCAGACGCCCCGCTTCAACGCCGCCCTGCCCGGGCCGGTCAGCGGCATGCCCGGCTGGATCGACCGCTCATACAACCCCGGCGTGGCCTGGGGCATGGCTGGCAGCTTCCCCGGCCTGGTCGCGGTGGTCACGGCGCTGCTCATCCCGCTGCTCGGCTGGATCTGGTGGCGCTGGTTCCGCCTGGCCGGCCGGTGGGAGAACCTCGCCTTCGGCGCGATCCTCGGCGGCGCGCTGGGCAACGGCATCGACCGCGCCCTGGCCCGCCTGCACGCCCTCGGCGGCGTGCGCGACTTCATCCGCGTCGACCTCCAGGGCGTCGGCATCGATTACGTCTGGCCCACCTTCAACGTCGCCGACGCCGGCATCTGCTGCGGCTTCGCCGTGCTCGCCCTGCGTTCGTTCGTGAAACCCACGCCCGCACCCGCCGCCGACCGGGCGCGGGCCGCGGTCTGATATCAGCCGCTCCCTTTCGGAGGTCGCAATGCGCATCGATGGTCCCGCCCGTGAAGTCGTGCTCAAGGTGGTCTACTACGGCCCCGGCATGGCGGGCAAGACCACCAACCTGACGGTGATCCACGACCGCGTGCCCAGCCAGGCGGCGGGCGACCTGGTGATGGTCGACACCCACTCCGAGCGCACCCTGCGCTTCGACCTGCTCGCCGTCGAGATGGGCGAGGTGCGCGGCCACCAGGTGCGCTTCGACTTCTACACCGTCCCGGGGCAGAGCTACTACGCGGCCACGCGCCGCGCCGTGCTCGCCGGGGCCGACGCCGTGGTCTTCGTCGCCGACAGCCGCCGCGAGGCGCTCGACGAGAACATCGAGGCGATGAACGAGATGCTCGGCAACCTGCGCCACCACGCGCTGGCCGAGGACATCCCGGTGGTGATGCAGTACAACAAGCAGGACCTGCCCACGGCGCTGCGGCCCGAGCAGCTCGAGCCGCTGATGAACGTGCGCGGCTGGCCGAGCGTGCCGTCGGTGGCGATCGACGGCCAGGGCGTGATGGAGACCATGCGCGTGATCGCCGACCTCGCGCTCGAGCGCGCGCGGCGCAGCGACTCCGGCGTCCCCCAGGTCGCGGCCGACCAGCCCACGGCGGCGGCGCGCTCCGGCAGCTGGCTGATCTCGTGCTACCGCTGCCAAGCCATGCTCGAGATCGGCAACGCCGCGGTCGGCATGATCTACGCCTGCGGCGTGTGCGGCTCGGCGCTCGAGGTCATGGACACCGAGCGCGGCCTGACGCGTGCGCCCGCGCCCGGCGCGGGCAGCGGCTCCGGGCCGCGCGCGACCGTCGGCGAGAAGCCGCGCGACGACAGCGCCTACGGCATGCAGGCGATCCCCGACCAGGCCGGCGCGGGCGCCCTCGGCACCGCGCGCGGCGCGCCCGCGCAGCTGCCGCCGCAGGTCAGCAGCGTGGTGCCCTTCGAGGTGCCCGGCTTCGACCTGATCGCGCCGCTCGACGAGAGCGTGCAGGGCCGCCGCGCGCGCGTGCGCGAGCGCACACCGGGCGCAGCCTGCGCGCGCTGACCCTCAATTCCGCGCTGTTCCGCCAGCCCGGGTACCGCAGGGCCTCGAGCCGTACGTGCGCCTGGCCAGCCAGGTCAACACCCCTACATCCTGCCACTCGCCGCGCTCAGCCGACCAAGGAGGCGGCGGCGCTGTTCAGCGCCGACCCCCCCGACTACGAGCCGCTCGGCCACATCCTCGCGCGCCGCCGGGCGCTCGCCCCCCCGCACGCCATGGGCATCGTCCGCCAGGTCGCCCTCGCCCTCGAGGAGGCCGCGCGCCACGGCGTGGTGCACGGCCGGCTGCGGCCCGAGGTGGTCCTGGTCAGCCCCGAGGGCAACGTCCTGCTCGACGAGCTGGCGGTGCCGAAGAACCACCGCTACCTGGTGCGCGAGCTGTCGGGCGCCAGCGCGGCGACCGAGTACTACCTGGCCCCCGAGCACCTCAGCGACGAGACCCGCAGCGACGTGCGCGCCGACATATTCTTGTTCCGCGCGCTGCTCTTCCGCATGATGACCGGCGAGGGCCTGGTCACCGGCTACAACGCGCACGAGGCGCTGCACAAGGTGGTGGCGAACGGCGCGCGCACCCTGCGCAGCGTGCAGGGCGGCGTCAGCCGCGACCTCGACCTGCTCTTCCAGAAGCTGGTCGCGGCCGAGCGCAAGGACCGCTTCCAGGGCTACCGCGAGGTCATCGACACCCTCGACCGCTTCGGCGGCGGCGCCAAGCGGCAGACCCTGCGCCTGACCTCGAACATCTCGAACCCCGCGCCCGGCAGCGGCAGCATCCGGCGCAGCGGCACCGTCACCGGCCAGATCCCACGCGGCCTCGGCGGCACCGCCACCGGGCCGATCCCGCGCATCGGCACGGCGAGCATGAACCGCAGCTGAAACGGCACCGCGCGGCGCGGCTCGCGCACCGCCAGCGGCGAGGTCACCGCCTCGCGGCGCAAGGAGCCCGAGAGCTCGACCGGCATCATCGTCCTGGTGGTGGTCGCGGTGCTGCTGATCGGCGGCGCGGTCGGCTTCTACGTGCTGGGCCCGGTGAAGGTGCCGACCCGCCTGGTGCTGGCGCCGCTCGAGCCGCTGCCCGAGAAGCCGAAGCCGCCCGAGCCGGCGCCGGTGGCCGCGCCGACCGTCGACAAGCCGAAGCCGCTCAAGGGCGCCTTCGCCCCGACCCCGGCCGGCCAGGAGAAGCCCACCCCGGCCCCGATCCCCGTGGCCACGCCCGTCGCCACCGTTCCGGCCGGCGTCGACGGCCCGGTCGGCGGGACGCCCGTCCCGGCCACCGCGACGGCGAAGCGCGTGACCTCCGAAGAGCGCGTGCAGGTGATCCTCGAGATCGGCAGCCTCGAGCGCAGCGAGCACTTCGCCGAAGCGCTCGCCCTGTGCGACACCCTGCCCAGCGAGGAGGACACCAAGAACGTCGGCGAGCGCGTGCGCGCCAACCACGACCTGCGCAAGCAGGCGGTCGAGAAGGAGGCCGCGGCCGGCACCGATGCGGTGCTGGTCGGCGCCCTGCTCACGCCGCCGCAGACCTTCTGGGGCTTCCCCGGCGACGTCCAGTGGGCCAAGGGCCTGGCCGCCGACGCCGAGAAGCGCCTCGGCCGGCCGGTGCCGCTGAGCGCAGTCACGGTCGCCGAGGCGCCCAAGGACCCGGCCGTCGCGGTCGCGCCGACCCCGGCCCCGACGCTGACGCCCCCCGTCGCCCCGGTGGTGGCGCCGGTCGCGCCCGATCCCGCCAAGGCCGACCTGCAGCGCATCGTGCAGATCGACGGCCAGATCAACGCGGCCCTGCTGGTCAATAACCAGAACCTGGTCCAGCAGCAGCTCACCGGCCTGCCCGAGGGCGCGGCCGAGACCGCCGCGATCAAGCACAAGGTGGCGCTGTGGGAACAGCCGCGGCGACGTGCTCGCGCGCATCCTCAGCGAGCACCCGCCGGCCAAGCTGCGCGTCCGCCACCCGACCACCGCCGAGCTTTGGGACGTGACCGGGGCGACCGCCGCGGGCGTGACCATCACCTCGCCCAACGACAGCCGCACCGAGCTGACCTGGCCCCAGGTCGCGATCAAGGACGTCGCCGAGTTGTTCCGCGCCGCCGCGGCCGTGCCGGCGGCCAAGGGCGACGACCACGCCCTGGCCACCATCATGCTGCTCGCCGCCGGCGATCCCGACCTCGCGGGCGTGCAGCTGCGCAAGGCCAAGGGCGTGCTCGCGCCCGAGGTCGGCGGCGAGCTCGAGGTGCTCATCGCCCTCGAGCGCCAGCGCGACGTCAACGACACCGTCGCCAAGGGCAACGACGCGCTGAAGGTCGGCAACGCCAAGGGCCTGCAGGACGCGTTCGACGCGCTGCGCAAGGTGGACAAGACCCAGTACCCGCAGGCGGCCGAGCCGCTGGCGCGCTTCGAGACCGCGCTCAAGAACCTCGGCCCGGCCCACCCGGGCGATCCCGTGGCGGCGTCCCCGTCGGGTCTGAAGGACTCCGTCCACCTTCGACTTAACCGACGACCTGGCCAAGGGCTTCCCCGAGCGCTCCAGCAACTGGCAGGTCTCCAAGGGCCTGCTCAGCAACCTCGGCGACAACGCCTGGCTGGAGCGCCGCGACCTGGCCTCGGCCAAGGCGGTGTCGATCGTCTACCAGATCGGCGCCAACCGCGGCGGCCTGGTGGTGAACTTCCGCAGCGTGCAGGTCGTGCTCGACTTCTCGGCCAACACCTACGAGGTCAAGTCCAAGACCGAGAGCCGCAAGCCCAAGGCCTTCCCCTTCACCCCCCGGATCTCGAACTTCCTGCGCATCGACGCGCGCGACAACGGCACCATCGGCGTCGACCTCAACAACGGCCGCGAGACCGCCGAGGTGCACGCCACCGACCTGCTGCCGGTGCTGCACTTCGGCACCAACGGCGGGGCGGTGGTCATGCTCGACGAGTTCGCCATCAGCCGCGGCTACGTGGCGCTCCCCGGCGGGGGCGTCCCCGGCGGCGCCGGCGGCGGCAACAAGGCCGAGGCCTTCTCCGCGCTCAACCTGGTGCCGTTCGGCAAGGCCACCCTCGACGAGAACACCGTGCTGCATCCGGGGGGCCCCCCCGACGGCTTGAGCGGCATCGGCATGCCGATCCGCGAGGGCATGATCGGCGCCGGCTTCGAGGCCAAGGGCAGCGGGAAGCTGCGCATCCAGCTCGGCCAGGCCACCGACCGCGCCGCCGGCACCTGGATCGCCTTCGACCTGGTCAGCGCCTACACCGAGTACAAGGTGGTCTGGAAGGACACCACGCTGGTCATCACCGACCACGCCGGGAACGCCATCGCCGCCCAGAGGATCGAGGCCGGCCCGCGCACCCACCTGATGATCACCGCCCTCGCCGACGCCAAGCTGAAGTCCCCGCCCAAACCCACCTACCCCTGAACCCCGGAACAATGACCGACCCCGCGAGCGCCAAGACCTTCATCATCGACACCAACGTCCTGCTGCACAACCCGCAGTCGCTCTTCGCCTTCGCGGACAACCACGTGGTCATTCCCATGACCGTGCTCGAGGAGCTCGACAAGTTCAAGACCGCCAACAACGAGCTCGGCCAGAACTCCCGCGAGGTCGCGCGCGCCCTCGACCGGTTGCGCAGCAAGGGCTCGCTGCGCGACGGGGTGCCGACGCCGCAGGGCGGCTCGGTGCAGGTCGCCCTGGGCTACGACGAGATCGCGGGCATGCTGCCCGGGGTCAACGACAACCGCATCCTGGGCTGCGCGCAGCGCTTCAAGCGCGAGGGCCGCGACGTCTACTTCATCTCGAAGGACATCAACGCGCGCGTCAAGGCCGACGCCCTGGGCATCCCCAGCGAGGACTTCGAGAACCAGAAGATCAACGTCGACGAGCTCTACACCGGTTGGCGCCAGGTCGCCGTGCCGAGCGCGCGCCTGCGCGAGCTGTCCGACCGCGACGCGGCCAAGCCCGAGGAGATCGCCGTCGAGCTGGCCGGCGAGCTGGTCACCAACCAGTTCGTCGTCGCCGTCGACGACCAGGACGAGGAGCAGCACCTGCTGTTCGCCTGCGACGCCAAGGGCCTGCTGCGGCGCGTCGACGAGGACCCGCCGATGCTGTTCGGCGTGGCGCCGCGCAGCCACGAGCAGCGCATGGCCTTCGAGCTGCTGCTCGACGACCGCCTCAAGCTGGTCACCCTGGTCGGCCAGGCCGGCACCGGCAAGACCCTGCTCGCGCTGGCCTGCGGCCTGGCCAAGGTCATCCACGACGAGCGCTTCAAGAAGCTGCTGGTCAGCCGCCCGATCATGCCGCTGGGCCAGGACATCGGCTACCTGCCCGGCACGAAGGACGACAAGCTCTCGCACTGGATGGGCCCGATCTTCGACAACCTGCACTTCCTGCTCGCCAGCGAGGAGCGCGATCCGGACGAGGTCATCAAGCGCCTGATCGAGGAGGAGTCGATCACCCTCGAGGCCCTGACCTACATCCGCGGCCGCTCGATCAGCAAGCAGTACGTGATCGTCGACGAGGCCCAGAACCTGACCCCGCACGAGATCAAGACCATCATCAGCCGCGCCGGCCACGACACCAAGATCGTGCTGACCGGCGATCCGCACCAGATCGACAACCCCTACCTGGACGCCAGCTCGAACGGCCTGACCTACGTGGTCGAGCGCATGCGCGGGCAGGAGCTGGCGGGGCACATGACGCTGACCAAGTCGGAGCGCAGCGAGCTGTCGGGCATCGCGGCGAACATCCTCTGAGGGGTCCGGACGTCCGCGAGTCCGGGAGTCACGCGGCTGGAGAGGAACGGGCGTCACCCAGGCAGTGGGCCCCGGTCGAGTTCGGATCGCAGGGGCCGCTCGTGCCGGGCCCGGGATGCGGCCTGTCCGCACCGCTGGGGGCAGACGGGACCGGTCACTCGGCGCTTTTCCTGGGGCAGAGGGGCGCGAGCATACCGGCGCAGGGGGACATCTGCACCCATAGCTCAGCTGGATAGAGCAAGTGCCTTCTAAGCACTAGGTCCCAGGTTCGACTCCTGGTGGGTGCGCTT
>CAWFSD010000005.1:0-19479 GCA_963818245.1 uncultured Planctomycetota bacterium
AGGCTCTGTTTCGGTGCGCAAACGCCTGCTGGTTCGATCATTGGCGTCTTGGCGCCTTGGCGGTAGAAATCCCCGTCTTCAGGGTCACAGCACCGGTGAAGAACCGTTAGCCATCCAGCCCGCCCACGTCCTGGACATCGTGACCCAGCCATGAGCAACGGCCTCCCGCCCGTCCTGACCCAGACCCTCGCCGCGTTCGCCCAGCAGCGGCGGCGCGTGCTCGCCCTGCGCGGCCTGGGCGAGGCGGCGCTGGCGGGCGGAGGGGGATTGGCCGTGGTCGCGCTGTGCGACGCGCTGCTGCATCCCGGGCGCGGTCTGCACACCACCCTCAGCCTGGTCGCCTATGGCGCCGCCGGCGGGGTGCTGGCGGTGCGCTGCCTGTACCCGCTCGTCGCCCGCCCGCGCCTGGTCGAGAGCGCGCACGCGCTCGAGCGCGCCGCTGGCGGCCGCCTGCAGGAGCGCCTCAGCTCCGCGGTCGAGCTCGCCGGCCGGCCCGCCGGCGGCGTCAGCCCGTGGATGATCGAGCGCACCATCGTGCTCGCCGCGCAGGAGGCCGCCGCGCTCGACGTGCGCGCCCTGATCAGCACGCGCGCGGCGCGCCGCGCCTGGCTGCGCGCCCTCGGCCTGGGTGCGCTGCTCGCTGGCGCCTGCGTGGTGCCTGGCGTCCCCGCCTACCTGGCGCGCGCCGCCTGGCCGGCGGTGCTGCGCCCGTCGCTGGTCCACCTCGAGGTCCAGCCCGGCGACGTGCACCTCGCCGCCGCGGCGGCGCTCGACATCCAGGTCGTCGCCACCCCGGACCCCGGCGCCGCCAGCCTCGAGCTGGTGTGGGCCGATGGCGTGGTCGAGCACCCCGTGCTGGAGCGCGGTGCGCGCCCGGGCGATTACCGCCTGAGCCTGCCCGCGGTCACGCGCGCGCTGACCTACCGCGTGCTCGCCGGCGATGGCGAGTCGCGCGCCTACCGCGTCGACGTGGTCGAGCCGCCGCGCCTGGGGAAGATCGCGCTGCGCATCACCCCGCCCGCCTACAGCGGGCTGCCGGCGCGCACCGTGGAGGGCAGCGGCGACGCCGAGATCATCGCCGGCTCGAAGGTCGCGATCAGCGCCGAACTCGCCGGCGAGAAGGCCGCCGCCGCGGCGGTGGTGTGGGACGGCGGCGAGAGCGCGGCGACGCTGCAGGACGGCCAGCTGCGCGCCGAGCTCGCGCCGACCGCCAACCTCTCGTACGGCCTGCGCCTGATCGGCGCCAGCGGCATCGCCGCCGAGCCCAGCCAGCGCTGGCTGCTGACCGTGCTGCCCGACCGCGCGCCGAGCGCGCGCCTGGGCGGCGCCGGCACCGCCGCCGGCCTGGTCGGCGTCGACGAGACCGTGCTGCTCGACGCCCAGGCCGGCGACGACCTCGGCCTCAAGTCGCTGGAGCTGGTGGTCTCCGTCGACGGCGCCGAGCGCGCGCGCCGGCCGCTGACCCTGCCCGCCCCCGAGACCCGGGGCGGGGCGGTGCGCGAAGCCAAGCTGGCGGTGCCGCTGGCGCTCGGCGAGGTGGCGGTGCAGGTCGGGGAGACCGTCAGCCTGGTGCTGCGCGCCACTGACAGCGGCGGCCAGAGCAGCAGCAGCACGCCGCTCACCCTCACCGCCACGGCGGGCGCCCAGGCCGCCGAGGCCGCCCAGGCCACGCGCCTGCGCCAGGCGCTGCACCAGCTCGACGCCCAGGCGGACACCCTGCGCCAGCTGCTGCGCGGCTGGGGCGCCATCGCCCACGCCGGCAGCGACGACGCGGCCGCGCTGCGCGGCGACCTGCGCCTGCTCGCCGACCGCAGCCGCGCCTTCGCCACCGCGGTCGGCGAGGCCGCCGAGCTGCTGCGCGCCGAGGCCCTGGCCGGCGGACCGGCGGCCGCGGCGCTGCTCGCGCTCGGCGACGAGACTCGCGCCTTCGGCGGTGGCCTCGGCGAGCAGGCCCTGGCCGCGGTCGCCGCGGTGAGCCGCGCGCCGGCCGGCGCGCAGCGCGCCCACGACCTGTGCGAAGCGGCGGGCAACGACCTCGGCGCGCTGCGCCACGACCTCGCCCTGTTCATCGCCCGCCTCGAGGCCGCCGGCCTCGCCGCCGGCGCCGAGGCCGGCGCGGCGCGCTGGCAGCGCGCCCTGGCGGTGGTCGCCGGCGAGCGCGGCTGGAGCGGCGACCTGCGCCACACCAGGCCCGGCCTGCTGGCGCGGGTGTGGCGCGGCCGCGACTTCCAGGGCGAGCCGGTGTTCACCGAGAACGGCCTGCCGATCTGGAACGAGCGCAACTGGCCCGTGGTCGGCCACGACAACTACTGCGTGCGCTACAGCGGCGAACTCTTCATCCCCGGCAGCGGCGAGTGGAGCATCGTGCTCACCGCCGACGACGGCGTGCGCCTGCGCCTCGATGGCAACCACCGCAACCTGCTGCCCGACGCCGCGTGGTCCGAGCACGGCATGAACGACTTCCGTGCGCGGCTGCACCTCGATGCCGGCTGGCACGCGATCGAGATCGAGTACTACCAGGGCAGCGGTGGTTCCGGGCTGAACGCGCGCCTCGGCGAGCACGACAACCAGCTCGCGCCCTTCACCGCCGAGCACCTGCGCAGCGCGGCCGGCCTGCGCTCGAGCGCGCTGGTCGCGGCCATGGCCAGCCTGCCCAAGGACCAGCTCGAGGCCGGCCGCCAGCGCCTGCGCGCCGGCCTCGGCGCGGTGGCCGAGATCCCCGGCCAACTCGCGCGCATCGGCGAGGTCGCCGGCAACGAGGCGGTGCTCGGCTGGTCGCGCGCGCGCGAAACCGACGCCGCGCAGCTGCGCGCCGCGCTGCCCAGGCTCGCCGACTGGAACCTCGACACCCTGATCAAGGCCGGCGACCAGGGCCAGAGCATGGTCGCCGACGCCGTCCAGGCGCGGGCCGCCGTCGCCACCCAGGTCGAGCGCGAGCTGCACGACCGCGTGAAGCCCGGACTGCTCGCCGCGCTGCGCCAGGACCTGGCGCGCGTGCGCGACCGCATCGCCGGCCTGCGCGCCATCCCCGAGCGCCTGGCGAGCCAGGAGCGCGCCCTGCGCCTGGCGGTGGAGACCTCGTCGGCGAGCGGCTGGTTCGACCAGCTCGGCCGCGAGGCGCAGCACGCGCGCGCCGCGTGCGCCGCGCGTGCCCGCCAGGCCGGCGCCGGCCTCGCCGGCCGCGGCGCGGCGCTGTGGGGCGCGCACGCGCTCGCCGCGCTCGCCGCCAAAGTGGACGAGTTGCGCGGCCAGTACCTGGACGTGCCGAGCGCGCCGCACCCGGCGGCCGACCGCCTGCGAGATGTCCACGACCAGCTGATGAACCTGCTGCGCGAGGCCGAGCGCTGGGAGGAGGCGTCCAACCACCAGGCCTCGGCCGACCTCGCGCTGCCGATGCAGGCGCGCTTCCGCGAGCTGCAGGCCGCGCAGCAGGCCGGTGGCGCGCTGGCCCAGCAGCGCCTGCACCGCGAGCTGCGCGAACGCGCCACCGCGCTGGTGGCCGCCGAGCGCGCGGCCGGCGAGTTCACCGAGAGCGCCCAGCTGCAGGCGGCCATCGGCGCGGAACTGCTCGACTACAAGCCGGGCGACGTCGGCTGGCGCCTCGACCGCCGCGCCCAGGAGGCGCAGGCCTGGTACGACGGCCTCGACCGCCTCGCCGCCGACCAGCTCGCCGCCACCGCGGATCAGCTGCAGCGCAGGCCCGACGCCACCGCCGAGCCGGTGACGGTGCTCGGCGAGTCCGCCCTCGCGCTGCTGGTCGAGAGCGAGCGCCGCCGCCAGAACGGCGAGGCCGACCTCGGTCCGGCCTTCGCCGTGCTCGGTCGCGACACCGACCAGGTGGCGTCCGCCGCGAACCTCCCCACCGCACCGGTGGTGCGCGTGCTCGCCGAGCGCGCCGCCGCGCTGCTCGGCCGCAAGGGCGAGGACGCGCGCAAGGCCGAGATCGCCGCCGACAAGGCGGCGGCGCCGGCCAGCACCGCCGCCGACCGCCTCGACGCGCTCGCCAAGGAGGCCGCGCAGGTCAACGACGCCAAGCGCCGCGACGCGCTGGCGGCGGAGCTGGCGCCGATCGCGGCGCAGCAGCCCGATGCCAAGGCGAGCGCCGCCGAGCGCGCCGCGCTCGCCCAGCGCCTCGCCGAGCTGGCGGCGCGCGTCACCGCCCTCGACGCCGCGGACGCCGCGGCGCGCAAGGACTTCGCCGCCGCCGAGAACAAGGTCGCCGAGGCCGTGCCGGCCGCGGCCGCGCAGGCGGAGCAGGCGGCCGCGCACACCGCCGACAAGCCCCTGGCCGAGGGCCTGCACGAAGTGCAGAAGCAGGCGCCGGCCGCCGCCGACCAGGCCCACGCGCTGGCCGCCCAGGCGGCCGCGCACCCCGATCCGGCGGATCCCGCCGCGCGTCCGAGCGCGGACCTCGCCGCGGCCGGCGAGAAGCTCGCCGACCAGCTCCAGCAGCAGGTCGCGCAGCCGCTCGCCGAGAAGTTCCAGAATGCGGCGGCCAGCGACCCGGCGAACGCCAACCAGCCTGCCGCCGAGGCCGGCAAGGCGCTCGCCGCGGTGATCGGCGAGCAGCGCGCGGCCGCCGCGCACCTCGCGCAGACCGCGGCCCAGCGCGATGCGGCGCGCGCCGAACTCGCCGCGGCGGTGGGCGAGGCCGCCCAGGTTGCGGCGGAAAGCCCGGCGCCGGCAGCGGGCGCTGCACCGCAGGGGGCTGCGGCCGCTCCGGCCAAGCCGGGCGCGCAGCCCGCGGCCGCCCCCACGGGGGGCGACGCCAAGAGCGGCCCTCAACCCGCGGGCGGAGCCGACGCCGCCAAGCAGGACGCAGCGGCCAACGATCCCAAGCAGGCGGCCGCCGACCAGGCCCAGGCAGCGGCTGACCAGGCCCAGGCCCAGGCCCAGCAGGCGGCCGACCAGGCCGCGAACGCGCGCGACGCGGCGGCGCACAACGCCAACGACGGCGGCGCCCAGCAGCGTGCGCAAGCGGCCTCGCAGAACGCGGCCAAGGCGGAGCAGGCGGCGGTCGAGGCCGAGCACAAGGCCCTCGACGCCGAGGGTGCCGCGGCGGGCGCGCCGCCGGCCGGAGCCTTCACCCCGGCCAGCGCCGCGCAGCTCGCCCAGGCGGTGGGCGATCTCGGGCACGCGCTCGACAATTCCGCCGCCGCGCAGGCAAACGCCCAGGCCAATCCCGCCAGCGCCGCGCAGACCGCGCCGCAGGCCGGTGAGAACCGCACGCGCGCCGAGGCGGCGCTGGCGGCGAGCGACGCCAACCTGACACGGGCCGCCGGCGACCTCGCCGCTGCTCTGGGCGGCGCGCCCGCCGGCGCACCGGCAGCTGCTGATCCGGCCGCCGGCGCTGATCCCGCGGCCGGCGCCGCTCCAGCGGATGCCGGGGCGACTGCCGCGGCGGATCCTGCCGCCGGTGCGGCTCCCGCGGCGGGTGCAGATGCGGCGGCGGCAGCCGCTGGCGCGCCTGCTGCGGGAGCGCCCGCCGGAGCGGCGGCAGCGGGCGATCCGGCGGCCCCGGCCGCCGCGGCGGCGTTGGCCCAGCTCGGTGCGAGCGCGGATCCCGGCCAAGGTGGACGCCAGGCCGCGCAGATCCTCGCAGCCGCTGCCGCCCAGATGCGCCTCGCCGCGCTCGCCGGACAGGGTCAGGGTCAGGGTCAAGGCCAAGGCCAAGGGCAAGGCCAGTCACAGGGCCAAGGTCAGGGCCAGGGGCCGAGCAAAGGCGACGGTGGCGACGGTCATTCCCAGGGCACTGCGACCGGTGAGCCAGGCAGCGCGGCTGGCCTGACCAGGACCAGCTCCGGCAAGGACCAGGCGGACTGGGCCAAGTCGCGCGCGGAAGTCCGCGCTGGCGTGCGCAGCGGCGCGATCGAGCAGTTCGGTGAGGAGCACCAGGAGGCCATCCGCGCCTACCTCAAGCGGCTCGGGGAGGAGAAATGAGCTTTCCCACCACCTTTCGCGCTGCGGGCCTCGGCACGCTCTGGGCCCTGGTCATGGGCGCCGGCGCCTGGCCGGCGCTGACCGCGACCGAGCTCAGCGACGCCGAGGTCATCCAGGCGCTGACCATCGAGGCGCCGCGCGACCGCGCCATCCGCACCGCGCTCGGCTTCCTGCGCAGCCAGTCCGACCGCCACGACGGCTCGGTCGGCGACCGCGTGAAGACCGCGATGACCAGCATGGCGGTGATGGCGCACCTCGCCGCCGGCATCACCCCGGATGACGCCGAGCACGGCGAGTGGATGCACCGCTGCCTGCGCTACGTGCTGGCCAACCAGGACGAGAACGGCTACTTCGGGCAGAACGACGGCAGCCGCATGTACGGCCACGGCATCACCACGCTGATGCTCGCCGAGGCGCTGGGCATGTCCCGCGACGAGGAGCTCGACGAGCGCCTGCGCGGCGCGCTCGAGCGCGCGGTCGCGGTCACGGTCAACGCCGCGCGCGTGCACAAGCAGCCCGGGCACGAGGGCGGCTGGCGCTACCAGCCAGGCGAGGACAAGTCCGACCTCAGCCTGTCCGGCTGGCAGCTGATGAGCCTGCACGCCACCCAGCAGGTGGGCATCACCGTGCCCGAGCAGGTCATCGCCGGCGCGGTCGCCTACGCCAAGCACCTGGTCACCGCCGACGGCAAGGTCGGTTACGAGAACCCCGGCGACGACCACCCGGCGCTGCGCGGACTGGCGCTGCTCAGCCTGGCCATCGGCCACCAGGCCGAGTCGCAGGAAGCGGCGCACGTGGTCGCGCGCATCCAGAGCGATCCCATCACCTGGCAGGGCCAGTGGTTCTTCTACCGCGTCTACTATGACGCCGTCGGCATGTCACGGGTCGCGCCGGACCAGTGGGACATCTACGGCAAGCAGCTCGAGAAGATGCTGGTCGAGCACCAGTCGCCCAACGGATCGTGGTCCGCGCCGCCCGGCGGCAATGAAGGGGACCAGGGGGTGGTCTACTGCACGAGCATGGCGGTGCTGGGCCTGGCGGTGAACCGTCATGTGTTGCCGGCGTATCAGCGTTAGACCCCCCGCAAACCTAGACCCAAGACCCTAGACCCTAGACCCTAGACCCTAGACCCTAGACCCTAGACCCTAGACCCTAGACCCTAGACCCTAGGGACAACGGGTCTCAGCGCTGAACTCGGGTCCCATAAAAACAGTGAACGAGAGGAATCGTCTTCCTCTCGTTCACCCGATCTAGGGTCTAGGGTCTAGGGTCTAGGGTCTAGGGTCTCGGATCTAGGGTCTCAGCGAAGCGCTTACCCGTGGATCAGCCCCGCCAGCTCCTGGAGGATGCTGTCCGCCGTCTGGATGACGCGGGCGTTGACCTGGAAGCCGCGCTGGGCGGTGATCAGGCGGGTGAATTCGCTCGCGATGTCGACGTTGCTGCCCTCGAGCGCGCCCGCGGTGATGGTGCCGGAGCCGGCGTTGCCCGGCTGGCGGACGATCGGATCGCCGGAGTTCGAGGACACCTGCCAGAGGTTGTTGCCCGCGTTGGTCAGGCCGCCCGGGTTGGCGAAGGTGGCCACCTGGACCTGGTAGAGCGGCACGCTCTTGCCGTTGGAGTAGAGGCCGATGATGTTGCCGTTCGGGCTGACCGACAGCGAGGTGAGCGCACCGTTGGCGTTGCCGTCCTGGTTGATCGCGGCGGCGGTCGAGCCGGTGCCGAAGCCGGTCAGGCCGTTGGTGCTGTTCGCCGTGCCCAGGTCCATGTTCATGACCGAGGTGCCGGTGGTGCGCCAGTCGACGCGGATCGAGTTGTCGATCGGCGTGCCGACGTAGATGTTGGAGTCGGAGAGCGCGGTGCCGTGCGCGGTCGAGCCGAGGTTGGCGGTGCCCTTGAAGCGGCCCTTGTCGTCGAACTTCACGCCCGTCACCAGGTCATCGACCATGGTGCCGTCCTCGGGCTTGACGTTGAGCAGCATGTCCCAGTCGTTGGTCACCGAGGTGAGGCCGTTCTGGGTGGTCGACTCCGTGCCGGTGCGCAGGAAGGCGGCCTGCAGGATGTGGCTGCCGCCGTTCTTGTCGAACACCGGGATCGAGCTGGTCACCCACGCCGGCGCGAAGCGGATGCGGTACCAGTCCATGGTCGCGTTCGAGGCCTTCTCGTACTGCCAGGCGTTGATGTCGGTGGAGCTGCCGCTCTGGAACATGTCCGGGATGCCGTCGGCGTCGGTGTCCGCGGTGAGGTTGCTGCTGTTGTTGTCGGCGACGATCTGCGTGCTGGAGGTGATCGGCGAGGAGGTCGCCTTGTTGCCCGAGACCTCGTAGGTGACGACGTCGCCGACCTTGACGTGGGGGAAGCTGCTCAGGCTGAACGGCGTCGCGGCGGCGAGCGTGCCGCTGGGAGTGATGGTGCCGACCTCGATGCCGTTGATCTTCACCGCCACGCGCAAGGTGCCGTTGGCGCCGCCGTAGGTGCCGGTAGGAATGGTGAAGGTCGGCTGCAGCAGCCCGGCCTCGCCAGGCTGGACGGTGTGGCTGCCGATGGTGCGCGCCACGCCCACGCCCGAGTAGCTGACGCCGGTCGCGTCGTCGAGGCCGTGCGAGACGGTGGCGAAGTCGAAGGACAGGTTGCTGCCCGTCGCTGGGCCCACCACCTCGTAGGTGACCGCGTCGCCCGGCTTGACGTTGGGGAAGCTGGGCAGCTGGAAGGCGTCGCCGTTGTTGTAGGTGCCGGCCTGCAGGGTCAGCGACTGCGCCTTCACCCCGCCGATCTTGACGTTGATCGTGATCGGGCCGCCGGTGGTCGTGGGGCCGCCGTTGATGGTGAAGGTCGGGTCGTAGGCGCCCGCGTCCGCGACCGTCGAGTTGAAGCTGGCGAACTGGGTGGTGGTCGCGTTGGCGGTGGTGATGGTGCCGCCGCTGGCGCCCGCGGGCGTGGCGCCCACGGTGGGCAGGGACGCGGTGCCCTGGATGGGATCGCGCTCGCCGAGGAACAGCGAGAAGCCTTTGCCGTCGCCGATGCCCGAAGCGGTCATCACGCCGTTGCTCAGCGTCACCTGCCCGAACACGTTGTTGCCCTGGCTGAACACGGTGTTGACGTTGTTCATCAGGTCCTGGACGGTGTTGGTCCACGGGTTGATGGTGAACTGGCCGGCGTAGGCGTCGCCGTTGGGCTTGGTGCCGACCACGTAGATGGTGCGGTTCGGGTTGGCCGGGATGGTGAAGGCGTTGCCGCTGCCGCTGTTGAACGCGGACGTCTGGCTGAGGATGGTGTTCTCCGTCGCGACCGACGAGTTGTTGTTGGGGTCGACCGCGGTCAGCGGGAAGGCGGTGGTCAGCGACGGTCCCTGCAGGGCGCCGGCCGCGGAGCTGAGGTTGCCCTGGAAGTCCACCGTCTGGGTCTGCACCGCGTCGAGCGACTGGTTGTCGGTGGTGTTGATCGGCACCAGGTTGCCGAGCGTGGTGCCGGCCGGGTCGGTCTGCTTGCCGAGCACCTTGAGGCCGGTGCTCTGGTCGACCAGGTTGTTGTCCTTGTCGAAGGTGAGGTTGCCGACGCGGCTGAAATAGGAGTCGGTGGCGTTGCCGGTGTCGTCGACGCGCGCCATCTGGAAGAAGCCGCTGCCGGAGATGGCGAGGTCGAAGCTGCGCCCGGTCGCCTGCAGCGAGCCCTGGGACATGTTGACGTCGACCGCGCCGGTCTGGACGCCCAGGCCGAGCTGTTCCGGGTTGCGGCCGCCGTCGATGCTGGTCGGGGCCGAACCGCCGAAGTTGGTCTCGTTCAGCGAGGTCGCGAAGTCGACGCGGCTGGCCTTGAACCCGGGGGTGTTGACGTTGGCCAGGTTGTTGGCCGTGGTGTCGAGGATCAACTGGTGGTTGATCATGCCGGTGACGCCGGTGGTGAGAGCTTGCAGCAAGGCCATGGCGGTGACTCCTGGGGGCGGCGGGCGGGTGCGGCGCTGGCCGCGGGGGTTGGTTCGTCGAGGCTGTAACGCTGAATCCGTGCCAAATCTTTGCGGGGTGGAGGAACGAGGCGCGAGGCGCGAGGCCCGAGGTGCGAGGGGAAGGCAGGCCGCCGCGTCGATGGACGCACTGCGGGAAGCGCGGTGTGGGTGGTGTGAGAACGAGCTGCGAGAAGCGGCTACGTAATGAGTGGGAAAAGATCGAATGAGAGCGCTGGCGGTTGGCGTACGAGGCGTCTAGTCCTCGTGCCTCGTGCCTCGTGCCTCGTGCCTGGCGGCGCAAAGCGCCGCCTCGCTCACGCGAAGGCGTCGACCCCGCGCGCGTTGATGCGCCCGCCGAGCGCGCGCGCGGCGCTGATCGGATCGTCGCTGCGCGCGGCGCCGTCGACGGCGAAGGCCGGGCCATCGCCGCGGCCACTGCGCGGCGAACCGTCCTGGTCGCGCGGTTGGCGCGAGGTGTCGGCGAAGGAGCGGTCGAACTGGGTCTGGTCGGAGAGCGTGACCTCCTGGATCGGCGCGTCCTGCGCGCGCAGGTCGCGCTGCATCTGCGGCAGGAAGCGTTCGAGCGCCACGCGCACGCCATCGTCCTCGGCGTGCAGGCGGGCGCTCATCACGCCCTGGTGCTCGACCACCTCGATGCGCACCGTGCCGAGCTCCGGCGGGAGTCAGGCGCAGCACCATCATCTTGTCGCCGCCGGGCAGCGTCTGCACCAGCGCCTTGCCGACCTGCTGCGAGACCGCCTTCTCGGCGGCGTTGCCCGCGTTCGCGAGCGCGTCCTGGGCGGCGATGGTCTCGGACAGCGGGCGCTGCACCGGGGCGGTGGGCGCGGTCGGGGCGGTGGCGACCTGCTGGACCACGGCGTCGAAGGCGCTGCCGCTCTTGGCGGTCGCGGTGTCGCTGGTGGCGGTGGTTTCGGCTGCGACCTTTTTGGCCTTGTCGCCGATGGTGATCGCCGAGGCCTGGATCCTGGACGCCGGCGCGCTGGCCGCGCTCACCACCGGGGTGGGGAGCTGGATGGCGGCGGCGGCCGCCGCGCCCGCATCGCCGCTGGCGGCCGCGGCCTCGGGGGCGGTCGCGTCCTTGGCGTCCTTGGCGTCCTTCGCCGGTACGATTGCGCCGGGCGTGACGGTCAGCGTGGCGATCAGGCCCGCGTCCACGGGCGTGGCCACGTCCGCTCCAGGGGCCGTCGCCGTAGGGGCGGGCTTGGCTGCCGCGGCGGGAGCGGCGCCCGTGCCGGCATGGGCGAGGGCCGCCACCTGCGCGGCGAGCGCCGCCGCTTGCGCGGTCGCGGGCAGTTCGCCCGCGGTGCCAGGGTTGGTGGGCGGAACCGCTGCAGCGGTCGGGGCGGGCAGGGCGGGGAGGGGGAGCGTCAGCTTGCCGTCGGCCAGGCCCGGCACGGCCGGCGCATCGCCGGCGAGGGAGCCGCCGGGCAGGGGCTGGGGGGGAACGGCAGGAGCGCTGGCGACCACCGTGGGAGCGGTTTCGACCGGCAGGGCCGGCAGGGCGGGGGCCGTCGGCAGGATGACCGGCGCGAGGGGGTCGCCCAGGGCGTGGTCGGTGGTGTCGGCCTTGCCCGGTCTGGCCGGGGCCGGCTTGCCGCTCTTGGCGCCCGGTGCGCCCGATTCCGCGGTCTCCGCCGCGTCGTCCTGGGATCTCGTGGGTAGGCCGCGACGCCGGGTCGGGCTGCTGGTCGGCATCGTCCTGGGTGGGCTTTGCCGTACGCGCCTGGTCCTGGTGGACCTGGTCGAGCGTCGCGGCGAACGGGGTGTCGGACTGGTCGGAGCGCGCCGCGGTGCGGGGGGGCTCGGGGGCGCGCGGGACGATGATCTCAGGCAGCGTGGCCGATTGCATGACGGTCCTCCGAGAGGAGCAGGAACGCACACGCCGGGCCAATTGAGCGGGGCTGGCGGCTGGCGGCTGGCCGGTGACGGTCCGAACCGGAACGATCCAGCGATACACCGCGTGAGGAGAGGCATTCCAAACGATGCGCGATACCGCGTGATGGCTATCCGCTATCCGCTGCCAGCCGTCCGCCGCTCACAATTCGCGTGGATCGGTCTCCGCTTCCTTGGCCATGCTGCTGACCGGCTGCAGGTCGCGGACCCTGGGGTCGTCCTTGGGCAGCAGGGCGAGTTGGAAGCACTCGCGCGTGCCCAGGCGCAGGTTGCAGCTGCCGTGGCTCAGGTCGACGCGCTGCGGCTCGCGCATCGGCTCGCCGTTGAAGAAGGTGCCGTTGGTCGAGAGGTCGTTGATCGCCGCGATGGTGCCGGTGACCTGGATGCGCAGGTGGCGGCGGCTGACGGTGTTGAAGTCGTGGTCGCCGTCGCGCGCCAGGGGTGGGGTCTTGAGGTAGGCGGTGGTGCGCCGCAGACTGATGTCGCAGGAGCGGCTCCGCCCGATGATCACGTCGATGCCCTTGTCGAGCAGGAAGCACTCCCCATCGACCAGCCCGGCGGTGCCCACCAGCACCGGGACCAGTTCGCCCGTGATGATGCCTGACGATGACGGGCTTTCGACCATGCCGGACTCTAGACCAAGGCGCGACCGGAATCAATCGCACGAGTCCCAGGGCCAGTCGCGGGCGGTCCGGGCGCCGGCCCGGCGCAGCCGGGTACCGGCGTACCTGACGGTCGCGCCCACGACCGGGTCCCCCGCCTGGAAATGTGGAGCATTTCCGGATGGCGCCCAACGCTGCCGCACAGGACGCCGGGTCGGCACGCCGCCGCCCCCCGGGCGTCCCCAGCATCGCCTCAGGAGCCCGTGGCCATGATCGCCGTCCTGCGTCAGATCATCGAGCACGGCGGCCTGACCGTGGCGCTCATCGCCCTGGTCTCGCTCGCCGCGCTGACCATCGCCATCGAGCGCGCCTGGCGCCTGCTGCCGCTGCGCCGGCGCTTCGCCGCGGTGCGCGACGCCTGCAACGACGCGCTGCTGCGCGCCGGTCCCGCCCAGGCCCTGGCCGGGTTGTCGGGCGGCGACGCCATGACGCGGGTGCTGCGCGCCGGGCTGCTCGCCGAGGAGCGCGGGGCCGAGACCATGCGCCTGGCCGCGCGCACCTGCGCGCAGCGCGAGGTCGCCGGCATCGAGCGCGGCCTGGGCGTGATCCAGATCGCCGCGCAGGTCGCGCCGTGGCTGGGGCTGATGGGCACCGTGGTCGGTCTGATGGAGGTCTTCCAGCACGTCGGCGGCAGCGCCGGCGCGGCCGCCAGCCCGGCGGCCGCGCTCGCCACCGGCGCGGTCGCGGCGGGCATCGGCCAGGCGCTGGGCGCCACCGTCGCCGGCCTGGTCGTGGCGATCACCTCGTACATCGCCTACAGCCTGCTCTCGGGGCTCAGCAACCGCCTGATCGACGAGCTCGAGAGCGGCGCGACCGACCTGCCGGCCTTCGTCGGCGCCGTACGCCCGGCGGCGGGCTGATGCTGCGCCGCCGCCACTCCCGCCAGCGCGGCACCCTCGACTTCACTTCGCTGGTCGACATCGCGCTGGTGCTGGTGGTGTTCTTCGTGCTCACCAGCCAGACCATCGAGATGCGCAGCCTGCCGGTGGCCCTGCCCGCCGCCGGCACCGCCGATGCGGCCACGCCGGTATCGCTGGAGCTGGTCGTCGACGCCGGGGGCGCCCTCACCTGCCGCGGCCGGGCGCTCCAACTCAAGGAGCTCCCCAGCGTGGTCGGCGGCGCCACCCGGGCCACCGTGCTCGCGGACGCGCAGGCGCGCCACGGGCGGGTCGTCGAGGTGGTGGACGCGCTGCGCCATGCGGGGGTGGCGGAGGTGTATTTCGCGACGAGGACGAGGGTGGAGGATTGGTGATCGCGGGGTGCGGGTTGCGAGCTGTGCGATTCTGGGATTGTCGATCCTGAGACCCCGTCACCCGCACCTCACCTTGGCCACGACGCGTGGGCGGTCGCATTCTCTCGATAAAACCGCGGAATTGCGACATCGGCGCATGCTCAGAGGGGAGGGTCCGCAATGTTCGCAGATTCCGCCGATCGGAAGTATGAAGCCGAGAGTCGTGCGTGGACCCCGGACCCGAGACCGTCTCCCTTTGTTACGTGTGCGGCACGGTATCCTTGCCAACCTGCGTGGGCGGTGGGGTACATTCCCTGGTCGCTGCTCCAAGCGCACGAAGGGTTCTCGTCCCCTTTCCTCGCCCTCGTCCTCGCTCGCAACTCGCATCTCGCAACTCGCAACTCCTGCCTCCACTCCTTCCCTCCCTGGTCACCGATGCGCATCGATCTCGTCACGCTGTTCCCCGAGGTCTGCCGGGGTATCTCGATGCCAGCATCGTCGGGCGGGCGCGGCGGCGCGGGCTGATCGCGGTCGAGGCGGTCGATCCGCGCGCGTGGGCGGGCGGGCGGCACCGCAAGGTGGATGACCGGCCGTTCGGCGGGGGGCCGGGCATGGTGATGATGGCGCCGCCGCTGGCGGGGGCCATGGACCACCTGCTGGCGCAGAGCGCGGCGCCGCGCGTGCTGCTCACCTCGCCGCAAGGCCGCCGCCTCGACCAGGGGCGCATCGCCGCCCTCGCCCAGGAGCAGCACCTGATCGTGCTGTGCGGCCACTATGAAGGCATCGACGAGCGCATCGTCGAGCTCTACCGGCCCGAGCCCTTCTCGATCGGCGACCTGGTGATCTCGGGTGGCGAGCTCGCCGCCCTGGTCCTGGTCGACGCCGTCACGCGCCTGCAGCCCGGCGCGCTCGGCAACGAGGAGAGCGCGGTCAGCGACAGCTTCGCCGGCGCCGGCGACCTCGACCACCCCTGCTACACCCGGCCCCGCGAATTCCGCGACCTGGAAGTGCCGCAGGCGCTGCTGTCCGGCGACCACGAGGCGATCGCGCGCTGGCGCAAGGAGCAGCGGGCGACGCGGACGGATGGGAAGAAGAATTAGGCGCGGGGCGCGAGGCCGAGGCGCTGGCGCGCGAGGCCGGAAATCTTCAGGGGCAGGCTCTTGCTCAGGGCCCGGGCCGATCCTCCCCTGGGACCGCGGGCCGCTCGCCCGCATGCGACCTCAGGCGCTGTCCGGACTCCGGCTGCGCAGGTGCCTCCTGCCGCTCCCCGAAACCAGCCGCCGCTGCGCGCCCTCGTGCGCGGTGCTGCGCGCGCGCGTGGCCTCGTCCTCCGCGTCCTGGGCGGCGCTCGCCTGCTCGCGGCGCGTGGCGCTGATCACGCGCGCTTCGTCGGGGCCGAGCAGGCGCAGCAGGGACAGTGCGGTGATGGGCAGCTCCGGGCACAGCGCGGCGAGGAGGCCCGCGGTCGTCGGCCGGCTGCTGCGCTCCGCGTCGGCGCGGCGCCGGCGCGCGCGGTCGCGGCGGGGCTGCGCGATCAGGGCCGAGGCCTGGGCGAGGTTGGTGCGCGGGTCGCCCTCGGGTTCGCCGGGCATCACGAACAGGCGGCGCTCCTGGCCGAAGGCGGTGCGCGTCAGGCCGCGCAGCAGGGCGCGGCCCTGGCCGGTGATCTCGCCGGCGCGCAGGCCCGGGAAGAGGTTCGCCCACCACGGCTGCCAGGCGTCGATGACGGCGTGCAGGCGGCCGATGAGGTCGGCGAGGATGCGCCCGCGCTCGCTGCCGGCCGGCACCGAGGCGATGAAGCCGCTGGTGCAGAGCAGGCGCAGGCGCTCGCACCACACGCGCTCGCCCGCCACGAACAGGCGGGAGAAGCGCCAGGTGCGCAGGCGGCGCGCGTCGCGGCGCACCGCCTCCTGCTCCACCGCGCAGTCGGCGACCAGGGCGTCGGCGTAGGCCATCGCCAGCTCGCGCCGCTCCGGGCACCAGGTCGAAGTTGTAGCCCGCCACCACCAGCGCGCAGAACAGGCGCAGCTTCTCGGCGAAGGGCAGGGCGAGGATGAAGGCCGCGCGGTTGGCGCGCCCGCCGACCGTGGCGGCGTCGTGCACCTTCCCGTCCGCCAGGTCGAGGTGCACCGCGCCGGCGGTGCCCGGGCCCGGCACCGGCGACACGGTGATCGTGCCCAGGTCCCAGGTCGACGACCAGAAGGCGCGCGCCGCGCGCACCGGCGCGTAGTCGTGCACCACCACGTAGCGCCGCGCCGGGTCGTGGAACGAGAGTTCGGCGATGATGCGCCGGGCGACGCCCTCGAGGTGGCCCGGCGTCGACCTGCAGGTGGAACCAGCGGCGGCGCGCGACGTGCAGCAGCACCGCCTCCTCGTCGGCGATGCGCGCGCGCACCGCGGCCGGCGCGCCGGCGTGGCCGCTCCACACCTCGAGCGGGCGGCGCGAGCGGCGGCGCGCGCTGAGCAGCGCCCCGGCGGTGATCAGCGGCCGGCCGCGCCCGGGCGCGTACCAGCCGATGTCGTCGTCGAGCATGCTGCCCAGCACCTGGCGGTCGAACAGGTAGTCGGCCGCGGACTGCTCGCCGGCCGGGCCGCTGAACAGGTTGTTCAGCGCGACCACGGTGCGCCCGCGCCACTCCTCGCGCAGCGTCTGGGTCGGCGACCAGGCGCGGTCGAGGTCGACGGACCCGGCGTGCGACAGGTCGAAGACGTTGGCCTCCAGGCCGAGCGCGGTGAGGAACGCCAGCCACGCGTCGACCTCGTCGACGGTGGTGCCGTGGTTGGTGATCAGCAGCACCGCGGCCTCGGGGGTCTTGCGGTACAGCGGCGCGACCTTGACCAGGGCGGCGCGGCGCTGCAGCACCTGCGGCCCGCCGCCGTCGCGCCCACCGGCGCTGAAGGCGACCTCGACCGCCCGCCCGGTGAAGGGCTTGGCCGCCGCCGCGAAGGCGAAGGTCGCGCGCAGGGTCGCGCTCGCGCCCGGAGCGAGCAGGGGGATGGCGTCCGCGCAGGGTCGCGCGCGGTCGAGCGCCCGCCCATCGCGCTCGACCACCACCAGCCCGGCCGGGCAGTCGCCGCCCGGATCGTGGATGGCGGTGGCCAGGGCGCGCCCCAGCGGGGACGCGGCGCCGAACGGCAGCAGCGCCTGGTTGCGCACCGTCCAGCTCCACAGCGTGCGCTCGCCCGGACCGAGGGAGGTGTAGAGCTCGGGTTCGTCGAGGACCACCGGGGAGCGCAGGGTGAACTCCCGCACGCAGGTGTCGGCGAAGCGCCGGCCGATGCCGCCCACCACCGCGACCAGGGTGACCTCGCCCGCGCCGGCGAAGGGCTCGGCCGCCGCACCGCGCAGGTCGGCGAGCCGGCAGGTGATGCCGGGATCCACCAGGCGCACCTGCCCGCCCGGCGGGATGGCGCGCGGGATCGCCGCGCCGGAGAGCGGTTGCACGCCCGGCGCGCCGGCGACCTGGACGGTGATGTCCTGGTGGATGGGGGTCGGCATCGCGCCGCGGTTGCGCAGCTCGAGGGTGGCGATGCGCACGCGCTGGCCGGGTTCGAAGCAGTCGCCGGGGAACAGGCGCTCATCGACCGGCGCGAAGGTGCAGGCGAGCAGCTCCAGGTCGTAGATCCCGGCGTAGGTGACCTGGCGCCCGCCGTGGTCGATGGTGATCGCCAGGCTGCCGGCGGGCGCCGCCGCGCCCGGCGTGGCCCGGCGGCGGCTCGGCCGGCCCGGCGCGCCCGCCGGCCCGTGCGAACCGCCGGAATTGTGGTGGCTGGTGGTGCGGGTGACGGTGCGCGTGGAGGTGTTGCCGTTGCTGTCGGTGCAGGTTTCGGTGTCGTCGTAGGATTCCGTCCAGCTGTAGCCCGAACCGCCGGGTCCGCCCGGCCCGCCTGCGCCGCCATGCCCCCCGCGCCCGCCCGCCCCGGGCCGGCCTGCCGACAGGTCGATCGCCAGCGCCATCAGCGCGTGCATGTCGTGCTCGTCGAGCGTCAGCGCGATGGCCCCGCCGCGCCCGGCCGCGCCGCCATCGGCCGGCTCGCCGGCGTCGCCGCCGTCGCCACCCGGGCCGCCATCGTCGCCATCGCTGAAGCGCGTGGCGTCGGCGCCGGCGTGGCCGCGGCCGCCGTCCTGGCCATCGCCCGCGTCGCCGCCGCGCCCACCGTCGCCGCCGCGGGCGCGCAGGGCGATGACGTCATCCGCCGTCAGCGGGAACGCCACCTCGGCTGGGCGGGTTCCCGCGCCGGCCTCCGCCTCGCCGCGCAGGACCACCGTCCCGCCGACCACCGCCAGGGTGGCCGCGATGCGCCCGGCGTCGGCGCCGCCGCCGCCGGGCCGGCCATCGCCGCCGCGCGCACCGTCGCTGGCCCGACCGGCCTCACCGCCCGGACTGCGGCCATCCGTCCCGTCGCCGCCGCTGCGGCCGGAGACATCGACGGGGTGCAGGGTGGGCATGGCGGGCGGAGGATAAGGGGCCTGAGCGGATCAGGAAGTCCCGGCTGCGGCCGTGGCCCGGCAGGGCCCCGTCCCGGTCAGTCCACCGTCCACTCGCGCTTCACGTCGCACAGCTCCTTGAGCCGGGTGTTGAGCGTGTTGCGGGTGATGCCGAGGATCTGCGCGGCCTTGCTCTTGTTGTTGCTGCAGGCGTTGAGCACCGCCTCGAACAGGTAGCGCTCCCACTTGTTGCGCACGGAGTCGTAGAGGTCGTTGCCGCCGCGCTCGATGCAGGTGTGGGTCTCGGTCTGCATGAAGCTCTTCAGCCGCGCCTCGAAGCTCGCCACACCCTGGGCCTGGTCGGCCTCCTGGTGCGGGTCGTAGGCCATCACCGACATCGGCAGCAGGTCGGGGGTGACCTCGCGGCCGGGCACCATCACCACCAGCTTCTCGATGCAGTTCTCGAGCTCGCGCACGTTGCCGGGCCACGGGTACTTGGTGAGGATCTCGATGACCTCGCGCGAGATCGAGTCGATGTACTTGCAGTTGCGCGCGCAGTAGGTGTTGAGGAAGTGCTCGACCAGGTGCGGGATGTCCTCGGGGCGCTGGCGCAGCGGCGGGATGTGCAGGTAGACGACGTTCAGGCGGTAGTAGAGGTCGGCGCGGAAGGTCCCCTTCTGGACCTCGTCCTCCAGCACGCGGTTGGTCGCCGCGACCACGCGCACGTCGAGCTTGCGCACGCGGTTGTCGCCGACGCGCTCGACCTCCATCTCCTGCAGCACGCGCAGCAGGCGCACCTGCATGGCCGGGCTGACCTCGCCGATCTCGTCGAGGAAGATGGTGCCGCCGTTGGCCGCTTCGAACCTGCCCTTGCGGTCGTTGACGGCGCCGGTGAACGCGCCCTTCACGTGGCCGAACAGCTCGGACTCGAGCAGCGACTCGGAGAGCGCGCCGCAGTTGATCGGCACGAACGGGCCGTTGGCGCGGTTGGAGTTCTCGTGGATGACGCGCGCGATCAGCTCCTTGCCGGTGCCGGTCTCGCCGTGGATCAGCACCGTGGCGGTCGACGAGGCGACGCGCTTGGCGTTGTCGATGATGCGCCGGAAGCCGCCCGACACGGCGATGATGTTCTTGTCCGAGAACTGCTGCTTGATCTCCTCGCGCAGCTGGAAGTTCTCGTCGATCAGCTCGGCCTTCTCGATGCGGACGAACTCCGCCATCGCGCACCACTGCAGGAAGATGTCCGCCAGCAGCTGGCCGACGTCGGTCTTGCCGTCCTGGATGAGCAGCACCCCGTGGATGCGCTTGGCCTTGCCCAGGGGGTAGGCGACGGTGCCGCCCTGGTCGATCTGCGCGTGCGCGT